>NZ_CP027869.1:2400000-3000000 GCF_005490985.1 Curtobacterium sp. SGAir0471
CGCCGAGCGGGTCGTCCCCGGCCCGCCCGCCGGACCGTGACGAGCGCGTCGAGCCCGACCGTGACCGGCGCCCCGCGGCAGCTCGTTCCGCCCGCTCGAACTCGCGCTGCGTCCGCTCGTACTCGGCCTGCGCCGCCTTCCGCTCGCGCTCGTCCCGCGCGGCCTGCGCGGCGGCCTCCTTCGCCGCCGCGGCGGCGGCTCGCGCAGCCTCCTGCTCGGCCTCGGCCTGCGCCTGCGCCGCGGCCGCCTCGGCGGCCGCCGACTCCATCCGGGCGGCGAGGACCTCGCGAGCCGACTCCGGGTCGACCGCGGTGCCGTACCGGGCGAGGAGCGGGGACGAGGCGACCCGCGCCTCCAGGACGTCCGACGGCAGTGCGTCCATCGATCCCTGCGGCGCCCGCAGACGGGTCCACGCCACCGGCGTGGGCGCGCCGTCCTCGTTCATCACCGTGACGATCGCCTCGCCCGTCGCCAGCGAGGTCAGGACCTCCCCCAGGTCGTAGTCGCTCGTCGGGTACGTCGACACCGTCGCCCGCAGCGCCTTCGCGTCGTCCGGCGTGTGCGCTCGGAGCTGGTGCTGCACGCGCGAACCGAGCTGCGCGAGGACGTCGTCGGGCACGTCCTTGGGGGTCTGCGTGACGAAGACGATGCCGACGCCCTTCGAGCGGATGAGCCGCACGGTGCGCACGATCTGCTCACGGAAGTCCTCCGACGACCCCGAGAACAGCAGGTGCGCCTCGTCGAAGAAGAACACGAGCTCCGGCTTGTCGGTGTCGCCGACCTCGGGCAGTTCGTTGAACAGGTCGGCCAGCAGCCACATCAGGAACGTCGAGAAGACCTCGGGCTGGTCCTGCACGCCCGGCACCTCGAGCAGGCTCACGATCCCGCGGCCGTCCGGTGCGGTGCGGAGGAACTCCCGGGTGTCGATCTCGGGTTCCCCGAAGAACCGGTCGGCGCCCTTGTCGGCGAAGGTCACGAGCTCGCGGAGGATCACCCCGGCGGTCTGCTTCGACAGCCCGCCCAGCTCGGCGAGCTCCGCCTTGCCCTGGTCGCTCACCAGGTACGTGAGCACGGCGCGCAGGTCCGACAGGTCGACCAGGGGCAGCCCGGCGCGCTCGGCGTAGTGGAACACCAGCCCGAGCGAGGACTCCTGCGTCGCGTTCAGGCCGAGCACCTTCGACAGCAGCAGCGGACCGAAGCCGGAGACCGTCGCACGGATCGGCACCCCGGTGCCCTGCCCGCCGAGTGAGTAGAACTCCGCCTGGCTCCCCGTGCCCTGCCAGCGCTGGCCGATCGCCTCGGTGCGGGCGAGGAGCTTCGCGTTCGGCTGCCCGGCCTCGGCGAGTCCGGAGAGGTCGCCCTTGACGTCGGCCGCGAACACGGGAACGCCGTTCGCCGCGATCTGCTCGGCGAGCAGCTGGAGTGTGCGGGTCTTGCCGGTGCCGGTGGCACCGGCGACCAGGCCGTGCCGGTTGAGCATGGCGAGCGGGATGCGCACCTGGACGTCGGGCAGCGGGCCGCCGTTGACGAGGGCCCCGAGCTCGAGGGCGGAGCCCTCGACGGCGTACCCGGTGCGGATCGCCTCGACCGCGTCGGGACCGAGCGGTCCGGCTGCTTGTGGCGTCACCGGTGCGGAGTCAGGGGTCGACGTCGGCGCGGAGACCGACGTCGGATCGGGGGCCGACGTCGCGTCGGTGGTCGCGTCGGGCACCGTCCGGCCGGGAGGCGCGGTGCCCGTCTCGACGGTCGACCCGCCCGTCGACGCGGTCGCGTCCGTCGACGCGGTCGCCTCGTCCACTCGGCTCACGTCCGGGGCCGGTGTCGGTGCCGCCTCGTCCACTCGGCTCACGTCCGGGGCCGGTGCCGGTGCCGCCTCGGCCGCCCGGTGCAGCGCCGCGGCGAGCTCCTCGGCCCGTCGGGCTGCCTCGTCGGCCAGCCGTCGCGCCTCCTCCGCCGCTGCCTGCGCCGCTGCTGCCGCTGCCCGTGCCTGCTCCACCGCGTCGATCATGTCCGCAGCATACGGACGGCCGGGGTCAGCGGTCCGGCCACGTCTCGCGGGGCGCCCCGGTGCCGGTCCGGACGACGGTGTCGACGTCGTCCGACAGCGGTCGCGTCGGACGACAGCGCCACCGCCGCTCGTCCCGGCTCCCGCGCCCCACCGCACGGCCGGGCGCCGGCGGAGGTCGCTCCCCGGTCAGTGCGAGAGCGCCGGCACCGTCCGCGGCCGGACGACCACCCAGAGCACGATGACCGCCACGGCCGCCGTGCACGCCATCACGCCGGCCATCGGCGTCGCCGCGGTGATCCCGAGCCAGCCCACGATCGGCGACACGAGCCCGGCGACCCCGAAGTTCAGCGCACCGAGGAGCGACGCGGCGGTGCCGGCCTCCTTGCCGTGCGCAGCGAGGCCGATCACCTGCACGAGCGGGAACGTGAACCCGCACGCGGCGATGAAGAACCACAGTGGCACGAGCACCCCGACGAGACCGGCGCCGAGCTGGTCGAGCACCACGATCGCGACGGCGGACACGAGCAGGGTGGCGGTCGAGCAGGCGAGGATCCACTGCGGGCCGACCCGCTGCGCCAACCGCGAGGACACCTGCACGCCGACCACCACGCCGATCGAGTTCACGGCGAAGAGCAGACCGTACTGCTGCGCGTCGAGACCGTAGACCGTCTGGAACAGGAAGGGCGAGGCGGAGAGGTACGAGAACAGTCCGCTGAACACCATCGCGCCGATGAGCGCGACGCCGACGAAGATGCGGTCGGAGAGCAGGGCCTTGTAGCGCTGCCCGATCGTGGAGTGACCGGCCTCCTTCCGCCGGGCCGGCGGCAGGGTCTCCACGATGAGGAGCGACGATGCGATGACGACGGCCGCGCCGTAGCACGCGAGGAACACGAACACACCACGCCAGCTGACGAACTGCAGCATCTGCGAGCCGATGAGCGGAGCGAGGATCGGTGCGAGACCGTTCACCATCGCCAGGCGCGAGAGCATCCGGACGAGCGGCTTGCCGCCGAACAGGTCACGGACGGTGGCCATCGCGACGACACCGCCGGCCGCGGCACCCATGCCCTGCAGGACGCGGAACAGCGCGAGCACCTCGACGTTCGGCGCGAGCGCAGCACCCACCGAAGCCGCGACGTGCACCGACGTGGCGATGATCAGCGGGAGACGGCGCCCGACCTTGTCGCTCCACGGCCCGACGAGCAGCTGTCCGACGGCGAAGCCGAGGGTGGTCGCGGTCAGCGTGAGCTGCACGGCGCCCTCGGAGATGCCGAGCTCGCGCTCGAGCGACGGGAACGCCGGCAGGTACAGGTCGATGGTGAACGGCCCGAGCGCGGTGAGCGCGCCGAGCACGAAGACGTAGACGAGGCGCTGCCGCCGGGTGAGCGAGTCACCGGGGTGCAGCACGACGCGGAGCGAGCCGGTGGTGGCGGGCGCGGTCACGAGCGGTCCTTCACGGAGGTCGGGTGCAGGAGAGGCGGGATCGGGTCCGCTCGTCGACGTCGGGGACGTTCGACGGCGGCCGAGGCAGACGGACGCACGATCGGATCAGATCGGGTCGAATCGAATCGATTCGGCGTCGGAACCATCCTAGGGCCTGTGTGAGCGCTCTCGCGACGTCCGTCCGCCGTCGTCCTCGTCACACTGCGCGCTCTGTCCCGTCCGCGCGGCCGCCGTGCGGTAACGTCGGACTGCTCGAGCGCCGCCTGGTGCGGTCGGAACGAAGAGGGGGTGGTGTCGTGGTCGACGCCCGGATCGTGCACACCACGGCAGCGCTGCGCGAGGCGATCCTCCGGCTCGCAGCGGACCGCCCGGTCTCCGCGATCACCGTCGCCGACGTCACCCGTGCTGCCGGCATCAACCGGGCGACGTTCTACTCGCACGCGGTGTCCCCCGGATCGCTCCTCGCCGACGCACTGACGCCCGAGCTCGACCGCATCCGCGAGGACGACGTCGAGGCCCGCCGCACCGCGTCGGCCCGCGGCGCGGACGAGGACGAGCTCGCCGCCATCACCCGCCGCGGCATCGACGCCGTCGTCGAGCACGTCGTGGCGCACCGTGACATCTACGCCCGCGGGTTGCCCGACACCGAGGACGCCTCGCTCCACCGGATGCTCGTGCAGCACTTCACCGTGTCGAGCGCGCAGCACATCCGCGAGCTCGACCCCGCATCGCGCCCACCCCTGCTCGACGACGTCGCCGCCGGCTTCGTGGCCCAGGGCTTCGTCGGTGCGATCGAGGCGTGGCTCGCCGGACCGCGGCGTTCCCGGAAGTCCCTGGTCGAGACGATCACCCTGTCGTTCCCGGCCTGGTGGCACTGAGCCGAGGCGCCGACCGCGCCCGGTCGCACTGACCCGCGCCGGGCGTCGACCGCGGTCCCGGCCTCAGTCGGCCGTGTCCGGCTGCTCGCCGCGCTGCAGCGACCGGACGACCGCGACCGCAGACCGAGCCGTGTCCCCGGCATCGGCTGCCGCGGGCACGCGGTGGTCGGCGGAGACGCCGTCGCCACCGGTCCCGCTCGCCGGGAGCGGATCCCCCACCGACACCACGACCACACCGGCGTCGTGTGCCGTCTGGACCGCCCCGGTGAGCGCGTCGGCATCCGCGGCGTGGACGAGCAGCGCCTTCGCTCCGGCACGGACGAGCGCGTCGACGGAGCGGGCCTGTTCGACGGCGGTCGCCGAGGACGGTGCCACCCGGACGTCCGGCTCGAACCCGGCGCCCGCGAGACCGCGCTCGAGGTCCGCCGCGAGCACATCGTCCCCGGGGGCGAGCACCACCCCGACCACGGCGTCCTCGGCGAACCCGCCGTCCGAGCTCGTCAGGTCGGTGCTGCGGACGGGCGTCGGCGCGGCGGTCGTCGGCCCCTGGCACCCGGTCAGGGCGAGGATCGCCGCCACGAGGACGGCGACGACGCTGGTGCGCACGGGACCTCCTCGGCTCGATCGGACCCCCACGCTACCGCCGGTCGGGTCCGGCGGTGCCTGGTGCCAGCGACGAGGGCACGGGTGCGGGCACGGGCCCGAGCCGCCGCACCGCCACCGATCCGAGGAGCGCGATCAGCGTCATCGCGACGAACACGAGCGGGAACGACCACGCCCCCTCGGCTCCCCCGCTGCCGACGAAGAGCAGCCCCGTGACCGCGAGGCCGACGACGCTGCCCGAGGCGTCGGCGATCGTGAGCGCCGAGCTCGCGAAGCCGTCGTCGCCCTCGCCGGAGAACCGGAGCGTCAGCATCGACAGCCGCGGGTACATCGCGCCCATGCCCGCGCCACCCACGAACCACCCCGCCACGAGCACCCACCACGGCAGGTCCCACACCGCGACGGCGAGCGCGCTGAGCAGGCTGACCAGGACGAGCCCGAGCCCGGCACCGAAGGTCCGGGACGCGGTGAGCCGCTGCTCCCCGAGCCGACCGTGCAGCCAGCTGGCCCCCGCCCAGCTCAGGGCGGCCACCGTCAGGGCGAGCCCCGCGGCCGAAGCGCTCAGGCCGTGCCGTTCCTGCAGCAGGAACGGGACGTAGGCCTCGCTGCCGAAGAACGCGGCGGCGACCAGGCCGCGCAGGAGCACCACGGACGGCAGGCCCGCGGCGGCCCGGAAGGTGCCCGTCGGCAGGAGGGGCCGCAGGGCCGCCCACGCGCCGACCACCCCGACGACCACCGCCACGACACGCGCCCACGGACCGAGGTCCGGCGCGACGTTGAGCAGCAGGATCGCGAGCGCCGCCGCGACCGACCAGCCGATGCGCCCCGCTCGCCACGGCGGCCGACGCTCGACCGGTGGCGCGTGCAGGCGTGCCAGCGTCGGGACGAGCAGCGCGAAGGCGACGACCGCGATCACGAGGGCGCCCGCGAAGACCCAGTGCCAGCCCCACACCTCGGTCACGAGCCCCGCGAGCGCCGGACCGACGAGCGCGGGCACGACCCACGCGGCGGCGAACCCGGCGAACACCGGACCGTGCAGCTCGGCCGGGAAGATCCGGGCAACGAGCACGTACAGCACGACGTCGACCGCGCCGGCTCCGAAGCCCTCGACGAGCCGACCTGCCAGGAACACCTCCATCGTCGGCGCGGTCATCACCACGGCCGTGCCGATCGCGAAGAACGCCGCCGACACCCAGGCGACGATCCGCCCGCCCGAACGGTCCGTCCACGTCCCAGCGAGCACCATCCCGGGCACCCCGGCTGCCAGCGGGGCCGCGAAGGCGAGCGCGTAGAGGGTCTGTCCGTCGAGGTCGCGACTGATCTCCGGCATCACCGTCGTCATCGCGAGGTTCTGGAACGCCGCCACCCCGACGATGGCGACCATGCCGAGCGTGGCGAGCGCGTAGCGCCCGCTGAGGATCCCCGACCTCGTCGCCACGCTGCTCACCGCCCCAGCCTAGGGGGCGGCACCGACGATCCCTCGTCTCCCAGTGACGGACGGGAGGCTCCCCACCGGTCCGGTGGGGAGCCTCCCGTCCGTCACGACAGCGGCAGCGGCCGCGGTCACCGGGACCGTCGGCGCGTCCTGGTCAGCGCGACGTGGTCAGCGCGACAGCGCCTGCAGCACGTCCGCGACGAGGTCGCCCTGGTCCTCGATGCCCACCGACAGGCGGACGACGTTCTCCGGGACGGCGAGCTCGGTACCCTTGACCGACGCGTGCGTCATCTCGCTCGGGTAGCCGATCAGCGACTCGACACCGCCCAGGGACTCGGCGAGCGTGAAGACCTCGGTGGACTCGACGAAGCGCTTCGCTGCCTCGGGTCCGCCGGTCAGGGCGACGGACAGCATCCCGCCGAAGCCGCGCATCTGCTTCGCGGCGACCTCGTGCCCGGGGTGGTCGGCCAGACCCGGGTAGTACACGCGCTCGACGCCGGGGGCGGAGACGAGCGCCTCGGCCACCGCCTGCGCGTTCGACGAGTGCCGCTCCATCCGGACCGGCAGCGTCTTGATGCCACGGGTCGTGAGGAAGGCGTCGAACGGCGACGCGATCGCGCCCGCACCGAACTGCAGGAAGCCGACCTGCTCGGCGAACGCCTCGTCCCGCAGGACGACCGCGCCGCCGACGACGTCGGAGTGCCCGCCGAGGTACTTCGTCGTGGAGTACGAGACGGCGTCCGCGCCGAGCGACAACGGCTGCTGCAGGTACGGCGACGCGAAGGTGTTGTCGACGACGACCAGCGCGCCGGCGGCGTGCCCGACCTCGGAGAGCAGCGCGATGTCCGCGATCTTCATGAGCGGGTTCGTCGGCGTCTCGACCCAGAGCACGGTCTTCGCGGGCGCGCCCTCCAGCGCCGCACGGACCCGGTCGGCGTCGCTCATGTCGACGACGACGAGCTCCACGCCCCACGGCACGTGCAGGCGGTTCACCAGGCGGTGCGTGCCGCCGTACACGTCGTTGCCCATCACGACGCGTGCGCCGGGCTCGAGGTACGCGCGGAGCAGGGCGTCCTCGGCGGCCAGACCGGACGCGAACGAGTACGCGGCGACACCGCCGTCGAGGTCGGCGAGCAGGGTCTGCAGGGCGTCCCGCGTCGGGTTGCCGCCGCGGGAGTACTCGTACCCGTTCCGCATCGCCCCGACGCCGTCCTGCACGTAGGTGCTCGTGAGGTGGATCGGCGGGATGACGGCACCGGTCGTGGCGTCGGGCTCCTGGCCGGCGTGGACGGCGCGGGTCGCGAACTCGGTCATGCGCTGGGGTTCCTCGTGGATCGGGCCCGCAGGTCGAGGCCGCGGGTCGGGTGTGGTGGGTGCTGTGCGGACGTCACTCGGACAGCGACGTGAGCAGGTCGTGCCGGGTGAGCACGGTGACGGGCTTGCCGTCGTCGACGACGAGCAGCGCGTCGACCGTCTCGAGCGCCCGACGGGCGGCGGACAGCGACTCGCCGGTGCCGATCAGGGGCAGCGGGTCGCCGACGAAGCCGCTCACCGCGTCGGTCATCGCGGCGGCGCCGGTGAAGACCTGCTCGAGCAGGTCCTTCTCGGCGACGGCGCCGACGACCTCGCCGATCACGACCGGCGGCTCGGCGCTCAGGACCGGCATCTGCGAGACGCCGTAGGTCGACATGATCTCCACGACGTCGCGGACCGTGTCCGACGGGTGGGCGTGCACGAGGTCGGGCAGGCGACCGCCCTTGTCCGCGACGACCGAGCCGACCGTGCGGGCGTCGTCGCCGTCGGCGAATCCGTAGGAGCGCATCCACCGGTCGTTGAAGATCTTGCCGAGGTACCCGCGGCCGCCGTCCGGCAGCAGCACCACGACGACGTCGTCCTCGGTCAGGTCGCGTGCGGCACGCAGGGCGGCCACGACGGCCATGCCGCTCGACCCGCCGACGAGCAGGCCCTCCTCGCGCGCCAGTCGACGGGTCATCGCGAAGGACTCGGCGTCCGTCACGGCGATGATCTCGTCGGGCACGCCTGCGTCGTACGCCCCGGGCCAGAAGTCCTCGCCGACGCCCTCGACCAGGTACGGCCGACCGGTGCCGCCCGAGTAGACGGAGCCCTCGGGGTCGGCGCCCACGATCCGGACCCGGCCGTCGGACGCCTCCTTCAGGTACCGACCGGTGCCCGAGATGGTGCCGCCGGTGCCGACCCCGGCGACGAAGTGGGTGAGCTTCCCCTCGGTGTCGCGCCAGATCTCCGGACCGGTCGTCTCGTAGTGGCTGCGCGGGCCGTTCGGGTTCGCGTACTGGTTCGGCTTGTAGGCACCGGGGATCTCCCGCACGAGCCGGTCGGACACCGAGTAGTACGACTCGGGGTGCTCCGGCGGGACCGCGGTCGGCGTCACCACGATCTCGGCGCCGTACGCGGTGAGGACGTTGCGCTTGTCCTCGCCGACCTTGTCCGGCAGCACGAAGACGCAGCGGTACCCGCGCTGCTGGGCGACGAGCGCGAGACCGACGCCGGTGTTGCCCGAGGTCGGTTCGACGATCGTGCCGCCCGGGCGCAGGTCGCCGGAGGCCTCGGCCGCGTCGATGATCCGCGTGGCGATGCGGTCCTTCGACGAGCCACCCGGGTTCAGGTACTCGACCTTCACCAGGACGGTCGCCCGGATGCCCTCGGTGACACGGTTCAGGCGGACGAGCGGGGTGTCACCGACCAGGTCGACGACGGAGTTCGCGTAACGCACGCGGCAGAGTCTAGGTGGCCGGCCCGGTCGTCGTCTGGGTTGCGACGAAGGATGTCGACGCATCGTTCTGTTGGTGGAAGAGCGAGGCGTAGACGCCGTCGCGTGCGAGCAGCTCGTCGTGGTCGCCCCGCTCGACGATCCGCCCGTGGTCGAGCACGAAGACGACGTCTGCGTCGCGGATCGTCGACAGGCGGTGCGCGATCGCGATCGTCGTGCGCCCCGCCGCTGCCGTGTCGAGCGCGGTCTGCACCACGTGCTCGGAGATCGAGTCGAGCGCGCTCGTGGCCTCGTCGAGCACCAGCACCGGCGGGTCCTTCAGCAGCACGCGCGCGATCGCGATCCGCTGCTTCTCGCCGCCGGACAGCCGGTAGCCGCGCTCCCCCACGACGGTGTCGTAGCCGTCGGGGAACGAGGCGATCGTCTCGTGGATGTTCGCCGCACGGGCGGCACGCTCGAGTTCCTCGTCGGTCGCGTCCGGCTTCGCGTAGCGCAGGTTGTCGCCGATGGAGGCGTGGAACAGGTAGGTCTCCTGGCTCACGATCCCGACGTGGCGCATCAGGTCCTCGTGCTCCAGGTCGCGCACGTCGGCCCCGGCGAAGCGCACGCTCCCCGACGACGCCTCGTACAGGCGCGGCACCAGGTACGAGATCGTGGTCTTGCCCGCGCCGGACGGTCCGACGAACGCCGCGAACTGTCCGGGCTGCAGCTCGAACGAGACCCCGCGCAGCGTCGGCTTGTCCGGTTCGCCATCCGGGTACGTGAACGAGACGTCGTCGAACGCCACGTGCCCCAGGCGCGACTCGTCCACCGGCCGCGCGTCGGGTGCGTCGGTGATCGCCGGCCGGAGGTCGAGGTACTCGAAGATCCGCGCGAACAGCGCACCCGAGGTCTGCAGGTCCAGCACCACCCGGAGCAGGCCGACGGTCGGGAAGAGCAGCCGCGACTGCACGGTCGTGAACGCGACGATGGTGCCGGCGGTGATCGGGACGTCACCGATGATCAGGTACGCGGCGACGACGTAGATGACCGCCGGGATGATCGACAGGAAGACCTGGACGATCGCGAAGAACCACTGCCCGGACATCTGCTGCCGGACCTGCAGCTGGATCTGGTTGCGGTTCTCGTCCCCGTAGCGCTGGGTCTCACTGCGCTGCTGGGTGAAGCTCTTGGCGAGCAGGATGCCGGAGACGCTCAGGGCCTCCTGGGTGATCGCGGTCATGTCGGACAGCGACTCCTGCGTCTGCGCGGCGATCCGGGCCCGGACCTGGCCGACCCGGCGCTGCGCGATGACGAGCAGCGGCAGGAGCACGACCGCGACCAGGGTCATCTGCCAGCTGAGCAGCAGCATGGCGACGACCGCCGCGATGACGGTGACCGTGTTGCCCAGCACCGAGGAGATCGTGTTGTTCAGCACGCTCGCAACGCCGCCGACGTCGTTCTGCAGGCGGGACTGGATCACGCCGGTCTTCGTGCGGGTGAAGAACGCGAGCTCCATGCGCTGCAGGTGCGCGAAGAGCCGCATGCGCATCGCGCCCATGACCTTGTTGCCCACCGTCGCCGTCAGCCAGGTCTGCCAGATGCCGACGCCGGCGCTCGCGATCCAGAGCGCGACCATCCCGCCGACCAGCTCGAACAGGACCGGCAGGTCGGGTCGACCCGAGGGCGGGAAGAGCCCGCGGTCGAAGGCCTGCTGGGTGAGCAACGGCGGGATCACCGAGAGCGCCGCCCCGACGAGCACGAGCACGACCGTCAGCACGATGGCGCGTCGGTGCGGGACGAACAGGCCGGCGATGCGTCGGAGCAGGTGCGGGATCCGGGGCGCCTCGGCGTTCGCGGCCTTCTGCGCCTGCACGTCACCGCTGGAGATCCGCCCGCCGCCGCGGGGACCGCCCGGACGCATCCCGTGCCCCATGCTCATGGCACCAACGTATCCCCGGCGCCGACTCCGGGCGGCTGCCCTCAGCCCTCGGCGTATTTGACCCCGTTCAGGGGCCGTGCGACCATCGTCCGTCCCCTTCCCCGCGCCGATCACGAGGTCCCATTGACGTCCGCGCCCACCCGCCCCACGTCCCTCCGTCACCAGCTCGCTCGCCGCAAGCCGATCGAGCAACTGCAGGCCGAGGCCGCGGCGGGTGTCGACGGCGAGCCGCTCCGGCGCTCGCTCGGGGTCTGGCACCTGACGATGATCAGCGTCGGGGCGACGCTCGGCACCGGCATCCTGGTCGTGCTCGGGACCGCCGTGCCGCTGGCGGGTCCGGCGGTCTGGATCTCCTTCGTGCTCGCCGGCGTGGCCGCGCTGCTGTCCGCCCTGTCGTACGCCGAGATGGCCGGCGCGGTGCCGACATCGGGGTCGAGCTACTCGTACACGTACGCGACGATGGGCGAGGGCATCGCCTGGGTCTGCGGCTGGTGCCTCGTGCTCGAGTACGCGGTCTCCGTCGCCGCCGTCGCGGTCGGAGCGAGCGAGTACGTCGACGAGACCATGCGCGTCTTCGGGTTCCACCTGCCCGCGGCGATCGCGGCCCCGCCCGGTGACGGCGGCGTGGTCAACCTGCCGGCCGCGGTGCTCGTGCTCCTCGCGATGGCGGTCCTGCTGCCGGGTGCCCGCGAGAGTGCCTGGGTAAACACGCTCATGGTCGTCGTGAAGATCGCGCTGCTCGTGTTCTTCGTGGTCGTCGCCTTCACGGCGTTCTCGTCGCAGAACTTCGCACCCCTCGCGCCGATGGGGGCTGCCGGGGTGACCGCCGCGGCCTCGCGCCTGTTCTTCTCGTACATCGGGTTCGACGCCGCCTCGACAGCGGGGGAAGAGGCGAAGGACCCCCGCCGTGACCTCCCCCGAGCGATCATCGGGTCGATCGTCATCGTCACGACGCTGTACATCCTGGTCGCGATCGCCGCGATCGGTGCCCGACCGTGGACGTCGTTCTCGTCCGACGAGGCCTCGCTCGTCCGCATCGTGGTCGAGGTCACCGGTCAGCCGGTCGTCGCGCTCGTCTTCTCGATCGGCGCGGTCATCGCCATCGCGAGCGTCGTGCTCACGGTGCTCTACGGCCAGACCCGCATCCTGCTGACGATGGCGCGGGACGGCATGGTGCCGTCCGTGTTCGGCCGGGTGTCGCCGCGGACGGGTACCCCGGTGCCGAACACGCTCATCGTGGGCATCGTCGTCGCGGTCGGCGCAGCGCTGGTCCCCCTCGGCGAGCTCGCCGACGCGACGAGCATCGGCACGCTGGTGGCCTTCGCCCTGGTGAACGTCTCGGTGATCCTGCTCCGCCGCACCCGCCCGGAGCTCGAGCGCTCGTACCGGGTGCCGCTGTTCCCGGTCGTCCCCGTCCTCGGGACCCTGTGCTGCGTGCTGCTCGCGGTGTTCCTCGGCGCAGGCACGTGGATCGCGTTCGGCCTGTGGATGGTCGCCGGCGCCGTGCTCTACCTGGCGTACGGCCGCCGCCACAGCACCCTGCGCTGACGCGCGCGGCTGCGCCGGCTGCGCCCGCGGCCGTGCCGGACGACTTCACGCGCTCAGCGACAGTTCACGGCCCGACACGGCCGTGAGCTGTCGCTGAGCGCGTGAGGCCTCTCCTCCCCAGCTCCTCCAGTACGTCGACGTGTCCACAGGTCGGCGCCCGTCACCGCGCCGCGATGCGCTCGCGGCGAGCATCGTGCTCATGCACGAGCACAGGCGACTACCCACGATCCTCCGCGCGGCACACGGCGACCCCGCTCGAACCCGGGCGCTGCAGCGACATCACGCCGCCGGGCGCCTGGTACGACTGCTGCCCGGCGTGTTCGTGGCGATCGAGGACTGGGAACACCTCTCTCCCGCCGGACGGCACCTCGCACGAGCCCGGGCCGCAGCACCGACCCTGCGACCCGGCTCCGTGTTCTCCCACGTCACCGCGGCGTTGATCCACGGCTGGCCGTGGATCGGCCGCGTCGACGAACGCGTCCACGTCCTGGACCCCGCGGCCCCGGTGATCCAGCACCGCGTCGGTGTGATCCGACACCCCGGCACACCACGGCACGATCCGTCCGATGCCGCGTTCGACGGAGTCCCCGTGACGTCGCTGCTCGAGACGGCTGTCACGCTCATGACGACGGCGGAGCACCACGTCGCGGTCGCGGCAGTGGACGCCGCCGTCCGCTCGGATGACCTCCGGACCGAGCGACTCCGGGCCGCCGTCCCCCTGCGACCCGCGCGTGGCTCGGCCCGAGCAGCCGCCGTGCTCCAGGCACTGGACCCGCTCCACGAGTCGGTCGGCGAGTCGTTCGCGTCGGCCCGGTTCGTGGAGCTCGGGCTCCCTGCGTGGACCAGCCAGGCGCAGTTCCGGCATCGTGACGGCTCCGTCGACCGGGTCGACTTCTGGTTCCCGTCACTCGGCGTCGTGGTCGAGTTCGACGGCAGGCAGAAGTACGTCGACCCGTCGATGCTGCAGGGGCGTGATCCGGCCGACGTCCTCTGGGCCGAGAAGCGACGCGAGGACCGGATCCGAGCGCTTCCCGCGGTGCGATCGGTCATCCGGGTGACCTGGTGGCACCTCGTCGAGCCGGATCGGCTGCGAGCACTCTTCCGCGCTCACGGCGTGCTGGTGTGACGCCCGACGACTTCACGCCCTGAGCGACACCTCACGGGCGCCGGTGGCCGTGAGGTGTCGCTGGGCGCGTGAAGTCCCAGCGCACTGCACATGCGCCGCGCACGACGAAGGCCGCCGCCCCGAGGGGCAGCGGCCTTCGTGACCGAACGGTCGAGACTACGCGAGCTCGATCGTGGCGCCGGCGGCCTCGAGGGCCTCCTTCGCCTTGTCGGCCGTCTCCTTGTTGACACCCTCGAGGATCTTGGCGTCGGCGGTCTCGACGAGCGCCTTGGCCTCGCCCAGGCCGAGCGACGTGAGGCCACGGACCTCCTTGATGACCTGGATCTTCTTGTCACCGGCCGACTTGAGGACGACGTCGAACTCGCTCTTCTCCTCGACCTCCTCGGCGGGGGCAGCAGCGCCACCGGCCGCGGCGACCGCGACGGGGGCAGCAGCGGTGACCTCGAAGACCTCCTCGAACTTCTTCACGAAGTCCGAGAGCTCGATGAGCGTGAGCTCCTTGAAGGCCTCGATGAGCTCGTCCTGCGAAAGCTTCGCCATGATTTTCTCCTACTACTAGCTAGTACGTGTGGTTGATGAACGCGTGCCTGATCAGGCCGCGGACTCCTGCTTCTCGCGGAGGGCGTCCACGGTGCGGACGGCCTGCGAGAGGGGTGCCTGGAACAGGTACGCAGCACCGAACAGCGAGGCCTTGAAGGCGCCGGCGAGCTTGCCGAGCAGCACTTCGCGGGACTCGAGGTCAGCGAGCTTGTCCACCTCGGTCGCGGTGAGCGGGTTACCGTCGAAGTAACCGCCCTTCACCACGAGCTGAGGGTTCGCCTTGGCGAATGCACGCAGCGACTTCGCGACGGCGACGGTGTCACCGTGGACGAAGGCGAGAGCGGACGGGCCAGCGAGCTCGTCGTCGAACGACGTGATGCCGGAGTTGTTCGCCGCGATCTTGGTCAGCGTGTTCTTCACCACGGCGTACGTGGCGTGCTCACGGATCGAGTTGCGGAGCTCCTTGAGCTGCGCGACCGTGAGACCGCGGTACTCGGTGAGCAGAACGGCGTTCGAGCTCTGGAATGCTTCCGTGAGCTCGGCGACCGCAGCTTCCTTGTTCGCCATGGTTCTCCTTGGGGTTCTTGCCGGCTAGCCCCTGGTCACCACACGAAAAAAGCTCCGGCGCAGAGGCTCGGAGCTGCTCCCCCGCGAACGGGAGGAGTTGTTCTGAACACCTGCGCTGGCTGCCCCACGAGTGAGGACCTTCGGTCTGTGCGCGAGCGCACAGACGACCGGCGGTCTTTGGCTTCGAAGAAGGTACCACAGGATCCGGCGGTGACCAAGTGCCGGTCTGGAGGCGCGGTGCGGGCCCGCCCCGCGCCTCCCGTCCGTCAGGCGGTCACCTCGTCACCCGTGACGTCCCGTGCACCCGCGCCCGCCGGTCGGGTGGCCGGCAGGTGCACGGTGAACACGGTGTCCCCCGGGACGCTCGCGACCGCGACCCGGCCACCGTGCGCCTGCACGACCGCGTCGACGATCGCCAGCCCGAGCCCCGTCGACCCGGCACTCCGCGACCGCGAGCTGTCCGCCCGCGCGAAGCGTTCGAACAGCTTCGGCAGGAACTCCGGGTCGATGCCCTGCCCGTCGTCACGGACCGTCAGGTCGACGCCGTCGGCGACGGGGGCGAGGCCGACCGTGATGTGGGTGCCGTCCGGGGTGTGCGTCCGGGCGTTCGTCACGAGGTTGACGACCACCTGGTGCAACCGGGCGGCGTCGCCGGGGACGACCACGGGCTCGTCGGGCACGTCCACGGCGATGACGTGGTCGGGCGAGGCGGCGTGCGCGTCGTTCACCGCGTCGAGCACGAGGCCGGTCAGGTCCACGTCGGCGAATTCGACCTCGCGACCCTCGTCGAGTCGGGCGAGCAGCAGCAGGTCCTCGACCATGCTCGTCATCCGGAGCGACTCCGACTCGATGCGACCCATCGCGTACACGACGTCCTGCGGCAGGTCCGCGCCCATCCGCCGGGTGAGCTCGGCGTACCCGCGGACCGACGCGAGGGGTGTGCGGAGCTCGTGCGAGGCGTCGGCGACGAACTGCCGGACCTTCTGCTCCGAGCGCTCCCGGGCCTGCATGGCGTTCCCGATGTGTCCGAGCATGCGGTTGAAGGCGGTGCCGACCCGGCCGACCTCGGTGCGTGGGTCGGTGTCGGGGACCCGGACACCGTCGAGGGCGTCGCTGCGCTCCAGGGGCATCCGTGCGACGGAGGACGCGGTCTCGGCGACCCGCTCGAGTGGTCGGAGCGACCGACGGACGACGACGGCGGCGACCCCGGTCGCGGCGAGCAGGGCGAGCGCGGTGACCACCAGCACCACGCCGAAGAGCTTCCAGACGCTCTCGTAGACGGGCGCCATCGGCAGGCCCACCACCAGGACGGCCGATCCGAGCGACACCGCGGTGACCCGGTACCGACCGAGGTCGCTGCCGAGGTCGATGGTGTGCGCTGCACCGTCGACGGTGACGTCGCCGAGCGGTCGCACCGCTGAGGACGCCAACCGGTCGACGTCCCCGGCGTTGTCGAGGACGCTGCCGATGACGGCGTTGCCGTCCAGGAAGTACGCGGTCAGCGTGCCGGCCGCCTGGCCGCTCGGTCGACCGATCTCGAGTCCGGGCCCGCCCGGTCCCTGCTGTTCGACCGAGCGTTGCGCGCGGGTCGTCGCGAACGCGAGCTGCTCGTCGATCGCCGACCGCTGGATCGAGAACAGCGCGATGATGCTGCCCGCCCCGATGACGGCGCTGACGGCGACGACGAGCGCGACGATGCTCAGGACGAGGCGCCGACGGAGCGTCACGAGGTCGGCTTGATGACGTACCCGACGCCGCGCACCGTGTGGATCATCGGGGTCTCGCCGGCGTCGATCTTCTTCCGCAGGTAGGAGATGTAGATCTCGACGACGCTGGACTTGCCGCCGAAGTCGTACGACCAGACCCGGTCGAGGATCTGCGCCTTCGAGAGCACCCGGCGGGGGTTGCGCATGAGGAAGCGGAGCAGCTCGAACTCGGTCGCCGTGAGCTCGATCGGCCGTCCGGCGCGGGACACCTCGTACGACTCCTCGTCGAGCACCAGGTCCCCGACGACGATGCGGGAGTCACCGGCCTCGGACACCGAGATCTGCGAGCGGCGGATGAGCCCGCGGAGCCGCGCCACCACCTCCTCCAGCGAGAACGGCTTCGTGACGTAGTCGTCGCCGCCCGCGGTCAGCCCGGTGACGCGGTCCTCGACGGAGTCCTTGGCGGTGAGGAACAGCACCGGGGTGTCGTCGTTGTTCTGCCGCAGTCGGCCGAGGACCTGCAGTCCGTCGAGGTCGGGCATCATCACGTCGAGCACCATCGCGTCCGGCTTCCACTCGCGTGCCGTCGTCAGGGCCTCCTGACCGCCGTTCGCGCTCTTCACGTCCCAGCCCTCGTAGCGGAGCGCCATCGAGAGCAGGTCGGTCAGGCTGGCCTCGTCGTCCACGACGAGGATGCGCAACGGCGAACCGTCGGCGCGGGTGAGGCGGGGGGCTGCGGCGGGCTGGGAGATGGTCACGTCATCGAGGATCGGTGCGGTTCCTATGAGCGGTCTGTGGAGCACCCCTCCCCGCTCTGTGGATCGTCCGACGGACGCCTGCACCGTTCGGCTGCTCGCTCGCCGGGCCGCTCGCTGCCCACGGCCCGGCCGTCCCGCCCTGTCGCACGAGCCGCACGACGCGGTCCCCGGACGGCCGCACGGCACCGCCGCCGTACGGTCGGCCGCATGCTGCGATCCCCGGCCTGGCCCGCGTCCGTCTCGCTCGTCGACACGGCGTCCGTCGAGGCGGCGGCCGGGAGGACCGGGTCCTCGCCGGCGGACCGTCTCGCCTTCGCGCAGGTGCTCGCCGACACCACCCCGGTGCTGACCGCGGGGACGGCCGGTCCGGTCTTCGCCACCCTGGCGGCGGTCGCCGCCGCGGACGTCGCGCTCGCCCGGACGGTCGAGCCGCACCTCGACGCACTCGGCATCCTCGCGCAGGCGGGCACCGCGGTGGCGTCCGGGTCGACCTGGGGTGTCTTCGCGGCCGAGGCCCCGGGGCTCCGGGTCACCGCGACGCCGTCGTCCGGCAGCGGCGCGTCGGACGGTGCCGTCACGCCCGGTGACACGGTCGCGACCGGGAGCGCCGTCGTCGCCGACGGCGCCGTCAGGCTCGACGGCACGAAGCCCTGGTGCTCGCTCGCGTCCTCCCTGACCCACGCCCTGGTGACGGCGCACGTCGGCGAGCAGCGCCAGCTCGTCGCGGTCGACCTCCGCCAGCCCGGGGTGACCGTGCACGACGAGGCCTGGGTCGCCCGCGGGATGCCCGACGTCCCCAGCGGTCCCGTCGACCTCGACGGCGTCGTCGGCACCGCGGTCGGCGCTCCCGGCTGGTACCTGACCCGTCCGGGGTTCGCGTGGGGCGGCATCGGCGTCGCCGCGTGCTGGTGGGGCGGCGCGGTCGGGCTCGCACGGGCGCTCCGGACGGCCACGGCGGCGCGACCCGGCTCGGAGCTGCTGCAGGCCGCACTCGGCGCCACGGTCGCTGACCTCGCCGACGCCGAGGACGCGCTCGCGACCGCCGCGGCCCGGATCGACGAAGCCTCGACCGGTGCAGCCGGACCGGACGACGACACCGACTGGTCGCTCGTGGCACAGGTCACGCGGTCGCGGGTGCGCCGCGCGGTCGACGCGGTGTCGCAGCGCGTCGTCGCGACCCTCGGCCCTGCCCCGCTGGCGAACGACGCCGCGGTCGCCGCACGGGTCGCTGACCTCGGGCTCTACGTGCTGCAGGACCACGGGGAGCGGGACCTCGCCCGGGTCGGACGGATCGTCGTCGAGCGCGGCGGTGTCGCGTGGTGAGCTTCGACCACCGCGAGCCCGGCACGGACCCCGCGGCGTGGACAGCGTTCCTCCGCTCGGTGCCCGCGGCCCCGGTCGACCTCCGGGGCGTCGGTGCCGTGGTCGTCGTCGCGCCGCACCCGGACGACGAGACCCTCGGCGTCGGCGGGCTCGTCGCGACCGCCGCCGACGCGGGCGTCCCCGTGCACGTGCTCCTCGTCACCCGCGGCGAGCGCTCCCACCCCGACTCCCACACCGTGACACCGGCCGACCTGGCCCCGCGCCGGTCGGCCGAGTTCCGGGCCGCGCTGCGGGTGCTGCACGCGACCGCCGGTGCCACCGAGCTCGACGTCCCCGACGGTGCGGTGCGTGAGCACGCGGAGGTGCTGCGCGCCGCGCTCGAGCACCGGCTCGCCGGGACACCACGTCCGACGCTCGTCGTCGCGCCGTGGCGCGGGGACGGGCACCGCGACCACCGGGTCGCCGGCGAGGTCGCGGAGCAGGTGGTCGCTGCGACGCCGGGCACGGAACTGCTCGCCTACCCGGTGTGGGCCTGGCACTGGGACGACCCCGCTGCTCGCACCATGCCGTGGGACCGGGCCCGCACACTCGTCCTCGACGCCGACGTCCGCGACCGGAAGGCCCGGGCGCTGGCCGCGTACCGGTCCCAGACGGAGCCGTTGTCCGACGCACCCGGCGACGAGCCGATCGTCGACGACCGCCACGCCGCGCACCACCTGCGCGCCGAGGAGTGGCTCTTCGCGCCGCTGCGGTCGCGCTCGCGGGAGTCGTTCGACGCGCACTACGCCCGGAAGCCCGAGGGGTGGGACTTCGAGGGCTCCTGGTACGAGCAGCGGAAGCGTGCCGTCACGCTGGCCGCGCTGCCCCGCCCCCGCTTCCGGTCGGCCCTCGAGCTCGGCTGCGCGACCGGGGTGCTCACGGCAGCACTGACCGAGCGCGCGGACGCGGTGCTCGGGACGGACGTCGCAGCCGCCGCGATCGAGCGTGCTCGGCGTCGTGCACCGGCCGCGCGCTTCGAGACGGCCGCGTTCCCCGTCGAGTGGCCGGACGGGCGGTGGGACCTCGTCGTCCTGTCCGAGGTCGGCTACTACCTGTCGCCCGACGACCTCGACCGCACCGTGGACCGGGTGCTCGGGTCGCTCGACGACGACGGCGTGCTCGTCGCCTGCCACTGGCGTCACCCGGACGACGACGCGGTGATCGGCGGCGACACGGTGGACGCCCGGCTCGCCGCCCGGTGGCCGCGGCCCGCGCTCGTGCGCCACGTCGAGGAGGACTTCGTGCTCAGCGTGCTGCCCGGCCCGGCCGTCACCTCGGTCGGCCGCGCCGAGGGGCTCGTCCGGTGAGCACCGCCCGCGCCGAGGGGTTCGTCCGGTGAGCACCGCCCGTGTCGACGTCGTCGTACCGGTCCACGACGAGGAGAGCTCGGTGCGCGCTGCCCTCGACGCGCTGGCCGCTGCCGTCACGACCCTGCACACCGCGCACCCGTCGGTACGGTCCGGCGTCACGCTCGTCCTCGACGGGTGCACCGACGGTACCGCCGGCATCGTCGAGGCGACCCGGCAGACCGACCCGGTGTGGCGGGCCGGACACCTCCACGTGCGGACGTCGCCGCGCGTCGGCGTGGGTCGTGCCCGGGCCGTCGGGACCGCGCACGCCCGGGCGCTCGCCCGGACGTCGCCGCCCGACCGGCACTGGTTCGCCCACACCGACGCCGACTCGCGGGTCCACCCGGACTGGCTCGTGCAGCAGGTGGACGCACTGCTCACCGGAGCGCACGTGCTCGTCGGCGCGGTGGTCCCCGACCCGGACGACCTCGACCCCGCCGTGCTCGACCGCTGGCGTGCGGCGCACCCACCGGGGGCCACGCTCGGGCACGTGCACGGTGCGAACCTCGGCGTGCGTGCGGACGCCGACACCGCACTCGGTGGGTTCGATCCGGTCCCGGAGCACGAGGACGTCCGGTTGGTGGAGCGGGCGCGGGCGCTCGGGCTCGACGTCCGGGCGACGACCGAGCTGCCGGTGGTCACGAGCGGCCGCTTCGCCGGACGGACCCCCGGGGGCTACGCCGAGCACCTGCGCCGCACCTACGGCGACGCCGGCTGACCCGCCGTCTCGTCCGCCGGGTTCAGGCCACGGGGTAGTCGCAGTACGCGAACCAGCGCGAGTCGGGCGACCACGGCGGCACGTTGACCGTCCCCTGGCCGCCGTCGAGCACCACGAGGGTCGCGGGCAGGACGGCGATCCGCGCACCCCGCGTCAGGACCCCGGGCAGCAGCCGCAGCTCCACCCGGTGGTCGGCGGGGTGCCCCTGCACGCCGGGCTCGTACGACAGGTAGAGCAGGTGCGCGCCGTCCGGGGACAGGTGCGGGAACCAGTCCACCCGATCGTCGGCGGTGATCCGTACGGGAGCGCCCGCGGCGGCGCGGCCCGTGGTGCCACCGCCAGCGCCGTCGTCGTCGTCACCGTCGTGGTCGCCGTCGCCGGATGCGTCGAGTCGGAGCGCTGCGAGCTGAGCGGTGCCCGGCGTGAAGCGCTCGGTGTTGAACAGGAGCGTCCGGCCGTCCGGCGTGATCGCGCAGCCGTCGTCCGGGTGCTCGTCCCGGGTCAGGAACGTCGTGGTTCCGGACACCGGGTCGACGAGGGCGACGTCGGTCGTCCAGACGCCCTCGGGCGTCCGCTCCCCCACGATCGCCGCGAGCGACGAGCCGTCCGGCGCGATGCCGTGCAGGTAGTACTTCCGAACGACCGGCAGCGCCGCGCGCGTGTCGGTGATGCGTGTGGCCGAGCCCCCCTCGGGCAGCGGCACGCGGTACAGCTCACCGTCCCGGGCGCTCACCACGACGGACTCCCCCGACGGGTCGAGCACGTGGTCGTTGTTGATCTCGCCGACCCCGGGCATCGGCACCGGCACGAGCGCGGTCTCGTCGAGCACGCGGTCGTCGCCGGGCTGCGGGAGCGGCAGCAGCCAGAGGTCACCGTCCCCGTTCAGCACGAGCGTGCGGTCGTCGAGGACGTTCGGCGCCTCGACGAGCACCGTGTCCGACTCGAACACGAGCCGACTCGTCCGCGAGGCCACGTCGTACACGTGCACTCGGCTGGTCTGTCCCGGCAGCAGTTGCCGCCCGCGTGTCCCGGTCATCCGTCCATCCTGTCTGATGCGCGGAAGCGACAGATCTCCGGCGACCGTTGCCGCAGATCTGTCGCTTTCGCGGAAGTGCCCGAGCGGGACCTGCCCGAGCGGGGACCTGCCCGAGCGGGAAGTGCCGAGCGGGAACCGTCCGAACGAGTGAGAGCGCTCCGCCTACTTCACTGCGCCCGCGGTCAGGCCGGCCACGAACTGGCGCTGCACGATGAGGAACGCCACCACGACCGGGATCGACACGACGAGCGACGCCGCCATGATCTGGTTCCAGTACACGTTCGTCTGCGTCGAGTACTGCTGCAGACCGTTCGCGAGCAGCTGCCCGTCCCCGTTCGTCATCACCGAGGCGAAGAGGACCTCGCCCCACGCGGTCATGAACGAGTAGATGCCGACCGCGACGAGACCCGGGCGGGCCGAGGGCAGGATGACCCGGAACAGCGCACCCATCGGACCCGAGCCGTCGACCATCGCGGCCTCGTCGAGCTCGCGCGGGATGGTCTCGAAGTAGCCCGAGAGCATCCAGATCGAGAACGGGAGCGTGAACGTCAGGTAGGTGATGATGAGCCCGAGCCACGACCCGACGAGCTGGATGCCGAGCGCGTTGCCGAGGTTCGTGAAGATGAGGAACAACGGCAGCAGGAACAGCACACCCGGGAACATCTGGGTGGAGAGCACCGCGGTGGTGAAGGTGCTCTTGCCCCGGAAGTTCCACCGCGAGACGCCGTAGGCCGCGAACGTCGCGATGATCAGCGAGAACAGCGTCGCGATCGTGCAGACCACGAGCGAGTTCACGAAGTACTTCGCGAGCGGCACCGTGGACCACATGTCGATGAACGGCTGGAAGGTGATGGTCGTCGGGATCCACGTGAAGTTGTTCTGCACGTCACCGAGCGGCTTCATCGCCGTGGTGATCATCACGTAGAGCGGCACGACCGTGAACAGCGTCAGCAGGACGATCGTGACGACCTTGAAGGACTTGGCGCCCATTGTTTCACGCACGGACGGACCTCCGGTTGGTCACGGCCAGGTAGATGCCCGTGACGATGAGCAGGAAGAGCAGGAGCAGGACGCTCATCGCGGCACCGGAGCCGAAGTTCCAGGTGATGAACGACGCGTTGTAGATGTGGAAGCTGAGCAGGTCGGCTGCCGGCGGCTGCGCGGTCGATCCGAACAGCACGTAGGGCGTGTTGAAGTCGTTGAACGTCCAGAGGAACATCACGAGCACGAGTGTCACGTTGACCGGTCGGACCATCGGCAGCGTGATCGAGCGCCACTGGCGGAAGGGCTTCGCGCCGTCCACCGACGCGGCTTCGTACACGTCGTTCGGGACGGACTGCAGCCCGGCCATGAGCATGAGGAACGCGAACGGCCAGGTCTTCCAGATCGCGACGACCACGACGGACACGAACGCGTTCGAGCCGATCAGCCAGAACGGCCCCTGCCCGCCGAACAGCCCGAGCTGGTCGACGAGGACGTGGTTCACGGCGCCCGAGTCCCGCTGGAACATGAACTTCCAGGTGATGATGCCGGCGTACATCGGCAGCGCGTAGGGCACGAGGAACAGCGTGCGGAAGAGCCCGCGTCCCTTGAACGGCTTCTGCAGTGCGACCGCCGCAGCCATGCCGAAGGTCCACGCCAGGGCGACGACGATGATCGTGTAGCCGCAGGTGATGAGGAACGAGTTGAGGACGCCCTTGCCGATGGCCTGGTCGAAGTCGATCGCGACCGAGTAGTTGCGCAGCCCGGCGAAGGGCGCGGCACCCCAGTTCGCGATGAAGTACTTGGTGAGCTGGACGAACGAGATCCAGATGCCGGTGAGCATCGGCACGATGTGGATCAGCAGCTCGAACAGGACAGCGGGTGCGACGAGCGCGTACGGCAGCCAGTGGCGCTTCGGCTTCCGACCCGGCTGCGGCCCCGACAGGGTCGGGGCCTTCGTACGGGTCAGGTCGATGCGCTCGGAGTCGGGCAGGACCGAGGTGGTCATGGGTGGTGGCCTTCCGGCGATGACGGGATCGGGTGCGTCGTCCGCCGGGCCGTGGCAGCGGCCTGGAGGATCGACCAGCGTGAGCCGATCGGCTCACCCCGGCACGGGGCCGGGTGTGGAGGGGCGAGGCCCGGGGCGCGTCCTGCGGACGCGCCCCGGGCCTCCAGGCCGACTAGCCGACCGACTGCGAGACCTGGTCCTGCGCGGTCTGCAGGGCCGTCTTGATGTCGCTGTCGGACACCGTGCCGCCGGTGGCGATCTTGGCGAACATGTCGTTCATCGCCTTGCCGACCGTCGACTCGAACTGGTCCTCGGCGGGCACCAGCGGGAGCGGCTTGGCCTTGTTGTTGTAGATGTCGAGGAACGTCTTCGTCTGCTCGTCGGTGACCGAGTCAGCAGCGGAGGCGAGCACCGGCAGGGCCGAGTACGGCTTGTCGAGCGTGCTCTGCGTCGACTCGCTCGTCATGAACTTCACGAACTCGAGCGCGCCGTCCTTGTTCTTCGTGTTCTTGAAGATCGACAGGTTGATGCCGGCCGGGAAGGACGCGATGTCCTTCGCGCCCTCGGGTGCCGGGAAGGGCACCACGCCGAACTGGTCAGCGGACATGCCGTTGGAGGTGATGGTGGCGTTCGCGTTGTTCTGCGTCAGCATCATCGCGGCCTTCTTGTTCGCGAAGTCCGAGACCGCCTGCGTGCCGTTGTCGTACTGGGCGTTCGAGGTGTTGACGACCTTGTCCGACTGCATCAGGTCGAGGTAGCGCTTGATGCCGTCGACGTTCGCCTTCTCGGTGAAGGTCGGCTTGCCGTCCTTGTCGAACCACTCGCCACCGTTCTGCGCCGAGTTGATGAACGCGAAGTGGGCGTTCTCGGTGTACGACCCACCGGCGATGGTGAAGCCGTACTGGTCGCCCGTGGTGAGCTTCTTGGCGTCCGCCGTCAGCTCCTCCCACGTGGTGGGTGCCTGGAGACCGGCGTCCTGGAACATCTGCTTGTTGTAGTACAGGCCGTACGCGAGACCGTAGAGCGGGACGCTCGTGACGGTCTTGCCGGGGGCACCGCCGGTGGAGAGCGCGACCTTGCCGAACTTGTCGGCACCGCCGATCGCCTTCATCTCCGAGTCGCCGAACTCCTGGAAGGCGCCGGTGGCCTGGAGCGAGGTCGCCCAGGTGTTGCCGATGTTCACCACGTCCGGGCCCTGACCCGAGGTGACGGCGGTCGTGATCTTCGTCTGCAGGTCGTTCCAACCGATGACCTGGAGGTTCACCTTGATCCCGGTCTCCTTGGTGAACTTCTCGAGGACGGGGGTGAGCACCTCCTTGTCGTTCTGCAGGGACGTGCCCTGGTTGGACGCCCAGTAGGTGAGCGTCTTCGAGTCGCCGGACGAACCGGACGATCCCGAGGAGCAGGCTGCGAGGCCGGTCACGGTGAGTGCCGCGGCCGCGGTGATGGCCAGTGCGCGGATGGCAGTGCGCATGACTCTCTACTTTCTCGTCGTTGAGGTGGTGCAGGAGGTGGTGCGGTGGTGCTGGTCGTGCTGTCGGGTGCTGCTGTGTGGTGCGGTGTCCCCGACCGGGTGTCCGTCCGTCGTCGGACGGGTCCGGCCGGCGCCGTCCGTCAGGACAGGGTGGACGCCGCGGGGTCCCAGCCCTCGGGGAGGGTCGGGGAGGGTGCGACGGTGCTCTCCACGAGCACGGTCTCACCACGTTCGGCTGCCTCGGCGATGGAGACCATCACGTCGAGGACGTGGAAGGCGAGGGCGCCGGGGACCCGGTTCTCCTCGCCGGCGCGGAGCGAACGGGCCAGGTCGACCACGCCGGTGCCGCGCGAGTACGTCGAACCGACCGCGGGGATCGTCTCGGGGTCTTCGGCACCGTGCGCGTACAGCTCGGTGTCGCCGTCGAAGTCGTTCGGGTCCGGGAACACGACCGTGCCGGTCTCCCCCGCGATCTCGACGAAGCCGGTGCGACCGCGGTCCGACTCGAACGAGAACACGCTCTGCGCGCTCCCGCCGTGCTCGAACTGGATGAGCGCGGAGTGGTTCGTCGGGACCTCGACCGGGAACTCGGTGCCCGCCTTCGGGCCGGAGCCGATCGTCCGCGTGGCACGGGCCTTCGACGCCGTTGCGGTGACCTTCGCGACCGGACCGAACGCCTGCACGAGGGTCGTGATGTAGTACGGGCCGATGTCGAAGAGCGGGCCGGCCCCGTGTGCGAAGAGGAACTCCGGGCTCGGGTGCCACGACTCCGGGCCGGGGCTCTGGAAGAGCGTCAGGCCGTTGAGCGGGGTGCCGATCCGGCCCTCGCGGACGACGCGGAGCGCGGTCTGGAGCCCTGCGCCGAGGAACGTGTCCGGCGCCACGCTGACGGTCTTCCCCGCGGCACGTGCCGCGTCGCGGAGCTCGGCGGCACTGGCGCGGTCGAGGGCGTAGGGCTTCTCCCCCCAGACGTGCTTGCCGGCGGCGAGGACCTGCAGGGCGACCTCGACGTGCGCGGCGGGGATCGTCAGGTTGACGACGATCTCGATGTCGTCGTCGGCGAGGAGCTGCTCGACCGAGCCGGACCCGGCGACGCCCCACTTCTCGGCCTGGGCGGCGGCACGGGGCTCGTCGATGTCGGCGATGAAGCGGACCTCGACGTCGGGGAACACCGTGAGGTTCGACAGGTACTGGTCCGAGATGACGCCGGCACCGATGACGCCGACGCCGACCGGTCCGGTGCGGCGGGTGCCGTCGACGGCTGGAGACGCGGTGGCTGCGGTCGTGTCGGTCATGCCCGGGCCCCCTCGAGGAACGTGTAGGAGTCGGCCACGGCCTGGAACACGTCGCCCTCGTGGTCGTCGAGCTCGACGACGTGCAGGGCGTCGGGCGCCGCGGCGACGATCTCGCGGATCGGCATGATGCCGTTCCCCACGGCGACCTGCTGCTTGTCGTCGTGCGAACCGTCGCCGTCCTTGACGTGCAGGAACTGCACCTTGTCGCCGAGGCGCTGCAGCACGGCCACGGCGTCGTCACCGCCGACCTTCGCCCAGTAGGTGTCCAGCTCGAGCACGACGTCGTCGGACAGCGCGTCCGCGAAGACCTCGTAGGCGCTCACGCCGTCGATGCGGTTCGAGAACTCGAACGCGTGGTTGTGGTACCCGAGCACGAGCCCGTGGTCGGCGGCGCGGGGAGCCAGTGCGCTGAGCTCGCGGGCGATCGCCTCGACGTCCTCGCGAGTCGTCCACCGCGCCTCGTCGATGTGCGGGTCGATCAGGGTGCCGAGACCGACCGTCACGCTGGCGTGGAAGATGCGCTCGAGGTCCTGCTCCCCGGCGTCCAGCAGGCGGGCGTGACCGCTCGGGACCTGCAGGCCGGCGGCGGCGAGGGCGTCGCGCAGTTCCTCGGCACGGTCGACGAACCCGAAGGCCTCGACGTTCGTGTAGCCGATGGACGCGATGCGCTGCAGCGTGCCCGGCAGGTCCGCCGAGAGGGCGTCCCGCACCGTGTAGAGCTGGACCGACAGGGGTTGTGTCACCAGGGGTTCTCCTCGTCGAGATGGTGGATCGTCAGTGATCGAGCGTCACACTATGACCGCTTCTGTCGGCGGTCAAGCAGAAGTTGCGACAGAGTCGACAGTCTTCGTTGCGTGGCGCGTTCGATGTGTGCTTCACTCCCCACATGGTCGACTTCACCCGGACGGCAGCGTCGCCTCCGGTCGGAGCGAGCGAGCTCTTCCAGATCCTCCGCGACGGTGTGCCGCGGACCCGGGCGGAGCTCGCCGCCCTGACAGGTCTCGCACGCTCGACGATCGCCGTGCGCCTGGACGCGCTCGTCGACGTGGGGCTCGTCGGTCCCGTCGAGACCGCGGCCTCCACCGGTGGCAGGCCGCCGGCCCAGGTCGCCCTCCTCCCCCGCGCCCGACTCGTCGTCGCCGCGGACCTCGGTGCCTCGCACGGCCGCGTCGCCGTGACCGACCTCGTCGGTGCGCCGCTCGCGACGCGGGAGGCGGCGATCGACATCGCCGCCGGTCCGATCCCCACGCTCACCTGGCTGGTCGAGACCGTCGACGCACTCCTCGACGAGGTCGGCCGCGCGCGCGACGACGTCGTCGCGATGGGCATCGGCGTGCCCGGTCCCGTCGAGTTCTCCACCGGGCGTCCGGCGAACCCGCCGATCATGCCGGGCTGGGACGGCTTCGACGTCCCCGGCTGGCTGCGCGGTCACCTGTCCGCGCACGTCCTGCTCGACAACGACGTGAACATCGCCGCGCTCGGCGAACGGGCGCACGGCTGGCCGGACGTCGACCACCTGCTCTTCGTGAAGGTGGCGACCGGCATCGGGTCGGGCATCGTCTCCGACGGCCAGCTGCGCCGCGGCGCCCAGGGCACGGCCGGCGACATCGGCCACGTGCGGGTGTCACGTGCCGGTGACATGCCCTGCCACTGCGGCAACACCGGCTGTCTCGAGGCCGTCGCGTCCGGCCCCGCCATCGCGCGGGCCCTGCGGGCGAAGGGCCACGACGTGCACACGAGCGGTGACGTCATCGCACTGGTCGAGCGCTCCGAGCTCGACGCGATCGGTGCCGTCCGCCAGGCCGGCCGCGACATCGGCGAGGTGCTCGCCACCTGCGTCTCGCTCGTCAACCCGTCGGTGATCGCGCTCGGTGGCTCGATCACGCGCGCCGGGGAGCACCTCCTCGCCGGCGTCCGTGAGGTCGTCTACGCCCGCTCGATGCCGCTCGCCACCGAGCACCTCGTGATCGCGCAGTCCCGCGCCGGCTCGGTCGCCGCGCTGCAGGGTGCTGCCGCGCTGGCCATCGGCTACGCGCTCTCCCCCGCCGGCGTCGACGAACTGGTCGCCGTGGCGGAGCGACGCGCGCTCGTCTCCTGAGGGCGGACGCCGCGCGCGTCGGTTCGCGCCGTGTCGGCCCGCGGGGTGAGAATCGTCGGGTGACGATCGTGCAGCCCACCCTGTGGGGCGACCTGGACCCCGGTCTGGAGGCCCTCCCCGCCTCCGCCACGCCGGCCGCGTCCGACGCGCGGTCGGCTGCACGTGCGGCCGCTCCCGTCGGGCGGTCCGCCGCGGGTCCGCGCTCCACGGCGGGCGTCCACGACGCGTTCACCGCGCTCCGCGGGCACACCGAGCGGATCGTCGCGCACTCGTCCGACCGGGTGGCCTGGCTGCGCGCCCGCGCGATGGGGATCACCGCCACCGACGTCGCACGGCTCGCCTCGCTGCGCGCCGTCGAGGCCGTCGTCGCCGAGAAGCGGTACGGCTCCCGGTTCTCGGGGAACGCCTGGACCGAGCACGGCAAGGACCGCGAGCCCGTCATCGCCGCCTGGGTCGCCGCCACGCACGGCATCGAGCCGTCGGCGCACCTGTTCCACGCGAGCACGAACCGTGCCCACCTCGCCACCCCGGACGGCGTCGGGTACGACGCGTCGGAACGCCTCGTGCTCGCGGAGATCAAGACCACCGGCAAGGCCTGGCGGAGCATCCCACGGCACTACCTGCGCCAGGTCTGGTGGCAGCAGTACGTCCTCGGCGCCGACCGCACGCTGTTCGTGTGGGAGCGGCACGACGACTTCGTGCCCGTCGCCGACGAGCCGGAGTGCCGCTGGGTCGACCGTGACGACGACCAGATCCGCGGGCTGGTGCAGCTCGCCGACCTGGTGCTCGACAAGCTGCGGGCGTTCCGGGTCTAGACCTTCACCAGGCGCAGGCGGCTCATCCCGACCACGAGGACACCGAGCAACGCGATCGTGACGCCGACACCGATGCAGTACAACGTGACGACGCCGTAGCCCTGCGACGGGTTCAGGAACGGGTACGGCACCCAGCCGTCCGTCGCGCCCCGGACCAGGACGACGACCGTCCAGACCGCCGGGTAGAGCAGGAACCACCAGATGTGACGGAAGAGCAGTCGCGCGCGGTCGGAGAACAGCAGCCAGTCGAGCACGGCGTAGAGCGGGATCCACCTGTGCAGCAGGTCGTTCGACCACGGGACCGTGTTCTCGACGGCCGCGCCGACGAGGAGCGTGTTGTAGACGATGCCGGTGGTCGCGATGTAGACCGTCGCCGCGCCCCTGAAGACGCTCACGCCGAGCACGGTGCGCTTGCGACGGGCCGCCGCGACGAGGGCGACCGCGAACGCGACGCCGATGATGATGTTCGACTGGATCGTGAAGTAGCCGAAGAAGTTCAACGGGTCGTAGCCCGCGAGCGTGGAGCTGACGAGCCACTGGCCGAGCACGGCGGCCACGACGCCGATCACGGCGAGGAGCCGCAGTGAGTTCACGAGGATGCGCACGGTGCCACGCTATCCGGCTGATCGCCCGGGAACGCAGAGGGACCCGCACCGATCCGGTGCGGGTCCCTCGATCCGATCGGTCGATCAGATGGTGCTTCCGATCAGTCGATCAGATGGCGTTGACGTCGAGCGGGATGCCCGGTCCGAAGGTCGTCGAGACGGCGCCCTTCGTGATGTAGCGACCCTTCGAGGCGGACGGCTTGAGGCGGACGATCTCCTCGAGCGCGGCCGAGATGTTCTCGTCGAGCTGCTCCGGCGTGAACGAGGCCTTGCCGACGACGAAGTGCACGTTGGCGTGCTTGTCGACGCGGAACTCGATCTTGCCGCCCTTGATGTCGTTGACGGCCTGCGCCACGTTCGGGGTCACGGTGCCGGTCTTCGGGTTCGGCATGAGGCCACGCGGGCCGAGCACCTTGCCGAGACGACCGACCTTGCCCATGAGCTCCGGCGTCGCGACGGCGGAGTCGAACGCGGTGTAGCCCTCGGCCACCTTCGCGATGAGCTCGTCGCCACCGACCTCGTCGGCACCGGCGGCGATGGCGGCCTCGGCCGCAGCGCCCACGGCGAAGACGATGACGCGGGCGGTCTTGCCCGTGCCGTGCGGCAGGATGACCGTGCCGCGGACCATCTGGTCGGCCTTGCGGGGGTCGACGCCGAGCTTCAGCGCGACCTCGACGGTGGAGTCGGTCTTCGCCGAGCCGGTCTCCTTCGCGAGGGCGACGGCCTCGGTCGGGGTGTAGAACTTGTCGGCCTCGATCTTCGCGGCCGCGGCCTGGTAGGCCTTGGACTTCTTCGCCATGGTGTTCTCCTTGCAGAGCTACGTGGTTGACGAGCCGGCGAGGCTCTCCCACGGAAAGGGGTCGGGGTGTGTGGGGCGCTGAGGCTTACGCCTCGACCGTGATGCCCATCGAACGAGCGGTGCCGGCGATGATCTTCGCGGCCTGCTCGATGTCGTTGGCGTTCAGGTCGGCCTGCTTGGTCTCGGCGATCTGACGGACCTGGTCCATCGAGATCTTCGCGACCTTGACCGTGTGCGGGGTCGAGGACCCCTTCTGCACACCCGCGGCCTTCTTGATCAGCTCTGCGGCCGGCGGGGTCTTGAGGACGAACGTGAACGAACGGTCCTCGTAGACGGTGATCTCGACCGGCACGACGTTCCCGCGCTGCGACTCGGTCGCGGCGTTGTACGCCTTGCAGAACTCCATGATGTTCACGCCGTGCTGACCGAGCGCAGGACCGATCGGCGGGGCCGGGTTGGCGGCGCCCGCGTTGATCTGCAGCTTGATGAGGCCCGTGACCTTCTTCTTCGGTGCCATGTTGTGCTTCCTCCTGGAATCGAACGCACGGGGACCCGTGCACTCTCCCGCTGGCCCGGCGGATCCGGACCGCGGTGAAGCCCCGCATGCCACAGCACGCGGGGCCAAACCTCAGCAGTCTACCCGATCGGTCGGACCGGGTCGACGCCCTGGGACGAACTAGAGCTTGGTGACCTGGTCGAAGCTCAGCTCGACCGGGGTCTCACGCTCGAACAGCGAGACGAGGACCGTGAGCTTGCCGCTCTCCGGCTTGATCTCCGAGATCGACCCCGGCAGACCAGCGAACGAGCCCTCCTTGATCGTGATCGTCTCGCCGATCTCGAAGTCGACCTCGGCCTGGGGCTGCGCCTGCGCGGCACCGCCGGACTTCGCGCCGCCCTTGGTGGGCGCGGCCTCGGCGACCTGGACGAGCGACTTCAGCATGCCGAACGCCTCGTCGAAGCGCAGCGGCGTCGGGTTGTGGGCGTTGCCCACGAAGCCGGTGACGCCGGGGGTGTGGCGGACGACCGACCACGAGTCCTCGTTGAGGTCCATGCGGACGAGCACGTACGAGGGGATCCGGACCCGGGTGACCAGCTTGCGCTGCCCGTTCTTGATCTCGACGACGTCCTCCATCGGGACCTCGACCTGGTAGATCGAGTCCTCCATCGACATCGAGATCATGCGGTTCTCGATGTTCGACTTCACGCGGCGCTCGAAGCCCGCGTAGGAGTGGATGACGTACCACTTGCCCGGCTTCATCCGCAGCTCGGCCTTGAAGGCGTCGTACGGGTCGACCTCGGCAGGCTCGTCGTCGGCGTCGAGGGCCTCGTCCGCGGCGAGCGTCTCGTTCGCCTCGGCAGCCGTGGCGTCCTCGAGCTCGGACTCCTCCTCGTCCTCGACGGCCTCGACCGCAGCCTCGGCCTCGTCGGCGGAGTCGATCTCGAGCGCGTCGTCCACGACGGCGTCCGCCTCGGGGTCGCGGGACTCGGCCAGTGCGGTGAGCGTCTCGTCGACGGAGGCGTCGACCGTGCCGTCGTCCGGCTCGTCGCTCAGACCGAGGGAGTCGTCGTCCTCGTCCTCGACGGAGATCGCGCGCTCCTCGGCGGACTCGACCGAACGGCCCTCGGCGGTCTCGACGTCGCCTTCCTGGTTCTCCTCGACCTCGGAGGACTGCTCAGCAGCCGTGGCGAGGTCGATGTCGTCGCGGGAGTAGTCAGACACTGCGGTTCTTTCCGTTCGGTGGTGCGGATCGGGTGAGTGGCCGGAGCGGTTCGCGTCCGTCGCCGTCTCGGGGAGACCGTACTCCTGTCCGTGTCCGGCCAGGTGGACGGACGCTGCCGGCCGCTGTCGGACTGGCCGCTGTCGGACCAACCGCTGACCGGCCGGTCGACGACGGATCAGACCGTCGGACCGTTGCCGAACACGTAGCCGACCCCGAGACCGAAGACGAAGTCGAGGATCGACACCAGGATCATCATCACGACGACGAAGACGAGCACGACGCCGGTGTAGCTGAAGAGCTCCTTGCGCGTCGGCGTCACGACCTTGCGGAGCTCGCCGATGACCTGGCGGATGAAGAGGGCGACGGCGGCGATCGGGCCACCTCGCTGAGCACGGTCGGCCTTGGCCTTCGCGACGACGTCATCCGTCGTCGTCTCCATGTCCTTGCTCGCCACCTTCACACCTTCCAGACTTGCAGGGCGGACAGGACTCGAACCTGCAACCTGCGGTTTTGGAGACCGCTGCTCTACCAATTGAGCCACCGCCCTGTGAGGGTCGAGACCCCCTGGCACACGTTCCGTCACCGTTCCGTGCGCCGGTGGTCGAGTGTACGGGAGTACGTCACACGCTGTCCACTCGGCCGCTCCCCCGGCGTGCCGCGCCGGTAGGCTCGTGGCCGTGAGCACCGCAGCCCCCGGCCCCGAGTCCACCGCCCCCGAGCACGCGCCGACCCCCGTCGACGCGACCTCCGACCGCCCGCGCATTGCCTCGCGCATCGCCGCGATCGCGGAGTCCGCGACGCTCAAGGTCGATGCCAAGGCGAAGGCGCTGAAGGCCGCCGGTCGCCCGGTGATCTCGTTCGCCGCCGGCGAGCCGGACTTCGCCACGCCGCAGCACGTCGTCGACGCGGCCGTCGTGGCCGTGCAGGACCCGGCGAACCACCGGTACACGCCCGCGACCGGCCTGCCCGAGCTCAAGCGGGCGATCGCCGAGAAGACCGCGCGCGAGTCCGGCACCACGGTCGACCCGTCGCAGGTCATCGTCACCAACGGCGGCAAGCAGGCCGTCTACCAGGCCTTCCAGACGATCGTCGACGAGGGCGACGAGGTCCTCCTCCCCGCCCCGTACTGGACCACCTACCCGGAGGCGATCCGCCTGGCCGGTGGCACTCCGGTCGAGGTCTTCGCCGGCAGCGACCAGGACTACCTCGTCACGGTCGAGCAGCTCGAGGCCGCCCGCACGCCGCGGACCAAGGCGCTGCTCTTCTGCTCGCCGTCGAACCCGACCGGCTCGGTGTACTCGGCCGAGCAGACGAAGGCCATCGGCGAGTGGGCGCTCGAGCACGGCATCTGGGTGATCAGCGACGAGATCTACCAGGACCTGGTCTACGACGACGTCACGTTCACGGGCATCCTCGACGCGGTGCCGGCCCTGGCGGACACCACCATCCTCGTCAACGGCGTCGCCAAGACCTACGCCATGACCGGGTGGCGCGTCGGCTGGTTCATCGGTCCGGCCGACGCCGTGAAGGCCGCGTCGAACCTGCAGTCGCACCTGTCGTCGAACGTCGCGAACGTGTCGCAGCGCGCGGCGATCGCCGCACTCACCGGCCCGCAGGAGCCCGTGCAGGCGATGCGCGAGGCGTTCGACCGCCGCCGCCGCGCGATCGTCGACGGACTCAACGCGATCCCGGGCTTCGTCACGCCGACGCCGAAGGGCGCCTTCTACGTCTACCCCGACGTGACGGCACTGCTCGGCCGCGAGTGGGCGGGCTCGACCCCCACGACGACGCTCGAGCTCGCGGACCTGATCCTCGAGCACGCCGAGGTCGCGGTCGTCCCGGGCGAGGCCTTCGGTCCCTCCGGGTACATCCGCATGTCGTACGCGCTGGGCGACGACGACATCGCCGAGGGCGTCCGTCGCCTCACGGAGTTCTTCTCCGCGTAGATCCCCCTCCGCAAGACGCAACGAAGGCGGTTCCTCGCAGCGCTGTGACGCTGTGCGGGACCGCCTTCGTTGCGTTCTGCGGGCCGGGAGGGTCGGCCTGGAGGCCCGGGGCGCGTCCGGTGGTCAGCTCGCGGCGAGCAGGTCCCCCACCACGACCGGCTCCGGCACCAGCGAGACCCCGAACCGGTTGAGGACGGTCACCTGCACGTACCGCGCCAGCTCGGCGACCTGGGCGGCGGTCGCCCCGCCGCGGTTCGTCAGCGCGAGGGTGTGCTTCGAGGAGATCGCGGCGTGCGATCCGGGGACCGCGTACCCGCGGTGGACACCCGCGTGCTCGATGAGCCACGCGGCACTGAGCTTGACGTCCTCGCCAGCGGGCCACCGCGGGGCCTCGGCGGGGAGCGTCTCGGCGAACGCCGCGGACACGATCGGGTTCGTGAAGAACGAGCCGGCGCTCCAGGTGTCCGGGTCGGCGTCGTCGAGCACCATGCCCTTCGAGGCTCGGAGCCGCAGGACGGTCTCGCGGATCGTCATGGGCTCGACCGGGGTGCCGAGGTCGACGCCGAGCGAGCCGGCGAGCTGGGCGTAACGGACCGGGACCCCCTGGTCGACTGCCGTGCCGAGACGGAACTCGACCGTCAGCACCACGCCCCGCCGCCCGTGCTTCAGCGTCGAGGTGCGGTAGCCGAGCGCCAGCTCGGCCGCTTCCACCCACGTGCGGTCCCCCGTCGACGCGTCCAGGAACTCGATGCGGGTGAGCACGTCGGAGAGCTCGACCCCGTAGGCGCCGATGTTCTGCACGGGGGCGGCGCCGACCGTGCCCGGGATGCCGCTCAGGGCCTCCAGACCGGTCCAGCCGTTCTCGACGGTCGTCGCGACGAACCGGTCCCACGGCTCACCGGCCGCGACGCGGACGGTGACGCCGTCCGCGTCGGGATCCGCGTCCACCCCGTGCGTCCGGACGAGCACGACGGTGCCGGCGAAGCCGTCGTCGGCGACGAGCAGGTTGCTGCCGCCGCCGACGACGAGCCACTCGTCGTCCTGCCAGGCGGCCCGCGCGTGCGCGACGAGCTCGTCGGTCGTGTCCGCGACCAGGAGGGTGGCCGCGGGACCGCCGACGCGGAACGTCGTGAGGTCGGCCAGTCGCGTCGTCACGGTCAGCGGAACACCACCGTGACCTGCGCCTTGCCGAGCACGGTCTGCCCGGCGGCGGTCACGGTGAGGTCGATGCGCTGCGGACGGCCCTGGTCGTCCACGGTGCCGACCTTGGCGACCACGCCGACGGTCGCGCCCTGCTCCGGGTCGACGACGACCGGGCGGGTGAAGCGGACGCCGTAGCGCTGGACCCAGCCGCCGTCGCCGAGCCACTCCGCGACGGGCTGGACGGCGAGGCCCATGGTGAGCATGCCGTGCGCGAGCACGCCCGGCAGGCCGACGGACGCGGCGACGTCGTCGCGGTAGTGGATCGGGTTGAAGTCCCCCGAGGCCCCGGCGTAGCGCACGAGGGCGTCGCGGGTCAGGTGGACCTCGCGCTCGGCGACGACGGCGCCGACCTCGAGCGCGGTGGCGGGTGCGGCGGTCATGCGTCGTCTCCTCGGACCACGAGGGTGGAGGTCGCCGTGACGACGTGCTCCCCCGAGGCGTCCTGCATCGTGCTCTCCGCGGTCACCATGGCGTTGCCACCGAGGGTCTTGACGCTGGTGACGGTGAGCGTGGCGGTCAGCTCGTCGCCGGCCACGATCGGCCGGTCGTAGGTGAAGGACTGCTCGCCGTGCACGACACGGGAGAAGTCGATGCCGGCGTCCGGTTCGGCCAGGAGCTGGGCGAGCGTGGCCTCCTGCACGACGACGGCGAAGGTCGGCGGCGCGACCACGTCGGCGTACCCGGCGGCGCGGGCGGCGTCCGGCTCGTGGTGGATCGGGTTCGTCGCGAACACGGCGCGGGCGAACTCGCGCACCTTCTCGCGACCGACCAGGTAGGGCTGGGCCGGCGGGAACGTCCTGCCGACGAGCTCGGGGTTCACTGACACGGGTGGGAGTCTACCGAGCACCCTCGACACAGGGCCGCTTCATGAGGATGCATCGGCTAGGCTCGGCGGACGGCGTCCGGGGGGACGCCGTCGGGACGACTCCGGGGACGGGGAGGGACGCATGGAGCACACGACCGAGTACGCGGTCCACACGGGCGACCGGTGCACCGCGATGGAGGTCGCCAGCGCGGCCCTCCGGCAGGCGGGACACCGGGTCGAGTCGACGGGCGGCACGATCACCGCGACGACCGGGAGCCGGCTGCTCACCATCCTGCTCGGCGCGCTCGTGCACCCGTCGCGGGAGTTCCGGCGCTACGAGCTCTCGACGACCGTCACGGGGACGTCGACCACCATCACGCTCCGGCACGCGCAGCACGCCACGGCGGTGTCCGGCGGGAGCATCGGGGCGGGGCGTCGGCGGAGCGCGTGGCAGCAGGTGGAGGCGACGCTCGAGCGGGCGCTCCGGGCCGCCGGCGTGCTGACCGCTCCCCCGCGCTGACGCCCGGGCGCGGAGTGGCGCGCGCCTCGGGTGGCGCGAGTGTTCGGGAGCCCGTGCCGCCGTCGCGTGCGGCGCGGTCCGCGCGATGCACATCTGGCCAGACCGGGCGCACTTCGCCACTTCGGGCATACCTGGCCAGACCGGGCGTACCTGGCCAGACCGGGCGTACCTTGCATGTCAGGATCACCAGGTACGCCCGATCACGTCAGGTACAGCGCCCGTGATGGGAAAGAACGGGCGAGCCGGACGTGCGACACGACCGTTGCCCGAGGCGTTGCGGCCCGGGAGAAGTGCAGCACGGCAACGAGAAGACCCCGGGAAGAAGAAGCCCGGGAACGACGAAAGCCCGGCGATCTGGCCGCCGGGCCTGTGGTAGCGAGGACGGGACTTGAACCCGTGACCCCACGATTATGAGTCGTGTGCTCTAACCAACTGAGCTACCCCGCCAGAGATCCGGAGCGACAACAGCTCCGGGTCGGAGCCCCGAGTCAGGATTGAACTGACGACCCCTTCCTTACCATGGAAGTGCTCTACCACTGAGCTATCGGGGCGAGTGCCGCTCGGCGGCACCAGACGAGCGTAGCAGACGCGCGGCGGTGGTCGGGAACCGGACGCGACGCCCGGGCGTGCCGCCGCGCCTCCGCTAGTTCGCGTTCGCGCGGAGCCAGGCCAACGGGTCCACCGGGACCCCGCCGACGTGGATCTCCAGGTGCAGGTGGGGTCCGGTCGAGTTGCCGGTCGAGCCGACCTCGCCGAGTTCGTCCCCCACGGCGATCTCCTGGCCGGTGACGACCTTGAACGTGCCGTCCTTCATGTGGCCGTAGACGCTGACGAACTGCTTGCCGTCCACGTCGTGCTGGACCCAGACGTCGTTGCCGAAGCCGCCGTCGTGCGCCTGCACCTTGATGACGGTGCCCGCGGCGACCGAGCGGATCGGGGTGCCCTCGCCCGGGGCGAAGTCGACGCCCATGTGGTTCGTCGAGCAGAACGAGCAGCCCTCGACCTGGCGGCCGCCGAAGCCGGACGTGATCGGGACGCCGGTCAGGAACGGCCACTGGATGGACCCGTTCGGGTCGTTCGTGAAGGTCGACGCGTCCACGTTCTTGTACTGCGTGGCGGACGTGACCGAGTACTGGTCGCGGGTGGTCTCCGCGTCCGCAGCTCCGTCACCCACGCTGAGCGACTGCCCGTCACCGGCAGCGACGGTCCGGGCCGTGGTGGTGTCCGACTGCGGCACCCAGAGCGCCTGTGCTGGCAGAGACGTCGAGACGACCAGCCCGGCGGCGAAGAGCAGGGCTCCGACCGCGGTGACGCGTGAGGCGTTCCGACGGAAGGCGGCACCACGCTCGGCCCGGGGCACGATCGAGGACGCGGGCGCACCACCGATGTGCCGGGTCGCGCGGTCGACGCGCACCGACGGGGCAACAACGGAGCCAGCAGCCGCGGATCGCCGTCCTGCGGACGGGTGCACCGGATCGACCACCGGGGTGGGCGCACGCGAGGCGTCGACCGCCGGCGTGACGTCCGGCGACGCGGGGGCCGGCGGCGTGACCGCGCCGGCCGACGGTGCGGGCCGGACAGGCGAGGTCGGCGCGAGGTCGATCGGGGAGACCGGAGCCGCCGGCGTCGTCGGTGCGACGAGTTCGTCGAACGACGGCCCGGAGACGGACCCGGTGGCCGCCGCCGTCGCCTGCGCCGCAGGCTGGACCACCGTCGCAGCGGCACGACGCTCGGCCTCGATGCGTGCGCGTCGCGTCAGGTGCACGACCGGTTCGGTCGCGGTCTCGGGGCGGGTGGGCGTCGTCGCGGTCGGCTGGGAGGCGTGGGGCATGTGTTCGGGGCTGATCCTGATCGGGGCACGAGGCGCTCGTTGGTAACGAGCAGGTAACGGGACTGCAGCACGCTAGCAGGGGCCGTGCCGCACCGCCAGTCGCGTGCACGACCGTGCAGGACCCACGACGGGACTCCGCCCGGCGGTCAGTCCCCGAGCACCTCGGACTCGAGCCGACGCACGAGGGCCTCGAGCTCGTCCGCCACCGCCGGTGCGGCGAACAGGAACGACCGCGTGCCGTCGGCCTCCCAGATCCGGACCTCGGCCCCCGCCTCGGCCGCGACGAGCGACCCGGCCGCCATGTCCCACGGGTTGATCCCGCGCTCGTAGTAGGCATCCACGGTGCCCGCCCCGACCGCGCAGCAGTCGAGCGACGCGGCTCCGGCACGCCGGACGTCCCGGACCTCGCCGATCAGACCCGCGAGGACCGCGACCTGCTCGCGACGGCGCTCTGCGGTGTAGCCGAAGCCCGTCGCGACGAGCGTCTCGGCGAGCGATGCGGGCGTCGACGCCCGGAGCGGGACGCCGTCGCGCGTCGCGCCCTCGCCGACCACCGCGCGGTGCACCGTGCCCGTCGCCGGTGCCACGACGATGCCCGCGAGCGCCTCCCACTCCGTCGGGTCCGCGCTCCCCCGGACGACACCGATGCTCACGCCGTACTGCTCGCTGCCGTACAGGTAGTTGACCGTTCCGTCGATCGGGTCGACGACCCACGTGATGCCCGACGAGCCGATCCCGGAGCCGGACTCCTCGCCGTGGAAGCCGTCGTCGGGACGCGCCTCGGCGATCCGGGCACGGATGAGCGCCTCGACCTCGCGGTCGGCTGCCGTCACGACGTCGACGATGCTCGACTTCCGGTCGGCGACCTCGACACCCTCCGCACGTCGGCGCGCGGCGAGGGCAGCTGCCTCCCGGGCGATCGACTCGGCGAGGTCGGCGAACTGGACTGGGGTGAGCGTGTCGGGCATGCCCCCAAGCCTGCCGGATCGCGACCAGGAAGGCCGCCAGCCCAGGAACGGCAACGACAACGACAACGGCAACGGCAACGGCGAGAACATCGGCCGAGGAACGGGAACAGCCCCGTCCGATCCGGACGGGGCTGTCGTGTGTGGCAAGTGAGGGATTCGAACCCCCGAAGGCTACGCCGGCTGATTTACAGTCAGATCCCTTTGGCCGCTTGGGTAACTTGCCGTGTGCGCACCCGGCCGGTGTGGTCACCAACCGAAGGCGCGGTGAAGAGCATACCGGACTCCGGAGGGTGCTCGTGACCACCGAACCGGGACCGCGCCGCGCCGTTAGGCTGTCCGGCATGGCAGACAGTTCCTTCGACGTGGTCAGCAAGGTCGACAAGATGGAGGCGGAGAACGCCCTCAACCAGGCCGCCAAGGAGATCGAGCAGCGGTACGACTTCAAGGGCGCCGACGCGTCGATCGCGTTCAGCGGCGAGGACGTCCTCATCAAGGCGAACTCCGAGGAGCGCGCGAAGGCCGTCCTCGACGTGCTGCAGAGCAAGGCCATCAAGCGGAACATCTCGCTGAAGAGCCTCGACGCCGGCGACCCCTACCCCTCGGGCAAGGAGTACCGCATCGAGGTGAAGTTCAAGAACGGCATCGAGCAGGACGTGGCGAAGAAGATCGGCGCGTTCCTCCGCGCGAACGCCCCGAAGAGCGTGAAGAGCCAGATCCAGGGTGACGAGCTCCGCGTCTCCTCGAAGAGCCGCGACGACCTGCAGAACACGATCCAGCTCCTCAAGGGTGAAGAGTTCGACGTGCCGCTGCAGTTCATCAACTTCCGCTAGCCCCGCACCCCGTGGAGCACTGGCTCGGCGTCGCGGTCACCGTCCTCCTGGTCCTGCTGGACCTGGCGATCCGCGTCTTCTCGATCATCTACGTCCCCTACAACCGGAAGCCGCAGACCGCGACGGCCTGGCTGCTCGCCATCTTCCTGATCCCGTACATCGGGTTCATCGTCTTCCTCATCATCGGGTCGACGAAGCTGCCGAAGGCGCGTCGCGAGAAGCAGACCGAGATCAACGCGTACATCCTCGAGCAGACCGAAGGCATCGAGCGCGTGCGCCGCGACCACCCCTGGCCGCCGTGGCTCGAGAGCGTGACGAAGCTGAACCGCGAGCTCGGCGCGATGCCGCTCGTCGGCGGCAACTCCGCCGAGCTCTACCCGGACTCCTACGAGTCGGTGCAGGAGATGACCCGCGCGATCGACCAGTCACGGCGGTTCGTGCACGTCGAGTTCTACATCGCGACGCTCGACGACACGACCCGGCCGTACTTCGAGGCCCTCGCCCGGGCGCAGGCCCGCGGCGTCACGGTGCGGTTCCTGCTCGACCACTGGGCGAGCCGCGGGTACCCGGGCTACAAGGACACGCTCGCGTTCCTCGACCGCGCGAACATCGAGTGGCACCTCATGCTCCCGCTGCAGCCGCTGCAGGGGAAGTTCCAGCGCCCCGACCTGCGCAACCACCGGAAGATCATGGTGATCGACGGCTCGGTCGCGTTCACCGGGTCGCAGAACCTGATCGACCCGTCCTACGACCTGAAGTCGCACATCGAGAAGGGCATGGTCTACAAGGACCTGTTCGCCCGGTTCGAGGGGCCGGTCGTCGCGGGACTCAACGCCCTGTTCGTGACGGACTGGTACAGCGAGACCGACGAGCTCCTGCTCCGCGAGAGCGACCCGGTGCAGCGGGCCGACCGCGGCGACGCGCTCGACTGCCAGGTCGTGCCGTCCGGGCCCGGCTTCGACGGCGAGAACAACCTGCGCCTGTTCAACGCGCTGCTGTACTCCGCGCAGGAGAAGGTGTCGATCACCTCGCCCTACTTCGTCCCGGACGACTCGATGCTCTACGCCATCACGACAACCGCGCAGCGCGGGGTCGCGGTCGAGCTCTTCGTCGGCGAGATGGGCGACCACGCGATGACGTGGCACGCGCAGCGGTCCTACTACGAGGAGCTCCTGCGCGCCGGCGTCCGGATCTGGCTCTACCGTGCGCCGACGATCCTGCACGCGAAGCACTTCACCATCGACGACGAAGTGTCGGTCATCGGGTCGAGCAACATGGACATGCGGTCCTTCAGCCTGAACCTCGAGGTCTCCGTGATGGTGCGCGGCCGCCGCTTCGTCGACGCGCTGCGCGGGGTGCAGGACGCGTACAAGGACGCGTCGTTCGAGCTCACGCTGGACGCGTGGCTCGAGCGCCCGCGCCGCTCGCAGGTCCTCGACAACGTCGCGCGGCTCACCGCCGCCCTGCAGTAGGTCCCCGGCCGGGAGGCGCGGCGCCGGCCGTCAGCGTGCGTCCGGCACCAGACGGGTGAGGCGCGCGACGAGACGCTCGAGCGGTCCGCTCCCGAGGAACGCCCGCCACAGCATCGCGACGAGCACCGACCCGATCGCGAACCACGCCCACACCGCCCCGGACTGCGGGTACTCCGGCAGCAGCGCGATCACGACCAGGTGCCCCGCGTAGACCGTCAGCGGCATCGACCCGACCGCCGCAAGCGGGAACGCGGTCCGCGCGGCGGTCCGTCCACGCCCGTCGAACACCAGGGTGCACAGGGCGATCACCGCCACCGCGACCCCGGCGGTCGCGACGACGTCGACGACCGACGACGAGTGGTCGCGCGGGGACAGCAGCAGCTGTGCGAGCGCCGACGCTCCCCCGCTGCCGTCCGGCGCCCACGGCACCCCGGGGAACGCCTCGTACACGGCGCCGGGCGGGACCGGCGCCAGGACGTTCCCGACCACGTACGCGACGACGGCGACCAGGGCGCCGGACGCGAGGAGCGCGACCTGCGTGCGCCGTGCCTCCAGACCGACCCTGGCGACCGCGAGACCGACCAGCACGTACGCCAGGAACGTGACCACGGGGTAGACGAGTCCGAGCTGCACCTCCCACATCCCGGCACCCGCGTAGAGCGGCACGACCGCGAGTGCGACGACCGGCGACAGCAGCGCGCACACCGCGGCGGCGACGAGCAGCCCCACCGGACGCCACCGGAGCGTCGGGAGCACGAGCAGGAACAGCGCGCCGTACGTCGGCAGGATCACGTAGACCGGCGTGCCGAGGGCCATCAGCAGGAGGCCGACGGCGACCACCGCCACGGCACGGATCGCGAGGCGTACCCGGATCCGCCCGATCGCCGGTGGGCCGGGCGGGTCCGTCCTGCCGCTCGTCAGGCCGATCGAGACACCCGCGAGCACGGCGAACAGCGTCGACGGCCGCCCGTGCGCCACGGCGGTCCAGGTGGCGGGATCGGACCAGTCGACCTCGTCCGCGATGCCGCCGATGTGTGCGGCCATCATGCCGAGGAGCGCGAGTGCCCGCGCGACGTCGACGCCCTGCAGTCGGCCGGGCGCGACGAGCGCGCCTCGCATCGCGGCGGGCGGTGCGGGGCGTGCGGCGGTCATCGTGCGGCGATCAGCTCGTGGGCGAGGAGACGCGTCGGAGCGAGACGTCGACCATCTCGTCGCGCGGCACGACCTTGATGCGCTCGCGCCCCTCGGCGGCGCCCAGGGCCTGCTCGTGCTCGTCGAGCGCGTGCCACCCGTCGAGGTCGGTGTAGTCCACGCCGCGCTCGCGGAGCAGGGCCGGGACCGCCTCGGGTGACGGGTCGGCGGGCGTCCACCACGAGGCCTGGTCGTTCACGATGTGCTGGACGGTCTCCATGGCGTCGGACTTCGTGTGCCCGATCAGGCCGACCGGACCGCGCTTGATCCATCCCGTGGCGTAGACGCCGGGGACGGGCGAGCCGTCCTCGTCGAGCACCTGGCCCTCGCGGTTCGGGATCACGCCGGTCGTGTCGTCGAAGGGCACGCCGGGCAGCGGGGAGCCGAAGTAGCCGACCGCGCGGTACACGGCCTGCACGGCGAGTTCGCGGATCTCCCCCGTGCCCTCGACGCCGCCCTCACCGTTCGGCCGGGTGCGCTCGTAGCGCAGCGCCGTGACGTGGCCGTCCTCGCCGACGATCTCGACGGGCTTGGCCCAGAAGTGCAGGTGGAGCCGTCGGCTGGCCTGCCCGACCTCGCGCGTGCGCCACTGCTCCAGGACGCGGTTCATCACCATGACCTGCTTGTTCGTCTGGATAGCGATGAGCGACGCCTCGTCGTGGTCGAAGTCCTCGTCGTACACGACCATGTCGACGTCGCGGAGCTCGCCGAGCTCGCGGAGCTCCAGCGGGGTGAACTTCACCTGCGCCGGACCCCGACGACCGAACACGTGGACGTCGGTGACCGGGGAGCCCTTGAGCCCCTCGTACACGTTCGCCGGGATCTCGGTCGGCAGCAGGTCGTCCGCGTGCTTCGCGAGGATGCGCGACACATCCAGCGCGACGTTGCCGTTGCCGATGACCGCGACGCTCGACGCCGTGAGCGGCCATGTGCGCGGCACGTCCGGGTGCCCGTCGAACCAGCTGACGAAGTCCGCCGCGCCGTACGAGCCGTCGAGGTCGATCCCGGGGACGTCGAGCTCGGCGTCCTTGATCGCGCCGGTCGAGAACAGCACCGCGTTGTAGTGCTGCTTGAGGTCGTCCATCGTGATGTCCCGGCCGAAGCGCACGTTGCCGAACAGTCGGACGACACCGCGGTCGAGTACGTCGCGCAGCGCGTTCACGATGCCCTTGATCCGCGGGTGGTCCGGCGCCACGCCGTAGCGGACGAGACCGTAGGGGGCCGGGAGCTGCTCGAAGAGGTCGATCGACACGTCGGTGCCGTGCGCCTCGCGCAACAGGATGTCCGCGGCGTAGATGCCGGCGGGACCGGCGCCGACGATGGCGATTCGGAGGGTGGGCACTGATGTCTCCAGTTCGTTCGGTCGGGTGCTCCCGGCGGGCCGTGGCGGGCCCTCGTGTCAGCGGCTGCGCTCGACCACGGACTCGGCGAACCGCGTCAGTGCGCGCTTCACGGTGCCGTCGGGCAGCGGTTCCAGGGCGGCCACCGCCTCCTCCGCCCAGCGGACGGCCACGGCGCGGGTCGCCGTGGTCGCCTCGTGCTCGCGGAGCGCGGCGACTGCCGACTGGTAGGGCTCGGAGCCCACGGCGTCGTCGGGGGCGTCCTTGACGTCGTGCTCGATGCGGTCGAGCAGCGCCGCCGCGCCGTCGTCACCGGCAGCCAAGCGGCGGAGCTGGAGCAGGGGCAGCGTGTCGACCCCGGCGCGTAGGTCGTTGCCGGCGATCTTGCCGGTGCGGTCCTTCGCAGGGGCGAGGTCGATGACGTCGTCGACGAGCTGGAAGGCCACGCCGACCTTCTCGCCGAAGGTGCCGACGGCGTCGAGGTAGGCGCGGTCCGCGCCGGAGAACATGACGCCCGCGCGGGCCGCGGTGGCGATCAGCGATCCGGTCTTGTCGCTGAGCACCTGGATGTAGTGCTCGACCGGGTCGTCGTCGGGCTGCGGTCCGGTCGTCTCGTGCAGCTGGCCCATGCAGAGCCGCTGGAAGGTCTCGGCCTGCATCCGGATGCCCTCGGTGCCGAGGTCGGCGGTGATCAGGCTGGCCCGTGCGAAGAGCAGGTCACCGGTCAGGATCGCGACGTTGTTGCCGTAGGTGACGTGCGCGGCGGGCACCCCGCGGCGGACCGGCGCCTCGTCCATGACGTCGTCGTGGTACAGCGACGCCAGGTGCGTGGTCTCGATGCTCACGGCGGCCTTCACCACCGCGTCCGTCACGCCGTTGCCGAGCTGCGCGATGAGCAGGGTCAGGGTGGGCCGGATGCGCTTGCCGCCCGCCGAGAGCAGGTAGCGACTCGTGGTGTCCGCCAGCGTGTCGGTCGACCGCATGGCCTCCTCGAGGCCCTGCTCGACGAGCTCGAGCCCGTCGTCGACCGCGCTGATGAAGCGCCGCTCGGACGGGGTCGCGAACAACCGCTCGCCGATGCCCAGCGAGGCGCGGAGGCTCGGTGCGCGACGTGCGACCGGGACGCTCGGGTTCAAGTGCTGCTCCGTGTTCGGGGTCTGGTGACCGGTCAGGCGTCGCCGGGTTCGACGCTCGGCTGCTCGCCGGTGTGCTGGTGCTCGCGACGCGCCTTCGCCCGGCGGGCGACGGACTCGCGCACCTCGCCCGCGACGGGCTTGCGGCCACGGTGCAGCGCGACGATGCCGGCGGTCAGGTTGCGGTGCGCGACCATCGTGAAGCCGACGCCGCGGAGCCACTGGCTGAGGACCTGCTGGTCCGGCCACGCCTCGATCGACTCGGCCAGGTACCGGTACGCCGCCGGGTTGCTGCTCGACAGCCGTGCGATGCCCGGCAGCACACGCTTGAGATATGCGCCGTACCCGAAGCGCAGCAGCGCCATCGGGGGCGTGGAGAACTCGCAGATGACGAGCCGACCGCCGGGCTTCAGCACCCGGAGCATCTCGGTGATCGCCTGCATGGGGTCGTTGACGTTGCGCAGCCCGAAGGAGATCGTGACCGCGTCGAAGGTGTCGTCGTCGAAGGGCAGCTGCTCGGCGTCGCCCTCGACGAACGTGATCTCGGGGTGCCGCTCGCGTCCGACGGCGATCATGCCCGCCGACAGGTCGAGCGCCGTGACGTCCGCACCCTTCTTCGCGAGCGCCGCCGCGCTCGTGCCGGTGCCCGCGGCGATGTCCAGCACCTTCTCGCCCGGCTGGGGGTCGACCGCTCGGACCGTCGCGACGCGCCACAGCGGGGCGTTGCCCGCCGACAGGATGTCGTTCGTGAGGTCGTACTTCGCGGCGACGTCGTCGAACATGGCCGCCACCTCGTCCGGCCGCTTGCTCAGGTCCGCTCTGCTCACCGCACCATCCTAGAGGGCGAGGCTCCCCACTGCCCGGACGCCCGGCCGGGGCCCGGCGGTCCGCCGCGCGCGTACGATCGGGTCGTGACCCGAACCACCACGGCGGCCCCCACGCTCACGGTCTCGACCAGGATCCTCGACGACCCGGGGGACGTCCTCCGCCACACCCTCCGGGACGCACCGCTGGCGTTCGTCCGGAGCGGGGACGGCATCGTGGGGATCGGTGAGGCGGCGCGGTTCACGTTCTCCGGCCCCGACCGGATGCGGCAGGCGTCCGCCGTCTGGCGCGACCTCGTGCGGGGCGCGACGGTGGACGATCCCGTGCAGCTGCGCGGGACCGGGCTCGTCGCGTTCGGGTCCTTCGCCTTCGCCGACGACTCCGCGGAGCGGAGCGTGCTCGTCGTGCCCCGGGTGGTCATCGGCAAGCGCCGGGGGAAGGCGTGGCTGACCGCCGTCGACACGACCCCCGACCCCGAGCCCCTGACCTTCTCGCGGACCTCGGTCCCGGTGCCGGCCGTCGGCGGACACGTCTCGGTCGCCCTCGGCCCCGGCCAGGTCGACGAGGACGCCTACGCCGCGGCCGTCGCGGACGCCGTGCGCCGGATCACCGCGGGCGAGGCCGAGAAGGTCGTCCTGGCCCGCGACCTGGTCGGGTCGCTGCCGGCCGGCGCCGACCGACGCGCGATCCTGCTCGACCTGGCGGCCGCGTACCCGCAGTGCGTGACGTTCGCCGTCGACGGCCTGGTCGGCGCGACCCCCGAGACCCTCGCCCGGACCGACGGCACGGAGCTCTCGGCACGGGTGCTTGCCGGGAGTGCCGCACGCGGTGCCGACCCGGCGTCCGACCGGGCCGCGGCCGAGGCCCTCGCGTCGAGTGCGAAGGACGTCGAGGAGCACGGGTTCGCGATCGCGAGCCTGCTGCACGCGCTCCGCTCGGTCGCAACCGACGTCCGCGCGGACCCGGAGCCCTTCCGCCTGCAGCTGCCGAACCTCTGGCACCTGGCCACCGACGTCCGTGCGACCCTGCCGCTCGGCACCACGTCGCTCGACGTGGCCGACGCCCTGCACCCGACCGCCGCCGTGGCGGGGACCCCCACCGACGTCGCCGTGCGCCTGGTCGCCGAGCTCGAGGGCGTCGACCGCGGTCGGTACGCCGGCCCCGTCGGGTGGCTCGGGGCGAACGGAGACGGCGAGTGGATGCTCGCACTCCGCAGCGCCCGCATCGACGACGACGGGACGGTCCGGGCGTGGGCGGGTGCCGGGATCGTCGCCGGGTCGGAGCCCGCGCGCGAGGTGGCCGAGACCGCCCTGAAGTTCCGCCCGATACGCGACGCCCTGGCCTGACGGCCGAGCGCCGGTCGGCCGAGCGCCGGTCGGCCGAGCGCCGGTCGGCCGAGCGCCGGTCGGCCGAGCGCCGGTCGGCCGAGCGTCAGTCGGCGAGCGGGACCTCGACGACCAGGCGCTGCGCCGGGTCGGTGAGCGCGCCCTCGAGGTCGCCCCACGTCGCAGCCCGCCGGTACGCCCAGCCGAGCCCGGTGACGACCCGCTCGACGTCGACGTGCTGCGGCGTCGTCATCACACGCCGCATGTCCTGCTCGGGGGTGGTCGCCGCGACCTCGAGGCCGCGGAAGATCGCGCCTCCGCCGTCGTTGCCGACCACCACCTGGACACGGTGCGTCGGCTCCTCGGTCCCGGTGACGAACGCCCCGAGGTCGTGCAGGAACGTCAGGTCGCCGACGAGCACCCGCGTGGTGCCGACGGAGTCCGGCGTCCGCTCGAGTGCGGCGGCGATCCCCAGTGCGGTCGACACCGTGCCGTCGATGCCCGCGAGCCCGCGGTTCGCGTGCACCCGGATCTTCTTGCCCGGCACCTGCGCGTCCGCGACCCGGATCAGCTGCGAGGCGCCGAGCACAAGGCGGTCGTGCGGCCACGTCGCCCCCCAGACCGCCTCGACGAGCATGGTCCGGTCGACCGCTCGACGACGCAGGGCGACCTCGTCGCGCAGGTACCGGTTGCGCTCGGCGCGGTCCCCCGAACGCTTCGCGTCGAGGTCCGGCCCGGCATCACCGTCGCCGAGGAGTGCGCGGCTCGTCGCCACCCACCGTCCCACCCACGCGCGGTGCGCCGGGGTGGTCCGACCCGTCACGCGGACGCCGGAGACGAAGGCGGTCGCGGCGTCCGGCCGGGAGGCACGGGCCGGGTCGAAGGGGTCGGCCCCCGGTCCGCGGACCACGACCGTCTCGACGTCGGCCCGCTGCAGCAGGGCGGGCACCTCGCGGCTGAGCGTGGGGTGTCCCAGGACGACGGCGCGGCGCACGGCACCGCCGAATGCGGGGTCGCGGAGCAGCTCCCGGTAGGTGACGACCAGGTTGCGGCCGAAGCGCGCCCCGCTCGACACCTCGGCCAGCAGCGGCGCGCCGAGCTCCCACGCGATCCGTTCGGCGTCCTCGCCGGCGTCGTGTCCCGCGATGACGACGGTCGCGGGCTCGTCGTCCGGAGCGAGCTCGGCGACCGGCAGTCCGGCGTGCACCCGACGGCAGGCGTGCTCGGTGTCGACCTCGTCCTCCGGCACGGGCGCGACGTCCTCGGGGCGGAGCCCGGCGGAGAGCGGCTCGCGGAAGGCGACGTTCAGCTGCACCGGTCCCGGCTGTCCGGTGTGCCCGGACGCGACGGCGACCGCCTCGCGTGCGAGGGACCGGACGGCGTCGACGTCCACGCCGTCCGCCGCGGTCGGTGCCTGGACGTCACGCACGAAGGACACGGCCGGGCCGAACAGTCCGGGCTGGACGGTCGTCTGGTTGCTGCCGATTCCCCGCAGCTCGTCCGGTCGGTCGGCGGACAGCACCACCATCGGCACACCGGAGTGGTGCGCCTCGAGCACGGCGGGGTGCAGGTTGGCGACGGCGGTTCCCGACGTGGTCACCACCGCTGCAGGCCGGCCGGACTCGACGGCGAGCCCGAGCGCGAAGAACCCTGCGGTGCGCTCGTCGAGCCGGACGTGCACGGTGGTGCCGCCGGCCCGCTCGAGGGCGACCGCGGCGAGGGCGAGTGCCTGCGACCGGGAGCCCGGGCTCACGACGACGTCGGTGACACCGGCACGGGCGAGCTCCCGCAGGAGCGCGAGCGCGAAGTCCGTGGCCGGACTGCCGGAGCCCGCGGGACCGTCAGCGATCGGCGGGGCGGTCGTCGTCTCGTTCGTCGCGGTCGCGTCGTTCGTCACGGAGCTGGTCATCGCGGAACTGGTCCTCGAGGTCTCGGAGGGTTGCGTCGTCCTGGTCCGTTCCGGTGCGGAGGGTCCCGGTGCCACGGGGGCCACCGAGGAAGTCGGGGTCGTCTTCGGGTCCACGGTACCGGGGCGTCGGTGCGGGTGTGGCGGGGGCTCGACCGAGCACGAACCACAGCAGGCCGCCGAGCACCGGCAGGACGAGCACGAGGAGGATCCACCACCCGCGCCGCAGGGAACGGATGCGCTGGCGTGGCATGGTTGCGCAGTCGATGACCGCGTAGACCGTGAAGGCCACGGCGGCGACGGCGACGATCAACCACAGACGGACCATGCGACGACTCTAGGCAGTGCGCCTGGGACGGACCTGCCCGTCAGCCGCTGCACGAGCGACGTTCCGTAGACTCGTGGGGTGAAAGCGTGGCTCGTCTACACCCTTGCCCGGCTCGGCATCTTCGCCGCGGCGCTGGCCGTCCTGCTCGTCATCGGCCTGAAGTGGTACTGGGCGGCGATCGGCGCTGCGTTGATCGGCCTGCTCGTGTCCTACATCGCCCTGCCCGGACTCCGGGGCCGGGTGACCTCGTCCATCGCCGAACGCCGGGTTCGACCGGAGCACGACGCCGACTCGGACTTCGAGGACGACTTCGTCGACGCCGCCGACACCGACGCGACCGCCGCCACCGACCAACCCGTGTCGGACGCCGACCGGCACCGCGAGCGTCGCGAGCACGACGCGGAGTAGTCCGCGCCGTCGCGGCGCGTCCCGACGGGTGGTCCGCACCGCCCGGTCGCCGTCCCCCGCGGCCGCCCGGTCGACGCGCCTACGGCAGGAGGACGAGCGTCAGGCCCAGGACCACGCCGTAGGCGAGCGACGCGAAGGACGACAGCTGCAGGGCCGTGATGAGCTCGCGCGGCTTCCGCGACGAGACGCCGATCGCGAGTGCCGGCAGCGCCAGCAGCAGCGAGAAGTACGCGAACCCGGTGCGGAAGTACAGCAGCACGAACCACAGCAGCACGACGTACGGCAGCATCAGGAACAGCCCGAACAGGACCCGGGCGACGGGCCGACCGACCACGACCGCGAGGGTCCGCTTGCCGGCCTGACGGTCCTCGTCCACGTCGCGGATGTTGTTGACCATGAGCACGGCGCAGGCGAAGAAGCCGGCGGCGACCGCCGCTGCCCAGCCGCTCGCGGTGACCGCCTGGATCTGCACGTACTGGGTGCCGAGCACGGCGACCAGCCCGAAGAAGACGAAGACGAAGACCTCGCCGAGCGCGTTGTAGCCGTACGGCTTCTTCCCGCCGGTGTAGTACCAGGCCGCGACGATCGCGGCCGCGCCGACGAGCAGCAGCCACCACGTGCCGGTGAGCAGCACGATGACCAGGCCGGCGACCGCGGCGAGCCCGAAGAACGTCAGCGCGACGGTGAGCACCGTGCGGGGCTTCGCCAGGCCGGCACCGGTCAGACGGGCCGGACCGACGCGGAACTCGTCCGTGCCCCGGACGCCGTCGGAGTAGTCGTTGCTGTAGTTCACGCCGATCTGCAGGAACAGCGCGACCGCGAGCGCGAGCAGGGCGACCGCCAGGTGGTGGTCGCGTCCGAGGTACGCGCCGAAGTCCCCCGGCTCGCCGGAGTCCACGAACGCGACGCCGGTGCCGAGCACGACCGGCACGACGCCGAGCGTGAGGGTGCGGAGCCGGGCCCCGCCGATCCAGTCGCCCGCGGTCGCCCGCCGCTTCGTGCGCTGCGGTGCCGAGGCCTTCGCCGGGTTGCCGCTGCGGCCCTTGACCGCGGTCCTGTTCTTCGTACGTGCCACGGCCGACCATCGTATCCGTGACGGCTACGGGGTCGGTGCGTCCTCGGGGTCGGCGAGCGTCCGGACGGCCCGCCGGTCGGGCTTGCCCGATGCGAGCATCGGCAGCGCGTCCACGACGAGCACCGCAGCGGGGCGGGCTGCTCGTCCGAGTGTCCCGGCCACGTGCGCGCGGACCGTGTCGAGGTCGAGCGGGCGTTCCGTGACGACGACGGGGACCTCGCCCCACTCCCCCGACGCCCGTCGCGTGACGACCGCTGCGTCCTGCCCGGGCAGCTCGCGCACCCGGCGTTCCACCGCGCCGAGCGGGATTTTCTCACCGCCGGAGACGATGACGTCGTCGAGCCGGCCGAGCACGCGCAACCGACCGTCGTCGTCGATCGTCGCGGCGTCGCCGGTCCGGTACCAGCGGTGGCCGTCGCGCTCGACGAAGGTGTGCGCGGTGCGCTCCGGGTCGTCGAGGTACCCCTCGGCGAGCATCGGACCACTCAGCTCGAGCGCGCCGTCGACGAGTTCCGCGCGGACCGTGCCGAACGGCGTGCCGTCGTACACGCAGCCGCCGCTCGTCTCGCTCGCGCCGTAGGTCGTGACGATCCGGATGCCGGCGTCGAGGGCGCGCTGCCGGAGCGGTGCGGGGGTGGACTGGCCGCCGACCAGGACGGCGTCGAACCGGGTCGCGGCAGCGGTGGCGCGCGGATCGTCGAGCACGCGGGCGAGCTGCACCGGCACGAGCGACGTGTAGCGGCGAGGCGCTCCGGGGCCGACGTCGAGCCGGTCGACCGCGTCGGCGAACGCACCGCCGTCGAAGTGCCCAGGCGGGACCACGATCGGGGTGGTGCCCGACGTGATCGAGCGTGTCAGGACGTTGAGACCGGCGATGTAGTGCGTCGGGAGCGCGAGCACCCACCGGCCGGGACCACCGAGTGCGGCATCGGCCGACGCGGCGCCCGCGAGCAGTGCGTCCGACGACAGGGCCACCCGCTTGCCGGTGCCGGTGGACCCGCTCGTCTCGACGACCAGGGCGACCCGCTGCGCGACGTGCGACGGCGGCGGTGTCGGTAGCGCCGGGGCGTCCTCGGCGACGGGGAGCAGTGCGGGGCCGCCGGCGAGGGCAGCCTCCAGGCCGCGCAGCACCGCGGACGGGTCGGACGCGCCGATCGCGACCAGCGGGCGGTTCACCTGCGGGGTCCCGGGATCAGTAGTGCCACGGGAACGAGGTCCACTCCGGCTTGCGCTTCTCGAGGAAGGCGTCGCGCCCCTCGACCGCCTCGTCCGAGGCGTAGGCGAGGCGCGTCGCCTCGCCCGCGAAGACCTGCTGGCCGACCATGCCGTCGTCCACCGCGTTGAAGGCGTACTTGAGCATCCGGATCGCCGTCGGCGACTTGCCGAGGATCGTCTCACCCCAGCGGATCGCCTCGCGCTCGAGGTCCTCGTGCGCCACGACCTTGTTGACCGCACCCATCTCGTACGCGCGTTGCGCCGAGTACTCCTCGGCGAGGAAGAAGACCTCGCGCGCGAGCTTCTGCCCGATCTGGCGGGCGTAGTACGCGCTGCCGTAGCCACCATCGAAGGACCCGACGTCGGCGTCGGTCTGCTTGAACCGACCGTGCTCCGCGCTCGCGATGGTCAGGTCGGCGACGGCGTGCAGTGAGTGCCCGCCGCCTGCGGCCCAGCCGGGAACGACGGCGATGACGACCTTCGGCATCATCCGGATGAGGCGCTGGACCTCCAGGATGTGCAGCCGACCCATCGACGCCTGCGCGGCCGCGGGGTCGACGCCCTCGGGTGGCGCGCCCTCCTCGCCGACGTACTGGTAGCCGCTGCGCCCGCGGATGCGCTGGTCGCCGCCCGAGCAGAACGCCCAGCCGCCGTCCCTCGGACTCGGGCCGTTGCCCGTGAGCAGGACGACGCCGACGTGCGGGTCCTGACGGGCGTCGTCCAGGGCACGGTAGAGCTCGTCGACGGTCCGCGGGCGGAAGGCGTTGCGGACCTCCGGCCGGTCGAACGCCACGCGGACGATGCCCCGCGAGACGTGCTTGTGGTACGTGATGTCGGTGAAGTGCTCCGCGACCGGAGCTGCGGTCCAGACGTCGGGGTCGAACAGGTCGGAGACGGGAGCAGCCATGCCTCCACCGTATCGCCGGGGTGTGGGACCGGCCCGCGCTCCCCGTCCGGACCCCGACTCGGCGGGGCTACGTGCCCGCGAGCGCCTCGGGGGCGAGGACGACGAGCAGCACGATGAGGATGACCGGGTTCGCGAAGAACGCGAGGACGACCCCGAACGCGCCGTACCAGCGGCCGAACGATCCCACCGCGGCGATGAAGCCGAGCACCGCCGCGATCAGGGTGAGGAAGACCACCACGAAGCAGATGCCGAAGGCGAAGGTGGTGTCGCCGCCCATGAATACCGCGAAGGCGCTGGCGTCGACCGCGGCGGAGACCACGGCGAGCCCGAGGGCGATCTTGCCGACGATCGGGTTCCGGCGGCGACGGGCGGCGTGTTCGAGCGCGCGGGTGTCGACGGTGTTGCGCTGCATCAGGCGCTCGAAGTCACCGGTGTCGGACCGCGCTCCGGGGGTCCGGGGTGCGGCTGGACGGGCGGTCGCGCTCGTGGCCCGCTGGGTCGGCGCCGGGGCGGCTGTACGCTGCGCTGCAGCTGGTCGGGCTGCACCGGGACGCTGTGCCGCCGCTCGCTGTGCCGCCGCTCGTTGGGCTGCGGCACGCTGCGCGGCTGCTCGCTGCTGCGGATCCGACGCCACCGGCCCTCCCTCTCCTCGGTCGCCACACGGACGTGCCACGGGTGTCCGTGACGCCGTCGACGCTCAGGCCGACCGATGCATGCTAGTGGCCTGCCCTGGCGGTCGGCTCCGAGGAAGCGGCGGGAGCGCTGGACGCGGGACGGGCCCCGCGCCGCCTGTGCTGCGAGCGTCGCCGGTCCGGTCGCTGACACGGCTCGTGCGCGAGGATGGGGTGTGCTCCCCGACCTCGCTGACCTCATCGCAGACGCCCACGTCGTCGCGCTGCCCATGCGCGTCCGGTTCCGCGGCATCACCGTCCGCGAAGCCCTGGTGCTCCGCGGACCCGCAGGGTGGACGGAGTTCTCGCCCTTCGTCGAGTACGAGGACCGCGAGGCGACCGCGTGGCTCCGGAGCGCCGTCGACTTCGGGTGGACCGAGCACGACCCCGCGGCCGACACCGTGCCGGTGAACGCCACGGTGCCGGCGGTCGGACCGGACGCGGTCGCCGACCTCCTGGCGCGCTACCCCGGCTGCACGACCGCGAAGGTGAAGGTCGCCGAGCCGGGGACGAGCATCGAGGACGACGTCGCCCGCGTCGCCGAGGTCCGTCGCGTGATGGGACCGGACGCGGCGATCCGCGTGGACGCCAACGGGCTCTGGTCCGTCGACCAGGCCGTCGAGGCGCTCGAGCGTCTCGCCCCGTTCCGGCTCCAGTACGCCGAGCAGCCGTGCCGATCGGTACCCGAGCTCGCCGAGCTCCGCCGCCGCGTCGCGGGACTCGGTGTGCCCGTGGCCGCCGACGAGAGCGTGCGCCGAGCGTCGGATCCGCTCGCCGTCGCCCGGGCGGGGGCTGCCGACGTGCTCGTCGTGAAGGCGCAGCCGCTCGGCGGGGTCACCGCGGCGCGCGCGATCGTCGCCGAGGCCGGTCTGCCGTGCGTCGTCTCCAGTGCGCTGGACACCTCGGTGGGGCTCGGGACCGGGGCGTTCCTCGCGGCTGCGGCGATGACGCCCGGGTACGCGGCGGGCCTCGGGACGGCGGCGATGTTCGAGTCGGACGTCACCGCCACTCCCCTGCTTCCGGTGGATGGTCGGGTGCCGGTCCGCCGCACGGAGGTGTCCCGAGAGCTCCTCGAGCGCAACGCGGCGTCGCCCGAGCGCACGGCGTGGTGGCTCGCTCGGCTCGAGCGCGTGCACGCCCTGCTTGCCGGCGCGTAGCCCGCAGCTGGTCGCGTCGCCGGCCGGCAGCGGCGCAGGCGCCATCGCGACCGGGCAGGACCTGCCGCTCACGTCTGTCGAGCGGGCACGTTCTGTCGGCGGCGAGCACCGAGCGTGACAGATCGGGCCCGTTCGAACGGAACGGAACGGGACGGGACGGACGGCCGGGCCGAACAGGCCGAACCGGTCGGAGACGACCCGGGTGCACCGGCACCGGCCGCCGGCGGTGTGACGGACGGGAGGCGCGGTGCCAGCTGGCACCGCGCCTCCCGTCCGTCTCCCGGTCGCGTCAGCGACGCCCGGCCGGGCTCAGAGACCCGAGTAGCTGTGCAGGCCCTTGAAGAAGACGTTGACGACCGAGAAGTTGAACATCACCGCGGCGAAGCCGATGAGCGCCAGCCACGACGAACGGGCACCCCGCCAGCCGCGGGTCGCACGCGCGTGGATGTAGCCGGCGTAGACGACCCAGATGATGAAGGTCCAGACCTCCTTGGTGTCCCACCCCCAGTACCGGCCCCATGCGCGCTCGGCCCAGATCGCACCCGCGATCAGGGTGAAGGTCCAGAGCACGAAGCCGACGAGCAGCACGCGGTAGGTCAGGACCTCGAGCCGTTCGGCGTCGGGCAGCGTCTCCATGAAGCGGAGCTGCTTCGAGACCGGGCGGCCCTGGCGGTAGGTCTGCACCAGCTGCGCCACCGCGAGACCCGCGCCGAGGGCGAAGAACCCGGTGCCGGCGATCGCGACGAAGACGTGGATGACGAGCCAGTACGACTGCAGTGCGGGCTGCAGCGGGACGACGGGCACCCAGTAGTTCACGGTGGCGATGCCGAGCAGGATGATCGTGAGCCCCGTGATGAACACGCCCAGGAACTTCAGGTTCTGCCAGAACTGCACCAGCAGGAAGATCAGCGTGATGAGCGCCGTGCCGGTGAGCGAGAACTCGAACATGTTGCCCCACGGCACACGGTCCGCCGCGATGCCGCGCAGGACGGTCGCGCCGACGTGCAGGACGAGCGCGAGGATCGTCATCGCCATGCCGACACGCTCGAACTTCGTACCGCCGCCCGTCCGGCCCCGGTCGGTGTCGACCTTCTCGAGCACGACCGTGCCGCCCTGCACCGTTGCGACGGTGCGTTCGGCGGGCGCCGCCGCAGCGGCGCCGGCAGCGGACGCGACCTGACCCGACCGCTTCGCCATGTCGAGCGCGAACGAGATGAACGCGATGACGTAGACCGCCATCGCGGAGTACGTCAGGACGACCGAGTAGGTCGCGAGGTTGGTCGTCATGTCCGGGTTCACGAAGGGATCCTAACTCCGAGGTCCGACAGGTGCCTCTTGGCGATGTCGTCGACGGCGCGCTCGAGGTTGGGGTCCTCGCCGCGCGCCAGGCCGGCGTACTCGAGGTCGTACTCGCCGTGCTCCGCACCCTTCCGCGGGACGGCCTTCACCCACACGCGACGACGGGGCACGAACAGCGACGTGAGCAGGCCGAGCACCGCGAGCACCGCGAAGCCGGCGACGAACAGCTGCGACGGATCGTGGTGCACGTCGAGCGAGACGTAGCGCTTCACGCCGTCGAAGGTGATCGAGCCGGTGCCGTCCGGCAGGGTCTTCGTCTGCCCGGGCTTCAGCTCGATGCTGGCGGTCTTCGACTGTCGCCCGGCGATCTGCTCGAGGCCACTCGTGTCGAGCGAGTACACGCTCTGCGGGACGCCGCTGTCGAGACCGAGGTCGCCGCGGTACACCTGCAGCGTCAGGAGCGGGTTCTGCGCGTCCGGGTAGGCGCTGGCGAACGCGCCGGTCGACAGCTTCGACGCGGTCGGGTAGAAGAAGCCGACCATGCCGAGCTGCGACGGTGAGGCGTCCGGCACCTTGATGACACCGGTCGACGTGTAGTTCGCGTCCTCCGGCAGGAACGGCACGACGTCCTGGAACGCCACGTTCCCCTTGCCGTCGCGGACCGTGACCTGCATCGCGTAGCCGTTGCCGAGCAGGTAGACGTTCGTCCCGCCGACCGACAGCGGGTCGTTCACGCCGATGCGACTGGTCTTCGGCGCCTGGCCCTTCTCTTGACTCGTCACCGTCGCCGAGTAGTCGAGGGCCTGCCCGAGGGCGTCGAGGTTCTTCTCCTCGTACGTCGTCGTGAACTTGTCGAGGGTCAGGTTGTAGCCCTGCAGGTCCGACTGACGGAACCACCGGCCGGGGTTGAAGGAGTCGTACGAGCCGAGGACGTTCGAGAACGTCTGCCCCTCGACCAGCAGGCGCTGCCCCGTGTAGCTGAACCCGCCCCCGAGTCCGACCGCCACGAGCACCCCGACGAGCGCGGCGTGGAAGACGAGGTTGCCGGTCTCGCGCAGGTAGCCGCGCTCCGCGCTCACCGAGTCCCCGAAGCGCTCCACCCGGTAGCCGGACCGCTTGAGCAGCGCCGCCGCGCGGGTCACGGCGTCGTCGACGGACGGGAGGCTCGTGGCCGCGTCCGCCTCGACGGGGACCGACCGGTAGCCGGCCAGTCGGCCGAGGCGCACCGGGGTCCTCGGCGGTCGCGTCCGCAGCGCCTGCCAGTGGTGCTTCGTCCGCGGGACGATGCACCCGATCAGCGAGACGAAGAGCAGCAGGTAGATCGCCGAGAACCACACCGATGTGTAGGTGTCGAAGACCTGCAGGGTGTCGAGCACCGGGAAGAGCTGCGGGTGGTCCGCCTTGTACTGCACCACACCGTTCGGGTCGGCGGTGCGCTGGGGCACGAGGGAGCCCGGGATCGCGGCCAGCGCCAGGAGCATGAGCAGGAAGAGCGCAGTGCGCATGCTCGTCAGCTGGCGCCAGAAGAAGCGGACGTAGCCGACGAATCCGAGCTTCGGCTGCGTCGGTCCGTCATCGCCGGTCACCGCCGGAGCGGCGCTGTCGACGTGGTCGGACGGGCGCATCGGGTCGGCACCCGAGGTCGTCTCGTCCACGGAGACCGGCTCGGCGTCGGGGCGCTCGGGGGTGGTGTCGTGCTCAGACCACGGGGACAAAGCTCTGGATCACCGCCCCGAGGCTCGACATGACGGCCGACCAGATGCCGGTGACCATGAGCAGACCGATGACGATCAGGATCGCTCCTCCGATGATGTTGACGGTGCGCATGTGGCGCTTGACGACCCGGATCGCCCCGGTCGCCCACCCGGCGCCGAGCGCCACGAGGACGAAGGGCACACCGAGCCCCAGGCAGTACGCGACACCGAGCCACATGCCCTGCCAGGCGCTGCCCGACTGCACGCTGAGCAGGTTGATCGCGGCGAGCGTCGGCCCGAGGCAGGGGGTCCAGCCGAGGCCGAACACGATGCCGAGCAGCGGCGCCCCGACGAGGCCGGTCGCGGGCGTCCACGACGGCTTGATGGTGCGCTGCAGGAAGGTGAACCGTCCGATGAAGACCAGGCCCATCGCGATCACGACGACGCCGAGCACCTGCGTGATGAGGTCACGCCATCGGACGAGCCAGAAGCCGAGCGCGCCGAACACGGTCGTGTACGCCACGAACACCGCGGTGAAGCCGAGCACGAACAGCACGACGCCGAGCACGACACGACCCCGACGCTGACCGCCCTCCGCGATCCCGCCGACGTACCCGAGGTAGCCGGGCACGAGCGGGAGCACGCACGGGGACAGGAACGACACGAGACCGGCCAGGGCGGCGACGGGCAGCGCCACCAGCATCTGGCCGCTCAGGATGGCGTCGGCGAAGGGGTTGCCGGGCACGGGTCAGGACGCCTTGCCGTCGAGCTCGTCGCCGACCAGCGTCTGCAGGATGCTCTTGCCGTCGATCGCGCCGAGGACGCGGGCGGCCACGCGGCCCTGCTTGTCGAGGACGATCGTCGCCGGGACGGCGTTCGGGGCGATCTGCCCGGAGAGGGCGAGCTGCACGGTGCCGTCGCGGGCGTCGAGCACGGTGGGGTAGTCGACGCCGAAGGTGCGCTCGAACGCCGCCGCGGTCCCCTCCTCGTCGCGGACGTTGACGCCCACGAAGACCACGTCGTCGTCGGCGTACTGGTCGTGCACCTGGTTGAGGTACTTCGCCTCGGCGCGGCACGGCGGGCAGCCGGCGTACCAGAAGTTGAGCACGACGACCTTGCCGCGGAGGTCCTTCGCCGAGATGGTGTCCCCGTCGGTGTCCTTCGTCGTGAAGTCGACCGGGTCCGTCCGCTTGTCGGCAGCGACCTCGGTCACCGCGCCGGTACCGGAGATGTAGTTCTGGGTGGTGCCGCTGCCGTACTGACGGGACAGGTCGTCGTTCGACGACGAGCACCCGGCGAGCGCCAGGGCTGCGATCACCGCCGAGGCTGCGACGGCGGCGATCCGGCTGCGTGCGGACATCAGACTGCTCCTTCGTCGACCGCGGACACGCGCAGGGACTGCGCGGGGTCCGCGTACCCGACCTCGGTGAACCGACCGGACGAGGTGGCGGGCACACGCTCGAGGGTCGTGATGCTGGACAGGTCGCAGCGGCGCTTGCGCGGGTCGTGCCAGAGCGGCTCCCCCGCGAGCTTGCGGTGCACCGTCCAGATGGGCAGCTGGTGGCTCACGAGCACGACGTCGCCGCCGTCCACGCTCTCCCACGCGGACGTGACCGCGGCGAGCATGCGGTTCGCGATGGACTCGTACGCCTCGCCCCAGCTCGGGCGGAACGGGTTCGCGATCCACGGCCACTCGGCCGGACGCCCGATGGAGCGCTTCGTGAAGCCGGGGCGCTGGCCCTCGTAGCGGTTGGTGGGCTCGATCAGCCGTTCGTCGAGCGCGACCTCGAGCCCGTAGGCGGCCGCCCAGGGGGCCGCGGACTCCTGCGTGCGCTGCAGCGGCGACGCGACGATCCGTCGGACGTCGACCCCGGCGTCGTGCCAGGCGGTCGCCGACGCGGCGGCCATCCGGGCACCGAGTTCGCTGAGCCCGAAGCCGGGCAGCCGGCCGTAGAGCACTCGCCCCGGGTTGTGGACCTCGCCGTGCCGGACGAGGTGGATCCGTGTCGCGGGCATGGGTTCCAGTCTAGGTCGCTCCACCGTCATCACCCGCCCCACAGCGGATTCACCGGATGTGCGAGCGTTCAGCCCCGTCCGGTCGGCCGGATCAGCCCAGGCGTCCGGTCAGCCGACCGTGCAGCGCCACCGACCCGGTGTTCAGGTTGACGACCTCGACGGTCGAGCCGTGCCGGGCGTACCGCTGCTCCACGCCGTCGAGCGCAGCGACGGTGCTCGCGTCGAACACGTGCGCGGCCGACATGTCGACGATCACCCGCTCCGGGTCCTCGGCGTAGGAGAACCGCGTGACGAGGTCGTTCGAGGAGGCGAAGAAGAGTGCTCCCTGCACGCGGTACCGGACCGTGTGCTCGTCGACCGGCTCGCGCACCACGGAGACGACGTGCGCCGCTCGACGCGCGAACACGAGGGCGGCGACCACCACACCCACCAGGACGCCGGTGGCGAGGTTGTCGGTGGCGACCACCACCACGACGGTGATGACCATGACCGCCGTCTCACCGAGCGGCATCCGTCCGAGCGTGCGCGGCCGGACACTGTGCCAGTCGAAGGTCGCGACGCAGACCATGAGCATCACGGCGGTGAGCGCCGCCATCGGGATCTGCGCCACCAGGTCGTGCAGGACGATCGTCAGCACGAGCACCGACGCCCCCGCGGCGAAGGTCGACACCCGCGTCCGCGCACCCGCCGTCTTCACGTTGATGACGGTCTGGCCGATCATCGCGCACCCACCCGTCCCACCGAAGAACGCCGACGCGATGTTGGCGATGCCCTGCCCCCAGGACTCGCGCCACGCGCTGGACCGGGTCTCGGTCAGGGAGTCGACGAGCTGCGCCGTCAGGAGCGTCTCGATGAGCCCGACGATCGCGACCCCGAACGCGTACGGCGCGACGATCTGCAGGGTCTCGAGCGACAGCGGGACCGTGATGCCGCCGAAGCCGGGCAGGGAGGTCGGCAGGGAGCCCTCGTCGCCGACCGTCGGCACCGCGACCCCGAACACGATCGTGATCGCCGTGACCACGACGACGGCGATCAGCGGCGCCGGGACGGCCCTCGTCAGGAAGGGGAACGCGACGATGATGCCGACGCCGAGGGCCGTCAGCGGCCACACCACGAGCGGCACGTCGTCGCCGAACAGGTTCGGCAGCTGCGCGGTGAAGATGAGGATCGCGAGCGCGTTGACGAAGGCCACGTTCACGCTGCGCGGGATGAAGCGCATCAGCCGGGCCACCCCGAGGAACCCGAGCACCAGCTGGAACACACCGCCGAGCACGACCGCGGGGACGAGGTAGGCGACGCCGTGGTCGCGCACGAGCGGTGCGATCACGAGCGCGACCGACCCCGCGGCGGCGGAGATCATCGCGGGGCGGCCGCCGACGATCGAGATCACCACCGCGATCACGACGCTCGAGAAGAGCCCCACCGCGGGGTCGACGCCGGCGACCACCGAGAACGAGATCGCCTCGGGGATCAGGGCGAGGGCGGTGACGACACCTGCCAGGACCTCGCGGGTGAGCAGACGAGGTGACCGGAGGGCGCTGAGGACGCTGGGTGCCGCGGGGGCATGGGGTGCGAGGGACATCGCTGACGACCCTACCCTGACGTGAGGGTAGGGTTGACTCACGTGTACCGAGCGACGACGGAGGGAGGTCTGCCACGATGACGACCGTGCACTCCCCCTCACCGGCTCCCGACGACCGGACACCCGACCAGGTCACGGACGGTCCGGCGTCCGGCGAGACCATGCACATCGGCGAACTCGCCGAACGTGCCGGGATGTCACTGCGGACGATCCGGCACTACGACGAGGTCGGTCTCCTCGTGCCGAGCGGCCGGACCGCCGGGGGCTTCCGCGTGTACACCGCGCAGGACCTCGAGCGCCTGCTCGTCATCCGTCGGATGAAGCCGCTCGGCTTCACGCTCGACGAGATGTCCGAGCTGCTGCGGGTCGTCGACGCTCTGGCCGGCGCCGCTCCGGAGGACCAGCCGGCACTCGCCGCCCGACTCGACGCTTCGCTCGTGGACGCCCGCGCCCGGCACGCGAAGCTCGTGGAGCGCGCCGGTATGGCCGAGGAGTTCATCGGCACGCTGAGCACCCTGCGCGCCTCGCTCCCCTGACCAGCGGACGACTCCGCACCGTCACCGGTCGACCTGCAGTTCCCCCGCCTCGATCAGCCGTGCCCGCTCACGCCGCGCGGCCTGCCACTCGTCCTGCCGACGGAGCAACTCGTCGTGCTCCCAGATGAGACGGCGGGCCTTCCACGGGCGCCATCGGTAGCGCCGGCGCACGCGCTGACGCCACTCCTCCTGCCGCCGTCTGACCAAGGCGAGCACCGGATCCTCAGCCACCGTGTCCGTTCCTTCCCGTGATGAGTCCGAGCACCAGCGTCCCGAACACGGCGTCGTCACCGTGCAGGTCCTGCATGTCGTACATCGCGTCGGCGCTGATGCTGCCGATCTCCGCGCGCCCGGTGTCCGGGTCGCACGCCTGGTCGACCGTCCACACGAACCGCGCCCACGCCCGGTCACGCTCCTCACGTGCCACGTCCCGCCGCCACCGCACCAGCGCCCGGATCCCGCCCACAGCAGCACCGACCAGCGTCAGCGCAGACCCGACCACCGCGGCCAGCACCGCCGCCACCGCGACGGGCGGCCAGGCCGCGAGCCCCACTCCCGATGCCGTCATCCGGGACCCCTCTCGACTCGCGACCCGACCACACGGACGACGCTACGGAGACGCCGAGGCCGAGCCGCGCCTCCCGGCCGGAACTGTGGAGGACGCACGCCGCGACCCCACTTGTGGAGGAGGCCGTAGACTCGACGACCGTGATCGAACGCACCCGCATCGCCGACCTCGCCGCCCTCCCCGACGGCCCCGTTGCCGTCGCCGGCTGGGTGGAGACCGTCCGCGACCAGAAGAAGGTCCAGTTCGTCGTCCTCCGCGACGAGACCGGCGCCGCGCAGCTGGTGAACCCGGCGACGCGCGAGGCCGAGGACGGCGACGACGACGCCCAGGCCCGGCTCGCCATCACCAACGAGATCTCCGGCCTGGCGCACGGCACCTTCGTGCACGTCCGCGGGACCCTCAAGCACGACGAGCGCGTCAAGCTCGGCGGCCTCGAGGTCAAGGTCGGCTCGCTCGAGGTCGTCAGCGCGGCGATCCCGGAGACGCCGATAGCGGATGACTCCTCGCTCGACAAGCGCCTCGACTGGCGCTTCCTCGACCTGCGCAACCGCAAGCAGAACCTCATCTTCCGCATCCAGACGACGCTGGAGCACGCGTTCCGCACCTACTGGGTCGAGCGGGACTACATCGAGATCCACACCCCGAAGCTGATGGCGTCGGCGTCCGAGTCGCGGGCCGAGCTCTTCCAGCTCGAGTACTTCGAGACCACCGCCTACCTGGCGCAGTCGCCGCAGAACTTCAAGCAGATGGCGCAGCCCGCCGGCTTCGGTGCGGTGTTCGAGATCGCCGACGCCTTCCGCGCGGACCCGTCGTTCACGAGCCGCCACGCGACGGAGTTCACGAGCGTCGACGCCGAGATCTCGTGGGTCGAGTCGCACGCCGACGTCATGGCCATGCACGAGGAGCTCCTCGTCGCGGGCTTCACCGCCGTGAAGGACAAGTACGGCAAGGAGATCGAGGAGGTGTTCGGCTTCGAGTTCGTCGTGCCGACCGCTCCGTTCCCCCGCGTCACCCTGGCCGAGGCCCGGAAGATCGTCGCCGACAGCGGACACGACGTCGTGCGGGCGGACGGCGACCTGGACCCCGAGGGGGAGCGCCGGGTCAGCGCGTGGGCGAAGGAGACGCACGGCTCCGAGTTCGTCTTCGTCACCGACTACGACGCCTCGATCCGCCCGTACTACCACATGCGTCACGCCGACGACCCGACGCTCACGAACAGCTACGACCTGCTGTTCAACGGCGCCGAGATCTCGACCGGCGCCCAGCGCGAGCACCGCGTCGACGTCCTCGAGGCGCAGGCCGTCGAGAAGGGCCTCGACCCCGAGGAGCTCGGCTGGTACCTCGACTTCTTCCGCTACGGCGTCCCGCCGCACGGCGGCTTCGGCATGGGCCTCGCCCGCGTGCTCATGCTCGCGCTGCACGAGCCGTCCATCCGTGAGGTCACGTACCTGTTCCGCGGCCCGACGCGCCTGACCCCGTAGCCACCGCCGACGACGACGGCCACCCTCCGACAGGAGGGTGGCCGTCGTCACGTGCGGGCCGGGAGGCGCGTCCTACTGCTCCCAGTCGATGGCCGCCCGCCCCGTGACCAGCTCGCGGATCTCGGCGGCCGCCGCCTGGTGGTCCGGGTGGACCTGGTATCCGTCGAGACCGGCGAGGTCGTCGAAGGTCGCCACGACGGCGACGTCCTGGTTCTTCCCCGGGTAGGCGACGTTCTCCACGACCTGCAGCGAGCGGATCGACCCGATCGTGCCGATCAGGCCGGTCAGCAGCTCGCGGATCCGCGTGGTGACCTCCACGCGGTCGAGGTCTTCACGGACCGTCCAGGAGACGACGTGGTGGATCATGCGCCGGCCTCTGCCTTCTCTGCCTTCTCGAGGGCACCGTGCAGCCGGTCGGCGTCGACGTGCCAGTTGCTGTGGACCCGGCCGTCGACGAGGACGACGGGGATGTCCTCGGCGTACTCCTCGCGCAGCGCGTCGTCGTCGAGGATCGACCGCTCCTCGAGGGTCGTACCGGGATGGGCCGCCACGACCTGCTCGACGACCGGTCGGGCGTCGTCGCAGAGGTGGCAGCCGGGCTTCGTCAGGAACGTCACGGCGGGCATGCACCCCACCCTAGACCGAGCGGACACGGCGCCCGGGAACACGAAAGCCCCGGCGGACCGGGGCTTCGGGTGCAAGTACTGGACTTACTTCTTGTTGCGACGCTGGTGACGCGTCTTGCGAAGGAGCTTGCGGTGCTTCTTCTTCGCCATGCGCTTGCGACGCTTCTTGATGACAGAACCCATAGTGGACCTCGCTCGGAACGATGCTGATGTGTGGACACCGGGCCCGAAGAGACCGCGGAAAATCAACCCGGCCGAGTCTAGCGGAGCGCAGCGGTCCTGTCGAACGAGCGCGGGCCGGGAGACCTCAGCCGACGTCGGCGATGCCGCCGCGCAGGAGCTCGGCGACGGCCGACTCCGGGACGCGGAAGGACCGGCCGAACCGGATCGCGGGGAGCTCCCCCGCGTGCACCATGCGGTACACGGTCATCTTCGAGACGCGCATCATCTCGGCCACCTCAGCGACGGTGAGGAAGCGCACGTCGTCGAAACTGCCGGTCATGGTCCGCCTTCGGGTACCCGCGGTTCGCGCGGGGTCGGTGTGACCTGTGTGGTCAAGGGTGAGTGTAGGGGCGCGTGGGACCGCGTGTCCAGGAGACTCCGAGCGGACGCTCGACCGGGCGCGACGCGGACCCCCGACCGGGCGCGACGCGGACGCTCGACCGGGCGCGACGCGGACGCTCGACCGGGCGCCACGCGGACCCTCGACCGGGCGCGACGCGGCCGCCGGGCCGAGCGATCAGTCGTCCTCGCCGCGGCGCGTGAAGCGCTTCCGACCGCGGTCGACCACGCGCTCCCAGCCCTGCTGTGCGCCCGTGAACGCGGCCGTCGCGCGGTGCGACGCCTCGGCCATCACGCGACCGAGCTCGGTCCCGACCTCGACGGTCGAGCGAACGCCCGCACCGGAGCGACGCACCGAGACCGGCTGTCCGTCCAGCGTCCACGCCGTCGTCGCCGGTTTGCCGTCCGCGTCGACCGCGCCGGTGAACGGCACCACCCACTCCTCGAGCCGCACCAGGGGCTCCGGGTCGAGTCGGTAGAAGCGGTGCTGGCCCTCCTCCCTGCTCGACACCAGGCCGTGGTCGCGCAGGACGCGGAGGTGCTTCGACACGGTCGGTTGGCTCACGCCGATCTTCTCGACGAGCTGGCCGACGCTCAGCTCACCCCCGGTGGCGTCCGACCCGTAGGCCGTCAGCAGTGCGCCGAGCAGCTCGCGCCGGGTGGGGTCCGCCACGACGGTGAAGATGTCGGCCATGGGGCAAGGCTAGTCGGACGACCGCGCATGTACCATGTCCGCTGACCTGCTCGACGGCTCCGGAGGCGCCCGATGCTCGACCGCACCGAGCCGCTCGACCGGCACGCGCCGGTGAGCGACGTCCGTCGGTGGTGGAACAGCGTGCTCGACGTCCTCCGAGCATCCCCGTCGCGGCTCGCCATCCTCGTCTTCGTCGCGCTGATCCTCATCTTCACGACGCTCTTCACGACCCCGTGGGCGGCGGCGGACCGCTCCCCCACGCACTTCGCGGACGCCCTGTTCACGGCGGCATCGGTGGTCTGCGTCACCGGCCTGGCCACCGTCGACATGGCCACGCACTGGTCGGTGTTCGGCAAGGTCCTGATCGTGGTCGGCACCCAGATCGGCGCGGTCGGCGTGCTCACCTTCGCCTCGATCCTCGGCCTGGTCGTCACGCGGCGACTCGGGCTGCGCGCGAAGCTCATCGCGGCGGGCGACTCGAACCCGCTCCGCACGCACCCGGGTGCGGTCCCCGAGGGTCAGGCCGTGCGGCTCGGCGAGGTCGGCACGCTGCTCCTCACGGTCGCCGTCAGCACCCTGACGATCGAGGTCGCCATCGGCGTGCTCATCCTGCCCTCGGTCCTCGCCGCCGGGTACCCGTTCTGGACGGCCGTCGGCGACGCGTTCTACTACTCGGCGATGGCGTTCACGAACACCGGCTTCTCGCCGAACGCCGACGGGCTTGCCCCCTTCGCGAACGACTACTGGTTCCTCTCCCTGCTCATGGTCGCGGTCGTCGCCGGTTCGATCGGCTTCCCGGTGATCCGCGCGGTGACGAAGCAGTTCCGGACTCCACGGCGGTGGCCGATCCACGTCAAGCTGACCCTGACCACGAGCGCAGTGCTCCTCGTGCTCGGTGCCGCCGTCTACACCGCGCTCGAGGCGTCGAACCCCCGCACGCTCGGCGACGCCGGGGCCGGGCACACGGCGTTCCAGGCGCTCTTCTTCTCGACGATGACGCGGTCCGGTGGCTTCGCGACCATCGACGTGCAGCAGATGCACGGTGCGAGCCTGCTCGTCACCGACATGCTCATGTTCATCGGCGGCGGCTCCGCCTCGACCGCCGGCGGCATCAAGGTGACGACGCTCGCCGTCCTGTTCCTGGCTGCCGTCGCCGAGGCCCGCGGTCGTCGCAGCATGGAGGCGTTCGGCCGCCGTGTCCCGAGCGACGTGCTGCGCGTCGCGGTCGCGGTCGTGCTCTGGGGCGCGACCATCGTCGCCGTCATGACGGTCGTCCTGCTGCAGATCACCGGCGACTCGCTCGACCGCGTGCTCTTCGAGGTGATCTCGGCGTTCGCCACGTGTGGCCTGAGCTCCGGGATCTCCGCCGAGCTCCCGGAGGCCGGGAAGTACGTGCTCGCCGCCACGATGTTCCTGGGTCGGGTCGGTACAGTGACCATCGCCGCCGCCCTGGCCGCCAGCCAGAGCAGGCAGCTGTTCCGCCGTCCCGAGGAGAGGCCGATCGTTGGCTGACCGCCGCGCCGCACGCGCCGAGCGCCGTGCCCCCCACCCCGCCGACGGCGCCGTCAGCCACGACGCGCCCGTGCTCGTCCTCGGCCTCGGGCGCTTCGGTGCCGCCACCGCCGGGCAGCTCGAGCGACAGCACCGCGAGGTGCTCGTCGTCGACACCGACGCCTCGCTCGTGCAGAAGTGGTCGGACCGCGTCACGCACGCCGTGCAGGCGGACGCGACCGACATCGACGCCCTCCGGCAGATCGGTGCACAGGACTTCGCGATCGCCGTGGTGGCCGTGGGCTCGCACCTCGAGTCGAGCGTGCTCATCACGTCGAACCTGGTCGACCTCGGCATCCCGCAGATCTGGGCGAAGGCCGTCAGCCGGTCGCACGGCACGATCCTGTCCCGCATCGGCGCGAACCACGTGGTCTACCCGGAGCGGGAGGCCGGCGAGCGCACGGCGCACCTCGTCTCCGGCCGCATGCTGGACTTCATCGAGTTCGACGACGACTTCGCCGTCGTCAAGATGTTCCCGCCGCGCGCGGTGCGTGGCAAGGACCTCGCCACCACGGTGATCCGCACCCGGCACGGCCTGACCGTGCTCGGCATCAAGTCGCCGGGCAGGGCGTTCGTGCCCGCTACGCCCGACAGCGTCATCGGCGAGGACGACGTGATCATCGTCTCGGGCACCGAGACGGACCTGGAGCGGTTCGCCGCGCTCGAGTAGCGACCAGTCGACGGACGGGAGGCCCGTGGCGACGCCGCCACGGGCCTCCCGTCCGGCTCCCGGTCACCTCCCACGGGTCGGGGCGGCACCGGCGATCAGGACGCGGCGATCTCCTCGGCTCGCGCGATCGCGGCGCGGGAGGCGCGCGTGAACGTGCCGGACAGGTCGGCGTCCTGCAGGACGGCGACCGCGCGCTCGGTGGTGCCCTTCGGGCTGGTCACCGCACGGCGCAGGTCCGCGGGCTCGCGGCCGGACGCGGCGAGCAGCTCGACGGCGCCCCGGACCGTCCCCTGCACCATCGTCGCGGCCTGCTCCGGCGTGAAGCCGAGCCCCTCGGCCGCCTGCTGCCACTGCTCGACGAGCAGGAAGACGTACGCGGGGCCCGACCCGGACACGGCGGACAGGGCGTCGAGCTGCGCCTCCGGCACCTCGATGACCTGTCCCGACGCGGCGAAGACGCTCGATGCCAGGGCGACCGCGTCGGCGTCCCCCGTGGTCCCCGCGCTGACACCGGTGATCCCGTGACCGACCCCGATCGGCGTGTTCGGCAGCGCGCGGACGACTCGGACCCCCGCGGGCACCCGAGCCTCCATCGATGCGAGGGTGGTGCCGACGGCGACGCTCACGACGACCGCACCGGGGTGCAGGGACGCGGCGACATCGTCCAGGACCTCGCCGACCAGGTACGGCTTCACACCGAGCACGACGAGTCCGGCGCCCCGGACGGCCTCACGGTTCGCGTCCGGGTCGGTCTCCGTGGCCGCCGCGGCGAGGCCACGCTCGCGCCACGCCGCCGCGGACTGCTCGGACCGCGTCGTGAGGGTCACGGTCGTCGGGTCGAGTCCCGCGGCGAGCAGGCCCTCGAGGACGCTGCCGGACATGGAGCCGACGCCGAGCATGGCGGTACGGGGCAGTGCGATCGTCATGGTCCCGACCCTACCCAGCGCCCACGCCTAGGATCGGTCCGTCAGGGGGCCGTCCGCGGGGGTCGGCCCGGTGCACCGCAGGGAGAAGGGACACCGTGAGCGCTTCGGGAGGCACCAGGGCGATCGTCGCTGCACTCGCCGCCAACGTCGGCATCGCGATCGTGAAGTTCGTCGCGGCCGCGATCAGCGGGTCGGCGGCCATGCTCGCGGAGGGCGTGCACTCCCTCGCCGACTCGGCGAACCAGCTGCTGCTCCTGCTCGGCGGACGCCGTGCACGGAAGGCCGCCGACCAGGAGCACCCGTTCGGCCACGGCCGCGAACGGTACGTGTACGCGTTCGTCGTCTCGATCGTCCTGTTCACCATCGGCGGCGTGTTCTCGCTCTACGAGGGCGTCGAGAAGCTCGCCGACCCGCACCCGATCACGAACTGGTGGCTCCCCGTCGCCGTGCTCGTCATCGCGATCGGGCTCGAGGGCTTCTCGCTCCGGACCGCGCTGCGCGAGGCCCGCCCGCACAAGGGCTCGCAGTCGTGGGTGCAGTTCGTGCGCCGGGCGAAGGCGCCGGAGCTCCCCGTCGTGATGCTCGAGGACACCGCGGCGCTGACCGGCCTCGTGTTCGCGCTGTTCGGCGTCGGGCTCACCGTGCTCACCGGCAACGGGGTGTTCGACGCGATCGGCACGATCCTCATCGCCCTGCTGCTCATCGCGGTCGCGATCGTGCTCGGCATCGAGACGAAGAGCCTGCTCGTCGGCGAGGGCGCGAGCGCCGCCGACGTCGAGCGCATCCGGGCCGCCGTGCTCGACGGACCCGAGGTCGAGTCGATCGTGCACCTCAAGACGCTGTACCTCGGGCCGGACGAGCTCATGGTGGGCATGAAGGTCGCGGTCGACGGCGACCGACGCCTCGGCGACGTGGCCGCCGGCATCGACACGGTCGAGCAGCGGATCCGCGACGCCGTCCCGGCTGCGCGCGTGATCTACGTCGAGCCGGACGTCCTCCGGACCGGGCCCCGTCCGCCGACCGAGGCGATCGTCATCCGCGCGGCCGACTGAGGCAACCCGTGCCGCCCGCGCCGTCGGTCCGCCAGCGCCGTCGGTCGGTCAGCGGCGCTCGTGGAAGAACGCGTCGAGCAGGTCGGCACAGGCCCGCTCGCGGACGCCGGCGACGACCTCGGCCCGGTGCGGCAGCCGCCGGTCCCGCGCGATGTCGTAGACGCTGCCGCTCGCCCCGGCCTTCGGGTCCCACGCCCCGAACACGATCCGGGGCACGCGTGCGGCCAGGGCGGCACCGGCGCACATCGGACACGGCTCGAGCGTGACGACCAGGGTGTGCTCGGCGAGGTGCCAGTCCCCCGTCGCCGCGGCCGCGGCGCGGAGCGCGAGCACCTCGGCGTGGGCGGTCGGGTCCTGCCGGGCCTCGCGCTCGTTCCGGCCGACCGCGACGACCTCGCCCGCGGCGTCGAGCACGACGGCACCGACCGGGACGTCCCCGGCGGCCAGGCAGGCACGCGCCTCGTCGAGCGCGCGGTCCATCGCCGCGGTGAACGGTCGTCCGGCTGGGTGCTCCACGCGTCGATCCTGCCCCATCGGCACGGTACGCTCGACACCATGCGAGTCCACGTCGCCGACCACCCGCTCATCACCCACAAGCTCTCGGTGCTCCGCGACCGGACCACACCCTCCCCGACCTTCCGCGCGCTGACCGAGGAGCTCGTCACGCTCCTCGCGTACGAGGCGACGCGCAACGTCCGGGTCACGGCGACGCCGATCGACACCCCTGTCGCACACACGATGGGCGTCGCCATCGCGAAGCCCCGTCCGCTCGTCGTGCCGATCCTGCGCGCCGGGCTCGGCATGCTCGAGGGCATGGTCAAGCTCGTCCCCACCGCCGAGGTCGGCTTCCTCGGCATGGCCCGCAACGAGGACACGCTCGAGCCGCAGACCTACGCCGAGCGCCTGCCCGACGACCTGTCCGGCCGGCAGTGCTTCGTGCTCGACCCGATGCTCGCGACGGGTGGCACGCTCGCGGCAGCGATCGACTTCCTGTTCGACCGCGGCGCGGAGGAGGTCACGTGCGTGTGCATCCTCGGCGCACCCGAGGGCCTGGCCGCCGTCGAGCAGGCCGTCGGTGACCGGAACGTGAGCATCGTCCTGGGCGCCCTCGACGAGAAGCTCGACGAGAACGGCTACATCGTCCCGGGTCTCGGCGACGCCGGCGACCGCCTGTACGGCCTGGCCGAGTAGCACCCGCTCCCCCGACGCCCCCGTCGACACGGCTCCGGCCCTGTCGCCGGGGGCGTCTCGCGTCCGCCGTGGTCGTGTCGAGACGCCGGCGTCGATGCGAGACGCGGCGTCCCCGACGAGACGCCGTCGCTTCCGGGGGTGTCTCGGGCGGGAGACGGCGTTCGGCACACATGCCGGCGTCTTGCGCACCGCACCCCGTCCGCGCGGCGGCGTCTCGTGCACCGCACCCCCTGCTCACGCGTGCGTCTCGCGCACCGCGCTCCGTCCGCACGACGCCGGAGGGGAGGCGCGTGGCGGGGTCGCAGCGCGCCTCCCGTCCGGCAGACGGTCCGGTCCGAGCACCGTCTGTCCACTCCCGTCACCGTCCGCACGGACGGTTGACAGCGCCTTGGTATACCGCAGATACTCGTCCCATGACTGTAACCGTGTCCTCCCGAGTCCTCTCCGAGGCCCTGGGGAACGCCGACATCATGATGTCGGCGTCGGCGGTCATGCGTTGTCGAATGTGTGCCTGATCGGTACCCGTTCCAGCCGGATCCCCCGCGACACCACCCCGGTCGCGCGCGTGTGATCCCCGGGTGACAGCACCTCGACGACGTCGCGACAGCACGTCCCGTCGGACCGACCGTCACCCGTACCTCCCGGGAGGCCCCGGTCCACCGCAGGACCGCTGGGCGACACGGCGATCAGCCGTACCCGGACCGACGCACTCGACACCGCACGGTGCACCGCACCGCAGCCCCGCCCGGAGAACCGCCATGTCGCTCACGATCCCCCAGCCCCGCACCGCCCTCCGCCCCGCCACCGCGGTGCCCACCGACCTCGGGACGGTGACCCCGATCCGCCCGCGTCGGGAGCCCGTCGCCCCGCCGGTCCCGAGCGGGATCCCGACCAGCCCGGTCGTCGCGCCGCAGCGGAACCGCGCCCTGCCGGAGGGCACCGAGGCACGCGGCTTCGCGCTGTACGTCGGCATCGACGAGGCTGCTGCCGCCGCTGCCGGCACGACCCTGGCGGCCGTGGTCGAGCAGCTGAAGGCCCTCACCGCCCAGCTCGTGCCGTCGTCGGAGACGTACGCCGCCGTCGCCGTCGCAGCCGAGGGCTCCGGCGGGCGTGACGTCGACGTGGTACGCCTCGCACTGCAGGACCGCTCCGCCGTGGCCGCCCGCAAGCAGGCCGAGAAGCCCGAGCCCGAGGAGACCGGGGTCGTCATCGACATCTCCCGGAAGCGCGTGACGCTCGACGGCGAGGCCGCTCCCCTGACCTACAAGGAGTTCGAGCTCCTGCAGTTCCTCGTGCTGCGCGAGGGCCAGACGGTCGACCGCGCCGCCATCATCGACGGCCTGTGGTCCGACGGCGAGGACGAGACCCCGAACGAGCGCACCATCGACGTGCACGTGCGGCGACTGCGGTCGAAGCTCGGCGCCTTCGAGGAGATCGTCCGGACGGTGCGCGGAGTCGGCTACCGCTTCGACCGGCACGCGGACGTCGCGGTGCGCTACGCGTCGACGCCGTCGCCCGACCTCTTCTGATCCGCTCCGGCGACGTTCGGTGAACTCGCAGCGAACGATTGCCCCGCACGCTGGCGCACCGTTACCTCGTCGTTATACAGTCGGTCATGCAGGCAGTGTTTGCTGTGGCACCGTCTGCGGAATGTGATTGCAGGACACTCTTGGTGCAAGGGAGAGGGCCGGTCGCTCAGAAGGCGACCGGCCCTCGTCACGTCCGGACGCGTCCGTCCCCCGAGCCGGGTGCGGCGTCGCACGCCGTCGGTAGTGTGGGTTGACCGTACGACCGGAGGGACGACGACCGTGGACGACGCACGCCGCAGCGACAAGGCGACCGCTGTCGCGGCCTGGGAGGCCCTGTTCCGGGCGCAGGTGACCGTGATGCGCGCACTCAACGCCGACTTCCCGGGCGGTGAGATCTCCTTCAACGAGTACGACGTCTGCTTCAACCTGTCGACGCAGCCAGGACGGCGCGCACGCATGCGCGACCTGACCGGGCACCTGCTCCTGACGCAGCCGAGCGTGAGTCGCCTGGTGGACCGCCTGGCGTCGCGGGGCATCGTCGAGAAGCAGCCGGACCCGAGCGACGCGCGGGGCGTGATCGTCGCCCTCACGGCGCACGGCTTCGACGTCTACCGCTCGGTGGCGGTGCAGCACGCGCAGACCATCGCCGACCAGGTCGGCGCCGGACTCGACGACGACGAGCTCCGGACCCTGACGGCGCTCTGCACGAAGCTGCGCGACGCAGCGGGCACCGGCGACGTCCGTCGTCCCCGCGCACCCGAGGCGGTGTCGGCGTGAGCGGCGCACTCGTCTGGCTCCGCGAGGACCTGCGACTCGCGGACAACCCCGCCCTGCGAGCGGCGATCGACCACGGCGGTCCGGTGACCGTCGTCGTCGTGCTCGACGAGGAGTCGCCGGGCATCCGTCCGGTGGGCGCCGCCAGCCGCTGGTGGCTCCACCACTCGCTCGCCGCCCTCGACGCCGAACTCCGGGACCGCCACTCACGACTCGTCCTGCGCCGTGGCGCCGCCGCGCGGGTGATCCCCGAGCTCGTCGCGCAGACCGGCGCCGACGCCGTCTACTGGAACCGCCGGTACGGCAAGGTGGAACGCGACCTCGACGCGGGCATCAAGAGCGCCCTGACCGACGACGGGAAGGACGCCCACAGCTTCGCGGCGAACCTGCTCTGGGAACCGTGGACGGTCCTCACCGGACAGGGCGAGCCGTTCAAGGTCTTCACCCCGTTCTGGCGCGCAGCCCAGGCGATGCCCGAACCGCGGCACCCGCTGCCGAAGCCGCGTGACCTGCCCGCCCCGGCGGACGTCGATTCCGACGACCTCGACGACTGGGCACTGCTGCCGACGGCGCCGGACTGGGCGGGCGGGCTCCGTGACGCGTGGGAGCCCGGCGAGGCAGGCGCACACCGGAAGCTCGAGCAGTTCGTGCACGGGCCGCTCGAGGACTACGACCAGCGTGACGAGCCCGCGATGGCCGCGACCAGCGACCTGTCCCCGCACCTCCGGTGGGGCGAGGTCAGCCCGTACCAGGTGTGGCACCGGCTGCACGGCGAACTCGAGCCCGAGCAGCGCCGGCAGGCCCCGGCGTTCCTCCGCCAGCTCGCGTGGCGCGAGTTCAACTGGAACGAGTACTTCCACTGCGACGACATCGCGACCGTGAACGTTCGACGCGAGTTCGACGCCTTCCCGTGGCGCGAGGTGGACGACGACGAGCTCGACCGCTGGCGGCACGGGCGGACCGGCTTCGACCTGGTCGACGCCGGCATGCGGGAGCTCTGGCACTCCGGGGCGATGCACAACCGTGTCCGCCTGGCCACGGCGAGCTTCCTCGTGAAGAACCTCCTCGTCGACTGGCGCATCGGTGAGCAGTGGTTCTGGGACACCCTGGTCGACGCGGACCCGGCGAACAACGCGGGCAACTGGCAGTGGGTCGCCGGCTCCGGCTTCGACGCCGCGCCGTACTTCCGCGTGTTCAACCCCGACCGGCAGATGGAACGCTTCGACCCGCACAAGGAGTACGTGCGGCGCTGGGTTCCCGCGGACGAGGACCGCCCGGAACCGATGGTCGACCTCAAGGCCTCTCGGCAGCGTGCGCTCGACGCCTACGACCGGATGCGTCGCGCATGACGCCGTCGGCCGGGGTGCTCGCGGAGGTCGACGCCCTGTTCGCCGCGCGGGTCGCCGACCGGGTGGCACCGAGCAGCGTCTGGGGCGTGTTCGACCGGGACGGCCTGGTCGCCACCGGCGGGCACGGCGACCGTGGTGACGGCCGCGCACCGGACGCCGACACGGTCTACCGCATCGCCTCGTGCACGAAGAGCGTGACCGCCGCGACGCTCCTCACCCTGGTCGCCGAGGGGCGGGTGGCCCTCGACGACCCGATCACCACGGCCGTCCCGGCGTTCGCCGAGGTCGTCCTGCCGTCGGCCGACGCGCCGGTGCCCACGCTCCGGATGCTCCTGACGATGTCCGGCGGGTTGCCGACCGACGACCCGTGGGCGGACCGGCAGGAGTCGATCGCCGACGACACGTTCGACGCGGTGCTCCGTTCGGGGCTGCTGTTCGACTCCGTCCCCGGCACGCGCTTCGCCTACTCGAACACCGGGTACGCCCTGCTCGGCCGCGCGGTCGCCCACGCCGCCGGGGTGCCGTACACGGAGGCGGTGACGGGCCGGGTGCTCCGACCCCTCGGGCTCACGGACACCGTGTTCAGCGCCGCCGAGGCACGGGGGTACCTCGTCACCGGCCAGCGCGACGACGACGGGTCGTGGACCCCGCAACCGATGACCGGACCGGGTGCGTTCTCGCCGATCGGCGGTCTGTTCTCGACGGTCCGCGACCTGGCACGCTGGGCGCGGTTCCTCGCCTCGGCGTCCAGCGCCGCGCCGGAGGCCGGACCGGTCTCCCCCGCCGACCGCCGCGCGATGCAGCAGGCGATGCGGATCGTGCCGCGCTCGGTGGTGCCGACCGCGGGGCGACCGACGGCGTACGGCTTCGGGCTGTTCGTCGAGCAGGACGACCGCGCCGGGGAGATCGTGTCGCACTCCGGCGGCTACCCGGGCTTCTCGGCGCACGTGCGGTGGTCCGCGGAGCACGGTCTCGGCGTGGTCGCGTTCGAGAACGCGACGCAGGCGAAGGTGTCGGCGCCGACCGAACAGGCGCTCGACCTGTTGCTCGCCGACGCGCTCGGCGACCGGACGACGGGAGCAGCGGGAGCGACGTCAGCGAGCGCAGCGGCCACGGCACCGGGCGTCCGCCGCACCGTCGAGGCCACGCGCGCGGCGCGTCAGGCCGTCACCACACTGCTCCGGGCCTGGGCGGACCCGTCCGTCGACGACGACACCGCCGCCGACCTCGGGGCGGCCGTGTGCACGCCCAACGTCCCGCTCGACCGCCCGTGGGTGACCCGACGCCGCACGCTGCTCGAGGGCGCGCAGGCGGTCGGCGCCGACCTCGCGGCGGCTCCGGTGGACGAGCAGTCCGCGGCGCCGTCGCACCTCCGCTGGTGGCTGCCCGGCAGCGCAGGTCGCCTGCGGGTCGAGATCCGGCTCGCCCCGCTCGCGGCGGGCCGGGTGCAGACCCTGACCGTGACCCCGGAGCGCGCCGAGCAGGGGTGACCGGCGGGCCGGCTGGTGATCCGCTAACATTTCAGGTGATCGTGTCCGCACGGTCGCCGACCGATCACTCGACCTCGCCGGAGACGCCATGCCCAGGAGACCCGACCCGACCCTGAAGCCCGCGATCGTCGCGAAGGTCGCCCGGCACCTGCAGGACACGAAACTCGAGGACGCCTCGGTCCGGAGCATCGGCCGCGTGCTCGGCACGAGTGCGTACCCGATCGTGTACCACTTCGGCTCGCGTGAAGCCCTGATCGACGCCGTGGTCGACCACCTCTCCGCCGCGCAGGACCGTTCCCTCGACCCCGCCGCCGACCCGTGCACGCTCACCGAGCACCTGCTCGCCGTCTTCGGTGGCCTCGACACCCCCGAACGGCGCCTCGCGGCGCGGCTGACGTTCGAGCTCGGGTGCGTCGAGGGGCTCGACGGCCGCGACCGCCAGCTGCGGCTGCACCGCCGCCGGGTCGACGAGCTCTCGGCGTGGTGCCGTGCGCACGGCCGCTGCGAGGCGGACGCGGACCGGACCGCACGGGCCGCGGTCGCCGCGGCGCGCGGTGCCCAGTGGGGTGCCCTCGTCGACCCGGACCGCTCGGACGTCGACGGCGCGCTGCGCGCGATCGCGCACGACCTCGCGGCGTCGGTGCGCCTCGCTGCCGCCTGACGGCCGACGAGCACGGCACCCGGCCGGCACGACGACCGACCCGCACGACGACGGACCGGCGCGATCACCGACCCGCACGACGACGACGGACGGGAGGCGCGGTGCCAGCCGGCACCGCGCCTCCCGTCCGTCAGCCGGTCACCACGTGACCGGCAGCCGCGTCACAGGGTGACGAACGACTGCGACTTGGCGTTCGCGAAGCGAGCCGCGACGTTCTCCCAGTCGACGATGTTCCACACGGCCTTGACGTAGTCCGCCTTGACGTTGAGGTAGTCGAGGTAGAACGCGTGCTCCCACATGTCGAGCATGAAGATCGGCACGACGCCCAGCGGCACGTTGGCCTGCTGGTCGAAGAGCTGGAAGGTGGTGAGCTTCTGACCGACCTGGTCCCACGCGAGCACCGACCAGCCGGAGCCCTGGATGCCCGTGGCGACGGCGGTGAACTGCGCCTGGAACTTCTCGAACGAGCCGAAGAACTCGTCGATCGCCGCGGCGAGCTCGCCCTCGGGGACCTTCGTGTCCGGGCCGAGGTTGGTCCAGAAGATCGAGTGGTTGACGTGGCCGCCGAGGTTGAACGCCAGGTCCTTCTCGAGCTTGTTCACGTTCGCCAGGTTGCCCGACTCGCGGGCCTCGGCGAGCTGCTCGAGCGCGGTGTTCGCACCCGTGACGTAGGTCTGGTGGTGCTTGTCGTGGTGCAGCTGCATGATCTTGCCGCTGATGTGCGGCTCGAGCGCTGCGTAGTCGTACGGCAGCTCCGGCAGGGTGTACTCAGCCATCTGAGGTCCTTTCGATCGGTGGTTGGCGGAACGGTGCCCCGCGGCTCACGAGAGCCGGGAACGGTCGGAGAGGGAGTGGAATTCCCGGTTGTGGTAGACCAGCGGCTCGCCGCGGTCGGTCCCGGTCGCGATGTCGAGCACCTCGGCCACGACGACGGTCGACGAGCCGATCTCGGTCGTCGACCGCGGGCGGCAGCGCAGCGCGGTCGCGGCGGCGGGCAGGTAACGCTCACCGGTCGGCAGCGTCCCCCACATCGGGTCGTCCGCCGCGGGGCTACCGGTCGCGGCGAACCGCTTGGCGAGACCGACGCTGAGCGAGTCGACGAGGTGCACCACGAAGACGTCGGCGCCGAGCACGACCCCGGCGGAGCCGGACTTGGTCGAGAGCGAGAAGACGAGCACGGGCGGGTCGACCGCGACGCTCGCGACGCTCGAGGCGGTCAGGCCCGTCGGACCCTCGGGCCCCTCGGCGGTGATGACCGCGACACCGGCGGGGTGTCCGCGGAAGGCGGCCTTGTACGCGTCGGCGATGGTGGCCGGGGTGTCGTCGGGCATGGCAGTCGTGGTGTTCCTCCGGATGGGATCGGCCGCGGCTGCGCGGCCACCTCCCACCGTAGGACCTCGACCAGGGTCCACGTCAGCGATTCCCAGGTTCGTCCGATCCCGGGCGCGCCGGACGGACCGCCTCAGTCGCGCTTCAGCATCACGACGGAGGCCGCCGCGGCGACGAGCATGAGCACCGCCGCGACCGCACCGGTGATCGTCACGCCGGAGTCGAACGCGGCCCGGGCACTCTCGAGCAGCGCCTGCCCGGCCGTGCCGCCGAGGTCGGCCGCAGCGGACACCGCCCCACCGAGGGTCTCCTGCGCCGCCGTCCGCGCCGAGCCGACGAGGGCGTCCGGCACCGACACGTGGGACCGGTACGCGGTCGCCAGGATCGTCCCGAGCACCGCCGTCCCGAGCACGGCGCCGATCTCGTACGCGGTCTCGGACACCGCCGACGCCGCGCCGGCCTTGTCCGCGGGAGCCGTGGAGATGATGAGGTCGTTCGTGACGGTCTCCGATGCACCGATGCCGATGCCGAGCAGCACGAAGGCGACCGCGAGCGCGACGATCGACGCGTGGTGCCCGAGGACCGAGACCATCGCGTAGGCGGCGGCCGAGAACGTCAGGGAGACGGCGACGACCCAGCGCGGGGCGACCCTGGCGACGATCGGTACGACGACGAGTCCGGCGACGATCGTGAGCACCGACCCGGGCACGAGCACCAGGCCGGACGTGAACGGGTCGAGCCCGGCGACGAGCTGCAGGTGCTGCGCGATGAAGAACAGGAACCCGGTGAGCGAGAACATCGCCGCCATGTTCATGAGCACGCTGCCCGTGAACGCGGTGCTCCGGAAGAGCCGGAGGTCGAGCATCGGCGTGCGCGAGCGCAGCTGCCGGCGGACGAACGCGATGCCGCAGAGCACGCCGACGGCGAGCGCCGCGATCGCGAAGCCGCGCTCCTCCGGGTGCACGACCGACTTGATCGCCCACGCGGTCGGGGCGAGGGTGCCGAGCGACAGCAGCATGCTCGGGACGTCCACCGGACCCGGCTGGGGGTCGCGGGACTCGGGGACGAGGAAGGGCACCCCGACGAGCATGAGCACGAGGATCGGCACCGCGACGAGGAACACCGCACCCCAGTGGAAGTGGGCGAGCAGCGTGCCGCCGACGAGCGGACCGAGCGCGTTGCCCGCCGCGAACATCGTCGACCAGACGGCGAGGGCGACGCGGCGCTCCCCCGCGTCGACGAAGACGTTGCGGATGATCGACAGGGTGGCGGGCATGAGCATCGCGCCGAAGACGCCCATCACGGCGCGGGCGGCGACGAGCATCCAGGCCTCGGTCGCGAAGGCCGCGGCGACGGACAGCAGCGCGAAGCCGGTCGCGCCGACGACGAGGATGCGGCGTCGCCCGATGCGGTCGCCGATGCTCCCCATCACGACGAGCAGGCCGGCGAGCACGAGCGGGTAGGCGTCGACGATCCAGAGCTGGGTCGTCGCGCTCGGGTCGAGGGCACGCGCGATGGTCGGCAGCGCGAAGCTCAGCACGGTGTTGTCGACGGAGATGAGCAGCACCGGCAGCATCAGCACGGCGAGCGCCGCGAACCGACGGGCGCGGCTGCCGGTGACGGCGGTGGCGACGGGGCTGGTGAGCAGAGTGGACACGGTGACTCCCTGGGGAACGAGCCGGACCAGGTCGACGGCGGACACTTTCGGTGGGGCAGACGAGACGGGACGCGGAAGTGGTCACGCGCCCCGTCAGGACTCCATGAGTGTACCGTCTGGACGGTTGTGGTTGCAAGTGCAACCAATCGACGGACGGGAGGCCCGTGGCGACACCGCCACGGGCCTCCCGTCCGTCGTCGGTCCCCGCTGCGGACCGAGGTCGCTCAGGCGGACTCGCGCACCAGCAGCCGGTGGCGGACCGTGCGCTGCACGGCCGCGCCGGACCGCGGCAGGTCGTCGACGAGCATGCCGGTGGCGAGGTCGAGGGCCTCGCGCGCGACGGCGTCGAGGTCGACCGCGAGGGTGGTGAGGGTGGGTGCGACGAGCGTGCCGAGCGCGAGGCCGTCGACGCCGACCACGCGGACGTCCCCCGGGACGTCGATCCCGGCGCGCCGGCAGGCTCCCAGGACCCCGAGCGCCATGAGGTCGTTGAAGGCGAGCACCGCGTCGACCCGGCGGAACCGCTCGAGCGCCCTGGTCGTCATCGCGGCGCCGAGCTCCGAGGTCGGGGCGTCGGCGATCGCGATCTCCGGCAGGTAGCCGCGGCGGCGGAGGGCGTCGAGCATGAGCCGGCCGCGCCCGCTCGGCCGCCCGGTGTCCGAGGCGTCGACGATCACCGGGTGCCGGACGCCCGTCTGCACGAGGTGGTCGGCGAGGTCCTCGACCGCCTGGGTCGGGTCGATCCGGACGGCTCCGCGGAGGACCTCGCCGGCGGGGTCGAGCTCCACCACGGGCACGGAGCCCAGGTGCTCGACGAGTTCGGGCGCCCGGGCCCCGAGGTAGCCGATCACCACGTCCGTCTGCACGCCGAGCGCCCGGACCGCGCGGTCCGAGTCACCGGCGAGCCCGGCGTCGGCGAGCATGACGTCCCACCCGCGTGCGGCCGCGAGCCGGAGCACCGCGGCAGCGAGCTCCGGCGAGTAGGGGTTCCGCAGGTCGTCGACGACGAGCCCGAGCTGCCGGTCGCCGCCCGTGACCAGCCCACGGCCGAAGCGCGAGGGACGGTAGTCGAGCGCCGCGGCCGCCGCGAGCACGCGCTCCTTCGTCGCCGGGCTGATGCCGTACAGGCCGTTCATCGCCCGGGTCACCGTCTGCCGGGAGACCCCGGCAGCGGCCGCGACGTCGTGGATCGTGGCGCGCGCCGGGGTCGGACCGACGGTGCGGCTCAGGCGCGCAGGTCCAGCCACGCCACCTGCTCCGGGCTGAGCTCGACCGACAGCCCCGTCATCGAGGACCGCGCCTCGGCGATCGTGCGCGGTCCGAACAGCGGGAACGTCGGGAACGGCTGGTGCAGCACGTACGCCAGGGCGATCGCGGTCGCGGGCACGCCGTACTGCTCACCGAGCTCCCGCGCGCGGCGGAGGCGCTCGAAGTTGTCGTCGGAGTAGTAGCAGCGCACGAGCTCGGCGTCGCTCGTGTCGCCCGGGGCGGCACGGCCGGTGAAGAAGCCCCGGGCCTGCGACGACCAGGGCAGCAGCGGGACCTGGCGCTCCTCGAGCCAGCGCTTCGACGCCGGGTCGGTCGCGTGCTCGCAGCCGTCCCACGGCACGTCGTACGCCTCGGCCAGGCCGAAGTGGTTGCTGAGGACCTCGAAGCCGTGCCTGCCGTTCGCCGCCGCGTAGGCGTTCGCCTCGTCGAAGCGCGCCGGGGTCCAGTTCGACCCGCCGAACACACGGATCCGTCCGGCACGGCGGTGCTCGTCGAGGACGTCGACGAACTCCCCGACGGGGACGTCCGGGTTGTCGCGGTGCATCATGTAGATGTCCGCGTGGTCCGTGCCCTGCCGGTCGAGGCTCTCGAGGAGCTGCCGGGTGAGCGACTCCGGGTCGCAGTACGGGGTGTGGGCGCCCTTCGTGATGACGACCACGTCGTCCCGGATGCCGCGGTTCTCGATCCACTTACCGAGCCGCCCCTCGAGCACCCCGCCGCCGTAGATGTACCCGGTGTCGAAGACGTTGCCGCCCTGCTCGACGAACATGTCGAAGATCGCGCTCGCGTGGGCGAGGTCGGGCTGGTTGTCGACGCCCATCACCAGGCGGGACATCCGCTTGCCGACACCCGGCACCTCGCCGTAGCGCATCGGGGCGTCGTCGCGGACGCGCAGGGGTCGCCCGCTGACCGTCGGCACGTCGGCGGTCTCGGCCTCGAACGGGTAGCGCAGGCCGATCGCGGCGCGCCAGCGGTCGAGCGTGCGGGCGGTCGCGAGGGTCTCGTCGAGGGTCATCTGCGCCGCCTCGACCGCGCCCGACGCCAGCGCCGCGGTGGTCGCGTCCGCCTCGAGGGCGTAGGGCTCGGCGCCGGCGAAGGACAGCGTGCGGGGGTCCTCGTCGACGGTGTGCACCGTGATGGTCGGGTCGGCCGACAGCGTCCACGGGTCGGTCAGCACGATGCGACCGCGCGTGCCGTGCACGGTGACGGCGTTCTCGTCCTGCACACGGACCCCGGTGCGGACGCTCGCGGTGGTGCCGTCGCGGTACGTCAGGTGTGCGACCGTCCACTCGTCGACGCCGGTCGGACCGAGGGTGCCGGTGGCGGTGAGCTCGACCGGCTCGGCGACGGCGACCCCTGTGGCGGCCTGCACGACCGCGGCGGCCATGGTCACCGGGTAGCCGCCGACGTCCAGGATCCCGCCGCCGGCGGTGGCCACGTCGAACAGACGGCCGCTGCGCTCCCCGCTGCGGAACGCGAAGGACGCGTCGACGTGGGTGACCTGCCCGACGACACCGTCGCGCACGAGGTCGAGCAGCGCCGCGGTCTGCGGGTGGAAGCGGTACATGTACGCCTCGACCAGCGGCAGACCGGCCTGGCGTGCGGCGTCGACGAGCGCCATCGCGGTGCCGTGGTTCGGCGCGAGGGGCTTCTCGCAGAGCACGGCCTTGCCGGCGTCGAGGGCGCGGAGCACCAGGTCGGCGTGACCGGTGTGCACGGTCGACACGTACACCGCGTCGACGGCGGTGTCGGCGAGCACGGCGTCGTACTCCCCCGCGCGGACGTCGGTGAAGCCGTGCTCGGCGGCCTCGTCCGCGAACGCCTGCGCTCGGTCGGGCGACGAGCTCCCGGCGGCCACGAGGGTGCCGGTCGACGCGGGCAGCTGGGAGAGGAAGCGGCGGGCGATGCCGCCCGGGCCGAGGACGGCCCATCCGGGCGTGGTCGCACCGACCGGGGAGCGGTCGCCGGCGGGCGTGGTCGAGGGGGTCGCGGTCTGCGCTGACATGCGGATCCTGTTCCTGTCGTGAACCTTCACGGTCACGGCGACGCTAGCCGCGCGGATGCTGCGGGACAAGCCGCTCGTGAACGTTCACGGAACGCGGCGGTCGTCACGGTCCGGACGGTTCCCTAGACTCGTCCGCATGGCAAGTGCCCGAGACCGTGTCCTGGACAGCTTCGTCGCCATCGTGTGCGAGGAGGGCGAGCGTCCGGCGACCCTCGACGCCGTCGCCGCACGGGCGGGTGTGTCGAAGGGCGGGCTGCTCTACCACTTCGGGTCGAAGGCTGCCCTGGTCGAGGGACTGTGCGAGCGCCTCTCCGACCTGTCCGCCATCGACGTCGACCGGATGCGCGAGGCCGAGGACGGCGCAGCACGGTACTTCGTGCGCAACTGCCTCTACGTCGGGAGCGAGCTCGACCTCGCCCTGCTCGCGGCCAGCCGGCTGCAGCAGGCCGGGTACGAGGAGGCGGGGCGCACCCTCGACGAGACCGAGAACGCGTGGCTGGAGACCCTGGTCGACGCCCTCGGGGACGTCCCCACGGCGCAGGCGGTCAAGCTGCTCGGCGACGGGCTCTACCACCAGGCGTCCCTCGGTGCTGCGATCGCGACCGACGTCCGCCCGAACCGCGGCACCGTCGACATGGACGCGCTGCTCGCGGTCGTCGACCGGCTCATCGCGACCCGGCCCGGGGCCTGACGTCGGCGTCTTCCGGCCGTCCGTGAACCGGTCCGCTCCTTCCTGGGGATAGACTGGTCAGGATCCACCCGCTCGAACCGGAGGTACCACCGTGGGCCGCGTCATCGCCGCTTTCTTCTCGATCCTGCTGCTGCTGGTGTCGATGTACCTGTTCGGGTTCGCGTTCCAGGTGCAGTCGGGCCAGGCGTTCGTCTTCATGGGCGGTCTCGTCCTCATGACGCTCTCGTTCTTCCTGCCGATCCACGTCTTCGGCAAGAAGTAACCACAGCCGTACCACGACGGCCCCGCACCTCGTCCGAGGTGCGGGGCCGTCGTCGTTCGTGGTGGGCCGTGTCGAGCGCGCTGGCGCCGTCGCTCGACCGTCGCTGGCGCTTCGTGTCGAACCACGGATCCGACATCGAACCACGCTCGCTGGCTGGTTCGATGTCGGATCCGTGGTTCGATGTCGGCTCTCGGCCCCGGGCTGCGGGTCAGGCCATCTGGCGCAGGCTCCTCAGCGACACGGCGGTGGCGATCGCGGCGTGCGCGGCCTCGGCGCCCTTGTCCTCCTTCGAGCCGGGTAGACCGGCGCGGTCGATGCCCTGCTGCTCGTCGTCCAGCGTCAGCACACCGAACCCGACGGGCTTGCCGGTCTCGAGCGCGACCGTCGTCAGCCCGTTCGTCGCGGCGCTCGACACGTACTCGAAGTGCGGGGTCCCGCCGCGGATGATCACCCCGAGGGCGACGACCGCGTCGAACCCGCCCTCGAGCGCCGCCTTGGCCACGACCGGCAGCTCGAAGCTCCCCGGCACCGGCACCACCTGTGCGGTGGCGCCCAGGCGCTGCACCTCGCGCTGGGCACCGGCGAGGAGGCCCCCCGCGATGGTCTCGTGCCACTGCCCGGTCACGATCGCCACCCGGATCCCCGATCCGTCGACGTGGTCGCGCTCGGCGGCTCCTGCTCCGCTCATCGTGTCGTTCCCTCCTGGGGCGCGGACCCAGCCGCCGCCCGGTCTGCCGCGTCGAGCCACTCGACGAGTGCGGCGATGGTGATGACGGGCACGCCCTCGCGCGCCCCGAGTTCGACGAGGCCCGGCAGACGCATCATCTCGCCGTCCTCGCCGACGATCTCGCAGATCGCCGCGGCGGGACGGAGCCCGGCTGCGGTGACCAGTTCGATCGCGGCTTCGGTGTGCCCGGCGCGCTCGCGGACGCCGCCGGGTCGGGCCCGCAGCGGGACGACGTGTCCCGGGCGGTGCAGGTCGTCGCGGACCGAGGCCGGGTCGGCGAGCACCCGGAGGGTCCGTGCCCGGTCGTGCGCGCTGATGCCGGTCGTGACACCGACCGCGGCGTCGACCGTGACGGTGTAGGCGGTGCCGCGGACGTCCTCGTTGTGCGCGACCATCGGCGGGAGGTTGAGCGCGTCGGCGATCTCGGCGCTGACCGGGGCGCAGATGAACCCCGACGAGTGCGCCACCGTCCACGCGATCCACTCCGGGCTGGCGAGCTCGGCGGCGAGGATCACGTCGCCCTCGTTCTCGCGGTGCTCGTCGTCGGCCACGATCACCGGGCGTCCGGCGGCGATCGCCGCGACGGCGTCCGGGATGCTCGACAGCGCGGGCCCTGCCGGAGCGCCGGTGCCGACCACGTCTTCCCCGTGGTCCGCCTGCCCGGCTGCACCCGTCGGCCCGACGCCGCCCGTCTGCGCACGGTCGGCGGCGTCGACGGCGGTCACCGTGCCTCCAGGACGGGTGCGGTCGCGGCGTCGAGCCGGAGCATCCGGCGGACGTGGCGCGTCAGGACGTCGGTCTCGATGTTCACCCGGTCGCCGGGGACACGGGCGCCGAGCGTGGTGGCCTCGAGCGTCTCCGGGATCAGGCTGACCTCGAACCACGCGTCGGACGGCGGGGTGTCCTCGTCGGACACGGCGCTGACGGTGAGCGAGACGCCGTCGATCGCGACCGAGCCCTTGTCGACGACGAGCGGGCTGAGGTCGGGCGCCAGCGAGAACCGGACGCGCCGCCACCCGTCGCCGTCGGCGGTCTCGAGCACGGTGGCCGTGCCGTCGACGTGGCCCTGGACGATGTGTCCGCCGAGGCGGTCGCCGACCGAGGCCGCGCGCTCCAGGTTGAGCCGGTCCCCCACGGCGAGCGCGCCGTGGGCGCTCATGTCGAGCGTCTGCTTCATGACGAAGGCGGTGAAGGTCTCGTCGGTCTGCTCGACGACGGTCAGGCAGACGCCGCTCGTGGCGATGGAGTCGCCGTGGCGGGCGTCGGCGACGACCTTCGGGCCGCGGACGGTGAGCGCGACGGAGTCGCCGTGCTGCTGGACGGCGGTGACGGTGCCGAGTTCCTCGATGATGCCGGTGAACACTGGTGTCCTCTCAACGGGACTCCGGGGGTGCTCGACGATCGTCGGCATCGACGGACCGGGCGCGTCCGGGTACGGACGTGTCCTGTCCGCCAGCGCTTCCTCCCATCCGGACTCTCACCGTCGGTCCCGGAATCCCACCGGGTCAGCATCGGTCGGGTTCGCACCCGTCGTCAGCTCGTGGACTGTCACCACCGGTTCGGACTTGCACCGACCCCGGAGCGCTTGCGTACCCCGAACGATACCCCACGCCCCCGACCGTCCGCCCGGCGGCGTTGCGCCGTGTGACGGCGCCGCGGGGTCCGGCCGACCGGCCACGGGACGGACGGGAGGCGCGTGGCGGGGGTGCGACGGGCCTCCCGTCCGTCGCATGGTGCGCCGCGAGACGCCGGCGTCCCCGTGGAACGCCGCTGTCGCCGCGAGACGCCGCCGCATCCGACGGCGTCCGGCACACCCGGCGGCGTCTCGTGTGGACGCCGGCGTCTCGCGGACCACTCCGCCCCTCGATGGACGCCGGCGCCTCGTGCCGACGCCGGCGTCCCGCGTGGTCAGTGCCGCCCGCGCACCAGCGCCACCGCCTGCCGCAGCGACAGGTCCGGCAGGTAGGCCCGCACGACGGCGACCCCGATCGCCGGCAGCGCCACCGGGTCCGGGTAGGCGAGCACCAGCGGGTGCAGGTCCGGCCCGAACTTCGCCTTGAACCGCAGCAGCGAGCGGAAGCCGTAGACCGGCTCGAGCACACCGCCGACCAGGTCGAGCAGGTCCTGCACGCCCTCCGCGGCGGGTGCACCCTCGGCGGACTGTGCGAGCGGCGCCGCGGAGAGGCTGAGGCGTTCCACCCCGTCGTCACGCATCCGCTGTGCGGCGCTGGCGACGAGGAACTCCATCACGCCGTTCGGGGCCGCGTGCGTGCGGCGCATCACGTCGAGCGTCCAGCCGACGACCCGGCCGGCACGGTGGCTCGGCAGCCAGCTCGTGACGGCGAGGACGGTGCCCTCCGGGTCGAGTGCGACGAGCGTCCGCACCGCCGGGTCCCGCATCTCGTCGATGCCGCCGAGCGTGAACCCCATCTCGGGCAGTTCCCGTTCCGAGACCCACTCCTCGGAGATCGCCTCGATCTGGCGCACCGTCGCCGGGGGCAGGTCCTGCCAGGACGACCACAGTGCGGTGATGCCCTCACGGTCCGCCTTGTTCACGGCCGTGCGTACGTCCTGCTTCTTCTTGCCGCTCGTGGTCCAGGTCCGAGGGTCGAGGTCGGCGTCCTCCGCGACCGGCAGTGTCTCCCACCCCTGCGCGGTGAGTGTGCCGGCGGCCTCGGTCCCGATGCCGTAGAACACGGCCGTCCAGCCGTTGTCGTCGCACCACCGGGCGAAGTCGATCATCGCCGCGTCGCGGGCGTCGGGCCACCCGAACGGGCCGCCGACCGTCACCGCCACCCGGCCGTTCCGGCGGAACGCGACACCGGCGCGGCCGTCCTCGCTGAACCAGTACGCGTTGCCCTGCCAGGTCGTCATCCAGCCGAAGGTGTCCCCGCCGGCGGCCTCGAGCAGCGTGCGGGCACGGAGCCGGCTCTCGCGCAGCCCGTCGGCGTCCGCGTCGGGTTCGACGGCACCGGTGGGACGGACCGCGGCGCCGGCGACGACAAGCCAGAGCACCGGGCCCGCGGCGCCGAGCACGAAGCGGAGTGCCGGGTCGAGGGAGGCCAGCCGGTCCCAGAACACCACGGGCGACAGCGGGCCGAGCGCCGCGACGACGAGGCGGAACGGGTCGGCGACGGTCTCCCGGGTCGACGCCGCAGTGACGAGCACGACGGTCGTCACGACGACGAGCGCGACGAGGACGACGACGGCGAAGGTCACGACACGGCGGCGTGCGGGCAGGACGGTGAACGACCGGCGGAGCAGCACCAGGACGAGTGCGGTCGCGAGGGGTACGACGACGGAGGCGATCACGGAGACGGTGACCACGAAGCGGTTCTCGGCGCCGTGGAGCGCTGCCGCTCCGGCGGGCAGGAGTCCGTAGGTCACGGCGGCTGCGACGGCGAGCACGACGTCGACGACCACGGCGAGCCACACCGCGAAGCGGCTCCCGCGGAACAGCCCGAGTCCGGCGACGAGGAGAACCAGGAGCGGCGCGACCGCCAGCACGAGCGTCCAGGGATCGGTCGCCCGGTACGCCAGCAGTCCCCGGAGGCACTCGCCCGACGCGCTGTCCGCACGGCAGCCGTGCACGGGGGTGACCGGACCGGTGCCGACGACGGCCGCGAGCGGGGCGAGGAGCCCCACCCGGGCACGGGACACGAGTGCGATCACCGGGCCGACGGCGGACACCAGGACCACGGTTCCGAGCAGGACGCGCGTCTCGCGGTGCGAGCTCCTGGTCCAGCCGATCCGGGCCGGACCGCGCCGGAGCAGGTCACCGAGCAGCCACCCGGCCGCGGTCGCGAGTGCGGCGTACAGATCCGAGGCGTGCCCCGCGTAGAGCAGCAGCGCGGCGACGACTGCCACGGCGTTGACCCGGATGCGTCGGCGCCAGAGCGGGCCGGCGAACGCGCTCGCGGTGACGATCGTGCCGACCAGGGCGGTCCAGGGGTCGAAGCTCGTGGCGCGTCCGAGCAGCAGGCTCCCGACCTGGCGGCCGTCCTGGTCGACGAGCGCCGTCAGGGCGCCGAGCCCGGTCCCGACGACGGTCGTCACGACGAACGCGAGGACGGTCCGGCGTCCGCCCATGAGCCGCTCCGACGCTCCGACGAGCACCACGACCCCGACCAGGGTGAGGACGAGTGCCACGACACCGGTCGTCACCGCGAAGACGCGGAACGGGCTGAGGGGCACGGCGTCGAGCGTCGCGGTGCGCGCGACGACACGGACGACGAGTCCCCCGACCGAGGTGAGGAGCACGAGGACGAAGACGACGGCGGTGACCGGGTACCGGCGGACCGACCGGGCGATCCGCGACCACACGGCGGTCACTCCTGACGTGGTCCTGCTCACAGCGCACCCTCCTGTTGCGGGAGACCGAGGTGCCCCAGCACGACGGGCAGCCCGTGTGCGAGCACGTAGCGCACGGTGTTCCAGTCGTGTGCCGATCCCGGCGACACGATGACCTGCGTCTGCATGCCCGCACGGACCGCTGCGGCGTGCAGGGTCTCGGTCGACGCCCGGTAGGGAGCGTCCTCCGAACCGTAGCCGAACACGGTGAGGTGGTCACGGTACGGACCGTGCGCCGCCATGATCGCAACCGGTGCCGCGGCGCGGTACGCCGCCGTCGACCCGCCGAAGGCCAGCGCGGTGCTCGTGTGCGCGTTGCCCGTGACGGGGGCGAGTTCGCTGGAGATCGCCAGCGCCGAGCCGAACACGTCGGGGTGCTCGGTGGAGAACTGCATCGCGCAGGTCGCGCCCTGTGAGAACCCGGTGATGCCCCAGGCGTCGGGTCCGCTGGCGACCGGCAGGTGGTGCTGGATCCAGTCGACCGTGTCGGTCATCACGTAGGTCGCGCTCCGACCGAGGCGTCGGGAGTCCACGCACATCGGGTTCCGGTTCGGCGCCCCGAGCTGGTCCGGCGCGACGACGATCGGCGCGAGGCCGTCGTGGGCCGCCGCGTAGCGGTCGAGGAAGCTCCCGAGGTCTCCGGTCTGGAACATGTCGGCCGGCTGACCGGGCTGCCCCGAGAGCGCGACGAGCACGGGCAGGCGTGGCGGATCCGCGACCTGCGCCGCCGGCGGGAGCCAGACCACCGCCTTGCGGGCACGGAAGTGCGATACCTTGCCCGGGATCGACACGCTGAACGTCTCCCCCTTCGACGGCATGCCGGCGGGTGCGTGCCAGTCCGCCGCGTCGACCTCGGGCTGCGATCCCTGGTCGGCCAGCACCGGCAGGTCCCGGGTCTTGTAGGGGTTGGTCGCGATGGCCTGCTCGATGTTCTTGTAGAACCCGAAGTCCACGTTGACGCCGAGGCCCGCGGACAGCACGAGCGCGCCGGCCGCTGCGACGGCGAGGACGCGTGCGAGCCACCCGCCCTGCACCGCCACGACGAGCAGCAGCGCCACACCGGCGAACGCGAAGGCGATCCACATCCGGGTGACGGGGGTGAACTGCACGCCGAAGTCGTCCTGCACGTCGCCCGTCCACCACACCGCGGCGAGGCCGATCCCCGCGCCGACCGCGACTCCTGCGACCCGGACCGCGGCGCGACGCAGCCGGTGCCGCTCGTGCAGCGGACCGACCAGCGCCCAGCCGGCGAGGAGGGCTGCGATGACGTACACCGGGACGAGCAGACTGCTGCCGGTGATCGGGACGCGGAGGAGTTCGTGGAGCACGGGTTCATCGTGGCCCCGCAGCGCTGCCGCACAGCCTCGGAAGCGCTTCCACTGCGCACAGGTTGGGCACCGAATGCTCCCAGGGAAGCTCCAGTGACTCCAAAGCGGGTCGCCTCGAACGGACACGGGTCGGAGGGGCGTCGCGGACGACGCCCCTCCGACCCCCTGGTGTCAGGCGGTGCGCTTCCGGAGCGCGAGCACCCCGGCTCCCAGGAGCAGGAGCAGGAACGCGATGCCTGCCGGGACCGTCTGCGAGCCGGCTCCGGTGTAGGCGAGCTCGGGCTGCGCTGCCCCCGCAGGAGCGGTCGCCGCAGCCGTCGTCGCCGACGCGGTCGGCCGGGAGGCGCTGGTCGCCACGACCGCGTCGGCCGCGGGGACGTCCGTGGTCGCGACCGGGACGGTGGTCACGCCCGGCTCCGAGGTGCCGGGGGTGGTGCCGCCGGGCACGGTCGTACCCGGGTCAGTACCCGGGTCGGTGCCGGGGTCCGTACCGGGGTTCGTGCCCGGGTCCGTACCGGGGTTCGTGCCGGGGTCCGTACCGGGGTCGGTGCCCGGGTCCGTGCCGGGGTTCGTGCCCGGGTCCGTACCGGGGTCGGTGCCCGGGTCCGTACCGGGGTCGGTGCCCGGCGTCGTGCCCGGGTTCGTGGTGCTGGTGCCGTCGCCGACGATGCCGATGCCGTTCCCGCCGATGGTGATCGGCACGCTGATGACCGGGATCACCTGCGCCCCACCGAGCAGACCGCCGTCACCGGAGGTCGTGCCGCCCGCGCCCGGGGTCGTGCCCGATCCCGTGCCCGTGCCGCTGCCGGGCGTCGTGGTGCTCGTGCCGTCACCGACGATGCCGATGCCGTTGCCACCGACGGTCACCGGGACGGACACGACCGGGGCGACCTGCGTGCCGGAGCCCACACCGTCGTCACCCGACGTCGTGCCACCGGCTGCCGGGGTCGAACCCGATCCCGTGCCCGTGCCGCTGCCCGGGGTCGTGGTGCTCGTGCCGTCACCGACGATGCCGATGCCGTTGCCACCGATGGTCACCGGAACCGACACGACCGGGGCGACCTGCGTCCCGGAGCCCACGCCGTCGTCACCCGATGTCGTACCACCCGCGGCCGGGGTCGAACCCGAACCGCTGCCGGTGCCGGTACCGGTACTCGTGCCGTCACCGAGGACACCGATGCCGTTCCCACCGATCGTGATCGGCAGGTCCACGACCGGCGACACCTGCGTGCCGCCGAGCACCGCGTCGTCACCCGACGTCGTGCCACCCGCAGTCGGGGTCGAACCCGAGCCGGAGCCCGTGGTCGGCGCCGTCCCCGTCGCCGAACCGTCACCGAGCACACCGATGCCGTTCCCGCCGATCGTCACCGGGACCGACACGACCGGGGCGACCTGCGTCCCGGACGCGATGCCGTCCGACCCGGACGTGGTCGGCTCCGCTGCCGGCGCCGCGGGCGCGGGGCTGCTCGTGACCGGGGCCGGCGAGGATGCCGGAGCAGCCGCTGCGTCGCCCGCGACCCCGACGGCGTTGCCGGAGACCGTCACCGGAGCGGTGACGTCACCGACGACCTGCGTCCCCGAGGCGACACCGTCCGAGCCCGACGTCGTCGGAGCCGGGGCCGGCGCAGGAGCCGGAGCCGGAGCCGCCGGAGCCGGAGCCGGAGCCGGGGCGGTCGGAGCCGGAGCCGGGGCGGTCGGAGCCGGAGCCGGGGCGGTCGGAGCCGGAGCCGGGGCGGTCGCCGCCGCGTCGCCCGCGACGCCGACCGCGTTCCCGGTCACCTGGACCGGGGCCGTGACGACGGGCGCCACCTGGGTACCGGACGCGATGCCGTCCGAACCGGACGTCGTCGGAGCCGGAGCAGGTGCCGGTGCCGGTGCGGCGGCCGGGGCAGGAGCCGCGGCGGGCGCCGCGGCCGGGGCGGTGGAGACGGCGTCGCCGAGCACCCCGAGGGCGTTCCCGGCGGCGGACACCGGCGCGCTGATCGCCGGAGCGACCTGGGTGCCGGACAGGAGGCCGTCGTCACCGGAGGTCGTCGCAGCGTTCGCCGCGCACGCCCCTCCGAGTGTCAGGCCGCCGACGAAGAGGGTGAACCAGAGCCCTCTCGAGACGTACTTGTTCATGGTCGTTCGTTCCTCACTGATCGAGATCTGTCGTCCGACCGCGATCGCGGTCGGGTGGTGCGGGCCTGCCGTGCCGGACAGGCGCACCGATCTCAGTCAGGAGCGACGTCGTGGTCGCCGACGACGGACGTGGGGACCACGTCGTCGGCGAGGGTGCCGCGTGACCCCGCGGCGAGGGAGAACAGGACACCGGACGTGCCGTCGACCCCGACGGGCGCGGCGCCGGCGGAGCCGGAGGTGGAACCGCCGGTGGTCCCGGAGGTACCCGGGCCGGACGGGAGGCCCTCGTGGCCGTCACCGTCCGCGGGGACGAGGAGCGCCACGCCGCCGACCGTCGCCGCGGCCGGAGCGCCCGCGGGGGCGGCGGCGACCACGGTCACGGCCCCGGCGCGATCGGTGGTCTGCGCGCCGACGGGTGCTGCGGGGACGGCTGCCGACGAGGATCCCTCCAGGACCAGCGGAGCGGCCGCGGCGGACACGTCCGTCGAGGCCGACGCGGCGGCCGTGGCCGGTGCGCCGGGACCGGACGCGTGCGGCAGGGTGACCACGGGCTGCTCGACCGGACCGCCCACCGGGATCGGTGTGGTCCCGGGGACGGGCAGCGCGCCTCCCGGCAGGAGGGGCGGCAGCGGGACCGGCAGGACCGGCGTGACGGGCAGCGGCAGGACCGGGAGCGCGTCCTCGACGGGCGCGACGACCTGCTCGACCGTGCCCGGCAGCACGCCGACGGTCGTCCCGACGCCGTCGACCACGTCGTCGACGACACCGGTGACCGGGCGGGTGACGGTGCCGAGGGTGTCGTCGCCGAGCAGGTCCCGCGTGACCGGGAGCGCGCCGACCACCGTGTCCACGGTGCCGACGACGCCGGAGACGGGTCGTGCGTCAGTGACCGACTGCACCGTCTCGGTGACGGGCCGGACGACGTCGGTCAGGGTGTCGGTGAGCGGCCGGGAGGCACTGCTCACCGCGCTCGCGGCACCGTTCGTCGTCGACGTGGCCGGGCTCGCGGCGGTGCCGGTCGGGGCCGGTGCCGCCTGCTGCGGAGCCGGCGTCGACGTCCCGGTGTGCTGCGCCGACGGTGCCACCGGGACGACCGGTGCGGCCTGCTGCACGGGCACTGCCACCGGGGCGGGCTGGGTCGGGACCGGGGCCGGCGCAGGTGCTGCGGGCGCAGGTGCCGATGCTGCCGGGACCGGCGCAGCCGCCGCGGGAGCAGGGGCGGCGGCGGCCGGAGCCGCCGGAGCGGCGGCGGGCGGGGCGACGGCACTGCGGACGGGTGCGACGGCGCTGTCGACGACCCCGCCGACGCCCTGCGTGACGCCCTGGACGGTGCCACCGGCGTCCTGGACCAGCCCACCGACCAGCCCGCGCTGCTGCGGGGCACCCTCGGCCGCGGCGGCCGGACGGGCTCCGAGGAGCAGCGAGAGCAGCACGAGCGCAGCGGCGACCCCGACGCCCACCAGGGCGGTCCGGAGCAGCGCGCGCCAGGGGTCGCGCAAGGGCTGGTCCATGCGCTCACCTCCTGATCTCGGCTGCGCACGTAGAGTGGTTGACCGGCACTGTACGCCGATCGATCCCGGACCGGAACCGGTTCTGGAAGGAATTCTCAGGAAAGGCCGCACGTGGTCTCGATCTTCTCCGCCCCGACGCGCAACCTCGACATCGTGACGCTGCACGAGATCCTGCGGCTCCGACAGGACGTGTTCGTCGTCGAGCAGGAGTGCGCCTACCCGGACATCGACGGCCGTGACCTCGAGCCGGGCACGGTGCAGTTCTGGGCCGGTCAGGGGTCGGTGGACGCCACGCTCCGACTCCTCCGCGAGGACGACGGCACCGAGCGCATCGGCCGGGTCGCCACCGCCCGGCACGCCCGGTCGCAGGGGCTCGGGGCACAGCTCATGGAGGCGGCGATCGCCGAGTCGCGCTCGTCGTCGATCGCGATCAACGCGCAGGCGCACCTCGAGCAGTGGTACGGCCGCTTCGGCTTCGTGCGATCCGGCGACGACTTCCTCGAGGACGCCATCCCGCACGTCCCGATGACGCGCACGCGCTAGTCAGGCGCTCCGTCGGCAGGGCTTCGTCCGGGTCAGGCGCGCCAGCGGCGGAGCTCGTCGAACGACCGACCCTGGTGCGCCCGGTCCGCGACGAGCCGCTCGAAGACGATGTTGGTCTGCGTCGTCGCCACCGCCGGGTCCCCGCTCAGCTCGTCGGCGACGAAGTCCCGCAGCTGCTCGGTGGAGGTGCACGCGATGTGCACCAGGAAGTCCTTGTCGCCGGCGAGGAACGAGACGTCCTGCACGACGGGCACCCGGAGCAGGCGCTTCGCGAAGTCGCGGAGCTCGTGCCGGGCGGCGGCGTGGACCCGGACGGACACCATCGCCTCGATCGCGAACCCGAGCCCTGCGACGTCGACGTCGGCGCGGTAGCCGCGGATGACGCCGGCGTCCTCGAGCGCGCGCACCCGTGTCAGGCATGTCGAGGGCGCGATCCCGACCGCGGCGGCCAGCCGGTTGTTCGGGATCCGGGCGTCGGCCGCCAGGGTCCAGAGGATGCGCTCGTCGACCTCGTCGAGGCGCGGCGTGGTGACGGGACGACGGACGGTTCGGTCGGACACGCCCCGAACGTTACCGCCGGACGGCGCCGGGGCTCCATCGTCCCGCGCGTCGGCAGCGCTACATCGCCAGGGTCATCCCGACCACGGCGACCGTCATGGCGAAGACCTCGCCGCTGCGGACCGCACGACGGTCCTCGCGCGCCCACTCGTACCGGAGCAGCCAGCCGCTGAACCCGCAGTAGCCGATCACCCCGGCGCCGAGGACCACGGAGAGCGCGATCCCGTGGCCCGCGTGTCCGTCGGTCAGACCGGTGGCGTGCCCCATCAGCAGCATGCCGGCCATCACGACCGAGGACAGCGCCCGGTGCACGTCCATCGGTTCCGCCCGGCGCCCGTCCGGCCGACGGCGCCGCAGCACGGGCAGCGGCGCCAGGAGCAGCAGCACGGCGGCCGCGAGGAGCGTCCACGACGCCCCGGCCTGCACGACGGGCAGCACCATCGCCACGAGCATCACGGCGGCGGGGACGATCACGCCGGGGCGGGGACGGTAGCGGTCCCCCACGATGCAGCACACCGACGCGAACTGCGGCACGACGAGCATCGCGTCGGCGACGGTCTCGTGCACGGCGGTCATGGCGAGCGGCGTCCGGGGTGGGTCCGGTCGGTCAGTCCTGGGCGCGGGCAGCGGCCTTGTCGGCGCGCTCCTGCTTCACGCGGGCGTTCTCGGCGTGCACCTCGGCCTGGGTCGCGCGCTCGCGCACCAGCCACTCGGGCATCTCCTGCAGCAGCGCCTTGATCTCGGCGGTGGTCAGGGGCTCCTCGACGCCGGCGCGCACGAGGCCGGAGATCGACACGCCGAGCTTCTGCGCGACGACCGGACGCGGGTGCGGCCCCTCGCGACGGAGCTCCTCGAGCCACGCCGGCGGCTGCGTCCGGAGCTCGTCGAAGGCGGTGCGGGTGACCGGTTCCGCGCGGAACGACTCCGGGGCTGCCGCCAGCAGGATGCCGAGCTTCTTCGCGGCCGTCTCGGGCTTCATCGTCTGTTCCTGCGCCATGGGTACCAGGGTACGGCCCCTACACTCGGTTGCATGACCGCGGCCCTCACCATCGCCTTCGTCCCGGGGGTCTCCCCCGCGAAGTGGGTCCGGGTCTGGCGGGAACGCTTCCCGGACGCCGAGCTCGGCCTGCTGCCGATCGGCCGGACCGAGGTCGACCAGGCACTCACCGGCGAGGCGGACATGGCCTTCGCACGGATGCCCGTCGGCGCGCACCTGAACGCCATCCCGCTGTGGACCGAGACCGCCGTCGTCGCGATGCCGAAGGACGGCCCCCTCGCCTCGGCCGACGTCGTGACCGAGGCCGACCTGGCCGACGTGCACGTCGTCGACGCCGGCCCCGTGCCGGACGACGTGTCCGCCGCCCTCGACCTGGTCGAGGCGAACGTCGGCGTCGTGGTGCTCCCGCAGTCCCTCTTCCGCGCGGCCAGCCGCAAGGACCTGGTGGCGAAGCCCCTCGACGGCGCGGCGGGCACCAGGATCGCGCTCGTCTGGCGCGACGCGGACTCCTCGGACACCACCGAGGAGTTCATCGGCGTCGTGCGCGGCCGCACCGCGAACAGCTCGCGGAACGCCGCGGACCGCCCGGGAGGCACGACGAGCGCCGACGACGACGGCTCGCGCGGCGCGCGTGGCGGCTCCGGCGCCGGTCGCGGCTCCGGTGGAGGCGGCCGGTCCGGCGGTGGCTCCGGCGGTGGCAAGGCCACCGCGAAGCAGGCCTCCGGCGGCAAGGCGGGCGGCAAGGGCGCCCGCAAGCCGCGCGGATCCGGACGGCCCGGCACACAGCGACTCGGCAACGGGAAGCCGAAGCGTGGCTCGAAGGGCAACCGGTGACGGAGACGCGGCTCGTCCCGATGCCGGCCACGCGCCTCCCGGCCTGGCTCGACCGGACGATGGCCGACTACGTGGCGTCGCGCATGCGGGCCGGTGAGACCCGCGAGCAGGCGGAGGCGAACAAGCAGAAGTCGCTCGACCAGTGGTTCCCCGACGAGGCACCCCTGCCCGACCACTTCGTCTGGGACCTGGTCGACGACGAGGACATCGTCGTGGGGTTCCTCTGGATCGGACCGTTCTCGCCGGGCGGCACCGAGTGGTGGGTCTTCGACGTCGAGGTCGACGAGCAGCACCGTCGCCGCGGCCACGCCCGACGGGCGCTCGAGGCCGGGCAGCGGGTCGCCCGCGAGCACGGAGCCGCGAGCATCGGCCTCAACGTCTTCGGGTACAACACCGGCGCGCAGGACCTGTACGCGTCGCTCGGCTACCGCGTCACGGCGACCCAGATGCAGCTCCCGCTCGACTGAGCGCGATCGGTCCTCAGGCCCAGACGCCGGAGGTCCCGCGACGGTGGCTGCCGACCAGGTGCGTGTCGACGATGCCGAGTGCCTCCATCAACGCGTGCATCGTCGTCGGCCCGACGAACGCGAACCCGCGCTTCCGGAGTGCCTTCGACAGGGCGATCGACTCGTCGCTCGTCGTCGGGACCTCGGCGATCGTCCGCGGCGCCGGCGTCACCTCCGGCCGGAACGACCACACGAGGTCGGCGAGTCCGCCGTCGGCGCGCAGAGCGATCGTCGCGGTCGCGTTCGTGATCGTCGCACGGATCTTCGCCCGGTTCCGGACGATGCCGGCGTCCGCCATCAGGCGCTCGACGTCGCCGTCACCGAAGGTCGCGACGACGTCGGGGTCGAAGTCGGCGAACGCTGCGCGGAACGCCGGACGCTTCGCGAGGATCGTGCGCCAGGACAGCCCCGACTGGAACGCCTCGAGCGACAGCCGCTCGAAGACCCCGCGCTCGTCGCGGACCGGCATGCCCCACTCGGTGTCGTAGTACTCGCGGAGCATCGGGTCGGTCGCGGCCCACGCCGGTCGCGCGAGTCCGTCGTCCCCCGTCACCAGGCCGTCGGGGGTCGTGGTCGTGTCGGTGCTCACGGCTCCATCCTGGCCGACGGCACCGACAGGGACGTCACTCCTGGTCGTCCCCGTCGGTCATCGCCGACTGGTCCATCCAGACGTACTCCCACCGGTGGCCGTCCGGGTCGGTGAAGCTGCGCTGGTACATGGAGCCGTAGTCGGTCTCCGGACGGTCCTCGTTCCCGCCGGCCATGACGGCAGCGTCCACGATGCGGTGCACCTCGTCCTTCGACGCGGCGCTGAGGGAGTTGATGACCTCGATCGTGCCCGGGTCGGCAATGGTCTTGTCCGTGAACTCTCGGAACTTCGCGTGGGTCAGGAGCATCACGTACACGGTGCTGCTCACCACGATGCACGCGGCGGTCTCGTCGGTGAACTCGGGGTTGACCGAGTACCCGAGCGCCTCGTAGAAGCCGACCGCTCGATCGAGGTCGGTGACCGGCAGGTTGATGAAGACCATCTGTTCCACGGCGGATCCCTTCGTCGAGCACCAACCTGGCGCAGGCGTCCGAGGAGTGCAACCGTTCCGCCCCGCAACGAACTGGTACGTCATACTCTGGTCGCATGGAACGCGCCTACGTCGACGAGTCCGAGCCCGGCGGCGGCCTGGACCACACCAGCTACGTCCTCGCCGCGGTCGTGGTCCCGCACGGCCGGACTCAGACTGCACGCGAAGCGGTCCGGGCGGCGAAGCCGTCCCGCATGCGGAAGCTGCACTGGTACGAGGCACTCCGGACGCAGCGCATCTCCTGGTTGGACCTGCTCGCGGTCGCGGCAGCGGTCCTGATCGTGCGCTACGACCGCGCCCCGGCACGCGCCGAGCGCCGTCGACGGTCGTGCCTGGAACGCCTCGTCTGGGAGCTCGAGGCCCGCGGCGTGCGGCACGTCGTGCTCGAGTCGCGAGGCGCCTCGCGTGACGCCGCCGATCGTTCGATGCTCGATGCACTCCGCCGACGGGGCGTCGGTCGGTCCGTCCGGTACGAGCACGTCCGAGGAACGGACGAGCCCCTGGTCGCCCTCGCGGACCTGGCCTGCGGGGCGTACGTGTCCGGGTTGCACGAGGAGGTCGGCGCACAGGTCGTCGTCGTGCGCTGACGCAACGCGAGGTGCCGCAGAGCGGAGCGCCGTGGAGCTCGCCAGCTGCTCAGTCGTTGAGGCCCGGACAGCGCAAAACCCCGGGCCCGCGCTGGCTGCAGGCGTATCCGGGGCTCACTTCCGGCCGAGCAACACGCGGCCGACATGTCAATGTTAGGAACAGTGACCAGCGTCGTCAAGCGCGCCGCGCCTCCCGTCCGTCCTCTCCCTCCCGTGACGCCCGCCCTGCAAGGTGAGAACGGGCGTCCCCGGTCGAATCGTCCGACCCGGGACACCCGTTCTCACCGGGCGGACGCGCAGGCGCCCGCGCGGCGGGAGATCAGGCCCGCTCGCGCCCTTCGCCCGCGGCGCGCTGGTCGGCCTCGGCCTCGGCCTGGCCGACGATGTCCTCTGCCGGCACCGGGTTCAGCCGGTCCCACAGGAAGAACAGCAGCCCGCCGACGAGCAGCGAGAGCCCGACCCACAGGTTGATGTGGATGCCGCCGGTCTTCTCGGGGTCGGTGTCCCAGTGGACGATGCCGACGATGGTGGTGATCACGCCGTAGAGCACGAACAGGCCACCGAGGATGCGGCGCAGGTCGAGTCGGCGGGTGGAGCGGACGAGGGCCGCCTGCTCCTCGGTGAGCTTCGTGGTGTCCTCACGCATGGGAGTACTCCTTCGGGTCCGGGCCTAGAGGAACGGCAGGTAGAGGGCGACGCACAGCACGAGCGCGACGGTGCCGAGCAGCGCGGGCGAGCGGTACCAGGCGGTGTCGGTCGCGACGGCCCCGGCGGTCATGTCGATCTTGCCGACGCCGTAGACCAGACCGCCGAGCTCCGACACGTCCTTCGGCTTCGTGGCGAGCGAGACGAGCACTCCGACGACGAGCACCGTCACGAAGGAGATGATCGCGCCGTACATCGTCTCGGCGGTCGCCGTCGAGAAGAGCGACGGGTTCACCAGGTAGGCGATCCAGGTGATCGTCGGCGTGACGATGCCGAGCACGTACCCCCAGAGCGCACCCTGCGTGGTCATCCGCTTCCAGAGCAGACCGAGGATGAAGACGCCGAAGAGCGGTGCGTTGAAGAACGAGAACAGCGTCTGCATGTAGGTCATGATGTTGCCGGCCTGCGCGGCGAGGAACGCCGTGCCGATGCCGACCACCACGCCGACGACCGTGACCCAGCGGCCGGTCTTCAGGTAGTGCAGGTCGGGCATGTTCGGCTTGATGTAGCGCTGCCAGATGTCGTACGTGAAGACGGTGTTGAACGACGAGACGTTCGCCGCCATGCCCGCCATGAACGATGCGAGCAGACCCGTGACCGCGATGCCGAGCACACCGGTCGGCAGGTACATCTGGATGAGCTTCGGGATCGCGTCGTTGTAGGTGAGCTCCCCCGAGGCGAACTGGTTGCCGACCACTGCCGCGGCGATGAGGCCCGGGATCACGACGATGAACGGGATGAAGAGCTTCGGGATCGCCGCGATGAGCGGGGTCCGGCGGGCGGCGGACATGTTCTTCGCCGAGAACGCGCGCTGCACCTCGGTGAAGTTCGTCGTCCAGTAGCCGAAGGAGAGCACGAAGCCGAGGCCGAGCACGATGGCGAGCCAGTTCGCCCCGATCGGGTTCGTCACGTCGCCGATGCCGGTGCCGGTCCAGGTCTGCAGGTGCTGCACGCCCTGGGTCTGCTTGATCGCCTCGGTGAGACCGCTCCAGCCGCCGACGCGGTGCAGGCCGACGATCGTCAGCGGCACGAGGCCGGCGATGATCACGAAGAACTGCATGACCTCGTTGTAGATCGCGCTGCTCAGGCCGCCGAGGGTGATGTACGCGAGCACGAACGCGGCGGACACCAGGATGGCGAGCCACTCCGGCCAGCCGAGCATCGCCTCGATGACGATCGCCATCGCGTAGAGGTTGATGCCGGCGATGAGCACGTTCGATACCGCGAACGCGATCGAGTTCACCAGGTGCGGCGCCTTGCCGAAGCGGCGGAGCATGAACTCCGGCACCGAGCGGACCTTGGAGCCGTAGTAGAACGGCATCATCACGAGCCCGAGGAACACCATCGCGGGCACGGCACCGATGAGGTAGTAGTGCAGCGTCGCCATCCCGATCTGCGCGCCGTTCGCGGCCATGCCGAGGATCTCGGTCGCGCCGAGGTTCGCGGACACGAACGCCAGGCCGGTGATCCAGGCCGGCATCGAGCGGCCGGACAGGAAGAAGTCCATGCTCGTCCGCACCTGCTTGCGGGCGGTGAACCCGATGCCGATGACCACCGCGAAGTACACGATGATCATCAAGTAGTCGACCCAGCCCAGTTCGAGCCGGATCCCGTTGGTCGCCGCAGCGAGAACCATGCGATCTCCACATCAATGTGTTGCAGTCGGCAACTGCGCCGACCCGGACGGGAACGTTACACCGCGATGTGACCGTTCACACACCCGGCACACCCGGCACCGCGGCCGCGCCCCCGTCCCTCGGTAGGCTCTCCCCCATGAGCGAGCCGGCCACCGACACCACGACACGCCCGGAGCGGATCCTCGTCCTGAACGGGCCCAACCTCGACATCCTCGGGCGTCGCGACCCGGCCCAGTACGGCACGGTCACGCTCGCAGAGCTCGAGGCGATCGTGCACACCGAGTGCGCCGTGCACGGGCTCGAAGCGGACTTCCGGCAGACCAACCGCGAGGGCGAGCTCGTCGAGTGGCTGCACGAGGCGCTCGACGACTTCGTCGGGGTGGTGATCAACCCCGCCGCGTACGCGCACACCTCGGTCGCGCTCCACGACGCGGTCGAGGCACTGAGCGTCCCGGTCGTCGAGGTGCACCTGTCCAACACGTGGAAGCGCGAGCCGTTCCGGCACGTCGACCACGTGGCGACCGCCGCGACGGCGGTCATCGCCGGCGCGGGCGCCGACGGCTACCGGCTGGCCGTCGCGCACGTCGCGACCCTGGTGGTGGACCCCACCGACTGACGGCCTGGAGGCACGGCGCCCGCCCGCCCCGCGCCTCCCGTCCGGCGCGTCTCCCGTCCCGCTTGCTGCAGCCTTGCGTCGAATCTCGAGCGGGTGACACACGTCACCGTCACCCGCGAGAGAGACAGATCGCGCCCGCTCGGTGAGCGACGGGCGGCGTGTCCTGCCCGCTCGGCGGAGGTTGCCGGGCGCGGCGGGCCGCGGTCGACTGCGGGAGCGGCGACTAGAAGTCGGCGGGGCGTCGGACGTCGTCGGCGCCGACGGCGGCGAAGCCCCCGCGGACGATCGGCAGCGCCCGTCGCACGGCCTGGTCGATGCGCAGCTCGAGGTCGACGCTGGCGAGGTCGTACCCGCCCTCGCGCTTGGTGAAGTCCCGCTCGTTGCCGAACACGCCGAGGGGCAGGGTCGTCGACTGGAAGAAGCCGAACAGCGGGCGCATCTGGTGCTCGACGAGCAGCGCGTGCCGGTCGCTCCCGCCCGTGGCGGTCAGGAGCACCGGGGTGTCGACGAGGTCGTACTGCCTCACCCAGTCGAAGAAGAGCTTGAACGCGCCGGAGTACGCCGCGCGGAACGCCGGGCTGCCCACGACGAGCACGTCCGCCGCCTCGACGGTCTCGAGCGCCCGTCGGGTCTCGGCCGACATCGCCTCGCGGGAGGGCGCGGCGCCGAGGTCCGCGAGCAGGGGGCCGATCTCGACCTGCGCGGTCCGCGCGTCCGGCAGATCCTCCGCCAGGCGCGCGACGGTCGCCGCGACCAGGGTCGAGGTGCGCGAGGGGTCCGATGGGCTGCCGCTGACGCCGACGACGAGTGCTCCGTCCATGCGCTCGATGCTCACACGTCGTCGGGGTGCCCGCCCGGGTGTGACGACTTGTGTCGCGTGCCAGCGGCCCGGCGTACCGTCCGGTGGATGCAGACGTTCCTGCCCTACGCCGACTTCCGCGCCTCGGCCGAGGTGCTCGACGACAAGCGGCTCGGCAAGCAGCGCGTCGAGACCCTGCAGGTGATGCGGGCGCTGACCCTGCCGGACTACGGCTGGCAGCGCCACCCGGTCGTCGCGATGTGGCGGGGGTACCGCCCGGCACTCATGGCGTACCAGGACGCGACGTGCCGGGTGTGGCTCGAGCGCGGGCACGCCGACACCTGCCTCGAGAAGACGCTCGCCGACCTCGGGCTGGTCCCCGAAGACCTGGTGGCGTACGAGCGCGGAGACTTCGCCGTGCCAGCGTGGAACGCCGACCCCGCGGTCCACGAGTCCCACCGCTCGAAGCTCGTGCAGAAGGCGCCGGAGCACTACCGGCCGCTGTTCCCCGACGTGCCCGACGACCTGGACTACGTCTGGCCCGGCGTACCCGAACCGTCCGCGTCGACGCGCTGACCGGGGGACCGCGCGATCGCTGCCCGGATGACGCCACCGCGGCCCGCCGTGGACTGACAGGGGGGCGTGCGGCGCCGGTCAGGGTCCGGCGCCACGTCCACGACGGGCGCGGCGGCCGCTCGGACGCGACGACAGGGGATGTCGTGTCCGGCGCCGGACGCGGTCAGGGGTACCACGTCCGGTCAGGAGCACCGCGGGCCCCAGAGGGGGGACGGGGCCGCGCGGTGCTGGCTTCGGGTCAGGTCACCAGGGCTGTTCGACGTCCCCTCGGTACCGGTCCGCCTCGCTCGGTGCGGGCAGGGATCGACGGACTGCCGCGGTGCCGACGGTCGGGGTCAGGGCGCTCGCGACGGTGGCGAGTGCGCCCACGGTCGCGATCACCCCGAGCGGGGCGGTGCCGAGGTCGTGCTGCGCGGCGAGGGCGAGGGCCACCACGGTCGCCGGCGCCGGCAGGAGCTGGACCGCCCGGAAGGGGGCCTCCCGTCGGTGCCGAGTCGTGATCGCGTTCGCCATGGCTCCATGGTGACGGAGGATCGCTGTCCGCAGAAGGGGGGACATCACCCCAACTGTGGAGGAGAACGTCTAGTACACCCCTCCGAGGTCACGCACGGCAGCGACCGCCGCGGCGACGGCTCCGACGACCACGGGCACGTCCGCCTCGGTGAGCCCGGCGTCGAAGGTGAGTCGCAGGGCCGTCCGTGCGGTGTCCTCCGGGAGACCGATCGCGGTGAGGACGTGCGAGGCCTCGGTGCTCCCCGCGGCACAGGCGCTGCCGGACGAGGACACGACGTCACGGGCCTCGAGCTCGAGCAGCACGGTCTCGCCGTTGACCGCGGCGGGACCGCCGGGCACCGCCGGGAAGCAGAACGAGGCGTGCCCCGGGAGCCGACGCGAGCCGGGCACGCTCGGTGCGGCTCCGGTCAGCACGGCACCGGGGACCGACGCCAGGACCCCCTCGACGACGGCGTCGCGGGTCGTCGTCGCCCGGTCGGCGTGGGCGTCCCTGGAACCCTCGACGAGCGACACCGCGGTCGCGAGGGCGACCGCTCCCGCGACGTCCTCGGTGCCGGACCGTCTCCCCCGTTCCTGTCCTCCACCGTGCAGCAGCGGCTCGAGCGGCACACCGCCACGGACGGCCAGCGCACCGGTGCCCTTCGGCGCGCCGAGCTTGTGCCCGGAGAACGAGACCGCGTCGACACCGAGCAGGTCGAGCCCGATCGGCAGCCACGGCGCGCTCTGCACCGCGTCGGTGTGGAACCGGGCGCCGACACCGTGCGCGACCGCCGCGAGTGCCGGCAGGTCCTGCACGGTGCCGATCTCGTTGTCGGCGTGCGCCACCGACACCAGGGTGGTGTCCGGACGGACGGCCCGGGCGAGCGCCTCGGGCGTCACCGTCCCGTCGCGCTCGACCGGCACGAGCGTGACCGTGAACCCGTGGTGGCGCTCGAGGTACCGGCAGCTCTCGAGCACCGCCTCGTGCTCGATCGCGCTCGTCACGACGTGCCGGCCACGGGGTGCCGCGAGTGCGATCCCCTTCACGGCGGTGTTCGCGCCCTCGGTGCCGCCGGTGGTCAGGACGACCTCGCCCGGCCGGCACCCGAGGAACCGGGCGATCGTCGCGCGGGCGTCGGCGAGCCCCCGTGCCGCGGCGTCGCCGACCCCGTGCGTCGAGGACGGGTTGCCGAACACGCCCGTCAGGTACGGCCACATGGCCTCGAGGACCTCGCGGCGGACCGGCGTGGTCGCGGCGCGGTCGAGGTAGAACACCGTCAGGCGCCGGTCGCGTCGACGTCGCCACCGGCGGACGCGCCGGTCACGTCGACGTCGAGCCCGAGGTCGAGCGCCCGGGCCGAGTGGGTCAGTGCCCCGACCGAGACGACGTCCACCCCGGTCCGCGCGATCGCGCCGACGGTCTCGAGCGACACGCCGCCCGAGGCCTCGACGAGTGCGCGGCCGGCGACCTGGTGCACGCCCTCGACGAGCTGCTCCGCTGTGAAGTTGTCGAGCATGATCGTGTCGACCCCGGCGGACACCACGGCCTCGACCTGGTCGAGCCGGTCCACCTCGACCTCGAGGTGGACCGTGTGCCCGAGCCGACGGCGGGCGTCACGCACGGCGTCGCCGATCGGGGTGCCGCCGGCGAGCAGCACGGCCAGGTGGTTGTCCTTGGCGAGGACGGCGTCGGACAGCGAGTTCCGGTGGTTGTGCCCGCCGCCGCAGCGCACGGCGTACCGCTCGACCGCACGGAGGCCCGGCGTCGTCTTGCGGGTGTCGGCGATCCGGGTCCCCGTCCCCGCGACCGCCGCGACGTACCGCGCGGTGACCGTCGCGATGCCGGACATCCGCTGCACCAGGTTGAGCCCGACGCGCTCGGCGCGCAGGACCGAGCGGGCGGGCCCCACGACGGTCGCCAGCACCTGCCCGGCCGCGAAGGTCGCGCCGTCGGCGAGGTGCAGCTCGGTCCGCACCGCGGGGTCGACGGCGTGCATCACGGCCGCGAACACCGCACCGCCGGACAGCACGCCGGGCTCGCGGGCGGCCAGGGTCGCGGTCGCCCGGGCGTCGACGGGGATGAGCGTCTCGCTGGTGACGTCGCCCCACGGCGCGTCCTCCTCGAGCGCGGTCTCGATCACGCGGCGCAGGGCGTGCGGCGGGATCGCCCCGGGGTCGGACGGTCCGGTGGGACGGCCACCGGCCACGGCGGTGGCACCGGCTGCTGCGGGGACGGTGGTGGTCATGCGGGGACTCCCTGCTGGACGAGGGCGGTGCTGTCGGACGGCGTGGTGCTGACGGGTCGGTCGGCGCGGTCGACCGGGGCGCGTCCCGTGGCGACGGCGCGGGCCCAGCCGACGGACACCGGCGCGGACGGGTCGGTGTCCGGGTGGTCGGTCCGGGCGTGCGCGCCACGGGACTCGGCGCGGGCCTCGGCGGCGAGCGCGGTGATCCGCGCCAGGTCGAGCAGGGCACGGTCCTCGTGGTCCCGCACCGAACGCGCCACCGGCGGACGCAGGGCGGCGAGCGCCCGACGCGCGGCCGCCAGTCCGTCCGCGTCACGGAGCAGGCCGACCCGCTCCGTCATCTCGGTCTGCACCGCCTGCCGGAGGTGGGCGGCACGGTCGGGGTGGGCGGAGCCTCCAGGCCGTCGACGGCGGTCGGTCCGGTACGGCGTTGCGTCCGGAACGGTCGTGTGCCGCTCCGTCGTGTCCGGTCCCGTTCCGTCCGGCCGGGAGGCACCACGCGGGTCCGCCACGTCACCCACCCGGTCGTCGGGCACGGTGTGCACCGGCAGGGTCGCGTCGCCGCGCAGGCGCAACTGCGCCGGTCGCGGTGCACCGATCGCGTCGGCGGTTCGCACGCCGAACACGAGGCCCTCGAGCAGCGAGTTCGACGCGAGGCGGTTGGCGCCGTGGACGCCGGTGCAGGCGGCCTCACCGACGGCGAGGAGTCCGGGCAGGCTCGTGCGGCCCTCGCTGTCGGTGGCGATCCCACCCATCGCGTAGTGCGCGGCGGGGGCGACCGGCACGCCCTCGCGGGTCCAGTCGAAGCCGGCCGCACGGGTGGCGCGGGTCAGCCCGGGGAAGCGCGCGACGAGCCGGTCCGCGCCGAGCCCCGTCGCGTCGAGGAGCACGGGGGCGCCGCCCTGGTCGCGGACGGTGGCCGCGATGCCGCGGGCGACCACGTCGCGCGGGGCGAGTTCGGCGTCCGGGTGCACGGCGGTCATGAAGCGCCGGCCGGTCGCGTCGCGGAGGACGGCGCCCTCGCCGCGGACCGCCTCGGACAGGAGCCCGCCGTCCGGGACGGCCAGCCGGGTCGGGTGGAACTGGACGAACTCCAGGTCGGCGAGGACGGCACCGGCACGCCAGGCGGCGGCGACCCCGTCCCCCGTCGCGACCAGCGGGTTCGTCGTCTCGCGGTACAGGTGCCCGGCACCCCCGGAGGCGACGACGACCGTGTCGGCGTCGATCCGTCGGGGCTCGCCGAGCAGGTCGAGCACGTCGACGCCGACGACGGCGCCGTCGCGGACGACGAGGTCGGTGAGGCAGGTGCGCTCCAGCACCGTGACGTGCCGGCGGAGCAGGGCGGCGACGAGGGTGCGCTCGACGGCCGCCCCGGTGGCGTCGCCGTCGGCGTGCACGACCCGCCAGCGTGCGTGCGCGGCCTCGCGCCCGCGGGCGAGGTCGTCGCCGTGGCGGTCGAGCGAGTCCGGGTCGGTCGTCCGGTCGAACGGCACACCCAGTGCGAGCAGGTCGCGGACGCGCGCCGGGCCGTCGGCGCAGAGCAGTGCGACGGCGCGCGCGTCCGCGCTCCCGACGGCCGCGGTGTGGGTGTCGTGCTCGTGCAGGGCGACGGTGTCGTCGGCGCCGAGCGCGACGGCGATGCCGCCCTGGGCGGCGGCGGTGGCGCCGTCGGCGAGCCCGCCCTTCGTCACCAGGGTGACGTCGTGGCGGGCGCTGGCGCGGATCGCGGCGGTGAGCCCGGCGATGCCGGACCCGACGATGACGACGTGCACGGTGTGGTCCTCGGTGTCCTCGGTCGCCGGACCGTCAGCCGCGGGGCTTCGCGGCGAGCATGCGCTCGAGCGCGACCCTGGCGTCGGCCTGCACGTCGGCGGGGACCGTGATCTCGTTGAGGACCTCGCCGCGGACGAGGGCCTCGAGCACCCAGGCGAGGTAGCCCGGGTGGATCCGGTACATCGTCGAGCAGGGGCAGACGACCGGGTCGAGGCAGGTGATCCGGTGCTGCGGGTACTCGGCGGCGAGCCGGTTCACCATGTTGATCTCGGTGCCGATCGCGAACGACGTCGGCTCGGTGGCGGCTGCGACCGTGCGCCGGATGAGGTCGGTGCTGCCGGCGGCGTCCGCGGCGTCGACGACCGCCATCGGGCACTCGGGGTGCACGATGACCTGCACGCCCGGGTCCTCGCGCCGGGCCTGCTCGATCTGCTCGACCGTGAAGCGGCGGTGCACCGAGCAGAAGCCGTGCCAGAGGACCACCTGCGCGTCGAGCAGGGTCTGCTCGTCGTTGCCGCCGAGGGCCTTGCGGGGGTTCCACATCGGCATGCGGTCGGTGCTGATCCCCATCGCCTTCGCGGTGTTCCGGCCGAGGTGCTGGTCGGGGAAGAAGAGCACGCGCTGCCCGCGCTCGAACGCCCACTCGAGGACGGTCGCCGCGTTCGACGACGTGCAGACGATCCCGCCGTTCCGGCCGCAGAACGCCTTGAGGTCGGCGGCGGAGTTCATGTACGTGACCGGGATGACCGGGACGCGGCCGTCGGCGTCGGGCGCCGTGCCGTAGACGGCGGTGAGCTCGGCCCACGCGGCCTCGACGCTGTCGATGTCGGCCATGTCCGCCATGGAGCAGCCGGCGGCGAGGTTCGGCAGGATCACGCGCTGGTCGTCGCGGGCGAGGATGTCCGCCGTCTCCGCCATGAAGTGCACGCCGCAGAACACGATGGCCTCGGCGTCCGGCTTCGTCAGGGCGGCGTTGGCCAGCTGGAACGAGTCGCCGAGGAAGTCCGCGTGCCGGACGACCTCGTCGCGCTGGTAGAAGTGCCCGAGCACGACGACCCGGTCCCCCAGTGTCGCCTTCGCCCGCTCGATGCGCGCGCGCAGCTCGTCGTCGCTCGCGGTCTTGTACTCGTCGGGGAGCTGCCCCTGTCGCGGTGCCGAGGTCGGGATGACGTCGGACATCGACGAGCCGGGACCGTAGCCGGGACGGCTGTCGAAGTCCCACGTCGGTGCGGCGAGGTCGGGCGTGCAGGTGCTGCCCGCGACGGCGCCGTTGGAGATGCGCTCGATGGTGACGGCGATGGACACGGTGGTTCCTATCGGTTTGAGGTGGACCGCGGCGGCAGGACCGTGGCCAGGGCCGTGGCCCCGGGCGTGGTCCGGGTCGTGGTGTCGGTCAGCGGACCGTTGTCCGCGTAGGCCAGGTCGGGGTTCGAGCGGTACAGCCGGGCCGGCCGGTGCCGGTCGCCGCTCGTGGTCTCGTCGGTGGGCAGGATCGCGTCGGTCCGCTCGACCTGGCGCCGGAAGTTCGCGGGGTCGAGGGTGCGGCCGAGCACCGCCTCGTACACACCCCGGAGCTCGGCGAGGGTGAAGCGGTCGCCGAGGAAGGCCTGCGCGATCCGCGAGTACGACATCTTGTTGCGCAGTCGCCAGAGGGCGTACTCGACGATGCGGTCGTGGTCGAACGCGAGCGCCGGGTGCTCGTCGGCGAGGAACCACCGGACGTTCCAGTCGTCGGGGACGGACTCGGCCTCGTCCGGGTGCACGAGCGCCCAGTAGACGATGGACACGACCCGGCTCGGCGAGCGGTCGACGTCGCCGAACGCGTAGAGCTGCTCCAGGTACCGCGGTTGCACGTTCGTCGTCTCGCGCAGGCGTGCGGCGGCGGAGTCCTCGAGCCCCTCGTCCGGACCGACCCAGCCGCCCGGCAGCGCCCACGAGCCCTCGAACGGGTCGGTCACGCGGCGCACCAGCGGCATCCACAGCGCCGGGGCCCCGGTGTCGGGGTGCGGGCGCAGGGCGACGATCACGGTGGAGACCGCGACGCGGATGGTGGTGGAATCAGTTTGTGTCATGGTGACTCGAAGTGTTCGGGTTGCGTTGACACTATCACCGTTCACGAGACCGGAACAGACCCGTAACGCACCGGGGACCACGCGTGCCTACATTGACGGCATGACGACGGTGACGAGGGTGCACGCCGTGGTGTCCGGCTCGGTGCAGGGGGTCGGCTTCCGGTACTGGACCGCACGCAAGGCAGACGGACTGGAGCTCGACGGGTACGCCAGGAACCTGTTCGACGGGACGGTCGAGGTCGAGGCCGAGGGGCCGTCCGAATCGGTGCAGGCGCTCATGGCGTTCCTGCGCACCGGCCCGCCGACGGCCACGGTGACCGACGTCGCCGAGCGCAGCGTCGTGCCGCACGGCGACGGGGACGGGTTCGCGATCCTGCGCTGACCGCGGGCGAGGTCGCGCCGCGCATCCGGTCCGTGCGCTCGGTCCGTTCACGAGGACGACACACGGAAGCGGAATACTCGGATCCGTTCAGGCTGTTGCCTCGTCTGCGCAGTCCGCGCCCCCTCTGCACGCCGTCACTCCCCAGGAGCCCCGCATGACCCAGGCCGTCGATTCCGCCCCGCGCACCGGGAGCGTCTCGCCGCCCTCCGCCGGCGAGACCAGGCTCGTGATCGGGCTCCTGCTCGTCTCGGCGTTCGTCGTCATCCTCAACGAGACGATCATGGGTGTGGCGCTGCCGCGGCTCATGGAGGACCTCGACATCTCCGCGGCGACGGGGCAGTGGCTCACCACGGGCTTCCTGCTGACCATGGCCGTCGTGATCCCGGTCACCGGCTTCCTGCTGCAGCGGTTCAGCACCCGGCAGATCTTCATCGCCGCGATGGCGCTCTTCTCGCTCGGCACGCTCGTCGCCCTGGCCGCACCCGGGTTCCCCGTGCTGCTCGTCGGCCGCATCGTGCAGGCCAGCGGGACCGCGATCATGATGCCGCTGCTCATGACCACCGTCCTCAACCTGGTCGAGCCGGCGCACCGCGGCCGGATCATGGGAAACATCTCGATCGTCATCTCGGTCGCGCCGGCCGTCGGTCCGACCATCTCCGGCCTGATCCTCAACGCGTTCTCGTGGCGCTGGCTGTTCGGGTTCGTGCTGCCGATCGCCGTCGCCGCGCTCGTGCTCGGCATCCTCAAGGTCCGCAACGTGACCACGCCCCGACGCGCGCCGCTCGACGTCCTGTCGGTCGTGGTCTCCGCCGTCGCGTTCGGCGGGATCGTCTTCGGGCTGTCGAGCTTCGGCGAGGCCGGGTCGACCGGTCCGCTCGTCCCCGTCCTCGCCCTGGTGGTGGGCTTCGCGGCACTGGCGTTCTTCGTCGTCCGGCAGACCCGCCTGCAGCGCACCGACAGCGCCCTGCTCGACCTCCTGACCTTCCGCACGAAGGGCTTCACGGTCCCGATCGTGGCGATGGGCATCAGCTTCATGGCGATGTTCGGCACGCTCATCCTGCTGCCGATCTACCTGGAGCGCGTACTCGGGCTCGAGGTCCTGACCGTCGGGCTCCTGCTGCTGCCCGGTGGTCTGCTGATGGGGCTGCTCTCCCCCGTCGTCGGGCGCATCTACGACCGCCGCGGTCCCCGGGTGCTCCTCGTGCCGGGCTCGATCATCATCAGCGCGGTGCTGTGGGCGCTCTCCACGGTCGGCGTGGACACGAGCGTGTGGTTCGTCCTCGGCGCCCACGTCGTGCTGAGCATCGGGCTCGCGCTGACCTTCACGCCGCTGTTCACCGCCGCGCTCGGGGGTCTGCCGCCGAAGCTGTACTCGCACGGCAGCGCGGTGCTCGGCACGACCCAGCAGCTCGCGGGTGCGGCGGGCACGGCGCTCTTCGTCACGCTCCTCACGATCGGTGCGGCCTCGGCGGGGGCCGACGCGGACGCCGCCGGGGTGGCCGCCGCGACCGCCTCGGGTGTGCAGACGGCGTTCCTGGTCGGTGGGGTCATCTCGCTGGTCGGCATCCTGACGTCGGCGTTCGTGCGCCGCCCGGCGACGCCCGAGGGCGCCCCCGCCGGCGCTCCCGCGATGCACTGACCGGCGCTGGTCCGCGGTACCCCGTCGTCGACGGCGGGCACCGCGCCCTCGCCCGCGGTGCCCCGTCGACGACGTCGGGCACCGTCCCGGCCGCAGTGCCCCGTCGACGACGGCGTGGCATCGTGGGCGGCATGCGGTCGACGGCGAGCGAGATCAACTGGTCCGGCACGGTCACGTACTCGGCCGAGCGGGTGGAACGGCCGCGGACGCTGGAGGAAGCCGCGGAGATCGTCGCGCGGTCCCGCCGGGTACACGGCCTCGGCACCCGGCACTCGTTCAACGACGTCGCGGACGCCCGCGGGGTGCTGCTCGACCTGACCGGGCTCCCCACCGACCTGGTCGTGGACACCGCCGCCGGCACGGCCTCGATGAGCGCCGGCACCCGGTACGGCATCGTCGCCCCGGACCTCGACGCCGCCGGGGTCGCCCTGCACAACACCGGCTCGTTGCCGCACATCTCGCTCGGCGGCGCGATCGCCACCGGCACGCACGGCTCCGGCACGACGCTCGGGTCGCTGAGCACCGCCGTCCGGTCCTTCGAGCTCCTCGGCGCGGACGGCTCCGTGCGCACCGTCCGCCGCGGCGACGACGACTTCGACGGGGCCGTGCTGCACCTCGGGCTGCTCGGCATCGTCACGCGCGTCGAGGTGGACGTCGAACCGCGCTACCGGATGCGCCAGGACACCTACGGGCGGATCCCCTGGGACCGGTTCCTCGCGCACGTGGCCGACGTGCACGCGGCCGCCTACTCGGTGTGCTCGTACACCGTGTTCGGGGACGAGATCAGCGAGGTGCTGCTGAAGTCCCGCGTGCCGGAGGGCGCCGACGACGTCGACGTCCCGGAGGCACTGCTCGGCGCACCGAGGCTGCCTGCACGCCCGGCGGACGGGCACGTCACCCCCCGGGACGGCACGGTCGGACCGTGGTGGGACCGGCTGCCGCACTTCCCCATCGACGCCGTGCCGAGCGTCGGGTCCGAGGTGCAGAGCGAGCACTTCGTCCCGCTCCGACACGCGGCCGCGGCGCTCGACGCCCTCCGCGGACTGGCCGACCGGATCCAGCCGCACCTGCACGTCTGCGAACTCCGGACGATGGCCGCCGACCCGTTCTGGTTGAGCCCGACGCAGGGCGAGGACGTGCTCTGCATCGCGTTCACCTGGCGGAAGCACCCCGAGGCCGTGGCGGCGCTGCTGCCGGACCTCGAGGCACGCCTCGCGCCGTTCGACGGGCGACCGCACTGGGGCAAGACGAGCTCGCTCGACACCGGTGCGATCGAGGCGCTCTGGCCACGACTGGCCGACTTCCGGCGGCTGGTGGCGGCGGGCGACCCGGAGCGGGTGTTCGCGTCCGCGTTCGGTGAGCGGGTGCTGCGGACCTGAGCCGCGCCTCCAGACAGGGCGCCCGTCACCCGACGGGCGTGACCGTCCGCGTCTCGCCGTCCCAGTGGCGGACACCGCCGACCGTGAGTGTCTCCGGCAGCGGGGTCGCGCGCAACGCGGCCACGGCGGCGGGCAGGTCCTCGTCACGCACCCGACGGGCGAAGGTGACGTGCGGCGACCAGGCACCGGGCAGCGAGGTCTCGACGGCGTCCGGCGCGAGCCGGTGCACCGAAGCGTGGAACGCCGACAGCACCGGGTCCACGACGACGGCCCGGACGAGCACGGACCGCCCTGCGCCGGCCGGGAAGAGCAGGAGCCCGCCGAGCCGGAGCGTCGTCGGCACGGGGGCGTCGAAGCGGTCCGGGACCGGCAAGGCGTCGCCGGCGGCCAGGGTGACGTGCGGGTCGTTCGTCCCCGACCGCCCGAGGCTCGGCAGGTCGGCTGCCGTCAGGGCGTCCCACGCCGCGCGCACGGCCGCGTCGGAGTCGGGGTCGAGGACGAGTTCGATGCTGCGCACACCCCGAGTCAACCAACGCCCCGCTGCGTCCGGCACTCGCCCCGCACCGCCTGTGGAGAACCCGGCGGGATGTAACACGGCGGAACGCGTCGTGCGTGTCGTGCCGCAGACAGCCACACTCGGAACCTGGCCGCGCATCCCGCGGCTCCCCACCGCACCGCCCGTGCACGCCGCCGTCCGGGCCCGCCACGCCCGGCACCGCCGCATCCGTCCGGGCACGTCCCCCACGAGGAGCACCCATGTCCGCAGCACCCGTCCTGCCCCAGAAGCCGAAGGGCAAGCGCCCCGTCGGCTGGATCATCGCTGCCGCGGTCGTCGTCATCGCGATCGTGGTCGCCGTCGTGGTGGCGGCCGTCCGCTCCGGCGGGTCGGACGACGCTGCCTCCGGTGGCGGCTCCGGCAAAACCGTGACCATCGGTGTCGCCGACAAGTCGCTCGGCTACTGGAACACCTACACGAAGCTCGCGAAGGAGCGACTCGGCGTGACGGTGGAGCTCACGAACTTCTCGGACTACTCGCTGCCGAACCCCGCGCTCAAGGACGGCCAGCTGGACATCAACCAGTTCCAGCACATCCAGTACCTGGCGGACTACAACGTCACCTCGAACGACGACCTGCAGCCGATCGGTTCGACCGCCGTCTACCCGCTGCCGCTCTACGCGACGGACTACACGAAGACCAGCGAGCTGCCGCAGGACGCCAAGATCGCGATCCCGAACGACTCGATCAACCAGGCGCGGGCGCTCCTCATCCTGCAGTCCGCGAAGCTCCTCGTGCTCAAGGACGGCGGGTCCGCGTTCTCGACGACGACCGACATCACCTCGTCGAAGGTCGACGTCCAGCCGCTCGACGCATCGCAGACCGCGAACGCCCTGCAGCAGGGCTCGGTCGCCGCGGCCGTCGTGAACAACAACTTCGCCACCGCCGCGAAGCTCCCGACCAGCGACATCATCTTCCAGGACGACCCGGCCAGCGCGAGCGCAGCCCCCTACGTGAACGTCTTCGCCGTGCGCGACGCCGACAAGGACAACGAGACGTACCTGGACCTCGCGAAGCTCTTCCAGGACGACGCCGTGCAGCAGGCGTTCAAGAAGGACCTGCCCGAGGCCGTCGCCCGTGACGAGAGCGCCACGAAGCTCCAGGACGAGCTCGCGAAGGTCGAGCAGGACGCGAAGGCGGCCAAGCAGTAGTGCCCGCCCTCGTCGAACTCCGCGGCGTCTCGAAGCACTACCGCCGCGCCGACACCGGCGAGACCGTGGTGGCCGTCGAGGACGTCTCCCTGGACGTGCACCAGGGAGAGGTCCTCGGCGTCATCGGGTACTCCGGTGCCGGCAAGTCCACCCTGGTCCGCCTCGTGAACGCCCTCGAGCTGCCCTCGTCCGGCACGGTCACCGTCGGTGGCAGGGAACTCACCGCCATCCCCGAGAAGGAACGCCGCCTGGCGCGTCGGAAGATCGGCATGATCTTCCAGCAGTTCAACCTGTTCCGCTCGCGGACCATCGCCGGGAACGTCGCCTACCCGCTCAAGGTCGCGGGCGTCGCCAAGGACGAACGCGACCGCCGCGTCGCCGAGCTCCTCGACTTCGTCGGGCTGCTCGAGCGCGCGCACGCGTACCCGGAGCAGCTGTCCGGCGGGCAGAAGCAGCGCGTCGGCATCGCCCGCGCCCTCGCCTCGAACCCCGAGCTGCTGCTCGCCGACGAGGCCACGAGCGCCCTCGACCCGGACACCACCTCCGAGGTCCTCGCGCTCCTCCGCCGGGTCAACCGGGAGCTCGGCGTCACCATCGTCGTCATCACGCACGAGATGGACGCGGTCCGGCAGATCGCCGACCGCGTCGCCGTCATGGAGAACGGCCGCGTGGTCGAGGTCGGGGACGTCTACGACGTGTTCGCCTCGCCGCAGACGGGCGCCGCCCAGCGCTTCGTACGCACCGCCCTGCACGACCGTCCGTCCGCCGAGCAGCTCGCCCGGCTGCGCGAGCACCACCGCGGCCGGCTGGTCACCGTGCAGATCACCGACGAGGTCGGCCTGCAGAACCGGATCGACGCCGCCTTCCGCACGGCTGGCGTGTCCGCCGAGCTCGTGTTCGGCGGCGTCGGCGAGATCCGCGAACGCCGCATCGGATCACTCACCTACGAACTGACCGCGGAGGACCCCACCGCCGTCGACCGGGCGCTCGGTGCGCTGCGCGACGGTCGAATCACCGTCGACGAGGAGGTCGCAGAATGAACGGGAACGGCTTCCAGAGCGTGATCGACACGTTCGACGTCTTCCTCGGCGCGATCCGCGACACCCTGGTCATGACGCTGGTCTCCCTGGTGTTCGCCGGCGTGATCGGACTGGCGCTCGGACTGGTCCTGTACGCGACCCGTCCGGGCAACCTGCTCGGCAACCGGACGGTCTACACGATCGTCAACGTGCTCGTGAACATCGTGCGCCCGATCCCGTTCGTGATCTTCCTCGCCGCGATCGCGCCCCTGTCCCGCGTCGCGGTGCAGACCACGATCGGCGTCCCTGCGGTGACCTTCGCGATCTCGCTCGCGGCGTCGTTCGCGGTGTCCCGGATCGTCGAGCAGAACCTGCTCGCGGTCGACCCCGGCGTGGTCGAGGCGGCACGGGCATCGGGCGCGCACCCGGTGTCGATCCTGCTGACGGTCCTCATCCCCGAGGGCGTCGGGCCGCTCATCCTCGGCTACACGTTCATCTTCGTGGGCATCGTCGACATGACGGCGCAGGGAGCCCTGATCGGCGGCGGTGGCCTCGGCGAGTACGCGATCGTGTACGGCTCGCAGCGGTACGACTGGTGGATCGTCTACGTGTCGGTCGCCGCGATCGTGGTGATCGTGCAGCTCGGGCAGTTCATCGGCAACCGGCTCGCCAGGGCGACGCTGCGTCGCTGAGCTGACCACTGGTCGCCGAGGCGGCCACGGACGGACGGGAGGCGCGGTGCCAGCTGGCACCGCGCCTCCCGTCCGTCGCCCGGTCGCGTCCCGTCCTCTGGCGCCGTCCCGCCGTCGGCTCCGGTCGCGCCGGGGCGGCTCCAGTCGCACGACGTGCCGCTCATGATCACTCGGGACGGCATGTCGTGCGACCAGGACGGTCGGCCGACGGCATGGCGTGCGACCAGGACGGTCGGTCGACGGTGGGTCCTGCGACCAGGACCCGGGGCGCGGCCGCCGCGCACGCCACCGTCAGGCGGCGGGGGCCTCGGGGACCTCCACGGCGGCGGTCGCGACGCCGGGGTGCTCGTAGTGCGCCCGGACCAGGATCGGCCGGTGGTCGGAGATGCCCGCTGGCAGGGTCTCGACGCCGGCGATGTGCAGTCCGACGCTCGTCGCGAAGTCGAAGTGGCCCGTGAACTTGCGGTAGCGCAGGTAGGTCGGCTGGTCGGAGAGCGACAGCGCGAAGCCGTGCTCCTCGATCTTGCGGCGCAGGTTCGTCTGGAACCAGGGGTAGTTGAAGTCGCCGACCATGATCGCCGGGGCCTCGTCGGACAGGTCGCGCACGAACTGGTGCGCAGCCTCGATCTGCTTGCGCCGGAGCGAGTTCGTGGCCGTCAGCGGCGAGGCGTGGAACGACGCCACGATCACCTCGGTGTCGGCCTCGGTGTCGCGGAGCCGCATCGCGATGAGCCGCTCGTGCGCGGGCGCGAGCACCCGGTCGTGCAGGGACTTCTGCAACGAGTGGATGCTGAAGTCCTGCACCTCGAACCGGTCGTCGCGCTTGTAGATCGCGAGCCCGAGGCGGTTGGCCTTCGTCGACGCGGCGAGGGAGAGCCCGGCGACCTTCGACGCGAGGTCGTTGCTGTCGCACTCCTGCACGCAGACGACGTCCGCCTGCGACGCCTCGGCCAGGGCGGCGAGTTCGCCGTTGGCGGTGTGCTCGCGGAGGTTGTAGCTGACGACGCGCAGCTCGGTGGGCTGCACGGCGGTGTCGCCTGCGATCGTCCCCTGCTGCTGTGGCCCGGCCATGCTGCCTTCCGTCCTGGGTGTCTCGGTCACCCTGCCGCGGCAACCGTACTCGGCTGTCGCGGACAGTTGCTGTGACCGTAGCGCACCCCGGGTTTCGAGCGTGTGACCGTGTCGCGAACGGACAGCGGTCGGCGCGCCGCCGTCCGCACCCGCCGCGCCGGTCAGCGCGCCGCAGCCCGCACCCGCCGCGCCGGGCGCACCGTGTCCCCCGCGGTCCGGCTCATCAGGACGCCCTCGACGCACGCCACCACGAGGAGCACCGCGATCACCCAGAACGCCACGTCGTAGGGCCCGGTCCCGCCGAGCCCGGCCGCAGCCCGGATCGCCACCGCGGCCACCGCCACCCCGAAGCCCGCCGCGACCTGCTGCAGCGTGGACGAGAGCGTGTTCGCCGGGGTCATGTCCGCCTGCTCGACGTCCGCGAAGGCGATCGTGTTGTACGCCGTGAAGCCGACCGAGCGCGCGGCGCCGCTCACCACGAGCAGCACGGCGAGCAGCCAGAACGGGGTGTCCTCGGTGAGGAACACCATCGCGACCACGCTCAGCGCCGCGATCGCACTCGACACGACGATCACCGGCCGGTAGCCGAACCAGCGGAGGAACGGCGTCGTCATCGGCTTGATGCCGAGGTTGCCGACGAACACCCACAGAACCGCGGACCCGGCGAGCACCGCGCTCCAGCCCCAGGCGTCCTGGAACAGCAGCGGCAGCACGAACGGCACGGCCGACACGGCGAGCCGGAACAGGCTGCCACCGGCGTGCGAGACGCGGAAGGTCTCGAGCCGGAACGAGCCGAGTCCCATGATCGGGTGCGGTGCCCGGCGGAAGTGCCGCACGGCCAGCCAGCAGCACACCGCGCCGACGACACCGGACACGACGACCGCGACCAGGGGGATCTCGTCGAGCGCGAGCAGCGAGGCCATCACCACGAGCGACCCGAGCCCCAGGCACGCGAGCAGCGACCCTCGCCAGTCGAACGGGACGCGTTCGGACGCGCGCTCCTGGGGCACGAGCACCAGCGCGGCGACGAAGGCGCTGATCCCGAGCGGGATGTTCACGAGGAAGATCCAGTGCCAGCTGAGGGTGTCGACGAGCACCCCGCCGACGAAGGGCGCGATGATCGGCGCGGCGAGTGCGGGCCAGGTGAGGATGGCGATGGCCGTGACGAGCTGCTCGCGCCCCGCGCTGCGCAGGACGACCAGACGCCCGACGGGCACCATCAGCGCCCCGCCGAGGCCCTGCAGGATCCGCCAGGCCGTGAGCTCGACGAGCCCGGTCGACGCGGCGCAGAGTGCGGACGCCACGGTGAACAGTGCGATCGCCCCGGCGAACACCGTACGCGACCCGACCCGGTCGGTGAGCCAGCCGCTGACCGGGATGAACACGGCGAGCGTGACGAGGTAGGCGGTGATCGCCACGCCGATCGCGGCGGAGTCGACGCCGAGGTCGCGCCCCATCGCCGGGGCGGCGGTCGCCAGGATCGTGCCGTCCAGGAGCTCCATGAAGAAGGTGCCCGCGACGAGCACGGCCACCGCCGTGCTGCCCCGTCGTCGTGTCGTCGTCATCGTCATCATCTCAGTCGAATGCTATGCCCGCTCGGTTTCTGAGCCGCGCAGCCGGGAGCGCCCGGACGCCGCGCAGCGCACCGTCCCGGGATCCCGCGCATCGTCGGCCTCACCGACTCGCGACCAGCCGACTGTTCTGCAGAGCAGAATGAGTCCGACGAGAACGTTGCCCTCAGGGACACGGCACCGGGAACGTTGCAGCAGGAGCGGACCGCACCAGCGCAGGAGGACCGATGACGACGACCACCGCAGCAGGGCAGCCCGTCCGCACGCCCGGCACCGTCACGACGAAGGGCGCCGCCGACCCCGCCGCCCCGGTCGTCGGGCGCCACGTCCTCGACCACGCGCACTTGCCGGTGATGACGCTCCGCGAGTCCGCCCTCACCCACAACACCGCCGTCATGCAGTCCTACGTCGACCGCCACGGACTGCTCCTCGCCCCGCACATGAAGACGCACATGGCACCGGCCCTCGCCGAGCGCCAGGTCCGTGCGGGCGCCTGGGGCGTCACCGTCGCCTCCGTCCAGCAGGCGATGGTCGCCTGGGCGCACGGCGTGCACCGGATCCTCGTCGCCAACGAGGTCCTCGACCCCGCCGGTCTCGCCTGGCTCGCCTCGCGCCGCCACGTCGACCCCGACGCCGACGTGCTCTGCAACGTCGACTCGGTCGCCGGTGTCGCGGCCGCGGCGAGCGCCGCCCGCTCCGTCGACGGCACCGTGCACGTCCTGGTGGAGGTCGGCTTCCCCGGCGGCCGCACGGGCGTCCGCTCGGCGGACGGGGCGCGCGAGGTCGCCGAGGCCGCGCACGACGCGGGCCTCGTGCTCCGTGGCGTGACCGGGTACGAGGGCGGCCTGCCCGACGTCGACACCGCCCGTGCATGGGTCGCCGGGGTGCTCGCGATCGCGGGCGACCTCCGCCGTCTCGTCGCCGGGCGCGCACTGCTCAGCATGGGCGGCAGCGCGTGGTTCGACGGGGTGGTCGACGCCGTGCAGGACCGGCCCGACGACGTCGACGTGCTCCTGCGGTCGGGCGCCTACCTCACCCACGACGACGGCTTCTACGCCCAGCGCACGCCGTTCGGCCGCCGCCCCGAGGAGGGCTCGCTCCGCCCGGCGATCGAGGTCTGGGGTCGCGTCACGTCGTGCCCGGAGCCGGGTCGCGCGCTGGTCGCGGTGGGCAAGCGCGACGTGTCGTTCGACGAGGGCCTGCCCGTCGTGCGCGGGATCCGGCCGGGAGGCACGGCAGGCGACCCGCAGGTCGTCCCACCACCCGGCGCGGTCACCGTCACCCGCCTGGACGACCAGCACTGCTACCTCGCCCTGGCCGACGGGGCACCCGGGCTGACGCCCGGCGACGTCGTCGTGCTCGGCGTCTCCCACCCGTGCACGGTCTTCGACAAGTGGCGGCAGGTGCAGCTGCTCGCGGACGACGACACCGTCACCGAGACGATCGCGACGTGGTTCTGATGCCCGTCGACGACGAGCAGCAGCCGGGGCCGGCCGTCCCCGCGCGGAACGCCGCCCTGTCGCTCCGCCGGGGGCTGGCGCTCCTCGACCACGTGGCCGACCGCACCCGGAACGGTGCCGCGTCGGTGTCCCTCGGCGAGCTCGCGTCGATGCTCGGGACCGCGAAGTCGACGGTGCTGCGCCTGACCGCCCCGATGGTCGAGACGGACCTGCTCCGCCGCACGCCCGACGCCGGCTTCACGCTCGGGCTCGGTGCGCTGCTCCTCGGGCAGAGCTACCTCGAGGGCATCGACCTGCGCTCCGCCGCCGCGCCCTTCATGCGGCGCACCGCCGAGTTGACGGGGCTGACGTGCCACCTCGTCGTGCCCGACGGCACCGACATCGTCTACGTCGACAAGGTCGAGACCCGCGGCACGGTCCGGATGGGGTCGCGCATCGGGAACCGCCTGCCGATGCGCAACACGGCGTCCGGCAAGGCGATCGTGGCGTTCGGCGACCCGGGGCTCCTCGGCGCGGTGCTCGCCGTGCCCGCGACCGCGATGACCGACCAGTCCATCACCGACGACGGGCGCTGGCGGCAGGAGGTCGAACGCACGCGGGCGCGCGGCTACGGCATCGACGACCGCGAGAACGAGCCGGGCATCCGCTGCGTCGCCGCGCCCGTGCTCGACCACGCGAACCAGGTCGTCGGTGCGATGAGCATCTCGGGGCTGGCGTCCCGCTTCCCCGCGGCGGCGGTCCGTGAGCTCGGGGACGGTGTCGTCCGGACCGCGCTCGAGATCTCGGTCGCCCTCGGGTCCTCCTCCGCACAGCTCGCCCTGCGGCGGACGACGCCGGGCGGAGCGGTCCGGTGACCGCGAGCGCGGGGGTGCTCACCCTCGGCGAGACGATGCTGCTGCTCGCCGGCCCGGGCGTCGGCGAGGTGTGCGACCTCGACCACATGCGCGTCGACACCGGCGGGGCGGAGAGCAACGTCGCGATCGGCCTGGTCCGGGCCGGGGTGCCGGCGACCTGGGTCGGCCGGGTCGGAGCGGACCCCGCGGGCGACCGGGTCCTGCGCGACGTCGGACAGGCCGGCGTGGACGTCGTCGCGGTCGTCGACCCGGAGCGGTCGACCGGGCTGATGATGAAGGAACGGCTCCGGGACGGCCGGACCCGCGTGACCTACCACCGTCGGCACTCCGCGGGGTCGGCGCTCGCGCCCGAGGACGTCCCGCCCGGGCTCGTCGAACGGTCGGCGCTCGTGCACGTCAGCGGCATCACGCTCGCGCTCTCGGAGTCCGCCCGGCGGACGGTCACCGCGGTGCTCGACCGGGCCGAGGCCGCCGGGGTCCCGGTGTCGTTCGACGTGAACCACCGGCAGAAGCTGCTCGACGCCGCGGTCGCCCGAGAGCACTACCGCGCCGTCGCCGCCCGTGCCGCGGTGGTGTTCGCCGGTGACGACGAGGCCCGGATCCTGCTCGGGTGCCCGGACGACCGGGACGCCCCAACTGTGTCCGACGAGGACCTCGCCCGGGGGCTGGCCGACCTGGCCCGGGGTCGTGCCGTGGTCAAGCTCGGCTCCCGCGGTGCCGTCTCGGTCGTCGACGGGCGGACGACCCGGCGCGCGGCGACCCCGGTCCGCGTCGTCGACCCGGTGGGTGCCGGCGACGCGTTCGTTGCTGCGTGGCTCGCGGCGACGATCACGGGAGCCGATCCGGACACCGCACTCGACCGCGCCGCGGACGCCGGGGCGCTCGCCTGCACGGTCCCGGGCGACTGGCGACTCCCCGCTCCGGGAGCCGCGGCCGAGGCCGAGGCCGACGCCGACTCCGACACCGACACCGCCGTGCACGACCGCGTCGACCGCTGATCCCGCACCAGAAGAGCACGAACGCCACCCCGAGGAGCCCAGCTCGTGAGCACGAACCGTACGACCTCCGGCAGCACCACACCGTGTCCCGACCACGGCACCCGGCACGGCGCGGGTCCCGCCGTCGCGATCCTCCGCGGTGGCACCGGCGACCACGTCGAGGCGGTCGTCGACGCCCTGGTGGGAGGCGGCGTCCGGGCGATCGAGCTCACCACGAACACGCGACGGTGGCGCGAGGGAACCGCCTGGACCGCACGACGGTTCGGCGGTGACGTCTCGGTCGGGGTGGGCACCGTACTGGACCCCGAGCAGGTCGACGAGGCTGCCGAGCTCGGGGCGTCCTTCGTCGTCAGCCCGCACCTCGACCCCGCGATCGGCGAGCGAGCGCACGACCTCGGACTCGGGTGGTACCCGGGTGCAGCGACCCCGACCGAGATCGTGCGGGCGTGGCGGCTCGGCGCCCGGGCGGTGAAGGTCTTCCCGGCGGCGCAGCTCGGCGGCCCCGCGTACCTCCGGCAGGTGCTCGCCCCGCTCGACTTCGTCGACGTCGTCCCGACCGGTGGGATCGGTGTCGACGACGCCGCCGACTACCTGGCGGCCGGGGCGGTGGCCGTCGGACTCGGTTCCCCCCTGGTGGGCGACGCCCTGACCACCGGGGACACCGATGCGGTGCGGTCCCGCGCCGAGCGGCTCCTCGCGGGGATCGCCCGATGACCACCCCGGACGTCGGTGCCGCGGTCCTGCTGCGGGGCGGGTCGGTCGTCGGGCCGGACGGGCTGCACCGTGCCGACGTGCTCGTCGACGGCGGCCGGGTCACCGCGGTCGACCCGGGCCTGCATGCGCCCGACCACGCGAGCACGATCGACTGCGGTGGGCGCGTCGTCCTCGCCGGGGCCGTCGACGCGCACGCGCACGCCGGGTCGCGGGTCTTCGACGAGGACGTCCAGCTCGCCCTGCTCCGACAGGGCGTCACCACGATCGTCACCGGCCAGGACGGCGTCGGTCCGGCCCCCGGTGACGGGACGTGGGCGGACCGGTACTTCGCAGCGATCGACGGTCCGCACCCCCGCTACCGCGGCGACGGCATCGCGGGCCTGCTCGCGACGTACGACGGCACCACGCCGGTGAACGTCGCCACGCTCGTGCCCGCCGGCACCGTCCGGCACGAGGTGATCGGCGACGAGGACCGACCGGCGACCGCCGAGGAGACCGCTGCGATGCGGGCGCTCGTCCGCCGCGGGCTCGCCGACGGGGCGCTCGGCCTGGCCTCCGGACTCGACTACGTCCCCGGGCTGTACGCCGACCCAGCCGAGCTCGCCACGCTCTGCCGGGAGGTCACGGCAGCCGACGGCATCTACGTCTCGCACGTCCGTGGCGGGTACGAGGCGAACCTGCGCGAGGGGCTCGACGAGGTCGCCGCGATCGTCCGGGCGAGCGGCGTCCGTGCGCACGTGTCGCACCTGCACGCCCCGGTCGACACCGCCCTCGGCGCGCTCGACGACCTGGCGGCCGCGGGTGTCCCGCTGACCTTCGACGCCTACCCGTACTCGCGCGGGTGCACCATCCTGTCGATGCTGCTGCTCCCCGCCGCGCTCGCCCGTCCCGGCACCGAAGATCTGGCCCGCGCGGTCGCCGACGGCGACGGACGTGCCCGGGTCCGTGCTGCCGTGCTCGAGCGGGTGACCGCTCGGCCGGACCTCGGAGCGGGCTGGGCCGACCAGATCACCCTGTCGCACGTGCCGTCCCGCGCACACCACGACCTGCAGGGCAGGACCCTGACCGAGGCGGCCGCCCTGCGCCGCACCGAGCCCGTCGAGCTGGCGGTCGACCTGCTCGTGGCCTCCGCGCTGCAGGTCACGGCGATCATGCGGGTGCCGCACCCCCGCTCCCCCGCGGACCTCGCGCCGCTCGTCCGGCACCCTGGGCACACCGCGGGATCGGACGGCATCCACGTCGGCACGCACCCGCACCCGCGGGCGGCGGGCACCGTCGCGCGGTACCTCGGTGACTTCGTGCGCGCCGGGTTGTTGACCTGGCCGGAGGCGCAGCGGCACCTGTCCACCACCGCCGTCGAGCACCTGCGGCTCGGCGACCGCGGGGCGGTGCGTGCCGGTGCGGTCGCCGACCTCGCGGTCGTCGACCCCGAGCGGGTGGCCGCGCGCTCGACCTACGCCGACCCCACGGCCACCGCGGTCGGGACCGACGACGTCCTGGTCGCCGGCGTCCCGGTGCTCCGGCACGGGGAGCTGACGGGCGCGACCCCAGGAGCGGGGATCCGGCGCGGCGGCCCGCCCGCACCGCGCGAGGTCGGTCCCGCGTGAGGTTCCGTTCAGGGACCGGGACGCGGGCGGACGGTCAGGAGGCGCTCGGCAGCACCGCGACGACGTCGATCTCCACGAGGATGCCGGCCAGGTGCGACTGGACGGTCGTGCGCACCGGGTACGGCTCCGAGAAGTGCTTCGCGTACTCCGCGTTGAAGGCCGCGAAGTCGCGGTCCGAGTGCTCGAGGTGGACCGTCGACTTGACGACGTCGTCGAGGGTCGCGCCGTGCTCGGCGAGGACGGCGGCCACGTTGGCCAGCACCTGGGCGGTCTGGCCTGCGACGTCGTCCGCCATCGCGCCGGTCGCCGGGTCCTGCGGTCCGAAGCCCGCGGTGTAGAGGAACCCGTTCGCCACGATCCCCTGGCTGTACGGGCCGGCCGGTGCCGGGGCGTTCTCGGTCACGATGGCGGTCTTCGGCACGGTGGCTCCTCGTCGGTCGTCTGACTGGGCCCGGCAGCGCGGTCACGGCGGTGCGGTCCCCGCAACACGTGCCCGTCGCACCGGGCAGGCGCTTCCAGGCTAGGACCGGCCACGCGACGGAGGCCGACCACTCGCCGGGCTCGTTCCGGTCTGCAGAACGCAGGGACGAGCCTCCCGTCCGCTCCGGGAGCGTGCCGGAGGGTGCCAGGCGACGGTCGGTACGCTCGTGACGTGCCCACCACGAGCCCTGCGCCCGCCGGAGCGGGCCGGTGAGCCGGACCGACGGCACCGTCACCGGGACGCTCGCGAACGGTCGACGACGCATCGTCGACCTCGCGACGAGCCTGCCCGTGTGGGCCGCGGTCCTGATCGTCTGGGGCGGCGGCCGTCTCGTGTCCACGGTCTGGCTGGCGCTCGCCTACCCGCTGATGGCCCGGGCGATGCCGGACAACGCGATCTGGGGGAACGAGCACGGCTTCGGGTCCTTCCTGACCGCCTGGGACGGGCAGTACTACGAGCAGATCTCGGTGCACGGCTACCCGAGCACGCTGCCCCTCGACGCCGCCGGGCACGTCGCACAGAACGCCTGGGCCTTCCTGCCCGCGTTCCCGTTCGCGATCCGCATGCTGACGGCCTCGACGGGCGTGCCGTTCACGGTGGGCGCTCCGCTCGTCGCCCTGGCCGCCGGGCTGGTCGCGACGTTCCTGCTGCACCGGCTGGTGAGCGACCGTGCCGGCAACGCCGCGGGCATGTGGGCGGTCTTCTTCTTCACGTGCGGCCCACTGTCGTTCCTGCTCCAGGTCGGGTACGCGGAGAGCACCTTCCTCGCGCTGACGTTCGGCGCCCTGCTCGCGCTCGAGCGGCGACGGTACGGCCTGCTGGCGGTGCTCGGGGTCGTCGCCGCGTTCACGCGCCCTGGTGCGCTCGCGCTGCCGCTGCTGCTCGGGGTCGTCGCACTGGTCCGCTGGGTGCGGGCACGACGGGAGGCCGCCGGCACCGGTGTGCGGTCGCTCGACGCGTTCCCCGTGGCGGAGCGCGTGCGGGTCGTGGCCGCGGGCGTGGTGATGGCGGCGGCGGGGCTGGCGTGGCCGGTCGTCGCGGCCCACGTCACCGGTCGGCCCGACGCGTACCTCGAGACCGAGATGTCCTGGTGGGTCAACTTCATCGGGCGCGTCGAGTTCACGCCGATGACGCCCTGGTTCCTGATCGCCGGCCGGTGGCTCGGGGTCGGCGGGGTCCTCATCGTGGTGTCCCTGCTCGTGGCGTACCCGGTCTGGCTGCTGCGCCGGTCGACCCGGGCGCTCGGCTCCACGACGGTGCTGTACTCCGCCGCCTACGCGCTCTACATCTTCGCGGTGTCGCTGCCGATGGCGTCGACGCCCCGGCTCCTGATGCCGCTCGCGCCGCTGTTCGGTTCTCCCGAGCTCGTCGCCCGGCCCTGGATGCGCTGGACGTTCGTGAGCTGTGCGCTGCTCGGGCAGCCGGTGCTCGTCGCCGTGCTCTGGTTGCTCGGCCCGCCCTGACCCCGATCCGGACTTCGCCGTGACGCCGCCGAGACGCCGAGACGCCCCCGGATCCGGGGGCGTCTCGCGTGCTCGGAGGTGTCTCGCCGATGCAGAGGTGTCTCGACGGACTCCTGCTAGAGCTCGACGGTGCCGTGGTGCCCGGTGTCGGGCTGGCTCTGCTTGCCGAGCGCGGCCTTCAGCGTCTGCACCAGGCTGCCGACGGGGCCGGTGTCCTGCGTCCAGTACTCGACCGAGTCACCCTCGACGGTCAGCAGTCGGATGGTGGGGTCCTGCCGGCCCTGGGGGAACCAGGCCTCGGCGAACGGTGACCAGAGTTCGTCGATCACGGACTCGTCGCGGGTGACCGTGGCCGTGCCGGCGATCGACAGGTAGCCGCCCTGCGACTCGATAGCGACGTTGACGTGCGGGTTCCGCGCGATGTCCTCCACCTTCTCGCTGCCGTCCTGCACCAGGAAGCGCAGGGTCCCGTTGAACGCCTTGTCCTGCACGGCGAGGGGCCGGGCGTGCAGGCTGCCGTCGTCGCTGACGGTGGTGAGCAGGGCGGTTCGGGCGCCGTGGACGATGTCCGAGATGGCTGCGCGGTGGTCTGCCTGCGTGTCGGTCATGATGCTCCTGTTCGTCGTGCGCCCCGTTGTGCTCGACGTCCGGCCGGGCACTGCCCGGGCGCGTTCCGTTCCCGCCAGTGTGCCCCTCGTCGCTGGGACCTGCCCGGCGCGGCACGGGCGGCCCCGGAGCGTGGAGCGGACGAGCAGGGGTCAGGCGGCGGGTTCGCGGATCGTCGTCTCGACGTCGACGACCTGCGGGACGCGCGGCATCGACGCGAAGCCGAACGCCACGGGCGGGTCGAGCGGGGCCAGTGTGCCGAGGGACTCCCCCGCCCAGGACCCCGAGACGGCCGTGACGTCGTGCGCCCCGGTCACGCCGTAGTACTCGCGGCGGCCGCCTCCGGCGGTGCCGGCGGTCCCCGCACCGGGAGCGACGAGTCGTGCGACCGGGTCGATCACGCTGAGCCACCGGGGGTCGCGCGCGATCGGCTTCGGCACGATGCGGAGCACCCGGCCGAGCGGTGAGATGGCACCGACGTCGATCGAGGCGCGGAGCGGACCGGCGTCGAGCTCGAGCCCACGGGCCGTCCGACGGGCGCTGACGTCGACCACGGAGACGGTGTCGAACCGGTAGGTGCCGGAGACGTACGCCGCGACGATCTCGTCCGGTGCGAGCAGCACGCTGGACCCGTCGGGCTGTTCCACGAAGACGTCCGTGAAGGCCCCGAAGGGTGACCGCTCCCACATGCCGACGACGAACCGCACGCCGGACGTCGTGCCGACGCCCATGATGCGACCACGGAACCGACGCTCGACGATCTCGGGACGGGGTGACATGCCCTGGACGGTACCCGGCGCTGCCGTGAGCCGGCGTGGCGGGGCGGGGCGGGCCTCCCGGCCGGACGACTGCCCGTGCCGCTGCCCTGCTGCTGCCGCTGCGGAGCGGAGCGTGACGCGGAAGCGACAGACTGCGCCGGAACATCGGCGCACATCTGTCGCTTCCGCGGAAGGAACGGGACGGAAAGGCCCCCTACGGCACCGGCACCGGCTCGGCGAGCAGCTCGCGCACCCGCGGCGCGACCCGCGTGCCGTAGAGCTCGATCGACCGCATCATGTCCTCGTGCGGCAGACGGCCCGTCGCGTAGCGCATGTCGAAGCGCGAGACGCCGAGGATCCGCATGTTGCGCGCGATCTTCCGCGCCACCGTCTCCGGCGACCCGACGTACAGCGACCCGCCCGCGGACAGCCCGGCCTGGTACTGCGCGGCATCGAGGGGCGGCCAGCCGCGCTCGCGGCCCAGACGGTCGGTGACGGCCTTGTGGTACGGCCAGTAGCGCTCGGCGGCCTCCTCGTCGGTCTCGGCGACGAAGCCCGGCGAGTGCATCGCGATGGGCTGCTGCGGGAGCTCGAGCTGCGCCAGCGCCTGGCGGTAGAGCCGCGAGAACGGGGCGAACTGCGCCGGCTGCCCGCCGATGATGGCGAGGAACAGCGGCAGGCCGTACGACGCCGCACGGATCACGGACTGCGGTGAACCACCGACGCCGACCCACGTCGGGATCGGGCCGTGCTCGAGCTTCGGGAAGACGTCCTGGTCGACCAGCGCCGCGCGCTTCGTGCCGGACCAGGTGACGGCGTCCCCGCCGCGCAGGGCGTTCCAGAGCTGCAGCTTCTCCTCGAACAGGACCTCGTAGTCCGACAGGTCGTAGCCGAACAACGGGAACGACTCGGTGAAGGACCCGCGGCCGAGGATGACCTCGGCTCGACCGTCGGACAGGGCATCGACCGTGGCGAAGCGCTCGTACACGCGGACCGGGTCGTCCGACGACAGGACGGTCACGGCGGAGCCCATCCGGATGCGGTCGGTGCGGGCGGCGATCGCAGCGAGGACGACCTCGGGGGCGCTGACCACGAAGTCCTCGCGGTGGTGCTCCCCGACGCCGATGAAGTCGATGCCGACCTGGTCGGCGAGCACGGCCTGGTCGACGACGTCGCGGATGCTCTGCGCGTCGGACCGCAGGGACCCGTCGGCGCGCTCGGTGACGTCGCCGAAGGTGTCGAGGCCGAGCTGCACCGGGCCGATGCGCTCGGGTGCGGGCGGCGGGACGTCCGAGGGACGGCCGGTGCCGAATGCGTTGCTCATGTGCGCCTCCTGGTCGATGCGTTTGCATGGATCGTACCACCCTGCGGAGCGGCGGACCAGCCCCACGACTCCGTCCGACGACCGGCCAGCCCTGCGCCCCCGCCCGGCGACCGGCCAGCACGGCGGCGTACCGTCCCGCGCATGGCGAACATCCCCGACCAGACCGGCCGCCGCATCGTCGTGACCGGTGCGAACAGCGGCACGGGCAAGGAGACCGCGAAGCGCCTCGCCGGCGCCGGGGCGAGCGTCGTGCTCGCCGTCCGCACGACCACCAAGGGCGAGGACGCCGCCACCGAGATCCGGCAGGAGCACCCGGGCGCCGACCTCGAGGTCCGCGAGCTCGACCTCGCCGACCTCGGCAGCGTCCGCCGGTTCGCCACGGGGATCGCCGACGACGGACGGCCCCTCCACGTCCTGGTGAACAACGCCGGCGTGATGGCCCCGCCCGAGCGCTTCGAGACCGCGGACGGCTTCGAGCTGCAGTTCGGCACGAACTTCCTGGGGCACCTGGCGCTGACGAACCTGCTGCTGCCGACGCTGCTCGGCACGGCCTCGGGCAGCGACGACCCCCGGCCCCCGCGCGTCGCGACGATGTCGAGCCTCGCCGCGATCCCCGGCAGCATCCGCTTCACCGACCCGCAGTGGGAGCACGGCTACAACGGCTGGCGCGCCTACTCGCAGTCCAAGCTGGCCGACCTGCTCCTCGCGCTGCACCTGCACCGGCTGTCCGCCGAGCGGGACTGGCCACTCGTCAGCACGGCGGCGCACCCCGGGTACACCCGCACCAACCTGCAGTCCGCCGGGCGGTCACTCGGTCGCGACCGCCCGGTGCGGGCCAGCGACCGCGCCCTCCCCTTCACGCAGGCGGTGGAGCAGGGCGCCGAGCCGCTCCTGTACGCCGCCGTCGGTCCGGCCGCGGTCGGCGGCGCCTACTACGGGCCGTCCGGGTTCGGCGGCCTGACCGGTCCGACCACGACCGTGTCGGTGCCGCGGTCGGCCCGCAGCGCCGACCTCGCCCGCTCGCTGTGGGCGGTCGCCGAGGACCTCACGGACACGCACGCGCCCGCCTGACCGATGGCCTACCACTGCGGCACGGCACCTCGGCGCACCGCGGCGACGCGGCACCTCGGCGCACCGCGGCGACGCGGCACGTCGGCCGGGAGGCACCACCCGCCCCGCCCCGTCGGCGTCAGAACCGCACGTGGTCCCGCGCGAACGCGGCGATCACCCCCGCCTCGAGGGCACGCTGCCCACGGGCGGTCGGGTGCACGTCGTCGGACTGCATCCACTCCGGGTGGCCGGACAGCGGTTGCCCGATGTCGACGTAGGTGCCGCCGTCGCGCCGGACCGCCCGGTGCAGTGCGTGCGAGATCGTCGCGAGCTGCGCCGGCGGTGCCTGCTCGCTCCACACCGCGCTCAGCCCCACCACCCGGGCCTCGGGCAGGTCGCGGTGGACCAGGGCCACGAGCTGGTCGGTGGCGCTCGTCACCTGCGCGTCGTCCTCGCCCAGGTCGTTGGAGCTCGCCTGCACGAAGACCACCCGGGGGCGCAGGTCGACCGCGCGCTTCACGAGTCCCGGGTACGCGCTGGCGCACTCGTCCTGGTCCCCCTCGGCCACGACCCCGGCGCCGTCGCAGGACAGGTTCGTCAGCTGCCACCGTTCGGTCCGGGCGAGGAGCGCCGGCCAGGCCTGCTCCGGCGTCAGCCCGTGGCCGCCGCTCACCGAGTCGCCGATCACGACGATCCGCTCCCCCGGGGCGTGGTCCCAGGCGCGGCCGGTCGCGCTCGGCGACGGTGCCGCGGCCACCGAGGAGTCCTCGCTGCACCCGACGAGGGTGAGTGCGGTCAGGGCGGCGAGCGCCGTCGCGACGACGGCTCGGCCGCGGGGACGGCGGCGTGGGGCGGTGCTGCCGTCGACCGCCGGGGTGTGCGGGGACGGCCGTGTGGTCGGGGTCACGTCGGGGACCGTACGCCGCCCGACCACGACCGGACCGCCCGGTGCGCTGCTGCTCCTCACAGCATCGGGGATCCTCGGGCTGCAGCGTCGGGTCGTGCCTCAGGCGCGGTGGAGCTCGACCGAGCCGTCGAGGCGACCCGGGTGGGCGAGCCGAGCGTGCTGCAGCACCGTCCGACCGAGCGCGACCGCGGCGGCGACGACCGACAGCGTCGCGACGTGTCCGTCCGGCTCGACCGCGTCACGGAGGATGGCGTCCGGGTGGTCGGACGGCAGCGTCGAGGACTCCGCGAGCACGCCGAACCACCCGCTCCAGCCGTCGCCCGCGTCCTCGCCGTGGTCGACCGTGCGGAGTTCGTCGAAGGGACCGAGGACGGGCGGGCCGGTCGGTGCGGGGGCGCCGCGGAAGGCGTCGAGCCACCGACCGATGCGCGGTGCCGCGGGGTCGTCGGGTGCACCGTGCGTGACCATGTGCACGCCGGGCCCGAGCTCGGTCGTCCGGACCGCCGTGCCGTCCCACGTGTCGACGGCGGCACCGTCGGCCGTGGCGCGGACGAGGTTGAACGCCCGGGTGGTCGGGAGTGCGCCGTCGAGGCCCGGTGCCGCGCCGGTCAGGGCGTCGAGCGGCAGCACCCCGCGGGTGGTCCACGTCCCGTCCTCGCTCGGTACGGGCTCGGCACGGTTCAGCACGACGGCGAGTCCCGCCGTGTCCGAGGCCGCGAGCCATGCCCCGCCGGCGGACCGGTCGCGGACGCCGCGTACGGTCGGGTCGAGCTCGGGCCACCAGGCGGCGGGCGGGTCCCAGGGCCGGTCGGGCGACTCGTCGCGGAGGGCCAGCACGGTGACGGGCCACGCGGCGGCGGAGTCGACGCGGACGACGACGGTGCACATGGGCTCGATCCTCGCACGGCCGTCCGGGTAGCGTGACCGACGTGGATGCTGCAGCAGGTCGCCGTCTGTCCGTCGTCGTCGGGATCACCGGGGGCATCGCCGCCTACAAGGCCGTCGGGGTGGTCCGCGACCTCGTCAAGCGCGGCCACGACGTGCACGTCGTCCCGACCGAGGGCGCACTCCGCTTCGTCGGCCTGCCGACGCTCGAGGCGCTGAGCCGGAACCCCGTCACGACCAGCGTGTGGGACGACGTCGCCGAGGTGCGGCACGTGGCGCTCGGACGCCGGGCGGACCTGGTCGTCGTCGCGCCGGCGACCGCGGACTCGCTGGCGCGCATGGCGCACGGCCTGGCCGGGGACCTGCTCGGGACGACCCTGCTCGCGACCGAGGCGCCCGTCGTCGTCGCACCCGCGATGCACCCGCAGATGTGGGAGCACCCGGCGACGCGCGCGAACCTGCGCACCCTGCGCGACCGGGGGGTGCACGTCGTCGGACCGGTGGTCGGTGCGCTCACGGGCGACGACGCCGGGATCGGCCGGATGGCGGAACCCGAGGACATCACGGCCGCGGCGCTGGCGGTGCTCGACCGCCCGGCGGAGGCAGGGCGACGGGACCAGGGCGGGGCGGGCCTCCCGGCCGGTGCCGTGGCGGGGACGGGTGCCGGTGCTGCGGCGACGGGCGCACGGGGCGACCAGGGCGACCTCGCCGGGGTGCGGGTCGTCGTCAGCGCCGGCGGGACGCGGGAGCCGTTCGACCCGGTGCGCTTCGTCGGCAACCGGTCGAGCGGACGCCAGGGGGTCGCGATCGCCGCGGACGCCGTCCGACGCGGCGCGACGGTGACGCTCGTCGCCGCGAACGTGGACGCCGGGCTCACCGCGGGTCTCGGGGCGACGGTGGTGCCGGTCGGGTCCGCCCGGGAACTCGCCGACGCGGTGCACGCCGCGGCGGCCGACGCCGACGTGGTGGTGATGACCGCCGCGGTCGCCGACTACCGACCAGCCGAGGTCCGGCCGGACAAGCTGAAGAAGGACGAGCAGGGCGACACCATGACGCTCGAGCTCGTCCGCAACCCGGACGTGCTCGCCGACCTCGTGCGCGCGCGCCGCACCGGGCAGATCGTCGTCGGGTTCGCGGCGGAGACCGAACCCGACCGCGAGGCCCGGATCGCCCTCGGCCGCGCCAAGATCGCCCGGAAGCCGGCCGACCTGCTCGTCGTGAACCACGTCGGGTGGGACGCGGGCTTCGAGCGCGAGGAGAACGCGATCGAGGTGCTCGTGCCCGGTGGCGAGGTCGTCCGGGAGACCTCCGGCAGCAAGGCCGACGTCGCCGCGGCGGTGCTCGACCTCGTCGCGACCGCGCTGACCTGAGCGACGCCCGGCACCCGCACGGGCGGCGGCGTGCACGATGGGGCCATGCGACGACGCGAGCGCTCCCGACGCGCCACCCGGACCGCCACCGTGCTCGCCGTGCTCCTCGGCGGGGCCGGTGTCACGCACTTCCTGCGCCCGCGCGGCTACGACCGGATCGTGCCGGAGGGACTCCCGCCGCGCCTGACCACGGTCGTGTCCGGTGTGGCCGAGCTCGGCATCGCCGCCGGGCTCGCCGTCCCGGCCACCCGACGGGCGTCCGGCTGGGCGGCCGCGGCGCTGTTCCTCGCGGTGTTCCCCGCGAACGTCAAGATGGCCGCCGACCTGCTCGACAGCCCGCGCGCCGGTCGCGTCGCACGACTGGTCGGCGTTGTGCGGCTGCCGCTGCAGGCCCCGCTCGTCGCCTGGGCCGTGCGCGTCGGTCGACACGCGCCGCGTCGATGACCGGGGCGGTCGCACGGCGAGCTGCCGTCCCGCTCGTGCACCGTCCGGTCGCCGTGCACGCGTGGGAGGACATCGTCTTCGCGCACTGGCGGCGGGACCCGGCGTCGCTCGCCCGGCTCGTGCCGCGGGGCACGCGACCCGACGTGGTCGACGGGAGCGCCTGGGTCGGCCTGACCGCCTACGTGTTCCGCGAGACGGCCGTCCCACCGTTCCCGCCCTCGCGGCGACTCGGGTCGATGACCGAGGTCACGATCGAGATCCCGACCGTCGACACCAGGGGACGCCACGGCATCGTGTACCGCACGGTCGACACCGGCCACGTGCCCGCCATCGTCGCGGCGAACACCCTGCTCGGCGTGCCGTACACGTTCTCCCACGTCCGGGCGATCCGTCGCGGGGACACCCTCGACCACCGCTCCGTCCGGCATCCGGCCCGCACGGCGCACCCGGTGCGGTGGGCTCGGGAGCTCGTGCGGGGCCGCCGGCCGCGCCCGCCGCGACCGCGCCCGCGACACGACGCGGTCGTCCGGGTCACCGCCGGCGAGGTGGTGGACACACCACTCGCCGCCGCGCTCACCACCCGCTCGGGCATCCACGCGCGACACCTGGCCCAGACGCTGTTCTGGCAGCGGCAGCACCCGCCGTTGGCGGTCCGTGCCGCCCGACTCGAGCGACTCGAGGGCGACCTGCCGGACGCCGTGGGGCTGCCCGGACTGTTCGACCGGGAGCCCGACTCGTTGCTCGTCGTGGACGCCACGACGGTGCGGTACGCGTGGGGCGAGGTCGTGCGGTGAGCGTCGACGGGGACGCGGTCGACCGGCAGGACCGCGACCGGTCCGACCTCGACCGCTTCGTGCGCGCGCAGGAGGGCGTGCACGAGCAGGCGCTGGAGGAGCTCGCGTCCGGCCGGAAGCGCTCGCACTGGATGTGGTTCGTGTTCCCCCAGCTCGCCGGGCTCGGGCGCAGTGCGACGGCGCAGCGGTACGCGCTCGCGGGGCTCGCCGAGGCGCGGGCGTACCTGGCGCACCCCGTGCTCGGACCCCGACTGCTCGAGGCCGCCAGGACCGCGGCAGCCGCTCCGGCACGGAGCGCGGACGAGCTGTTCGGCGGGATCGATGCGCTGAAGGCCCGCTCGTCGATGACGCTGTTCGCGCGGGTAGCGGCGGACCCGGCCCCGTTCCGAGCCGTCCTCGACCGGTGGTTCCACGGCACCGAGGACCCGCTGACGGTCCGGCTCCTCGACGAGGCCTAAGCACCGAGCACTGGACACACCGAGCCGGAGCCGACGCGTGACGGACGACCGTTCACATATCAGGTACGGTGATCACGCGCCGACACCGACCGGTTCCGGCGTCCCACACCGTCCACCGAGAACGAGGACACCAGCATGCCGGTCCCCAGCAGCGCCCCCACCGAGCACCAGCTGCTCCGCGACACCGTCCGCCACAAGATCCACGCCGCGATCATGGACGGCACGCTCGAGCCCGGCGAACGGCTGAACGACGACGAGCTCATCGCCTGGCTCGGTGTCTCCCGCACCCCGATCCGCGAGGCCCTCAGCCAGCTCGCCCGCGCCGGCCTCATCGAGATGGCACCGAACCGCTACACCCGGGTCACCACGCCGAAGGCCGAGGAGGTCGTCGAGGCGATGCAGACCCTCGGCGTGCTGTTCGGCGGGGTCGTCCGCCTGGCCGTCCCCCGGCTCACGGCGTCGACGCGGAAGAAGATCCTCGCGCAGCTGGACCGGACGATCGCCGAGCTCGACGCCCACGACGTCCCCGGTGTGAACCACGACGCCCTCTCCGTCTTCGGGCTCTACGTCGACGCCTGCGGCAACGAGAACCTGCAGCGGGTGTGCCGCGACACGATGGACGGACTCGCCTTCCGACTGCGCCTGCCGAACCTCGACGAGCTCATCGACTGGGACCAGCTGACGGCCGACTTCCGACGGCTGCGGGACGCGACCGAGAGCGGCGACAACGTAGCCGCCGAGCTGGCGACCGAGGCGATCCACCTGCTCCCGGGCGAGAAGCAGCACCGCTCGAGCTGAACGAACCTGTCACCTCGTACAGGAACGCCCGCTCCGGACCAGGGAGTGGGCGTTCGTGCACTCGGCGGCAACGGCCCGCCCGGCGCTCGGCAACGGTCCTGCCCGCACCGGTAGCATCGCTCCGACCACGGTCGAGCCGCCTCGACCCGACGACCCGGGAGCCCCGCATGAGCCACCGCCAGCCGGACCGCACGGAGATCGCCGCACGCCTGGCCGCGGCGGTCGGTCGCATCAACCGTCGCGCCCGCACCGACTCGGCCTCGCTCGGCTACGGACTCGTCTCCGCGCTCGCCACCATCCAGGCCGAGGGACCCCTGCGCCCGGGCGACCTGTCGCGGATCGAGGTGGTCACGAAGCCGACCATGACGCGCATCCTGACCGAGCTCGAACAGCGCGGCTTCATCGAGCGCGAGGCCGACCCGACGGACGGTCGGGCGTTCATGGTGTCGGCCACCCCGGCCGGGCTCGCGGCCGTCGAACGGGCCCGCTCGGACCGCACCGGCATCGTCGCCGGACTCATCGCCGACCTGCCGGTCGAGGACGTCGACGCGATCGCCGCGGCCCTCGTCGCACTCGAGCGGATCGGTCAGGGCGAGCGCACCCAGGAAGCCCCCACCTCCGGTCGCTGAACCCGCCGATCAGCGGCCGTTACCGAACCGTTACCAAGGGGTGGACGGACGGTTCTGCCAGTCCTCCTGGACGCACTGTCCAGGCTGACACGTCATCGTGACGGCTTCGCCCGAGCAGGCGGCCACCCGGTCGCCCAGCGGCGGACGGACGGGCCCCACACCACCGTCCGGTCCTCCCCCGGCTCGCGGCTCCCCCACGACGGCCGTCCCGACGGTCGTGCACGCTCCCCCACCCCCGCGTGCCCGATCCGGCGTGCCCGGGAGTCGCCCTCCAGCCGGCCGACCACCGGAACCGATGACGCGAAACATCCCCGAACCACCCAGCACGACCGCACCCAGCACGACCGCACCCGGCACGACCCGACCCGGCACGACCGCGACGGACCCGACCACCGCGACCACCCGACGCCAGGCGCTCGACACCCCGAGCCGCCGCGTCCGCCGCGCGCTCCGCAGCCGGTCCGCCCTCGTCGTCGGCAGCGCGGCCGCCGTCGCCCTCGTCGGCGGCCTCGCGACCGTCGGCACGCAGCCGGCGATCGGTGAGGCGATCGGCGTGCCCTCGGCGAGCGCCACGAGCACCCCCGCGCTGCACGGGACGGACCTCGACCGCGCCCAGGCCGCCGCGACCATCGCGACCGCCCGCACGGTGCTCGCCGACGCGAACGACAAGACCGACACGAGCGCCCTCGAGCGCCAGGTGCACGCGCTGTCGGACTACCGCAGCATGTCCGGCTCCGCGATCACCACCCACATCGCGTCGACCGTCGACGCCACGACGCAGGTCGCCGACCAGAGCGCGTCGCAGGACAAGGCGGACGCCGACGCGGCGGCAGCAGCGGCGGCGAAGGCACAGGCCGACGCCGAGGCGAAGGCCGCAGCCGAACGTGCAGCGGCGGAGGCCGCTGCGGCAGCGGAGCGCCAGGCCGCCGCGAACACCGTGGCCGGCGCCAAGGCCACCGCGTCCTCGATGGCGGCGTCGCAGTACGGCTGGGGCTCCGCGCAGTTCCAGTGCCTCGACAGCCTCTGGACCAAGGAGTCCGGGTGGAACTACCAGGCCGTCAACCCGAACGGTGGCGCGACCGGCATCCCGCAGGCGCTCCCCGGGTCGAAGATGGGCACCGTCGCGGCGGACTGGCGGACCAACGCCACCACGCAGATCACGTGGGGGCTGCAGTACATCAGCGCGGCCTACGGCACGCCCTGCGCGGCGTGGGCCCACTCGCAGGCGACCAACTACTACTGAGCCGCCGACGGGTGACGGTCGTCACCACCCGACGGACGGGAGGCACGGTGCCAGCGGGTGCCGTGCCTCCCGTCCGTCACGTGGTCCGCCGGTCCCGCGTGCCGGCCCGGCGCTCCGTCGCGCGACCCGCCGGTCCGCTCAGCCGACGCGCGCGATGCGCACGTCCACGCGGCCGAGCGCGAGTCCGCGCTCACCGGCGACGCGGAGTGCCGCGTCGTGCGCCGCACGCGCTGCGACCCGGGCGGGCACCGATCCGTCGGTGCCGACGACGACGCGCAGGACGTCGTCGTCGAGCACGACCCGGGTCACCGGTGCACGCGAGGCGATCCGGCGGGCGGACTCGACCGCGCTGCCGAGCGTCGGCTTCGCGCGGTACAGGTCGGCCACACCGGGTGCCGCCAGGACGGCCTCCTCGATCGCCGCGGCCGTTGCGTCGTCCAGGCTCATGCGGGGTCCTCCTCGTCGGCGGCGCCGGGCACCGCTCCGTCGTCGTGCCGCGGTGGGAGCGGGGGCAGGAGGTCCCGGACCCGCACGTCGACCGCCTCGACCACCAGGTCGGTCTGCTCGGCGAGGGTCTCGGCGACGGCCTGGCGGACCTGCTCGGCGGTGGCGTGGATGGGCGTCCCGGCCCGGATCGCCAGCTCGACCAGCACCCGGACGGGCGCGTCGAGCAGGGTCACGTCGCCCTGGAGCGAGCACCGGGCGATCACGACGCCGGGCACGACGTCGCCGGCCGTCCGCACCAGCGACCGGATCGCGCCCTCGGTCATCACGGGGCGCTCGGTCGGCACCGACGGCCGGAGCGGGACGTCCCGACCGGCTCGGGCCTCGAGCGAGATGTTCGCCAGCACACCGCCGATCCACGACTCGTCGGCCGGTGCCTCCTGCTCAGCCGCGGCGTCGAGCGAGCCGAGGGACGACTGCCGGAGCCGGACCAGGGCGGCGAGGGCGTTCTGGCACGCGGCTGAGTCGTCGATGCTCGGGTCGGCAGGCAGCATCCCGGCGTCCAGGTAGTCCGCGAGCTCGTCGATGGTGTGGCCGTCGAGGTCCTCGGGTTCCAGGGCGTCGAGGCGCACGTCGGGCTGCACGTCGTCGTGGTGCACGTCGTCTGGCTGCACGTCGTCTGGTCCGGTCATCGCCATGCCTCCATGAGACGGATCATGTTCTTCCTCGCGCGCGAGAGCAGGCCGCGCACCGTCGACACCGGCAGGTCGAGTTCCTCGGCGATGTCCTCGTAGCGGTACTCGAGCACCTCCTTCATCACCCAGCACCGCCGCTGTGCCTCCGGCAGCTCAGCCAGGGCGGTCTCGACGGCCTCCTCGCGCGACCGGGCCTCGGCGACCCGCTCCGGGGCGTCGTCCCGCGGCGCCTCGACCTCGAGCTCGGTGACGTCCAGGTGCTCACGCCGCGCACGGATGCGGTCGATGCACTTGCGGCTGAGGATGCGCATGAGCCACGACTTGACCTTGGCGCCGTCCTCGAGGGCGTCGAGGCGGCCCCACGCGGTGATGAAGGTCTCCTGCACGACGTCGTCGAGTTCGTCGGTCGATCCGAGGGTGCGCCGTGCGTAGGCACGGAGCAGCGGCGTGTACCGCCGGATGAGGACCTCGAACGCCCGGACGTCGCCGTCGGACGAGCGGCCCACGAGGACGGCGTCGTCGAGGTCGGCGAGGGGCTGGTACGGCACGTCACCCTTCTACCGGTCAGTGGTGGAGGAAGTCTGGGCGGGTGGCGGCGGGGCCCGTCCCGATCACCTGCAGCGGGCCGACCGGGCGGGCGCCGAGCGTCCGGACGCGCACCTGTGCCAGACCGTGTGCCGAGGGGATGCGTGCCGTCGCGCTGTGCATCGGGGACGGGCCGGGGCGTCGCAGGACGGCGGCGGCGGCGGCGCAGGTGGTGTCGGTCATGGTCGGTCTCCTCTGGTTCCACCGGTGTGACGGATCCCGGAGCCGGATCGTCACGCCGCCGGGTGATGTCACGTGCTGCGGTCCGTCCGCCGTCTGCGTCAGGATGGGGAGCATGAGCCACATCACCGCCGTCTGCCGCGTCGACCAGCTGCTCCGCGACTCGGGCACGATCGGGATCACCGCGATCGACAAGCGTCCGGTGGACGGCCCCGTCCGCGTCCGCCCGCTCGGGCTCCACGCGGACGTGCAGGCGGACCGGAAGCACCACGGCGGCGAGGACCAGGCGGTCTACGCCTACGCCGACGAGGACGCCGCGTACTTCGCCGAGGTCCTGGGGCGCGACGTCCCGCCGGGCCTGTTCGGCGAGAACCTGCGCACGAGCGACGTCGACGTGACCGGCGCCGTGACGGGCGAGCGGTGGCGGATCGGCGAGACGCTCGAACTCGAGGTGACGATCCCCCGGGTGCCCTGCGGCACCTTCGCGCGCCGGATGGGGGTCCCCGGGTGGGTGAAGCGGTTCGCAGCGGAGAACCGTCCGGGCGCCTACCTGCGGGTCCTGCACAGCGGACCGGTGGCGGCGGGCGACCGCGTGGTCGTGACGCACCGACCGGAGCACGGCGTCACGATCGGGGAGATCTCCGCCGGGCTGTCACCCGAGCGGGCCCGCGCCGTGCTCGACTCGGGAGACCGGCTCGCCCCGAAGGTCGTCCGCGACGTCTCGAAGGTCCTCGCCCGCGGTCGCGTCTGAGTCACCGGCACGACGTCCTGCGCCGGGATCGAGCGGGCGTCGGGCCCTCGGGAGGCCGGCGACCACGAGGTCGTACGAGTTCGCGACGAGGTCCTCGACCATCGTCTCGTCGAGTCCGTCGCCCGGCGAGAGCGTGATCCAGTGCCGCTTGTCCATGTGCCACCCCGGAGTGATCTCGGCGTGGTCGCGCACGAGGGCCGCCGCGTGCGGCGGAGCACACTTGAGGTTGACGATCGGGACGCCGCGCAGCGTCGTCGCGAGGACGAACATCCGCCCGACCACCTTGTGGACGACGGAGTGCTCGCCGAAGGGCTGCGTCTCCTCGACCGCGGGGAGCGCGAGGGCCGTCCGGAAGGTCACCTCGTGCAGTGCTGCGCCGTCCACCCCACCAGCATGCCGCACGGTCCCGACACGACGGCGAGCGCGACCACGACGGCGAGCGCGGCCGGCGGCGGTCAGAGCGTCGGGACGCCCTCGTGCCCGGACCTCGGCCTGGCGGTCCCGGCGATGCCGGTGACCACGGAGCCCGCGGGAACGTCCTTCGTGACGACCGTGTTCGCCCCGACGACCGAGTCCGCGCCCACCGTGATCGCGCCGATCAACGACGACCCGGCGCCGAGCACCACGCGGTCCCCCACGGTCGGGTGCCGCCGCTGCCCCGGACCGTGTTCCCCGCCACGCCCGCCGAGGGTGACCCCGTGGAAGAGCAGGACGTCGTCACCGATGACCGCCGTCTCCCCGATCACGACGCCCATGCCGTGGTCGATGAAGAACCGGCGACCGATGCGCGCCCCGGGGTGGATCTCGATGCCGGTGACCGATCGGGCGATCTGCGCGACCCCCCGGGCGACGAACCGCGAGCCGGGGAGGCCCCGCGCGAGCCAGAGCCGGTGCGTGAGCCGGTGGGTCCAGATCGCGTGCAGCCCCGAGTAGACGACCGCGTTCTCCAGGTCGCCCCGGGCGGCGGGGTCACCGCGGCGTGCCGCAGCAAGGTCCTCCCGGACCCGCCACAGCACGCCACGTCGGACGGCACGCGTCACGCAGTGAGCCCCTCGAACAGCGGCGTGGACAGGTAGCGCTCACCGGTGTCGCACACGATCGCGACGACGCGCTTGCCGGCGTTCTCCGGGCGGGCGGCGATCTCGACGGCCGCGTGGATGATCGCGCCGGACGAGATGCCCGACAGGATGCCCTCCTCGGTACCGAGCGCGCGGGCGACCCGGAGCGCGTCGTCGAGCTCGACGTCGAACACCTCGTCGATGACGTCGCGGTCGAGGACCTCGGGCACGAAGTTGGCACCGATGCCCTGGATCTTGTGCGGGCCGGCCTTCCCCTCGGTCAGCAGCGGGGAGTCCTTGGGCTCGACGGCGACGATCTGCACGCCGGGCACGCGCTCCTTGAGCACCTGCCCGACACCCGTGATGGTGCCGCCGGTGCCGACGCCGGCGACGAAGACGTCGACGTGACCCTCGGTGTCGCGGAGGATCTCCTCCGCCGTGGTCTTCCGGTGGATCGCGGCGTTCGCCGGCGTCTCGAACTGGTGGGCCAGGATCGCGCCGGGGGTCTCGTCGACGATCTGGCCGGCGCGGGCCACGGCGCCCTTCATGCCCTCGGAGCCCGGGGTCAGGACGATCTCGGCGCCGAAGGCTCGGATCAGGGCCCGCCGCTCGACGCTCATCGTCTCGGGCATCGTGATGACGACGCGGTAGCCACGTGCGGCGCCGACCAGGGCGAGCGCGATGCCGGTGTTGCCCGACGAGCCCTCGACGATCGTGCCGCCCGGGCGCAGTTCGCCGGACTCCTCGGCCGCGTCGATGATCGCGACGCCGAGGCGGTCCTTCACGCTGGAGCCCGGGTTGTAGAACTCGAGCTTCGCGAGCACCTCGGCACCGTCGGCCTTCGGCAGGCGGTTGAGCCGGACGAGCGGGGTGTTGCCGAACGCCTGCGAGATGTTGTCGTAGATGGTGCCGGTCATCCGTTGTCGTCCTCCGGGTCGAGTCGTCACGCCGTCGGTGGCGGCGCTGCGGTCCGCTCGCGATCTTAGCGACGGCGCCCGGCGTTCCCCTGTCGATGACGCCCGTTGACGCCCGTCCTACTCGCCGCCGAGCAGCGCACGCCGCAACTGCGCCTCCGTCGGCAGTGATCGCTGTAGGTCGGGCGGCAGGAGTTCGTAGGACGCGACACCCACCGGTGCGTTCGCCGCGCTGAGTGCGTAGCGGACGACGGCGTCGTTCTTGCCGCCGACGAGCAGGAGCCCGACGGTCTCGGCGTGGTGGTCGCGGCGCAGTCGGTCGTCGACGAGGGCGACGTAGTAGGTGAGCTGGCCGAGGTTCTCCGGCCGGAAGGCGCCGGTCTTGAGCTCCACGACCACGTAGCGCAGCTGCTCGACGTGGAAGAAGAGGAGGTCGACGAAGAAGTCGCTGCCCTCGACCTCGAAGTGGACCTGGCGTCCGACGAACGCGAACCCTCGCCGAGCTCCCGGAGCGTCTCGGCGATCCGGGTCGTCATCGCCGCCTCCAGCGTTCGCTCGTCGCGGTCGCCGTCCACCGCGAGGAAGTCGAGGACGTACGGATCGCGGGTCATCTGCTGCGCCAGGTCGGCTCCGTCCGCGTCGAGCAGGCGGCTGAAGTTCGTGCTGGCGGCACCGTGTCGCTCGTGGGCGCCGCTCCTGATGTTGTGGCGGAGGACGTTCCGAGACCACCCGGACTGCGCGGCGGTCGCCGCGTACCACGCCCGTACCGCAGGCGATCGGACACCGAGCAGGAGCGTGACGTGCCCCCAGGGCAATCGGTCAACAAGCTGTTGACCGATTGCTTGCTCGTTCGGCCAGGCGACCGCGAACTGACGCATGTACTTGAGGTTCGTCGCGGAGAAGCCGCGCATCGCCGGGAACTCGCTCCGGAGGTCTTCCGCGAGGCGACCGAGGACCCCGCTCCCCCACGGCGCGGATCGGGACCGCTCGAGCAGTTCGCGGCCGATCGCCCAGTAGAGGTGGATGACGTGCGCGTTGGCAGCGAGCTGCACCGCGGTCCTGGTGCCGCGGACGTGGACGCGGATGGCGTCGAGCGTTTCCCGGTACGTCGCCGGGAGCAGGTTCCCCTCGTTCATCGCACAAGTGTCATGAGCAGGGCGCGCGCGGGGCGAGCTATCGGAATGTACGGCGACCGCGATGGGAAGAGGCGGAGCAGGAGTCCCGAGCGGCGCGCGGCGGTCGTACGCCGCGCCCCCCGGCCGCGTCCCTGCCACCGCAGCGCCGACCACGACCGGCAGCCGGCCTCAGTGCAGCGCGCTCCCCGCGAACCGCTCGTCCGTCGCCTCGAGCACCCGCAGCACGTTCCCGCCGGCGAGCGCCCGCAGGTCGTCGTCGCCCCAGCCGCGGCGGCGGAGCTCCTCCGCGAGCACCGGGTACCGCGACACGTCCCGCAGGTCCGGCGGCAGCACCGGTGTGCCGTCGTAGTCGCCGCCGAGCCCGATGTGGCGCGCCCCCGCGACCTCGCGGGCGTGGTCGACGTGGTCGGCGACGTCCGCCACGGTGACGAGCGGCGGCTCCCCCTCGGAGCCGGCTTCCTCCCAGTCCGCCCACGCGCGCGAGACGAACTTCGGCACGAACGTGATCATCACGACGCCGCCGTTGTCTCCGAGTCGGACGAGCACGTCGTCGGGGACGTTCCGCGGGTGGTCGTCGACGGCGACGGTCGACGAGTGGCTGAAGACGACCGGCTGCGTCGCGACGTCGAGGGTGTCGCGCATCGTCGCCGGTGCGGTGTGGGACAGGTCGACGAGCATGCCGATCCGCTCCATCTCGGCGACGACCTCGCGGCCGCGGTCGGTCAGGCCCCCGTGCGCCCGGACACCGGTGGCCGAGTCCGCCCAGGTCGTGTCGTCGTTGTGCGTCAGCGTCATGTAGCGGACACCCAGCCGGGCGAACGACCGGAGCACCGCGAGGTCGTCGCCGATCGAGTGGCCGCCCTCGGCACCGAGCAACGACGCGATGCGTCCGGCATCGACGGTGGCACGCAGCTCGGCGGCGGTCCGCACGAACGTCAGGTCGTCCGGGTACCGCGCGACGATCCGGTGCGCGGTGTCGATCTGCTGCAGCGTGGTCCGCACGGGATCCGGGTCGTCGGACGGCACGAACACCGACCAGAACTGACCGACGACCCCACCGGCCCGGAGCTTCGGCAGGTCGGTGTGCAGCGTCCCCTGCTCGGTGTCGATGCCCTCGACGCCGGAGTCGTGGGACTCGCGACGCTCCCAGGGCAGGTCGTTGTGTCCGTCGATGACCGGGAAGGCGAGGGAGTCGAACGTCATGGCGCCGACGCTACCCTGCGACCGCAGGCTCACTAGGCTCGCGGTGTGCTCCCCGTGACGCTCCGCACCGACCGGCTCGTGCTCTCCGCTCCGGGTCCGGCCGATGTCGAGGCCGTCGTCGCGTACGCGAACGACCCCGACGTGATCGCCTTCACCCCGGTCCCGGTGCCGTACGGTCACGCCGAGGCGCACCGGTTCCTCGAGCAGGTCGATGCCGGGTGGCGCGACGACACCCGCTACGACTTCGGGATCCGACGAGCGGACGACCCACGGTTGCTCGGCACGGTCGGCGTGTTCGGCTTCGCGGACGGCGCCGGCGAGATCGGCTACGCACTGCACCCCGACGGCCGCGGGCACGGGTTCGTGACCGAGGCCGCAGCGCGCGTACTGGATTGGGCCTTCGCAGCCCCGCCGACCGGGCTGGGTCTGGTGCGGGTGCAGTGGCGCGCGCTCGGCACGAACGCGGCCTCGGCCGCGACCGCCCGGCGGATCGGCATGCGGTTCGAGGGCCGGTCCCGCTCCGCCGTCGTGCACCGCGGGGTGCGCCACGACCAACTGCTCGCCGCCGTGCTGCGGGACGACGACCGGAGCACGCCGACGGACTGGCCGACGCCGTGACGGTCGCCTTCCGCGTCGTCACCGAGATCGCCGCTCCGGTCGAGCGCGTCTTCGCGCTGTCGCTCGACATCGGCGCGCACGAGCGATCGATGGCCGACACCGATGAACGCGCCGTTGCCGGCACGACGACCGGCACGATCGGGCTCGGGGAGAGCGTCACGTGGCGCGCGCGGCACTTCGGGGTCGTCTGGTCGATGACGAGCAGGATCACCGCCATGGAGGCTCCGGGTCGCTTCGTCGACGAGCAGGTGCGTGGTCCGTTCGCACAGTTCCGGCACGAGCACCGGTTCGAGCCGTCGGTCGTCGGCACGCGCATGGTGGACGAGATCGTCTTCCGGGCACCGCTCGGTCCGCTCGGGTGGCTGGCCGAGCGGATCGCGCTCGCCCGGTACCTGCCGCGGCTGATCGCCGCGCGGAACGCAGCGCTGCGCGACGAGCTCGAGCGGGGCGACCCGCCGCCGCGGCGCGGCGACGGGCGCCGACACGACCGCGACGACCGCGACGACGGTCAGCGAGCGGCGAGCTCCCCGAGCGCGTCGTAGGCAGCGGCGACGGCGTCCACGCGGGCACGACCCGCCGGTCCGGAGGCCTCGTACACGTCGTTCGCGATCGCTGCGACGACCGCGAAGAGCGCCGCCATCGAGTCGAACGCCGACGGCGAGTCCACCGGGCAGAGCACCGCGGTCGCCGCGGGAGCCGCGATCACCGCCGCCGTCGGGTCCCCGAGGACGACCACGTCGGCACCGGTCGCGACGCAGTGCCGGACGAGCCGCTCGGCACCCGCCGCGTGGCGCCGGACGGTGACGAGCACGACGAGGTCCCGCCGGTCGAGGTCGGCGACCTCCTCGCCCAGACGCTGCCCCGGAGCCGGACCGATCCGCACGTCCGGACGCACCTGCGCCAGCTGCGACCGGAGCTGCATGGCGACGGGGTGGGCACCGCGTTCCCCGAAGACGAGCACCCGACGGGCACGGACGATGCGGCGGGCGAGTCGGACGCGGTCCGCCCGCGCGAGTGAGGCGAACGCGGCGTCGAGGTTCCGCGCCTCGACAGCGCGCTGATCGACGTGCGCGGCGTCCTCGGCCGCCCAGGGCAGGCCGCTGCCCCGCGCGGACATGAGTTCCTGCCGGACCTCGGCCGCGTCCTGGAACCCCAGGGAGCGGACGAGCCGCGACACCGTGGCCTTCGAGGTACCCGACTCGGCCGCGAGCTCGGCGGAGGTGCCGACGAGCAGCAGCTCCGGGTCGTGGCGGACCATCGCGGCGACCCGGCGTTCGGCGGGCGACAGCCGGTCCCAGACCGCGTCGACCCGGGCGCGGACGTCGGGCACGGCGCTCACCGGGTTTCCGCCCGGTCGTCGGCGATGCGCTCGACGGCCACGGCCAGGGCGTCGAGGCCGAGTGCGACGTCGTCCTCGGAGACGAACTCGTCGGGGTGGTGGCTGATGCCGTCCGGGTTGCGGAGGAACAGCATCGCCACGTCGGTGACGAGTCCGAGGGACATCGCGTCGTGCCCGGCGCGCGAGAACAGCTCGGCCGGCGCGACCTCTCCCGTCGCGGCGATCCCGGCGCGGACGGCGTCCATCAACGCCGGGGCGCAGAACACCGCCGGTGCGCGGTGCACCTCGGTCGGCGCCACCGTCACCCCCCGGCGGGCCCCGATCTCGTCGAACGCGGCCGTTATGGACTCCCAGACGCGGTCACGGCCCTCGTCGAACTCGCCGCGCAGGTCGACGCTGAACCGGGCGAGCCCCGGGACGACGTTGACCGCTCCGGGTTCCACCGACATCGTCCCGACGGTCCCGACGTGCTGCTCGGCACGGCAGATCCGTTCGACGGCGAGCGCCGCCTCGGCCGCGGCGAGCAGGGCGTCGTGCCGCCGCTCGTACGGCGTGCCGCCGGCGTGCCGGGCCTCGCCGACCGCCTCGACGGAGAACCGTCGGGCACTCGCGATGCTCGTGACGACGCCGAGCGCCTGACCGGCCTGCTCCAGGTACGGACCCTGCTCGATGTGCGCCTCGAGGTAGCCGACGAGTCGCTCCGGGCGCAGTGCCGCCTCGCCGACGCGGGCGGGGTCGAGCCCGAAGTCGGTGAAGGCCTGCCGGAGCGTGGTGCCGTCACCGTCCTCGAGGTCCCACCAGGCGTCGTCCCAGACCCCGGCGACCGCGGAGGACCCGAGCAGGGCCTTGCCGAACCGCGTTCCCTCTTCGTCGGAGAACGCGATGACCTGCAGCGCGAAGGGCAGCGGCCCGGACGCGGCGAGCCGGGCCGCGGTGCGGATCGCCATGAGCACCCCGACGACGCCGTCGTAGCGACCGGCGTCGACCACGGTGTCGAGGTGTGAGCCGAGCAGCAGCACGGGGGCGTCCGGCGTCGCGCCGTCGACGATGCCGTGCAGGTTGCCGGCGGCGTCCTGCCAGGTGCGGAGTCCGGCGTCCTGCATCCACTCCGCGACCACCGCGTTCACCCGGGCGTGCTCCGGGGACAGGTACACGCGGGTGGTGCGTCCTTCGTCCTGCGAGATCTCGGCGAGGGTGTCGCACCACCGGACGATCGTCGCGGCGTCGGCGATCGCGCGGGCGCTCGCCGTCGGTGCTCCCGGTGCCGCGGGTGCCTCGGTGGTCGAGGGTCCGGTCGCCGGCGTCACGCGGGTGCCCCGATGGATGCGGTGCGATCGGTGTCGACGGCGGGGCCGGCGTGCACGTCGAGGGCGGCGTCGACCCCTGCGCCCTGCGGCACGGCGTGGCCGGCGCGGCGCAGGCAGTGCTCGAGCGCGGCGAGGGTCCGCACGACGGTGTCCTTCCGCGCGTTGTAGCCCATCGTCCCGATGCGCCAGACCCGTCCGTGCAGCGGCCCGAAGGACGTGCCGATCTCGATGCCGTGGTCCTCGAGCATCGCGCCGCGGACCTGATCGCCCACGACGTCGTCCGGGATCTCCACGGCGACGACGTTGTGCATCTTGTGGGCGACGTCGCCGAACACGCGCAGCCCGAGGGCCTCGACCCCGGCGAGCATCGCCCGACCGGCGGTCGCGTGGCGCTCGATCACGGCTTCGCGCCCCTCCTCGAGCAGGATGCGGGCGCACTCGTTCGCGGCGTAGAGCATCGACGCGGCCTCGGTGTGGTGGTTGAGTCGTCGCGGGCCCCAGTAGTCGAGGATCATCGCGAGGTCGAGGTAGTTCGAGCGGATCGGGTCGTCGGACACGACGTCGTCGGCCTCGCGGATGCCGGCCTCGATGCTCCGGCGGCCGTCGAGCACCGACACGGCACGCGGCGACAGGGTGATCGGCGCGCTGCCGGAGGGCCCGCCCAGGCACTTCTGCAGGCCGGCGCTCACGACGTCGATCCCCCAGGCGTCGGTCTCGAGCGGGTTGCCGCCGACGCTCGCCGTGGCGTCGGTGTAGAGCAGCACGCCGTGCCGCTCGCAGATCGCCCCGAGCTCGTCGAGCGGCTGGTTCATCGTCGTCGAGGTGTCGCCCTGCACCACTGCCAGGACCTTCGGCCGGACCCGGCGCACGGCGTCCTCGATCACCGACGGCGGGAAGACCTGCCCCCACTCGGTCTCGATCGTGTGCACCTCGGCACCGGCACGCGTGGCGATCTCGGCGAGCAGGTGCCCGAAGCGTCCGAAGACCGGCACGAGCACGCGGTCGCCCGGGGCGAGCAGGGACACCAGGGCCGCCTCGATGCCCGCGCGGGAGGTGCCGTCGACGAGCACCGTGGCGTCGTTCCGCGTCCCGAAGACCTGGCGGTAGAGCTCCTGCGTCTCGGTCATCGTCGCCGTCATCCACGGGTCGTACTGCCCGACGAGCGGGGTCGACAGCGCGCGGAGCACGCGGGGGTCCGCGTCGATCGGTCCCGGCCCCATGAGGAGTCGGGCGGGCGGGTTCACTGGCTGGGTCATGGTGCCTCCGTTCCGTTCAGGACGATACCGGAACGTTCGTTTCGTGCGTGTTGCGGTGCGGTCGGGCGGTCGACCAGGACCCCCTCGACGGCGGTGACCCCGTGGTCGGCCGTCGCCACGAGCCGACCGCGGAGCCAGGTCTCGGTGACGACGCCGACCGTGTGGAGGCCCGCGTAGGCGGAGACCGGGTTGCGGTGGGCCAGCGCCGACACCTCGACGACGCCCTCGGCCGCGGGGTCGAGGACCGCGAAGTGGGCGACCGTGCCCGGCGCGATCCGGCCGCGGTCGGTGAACCCGACGAGCGCCGCCGGCCCCGTCGTGAACCAGGGCAGGACGGCCTCGAGCGGGACCCCACGACGCAGGGCCTCGGTCCACACCGCCCGGAAGCCGACCTGGAGACCGGCGATGCCGCCCCAGGCCGAGCCCCAGTCGTCGGTCTTCAGGTCGGCCGTCGACGGCGAGTGGTCGGACACGACGCAGTCGATCGTGCCGTCGAGCAGCCCTGCCCACAGCGCGTCGCGGTTCGCGTCGTCGCGGATCGGCGGGCAGCACTTGAACTCGGTCGCGCCGTCGGGGATCGACCCGGCCTCGAACGCCAGGTAGTGCGGACACGTCTCGACGGTCACCCGGACGCCCTCGGCCCTGGCTGCGCGGATCATCGGGAGCACCCCCGCGTCGGACAGGTGCAGCACGTGCACGCGGGCTCCCGTCGCCCGGGCCCCGTCGAGGACCCGCGCGACGGCGGACTGCTCGGCACTGCCCGGACGGGTGGCGAGGAAGTCGACGTAGTGGCCACCGAGCGACCCGTGCGGCACCAGGTGGTCCGGGTCCTCGGCGTGCACGATGAGCAGCGCGTCGAGCTCGGCGACCTCCTCGATCGCCGCGCGCAGCTGCGCCGGGTCGAGGTGCGGGAACTCGTCGACGCCGCTCGGCGCCGTGAAGCACTTGAAGCCGAAGACCCCGGCGTCGTGCAGCGGGCCGCGTGCCCCGGCGTTGGCGGGGATCGCTCCTCCCCAGAACCCGACGTCGACCGCGACGCGTCCCTCGGCGCTCGCCCGCTTCACCGCGAGGGCGTCGACGTCGACCGTCGCCGGGATCGAGTTAAGCGGCATGTCGATGATCGTGGTCACGCCGCCGAGGGCCGCCGCCCTCGTGGCCGAGGCGAACCCCTCCCACTCGGTGCGACCGGGTTCGTTGACGTGCACGTGGGTGTCGACGAGTCCCGGCAGCAGCACGTGCTCGTCCGGGACGCTCCGGTCCTCCGTCGCCGCGACCGACGCCTCGAACGGCAGGACCGCGTCGACCACGCCGTCGCGGACGACGACCGCGGCCGGCTGCAGGACGCCGTCCACCCAGGCACGCCGAGCGCGGAGCACCAGGTCCGCGTGCACTGCGGCGCTCATGCCGACACCTCCGCGAGCAGGACCGGAGCCGACACCGGCGCGGAGGACCCGGCCGCCTGCACCGTGAAGCCGGACAGCAGTCCCGTCACCGGCTTCGGCGGCGGGGGTGCGTACTCGCCGGCCTTGCCGGTCCGCAGCCCGAGCCGGACGAGCGACTCCGCGAGCACCGTCGCCGCGGCCACCCCGTCGACCACCGGCGCACCGATCTCACGGGAGACCTCGGCGCAGAACTCCGCCATGCCCGCGCACCCGAGCACCACGGCGTCCGCGCCGCCCGCGATCACGGCGCGGCACTCCTCGACGACGAGCTCCCGGGCCCCCGACGTCGGGTCCTCCAGCTGCAGCACGGGCACCTCGCACGCCCGGATCTCGGTCACCAGGGAGGCGAACCCGTAGCGCTCCGCCAGCTCCCACGCACGCCCGGTCGTGCGGGCCAGCGTCGTGACGACCCCGAACCGGCGACCGAGCATCGCGGCGGCGTGGAAGCCGGCCTCGGCGATCCCGATCACCGGTCCGGCGGCGAGCTCCCGCGCGGCGTCGAGTCCCGGGTCGCCGAAGCACGCGACGACGTACGCGTCGACCCCCTGCTGCTCGCCGAGCGCGATCTGCTCGAGGAGCCCGGGGACCGCGAGGGCCTCCTCGTAGTGGCTCTCGATCGAGGCCGGTCCGGTCGTGGGGGTCACCGCCTCGACGAGGGTGCCGGGGCCGGCGACGGCGGCCGCGGCGCGGCCGATCGCCGCCGTCATCGACGCGGTGGTGTTGGGGTTGACGACGCGGATGTGCAAGCGGGACCTCTCGGACGGGAGTGGGGACAGGAGGGAGGCGGTGGACCCGGGAGGCGACGGTGCGGCCGGGAGGCGGGTCGCGCCTCCCGGCCGGTGTCGGCGATCAGGTCGGGTCGGGTCGGCGAGTGCCGTGCGACGGCCGGGTCAGTCGCGTCCGACGGCTGCGCCGTCGTCGACCGTCGGGTCGTCCGCGGCCAGCACCGGCATCCGGGGCGACCGGCGCTCGAGCGCCCAGAAGACGACCAGACCGAGGCCGCAGCCGATGAACCAGCTGTAGTTGCTCAGCCAGGGCAGGACGCCCGTCGCCGGCGGCAGCACCGCGCTCGCGACCGACACGGCACCGGCGACCAGCAGGGTCCACATCGCGTTCGGGTTCCAACCGGCGCGGTACCAGTACCGGGCGGTGGGCTCCTTCGTGTACATGTCGTCGACCGCGACCCGCTGCTTCGCGACGAGGTAGTACCCGGCGATGAGGATCCCGAAGAGCGGGCCGATGAGGGCACCGAGGATGCCGAGCGTGTAGAGGATCGCCTGGTCGTTGCCGTACCAGTTCCACGGGGTCAGCAGGACCGAGCCGACGGCGGCGATCATGCCGCCCGTCCGCCAGCTGATCTTCCGCGGGGCGACGTTCGAGAAGTCGAACGCGGGGCTGATGAAGTTCGCGACGATGTTGATGCCGACCGTCGCGGTGACGAAGGTCAGGCCGCCGAGCAGGATCGCGAACGGTGCGTCGATGGCCTGGACCGTCTCGATCGGGTCGGTGATGAGCTTGCCGAACACCGGCACCGTGGCGCTCGCGCAGAGCACGGTGAGCACCGAGAAGAACAGGAAGTTGACCGGCAGACCCCAGAAGTTGCCGCGCTTGACCGACCGGAACGAGCGGCCGTAGCGCGAGAAGTCACCGAAGTTGAGCATCGGGCCGGAGAAGTAGCTGACGACGATCGCGACGGCCGAGAGCATGACCGGGATCGAGGCGCCGAACGACATCGGCGCACCAGTGTGCAGGGTCAGCGAGATGTTGCCGATGCCGGCCTTCGCGACCAGGTACACCGCGAGCGCGATCATCACGACGTAGACGGCCGGGCCGGCGAAGTCGATGAAGCGGCGGATCGCCTCCATGCCCATCGAGAACAGTGCGGCCTGGGCGACCCAGAGGATGCCGTAGGAGATCCAGCCGAGCGCGGAGAGCCCGAGGAACGAGTGGTCGAGGAGCGCCGCGGAGCCGGGGATGAACTTGAGGAAGACGATGTTCAGCGACTGCGCGGCGAGGAAGGTCTGCACGCCGTACCAGGCCGTCGCGATGAGGCCACGGATGACCGCGGGGACGTTCGCCCCGATGACGCCGAAGACCGCGCGGTTGATCACCGGGTACGGCACCCCGGTGCGCTGCGACGGTTTCGCGACGAGGTTCGCGAAGACCTGCACGATGAGGATGCCGACGACGAGGGCGACGAGGACCTGCCAGCTCGCGATGCCGAGCGCGAAGAGCGACCCGGCGGTGACGTACCCGCCGACCGAGTGCACGTCGGACATCCAGAAGGCGAAGATGTTGTAGCTCGTCCAGCGCTGCTCGCGCAGGGGTGCGAGGTCCTCGTTGGTGAGCGCCGGGTCGTACCCGGGCTTGACGACGCCTGCGCCGGCGGCTGCCGACGAGGTCGTGCGGGGGGCGTGGGGCGCGGCGACCGGGGTCGCGATCTCTGTGACCAAGGCGTCCTCCGTGGGAGTGGGCGGCGGGGGTCCCCGCTCGTGGACGACGCTATGGAGGCTGTTCGCGCCGTCCGTTTCCCTCGTGTAACGGTCGTGTGACACGACCGGCCGGTTGGAACGGACGTTCCGAGCTGGAGGCAACCGTCGTCAGTGCCAGGTGCTCACCGCGACGTCCAAGACCTTGAGGACCACGACGACGATCGGTCGGACCACCCAGGTCCAGCACCACCGGAAGGGCTGTGGTAGCCACATCGGCTGCTCGTACTGCCGCCGCTTCGCCGTGCGTTCCGCACGTGTCAGCGGTTGAGCTCTCCTGCGTCGCGAGACCGCATCGGAGGACGTCGCGCGCGTCACGGTCGTCCGGGGAACCGCAGGTCCCGCCAGGTGAAGCCGCCCCGGGGCGGGAGCGCCGCTCGGATGTGCTCGTCGTCGAAGTGGGCCCTCGGCGCGAGGTCCGCCGGGAGCTCGCCGGCCGGCTGCGTCGCCTCGGTGACCCCCTCGACGAGCATCCGCACCTGCGCCTTCGCGACGAGCGGCACGCGCATGGTCCACTCGGTGACCTGTCCGAGCACCCGGTGCGCCCACACCGGCGCCGGGAACACCCGCACCGGCCGGTCGACCACGCGCGCGACCCGGCGGACCGCCTCGCTGAGCAACAGCGCCTCGCCGCCACGGACCGCCACCGTGCGGCGGGACAGCCGCCCCTCGAGGGCGCCGACGAGCACGTCCACGAGCTCGGCCACGGGGATCGGGCTGATCGTCTTCTCGCGGAACCCCACGGACGCGAACAACGGCACGGTCTGCACGGTGTGGCTCAGGTGGTCGACGAGGTGGTCCCCGTGCCCGTAGATCATGCCCGCCTTCAGCACCGTGTAGTCGAGCCCGGACGACCGGACCATCTCCTCGGCTGCCCACTTCGTCTCGTGGTACGGGGAGCCGGTGCCCGGCCGAGCCCGCAGGAAGCTCAACAGCACGACGCGCTGCACCCCGGCCCGGTGGGCCGCCTCGAGCACGGCGGCGGTGCCGCGGACGTGCACGCGCTCGAACGTCTGGTCGCCGATCTCGCGGTTGATGCCTGCGCAGTGGGCGATCGCGTCGACCCCGGCGAAGGCCTCGGTGAGGGCGTCGACGTCGTCGATCTCGACGCCGGTCCGACGCGAGACGACCACCACGTCGTCAGCTGCGTACCGTTCCGCGAGGTGTCGTCCCACGAACCCGGTCCCACCGGTGATCGCTACCCGCATGTCTGTTCCTCCGCCCGGGGCGAATCGCCCCCTGCACTCACTCTAGGGAGTCCCGTCGGACCCCGTCGGCGGGTGTCAGGCGGCGGGACGTCGGACCGGAGGCGCGTGGCGGGCGGGCGCGGCGCCTGCGATCCGGAGCACGACGAGCGGCTCCCCCGCGTCACCCCGGTCGGAGGTGGACACCTCAGTCCTCGCCGAGCTCCCCCGGGACGGGCAGACCGAGCAGGGTGATGAGCTTCAGCAGGGTCTCCTCGGCGAAGTCGTCGACGGGATCCTCGACGACCGCTTCGGCGAGGAGCGGCCGGATCGCGGCTGCTGCCACCGAGCTCCCCGTCACTGCTGCAGCCCACCTCGCCAGCCCTTCGGCCTGCTCGTCCAGGTCGACGTCGTCGCTCTCGTCCGGGTCGTCGAAGTAGTCGCGCGGTTGGAACCCGAGGTAGACCAGCCCTCCGGCGGAGGGTCCGGGCTCGTACGCCACGGTGACCAGGTCGCTGTCGTGGACGGACGCGGAGAAGAAGGGCTCGGGGTGGGCGCCCGGGTCAGCGATCTCCTCCTCGTCGACGCTCCACCGCTGATCGGCGAACGTGAACGTGGCGAACATGCCCATGCGGGACCGTCCTTCGGATCGTCGAGGTGACGCCGACCCAGGGAGAGCGGCGTGCGTGCAGTGTACGGCTCGCGCGGGTCCGCCATCGGCGGTTCGGTGCGTGACCGGCGCCGACGGGGCATGCAGTTCGAAGCCGAACGACATCCGAGGAGTCATCGCCGGCAGAGCGGACAGACGGGCCAGTCCGTGCGTCGCGCTCCGGGTACTCTTCCGTCGTGCAGCCACCCACGGAGGAACCGCTCGTCTGGAAGGTGGCACGACCGCCCCGGGAGCGAGGGGTGCCGGGTACCTGGCCGACGATCGCGGCGCTCGCGGTCGGTCTCGCCGCGACGGTCGGCGTCGTCTGGTTCGCGCTCTCTTGGTCCGTGCTCGTCGGCGACGCGCTGGGCTGGGCGCGCTGGATGCTCGTCCTGGTGCAGGGAGGTCTGTGGCTGTCAGCGGCCGCTCTGTGCGTGTGGCAGTGGAAGCATCGCCGGAGTGGCCTGTGGGTCGCACTCACGGCGGGCGTCGTCGCCAGCGTCTTCTTCGTCGTCGCGACGTTCTTGCTCGTTGCGTCCCTTCCCTGTCCGTCGTTCTGCTGAGGACGACACCGTCCCCGCTAGCGTCGGCGGTTCAGGGCAGCGCCGAGCCCCAGGTGATGTCACCGTGACAGAAGACCGCGGTCACCCCGTCACCTGCCCACACGTCCATCCACGTGGGAGCCGTCGGGCGGGCACTGACGGACGGGAGCGAGGACTTCGCGAGCACCGCGATCGCCGCCCGTTCGGGCCAGACGGGCTTGCACGGACCGCCGCCTCCGCAGCCGCACACCTCGTACGCCAGCTCGGCACCGGCGCGCACCAGCTCCGCCGCGGTCTCCACGCTGATGTCCGTCTTGCGGCGGGTCAGTCGTGCGCCCGCCGGCGTGAACAGCTCGCCCGCGAGGTTGAAGGTGCCGGGACGGACCGCGAAGCGGCCGGAGGTGGCCCGGGCTCCCGCGGTCGGGCTGCCGACAGCGACGGCAGCCCGTCGAGCGCGCTTCGTCATGACAGGAGTCTCGCACCACCCGGGCCCCGCTCGTCGACCCGCGATGCGCCGCCCGTCATGCGGGTGCCATGATCAGCGGGTGATCGTCCTGGGACCTCCCGCAGTGCGCTTCGGGTCGGCTGCCGTCGGAGCCGCCGCCGGCCTGTTCGCGGTCGTTGCGGCCGCCGCAGCGGCGGACGGCGGAGAGCCGCTGTTCCTGCCGGCCCTGATCCTGCTCGTCGGTCACTGGATCTCACCCATCACGGCCTTCTGGGTCTCCTCGGGCGTGCTGGCGGGCCCGGCACGACGTTCAGCTGCAACGTCCGTCCGCCGGCTCGATCAGTACCGGATCGACCGGGTACGGCGCCCGCGCCGAGCTCGGGCCGGCCCGGGCTGCCGCGCTCGGAGCATCCTCGGTACTGCTGCTCAGTGGCAGGATGCCCTCATGCCGACCATGAGTGCGATCCTCGTCATCGACCTGCAGCGAGGCGTCGTGCGCGACTGCTTCGATACCGAGGGCGTGCTCATGCGGACCGCCCGCCTCGTCGACCGTGCACGAGCGAGCGGTGTACCGGTGGTGTGGGTGCAGGACCACGGCGACTTCGCCGAGGGGTCTCCGGACTGGGAGCTCGCAGCACCGTTGGAGCGCCGGCCGGACGAGCCGCTCGTGAAGAAGGAGTACCGGGACTCGTTCTCGGACACCGACCTCCTCGCGATCCTGGAGCGCTCGGGAGTGCAGCACCTCGTCGTCGCCGGTGCGCAGAGCGACTACTGCATCCGTACGACGACCCAGGCCGCAGCGGTCCACGGGTTCGACGTGACCTTGGTGTCGGACGCGCACACGACAACGGACGCGGAGCACGACGGTGTCCACGTGAGTGGGGAGCAGATCGTCGCCCACACGAACATGTACTTCGGCGGCCTCCGGTACCCCGGCCGGCACTTCGCCGCCGAGCCGCACGACCGAGTGGACTTCGCGCTCAAAGGCTGACCGACCGGTCGCCGGCGGGGTTCGACCACGGGCCTCAGACGACGCGGATCCGCGACGGACACTGATCCTCGACTGAGCCGCCGAGAGCGCACGCTGATGGGCGTGTCGCCGCCTCACATGTCGTCGATGAAGCGGAGGGTGTACCCGTCGGGGATGGTCTGGTGCTCGACGTAGTGGACGAAGACCGGCGCAGCCTGGTCTGCGGTGAACAGCTCGGCCGGGTGCCGCGGCTCGTGAGCGTCTTGCACGTCGATGACCTCGGTGAGCGGGTCGGCGAGGTCATGGGGACAACCGATGACGTACAACCGGTACTCGCCGTCGTCTTCGCGACGGCGGAGTTCGACGCTCATCTTCTCCGCGGTGCCGCCGGCTTGGAGGTAGGAGGCGTCGAACTCCGCTTCGACCTTCTCCGGGTTGAACATCCAGTCGGCGTCGTCTGGGCACCACCAGATCCGCCACGCGAAGCGCTCGTCGTCATCGAGCAGACCGAGCATGTGCTGCACCTGCTCCGGCATCGGCCGGAACGTGTCCTTGAGGACGCTGCTGATGTGGCTGTTGGTCTCTTGGATGATCATGCGTTACTTCACTCGCTGGTAGTTGACCGACGTGATCTCGATGCGTTCACCGTTCAGTGTGGCGTAGGCCGGGTGGTCGTACGACACCTCGCGGTCGAACGCTTCTTGGGTCTTGTCCGCGGACTTGCCGCTCTTGACCTCGATGCCTTCCCACGTCCCGTCTGGTTTCTTCATCAATCCGTCGTAGACGCGCTCCTTCGTCGCGCCCTCCATCTCTGCGCGAACATGCTGCGTCGACGTGACCTTGGTCCCGTTCTCCGCTTCGTACTGCTTGATGCCCTGCGCTTCTTTCTCTGCCGAGTCGATGCGGGCCCTGTCGTTGTCCTTCGACTGGTACTCGCCCTTGTTGTTCCGACCTGGGTGGTTCTCGTTCGGGCCGTTCGGATCCTTCTTCGCCTGCTCCACGTGGTCAGTGCGGTTCGGGTTGACACGGTCATCTGTCATCGCGTGGACACCGAGCTGCCCGCCTCCGGCCGTTGCAGCCGCAGCGCCGGCACCCATGACGGCGATGCCGGCAGCGTTCAACGGCACTCCAGCCAAGGCGCCGACTCCGGTTGCATCGAGCGCAACGCCGCCGCCCTCCATCGCCGCGCCACCAGCCATCATCGCGATGCCGCCGAGCAACTCGAGTGTCTCGTCCGGGTGCTCGACCATCGCGTTACCCAGCGACGCGAAGATGTTCCCAGCGACCGCCGCGGTGTCCTGCACGTACGGCCACATCGCCTCCGCTTCTGCGCCGAGGACGGCGCTGCCGAGGCCAACCGCTGCCTTGGTGGTGTTCCACGCGTCCTCGAACCAGTTGCGGTGGTGGTCGCCGCCGACCTTGCCGGACACGTTCGTTGCCGTGTGCACCGGGTGCGCGTCCACCGTCGATGGGCTGATGCCGTCGAGTTGCGCGGCGAGGCCCGCCAACGTCGTCGTGACGTTGTCGTTGTGGCGCTCCACCTTGACTCGGAGGGCGACTTCCTCGCCGACGAGCTCCGGCACCTGCTCCCAGTTGGTGACGACCGTAGCGACGGCTCCGAGGACGTCACCGGCTGCGGCCTGCTTCGCGGCGGCTGCGGCAACCTGGCCGGGAGCAGAGGCGTGGAACTGCTCGATCTGCTGCACCAGCACGTCGCGGTCGCGCTTGAGGTCCTCGATGCTGTTCGCGGCGCGGCAAGCCACCTGCAGGAACTCGTCCGCGGCGGCCTGCATCTGCCGGGCCTTCTGCACTGCCGAGTCCATCAGGGGCGTCAGCACCGGCTGCAGCGCATCGGAGATGAACACGGTCGGCAGCTGCGACCAGGACCGTGATCCGTCGGTCGCTGCATCGAGGACTCCATCCGCCGCGGAAGCGAACCGGCGAGCAGCGCTGCGGAGCCCGTCCGCGTCATCGGGTACGTCCGTGACGTCGGCGGCGGTCAACGCACCGGCGAGATCGCTCAATTCCCGATGCTCCGGGCAGCGTCGGCAATGTTGCCGTCGGTGGCCGTGATGGCTGTCGCCGCGACGGTCAGCGACGTGCTCAGACTCGTCATCCGGTCACCGATGTCAGTTGACCGTCCTCGGAACCGGTCCTGCAGTCGCAGCATCGAGTCCGCCAACGGCGACGATGTCACCGCGCTCGTGGCAGCGGCGAGCGCTGCGTCCGCCTGCGCGGCGTGCTCGTCACTGGTGACACCGCGAAGTTTCAGCTCCCGGACCAACGCCTCAAGGCCACGTTCATCGAGTCGCAACTCCCCAGCCATGAAACCCCTTGTTCGTGGGACAGCGTGTTGCAGAGGTAACCATACGTCGGACCTGGGTGGTCGCGCGACGGCGGTCTGCCTCCTGACCCTCGAAAGCCAGCGACAATGCGGTGTGATCTCCGGGTTGAACCTTCCCGTCACCGTCACCTTCCGCGACGACGTCCCGGGGATGGCTCGACGAGGCAGTGCCCGGCTGCTGGTCGAGGCAGTCCGCGTCGCCAGCGCACACCGGTCGTCCGGCGTCGGAACCACTCTGATGCGATGGGTCGTCGAGCAGGCCGCGGTTGCACTCGGGACTCCGCTGGTGCAGCTGACTTCCGACGCCGCGCGGACCGACGCGCATCGCTTCCACCGTCGTCTCGGCTTCATCGACTCCCACGTCGGCTTCAAGATCGCCGTGTCGTTGCCCGACGCGCCTGTCCGGTAGCCGGTCGAGCATCGGTAGTTCTTCTGACCTGAGGTCAGATCCGCTCGCTCCGTCGGTCCGCCGAGTCTCACGTGTCTGGTCCTGACGAGATTCCGGTGCGGGCCCGTCGATCGGCCCGATCCGCTCACCGAGCGTCAGTCTCTCGAGCGGATTCTCGCCCTGGGCTCCCGTCGTGTCCGTGCGGGCCCCAGGAGCGCACGCTGCTCGGGCACGAGCCGTCTCCTCCCGGCACCGCGGAGCCGACTCGTCTTCCGGTCAGAGCGCGTGCGTCCCGAGCAACGCCCCCGCGACGTACGTCGCCGCGAGCGCGAGCGCCCCACCCACGACCACCCGCAGCGCCGCCCGACCTCGACGGGCACCACCGAGCACCGCCCCCGTGGTCCCCGTCAGCGCGAGGGCCACGAGCGATGCCGTCACGGTGACGGCGACACGAGCGGACTCCGGCGCGAGCAACATCGCGATGAAGGGCAGGAGCGCGCCGACGGTGAACGTCGCCGCCGACACCCACGCCGCCCGCCAGGGGCTGACGACCTCGTCCTCAGCATCCCGGAGCGCGGCCTCTGCCCGACGCCGGCGGACCTCGGGGCGCGCGAGTTCCCGTGCGACGGCGTCCGCCACCGAGTCCTCGACGCCGAGCGACCGGTAGTGCGCGGCGAGCGCCGGAGCGTCCTCGGCGTCGGCCTCGAGCTTCGCCTGCTCCGCGGCCTGTCCGGTGCGCTGCGCGTCACGGGCCCCGCTGACGGAGATGTACTCGCCGAGGGCCATCGAGATCGCACCACCGACGAGCGCCGCGGTCCCGGCCGCCACGACCGGCCCCGTGCCCGCCCCGGCACCGGCGACGCCGACGAGCACGGCCGCGACGGACACGATGCCGTCGTTCGCGCCGAGCAGGCCGGCGCGGAGCCAGTTGAGTCGGGCGGCGCTGGCGGCGTCGTCGTGCTCGGCGGTGGGGAGCGAGAGGTCCGATGCAGTCGACATGACGGTAATGGAACCACTCCCGAGCCGATCGCGCCAGCAAGGTGAGGCAAGCCTGATCAGGGGTTTCGTGGTGAGGTGAGCCTCACCTCACCCGCCGACACCCGCCCGCCAGACGTGGGTCGGACGGCCGCTCAACGCGTGCGGGAACGGCTCGCCGACCGGTCGGAAACCGGCGCTCGCGTAGAGCGCGAGGGCGGGGGCGTTGTCGTCCAGCGCGTGCAGCTCGCACCGGACGTGACCGGCGGCCGCGGCGGCGTCCACCGCTGCCGCGAGCAGCCGGCGTCCGAGGCCGTGACCCTGCGCGGCAGGCGCGACCGCGAGCAGGCTGAGGTACGCGGCGTCGCTCGGCGTCCCGCCGGATCCGGGTGCGCTGACGAGGGCGAACCCGAGCGGGACGGCTCCGCCGTCCTCGGCGACGACGAGTGCCACCCGCTCCGCCGCGAACTTCTCGTCCGCGCGGGCGCGCACCGCTTCGGACGCCGGGACGCCGTCACGGTCCGCGACGGCGTCGACCCAGAGCGCGACGCACGCCGCCGCGGTCGACTCGTCGTCCGCGGTGCGCACGACGAAGGACGACCCGATCACCGGACCACCCTACGTCGCACGCCCCGGCGGTCGGTCAGGCGGTCGCCCGTGCGCCGACGCGGTACTGCGCGCCGCGGTGCTCGTCGGGCAGGCGGTCGCCGCGGCCGTGCAGCTTGTGGCGGAGCGACCCCTCGACGTACTCCTCGGGGTACGCGCCGCGGGCCCGCAGCTCGGGCACGACGAACTCGATGACGTCCTCCCACGTGCCGGGGGTCACCGCGTAGGCGAGGTTGAACCCGTCGACGTCGGTCTGCTCCTGGATGTCGATGAGCTGCTGCGCGATCGTCGACCCGGAGCCGACCGCGACCGGGCCGAGTCCGCCGATGGCGGTGTGCTCGGCGATGTCGCGGACGGTCCAGTTCGAGCCGTCCTCCCCCGTCGCCGCCGACAGGTTCGCGGCCGCCGACTGGATGGCGTTCGACTCGATGTTGCCGAGCGGTTCGTCCAGGTCGTACTGCGACAGGTCCACACCCATCCAGCCGGAGTTGAGCACGAGCGCCCCCTCGGCCGACGCGTACGACAGGTAGTCGCGGTACTTGGCCTGGGCCGCCTCGTCGGTCTCGTCGGTGATGACCGTGAGCAGCGTGTAGACGCGGGCTGCGTAGCGGTCGCGACCAGCTGCCTCCAGGGCGTCGCGGATCTTGCCGACGGTGGCCGCGAGCTGCGGGACCGTCGGCGCGCCGACGAAGACCGCCTCGGCGTTCTCGGCGGCGAAGCGGATGCCGCGCGGCGAGGCGCCGGCCTGGTAGACGACGGGGCTGCGCTGGACCGAGGGCTCGGACAGGTGGATCCCGGGGACGTCGAAGTGCTGGCCCTGGTGCTCGATCGGGTGCACCTTCGCCGGGTCGGTGAAGACGCCGGTCTCGCGGTCCTCGACGACGGCGTCGTCCTCCCACGAGCCCTCCCACAGCTTGTAGAGCACCTCGAGGTACTCGTCGGCGACGTCGTAGCGGTCGTCGTGCGAGAGCTGGTCGGTCTGACCCATGTTGCGAGCCGCGCTCGGCAGGTACCCGGTGACGACGTTCCAGCCGATGCGGCCCTTCGTCAGGTGGTCGAGCGTCGAGATGCGACGGGCGAACGGGTACGGGTGCTCGTAGGCGGTGCCCGCGGTGATGCCGAACCCGAGGTGCTCGGTGACGGAGGCCATCGCGGAGACGAGCAGGATCGGGTCGTTCACCGGCACCTGCGACCCGGTGCGGAGCGCCGCCTCGTTCGTCCCGCCGTAGACGTCGTAGGTGCCGAGGACGTCGGCGATGAAGATGCCGTCGAAGCGCCCACGCTCGAGCAGCTGCGCCAGGTCCGTCCAGTACGACAGCTCGTTGTAGTTCCGCGATCGGTCGCGGGGGTGGCGCCACAGTCCGGAGGACTGGTGCGCCACGCAGTTCATGTCGAACGCGTTGAACCGGATCTGCCGCTGCTTCGGGTCGCTCACGGTCGCGACGCTACGTGGCGGAGGCGTCCTGGTCACGCACCGTGACGAAGCGTGACACGCGACCGTGTGCCGGACGGGAGGCGCGGGACCGGCCCGCCCCGCGCCTCCCGTCCGTCGCACGCTCGTGTCAGCGGGCTGCGCTTGCGTCAGCGGGCTGCGCTGGCCCCTCAGTGGGCTGCGCTGGCCTCGCGCGCCGCGGCCTCCGCCGCCACCCACGCGAGCATCCCGCACTTCACGCGCATGACGAACTTCGAGACACCGTGGAACGCGACGAGGTCCTCGAGGACGTCCTCGTCGGGCTCCCCCGCGCCGCGTGAGCGCATCATGTCCCGGAACGCCGACGTGAGCTCGAGCAGCTCGGGCACGGTCCGGCCGACGGCCATGTCGGTGAGCACCGACGCGGACGCCATCGAGATCGAGCAGCCGTCACCCTGCCACCCGATCGCGGCGATGCGGTCCGTGCCCGGCTCGAGGCGCAGGCTGACGGTGATCTCGTCGCCGCAGGTCGGGTTCCGCTCGAAGTGCGACGCGTCGGGGTCCTCGAGCACGACGTCGCCGTGCCGGACCTTCGCGTGGTCGAGGATGACCTGCTGGTAGAGCGAGTCGAGGCTGTTCACGAGGCCGCTCCGAAGTAACCGCGGACCTCGCCGACGGCCGTGAGGAAGCGGTCGACGTCCGCCTCGGTCGTGTACACGTAGGTGCTCGCGCGGCTGGTGGCGACGAGGCCGAGCCGACGGTGCAGCGGTTGTGCGCAGTGGTGCCCCGACCGGACGGCGATGCCCTGCGCGTCGAGGTACTGCGAGACGTCGTGGGCGTGCACCCCGTCGACGTCGAAGGACACGAGCCCCGAGCGCGGCACACCGGACGGCGGCCCGACGACGCGGATGCCCGGGACCGCCGCGAGACCGTCGAGCATCCGCTGTGCGAGGTGCTCCTCGTGGGCGCGCACCCGTTCCATGCCGATGCCCTGCAGGTAGCGGACCGCCTCGGCGAGCGCGACGGCCTGTGACACCGGCTGCGTGCCGGCCTCGAACCGCTCGGGCGCCGGCATGTACTCCGACGCCTCCATCGTCACGGTGGTGATCATCGACCCACCCGTGCGGAACGGCGGCAGGGCGTCGAGGAGCTCGGCGCGACCCCAGAGGACGCCGATGCCGTTCGGCCCGAGCATCTTGTGCCCCGAGAACGCGGCGAAGTCGACGCCGAGCTCCCGCACGTCGAGGGGGCGGTGCGGCGCCGACTGGCAGGCGTCGAGGACGACGAGGGCACCGTGCGCGCGGGCGGCCGCGACCACGGCGGCGGCGGGCGCGACCATGCCCGTGACGTTCGAGACGTGGGCGAACGCGACGACCTTCGTCCGCTCGGTGATGCGCTCGACGGCGTCGGCGGCGGTCCAGGTGCCGTCGTCGGCGACCGGGACCCAGCGGAGCGTCGCACCGGTGAGCGCGGCGAGCTCCTGCCACGGCACGAGGTTCGCGTGGTGCTCGGCCTCGGTCACCAGGACCTCGTCGCCGGGGCCGATGCGGAAGCGCTCGGCCGCCGCCCCACCGCGCCCGCGGCTGGCGTTCGCGATGCCGTACGCGACGAGGTTCAGCGCGTCGGTGGCGTTCGCGGTCCAGACGACCTCGGACGGCGACGCGGCGCCGACGAACCCGGCGACCGTGGCGCGGGCGTCCTCAAAGGCGTCGGTGCTCAAGGCCGCCAGCGTGTGCGCACCGCGGTGCACGGCCGCGTTGTCGTGCTCGAGGAACCGTCGCTCGGCGTCGAGCACCTGGCGCGGCCGCTCGGCCGTCGCCCCGGAGTCGAGGTACGCGAGCGGCTGCCCGTTCACCTCCTGCTGGAGGATCGGGAAGTCCCGCTTGATCGCGGCGACCTCGGACTCGGTCAGCGGCTGGTTCGGGGCGAGCACGGTCACCACACAATCGTGGTCCGTCGCGCCCACCACGTCCAATCGCCCTCAGCGGACAGGCGGGATCGCGCCCCGGCTCGCTCCGCGGGGCGGCGGGAGGCCCTCCCGCTACTCGTTGCCGATGCGCTTGTCGGCTGCGTCGCGGGCGTTGTCGATCTTGTCGTCGTACTTGCCGCCGGTGGCCTTCTTGACGGCGTCGGCCACACCGCCGAGGACCTTGTCGCTGACGTCCTCGGCCTTCTCGCTCTTCAGGGCGTCCTGGACCTTGCCGTCCTTCAGGAACTCCTGCGCCTTCTTCGTGATGTCGTCGAACCCCGCCATGGACGGCTCCTCACCTCGTGCGGGGCCCGTCGCCCCGACCTGCCGCCGATGGTAGGCGCGCGCACCGCTCGTGTCCGCGGTGCCCCGGCTGCGCCTCAGACCATCTGGGCGCTGCGCCGCCGCGCGAGCACGTAGGAGACCGCGACCGAACCCGTGATCGCCAGGAGCGACGGGATCAGGATGTCCGTGCCCTCCTGCGTGAACTCGACGACGAGCACGAGGGCGGTGAACGGCGCGCGCATCGTGGTCGCCAGGAAGGCCGCCGCGCCGACGAACGCGAAGGCCGCGAGGCTCGATCCGTCAGCCGGCCAGAGCAGCACCCACAGGCCGCCGAGGGCACCGCCGACCGCGGACCCGATGGCGATCGAGGGCGTCAGCGTGCCGCCGACCGCACCGGCCCCGATCGTCGCCGACGTGGTGATGGTCCGGATGATGCCGAGCAGCAGCAGGAACACGATCGGCGACAGACCCGCGAACGTCGGCGCCTCTGTCGTGGCGTTCATCGCGACGAGTCCGAGGGCGCGGCCGTTGCCGAGGATCTCCGGGAACGGCACGGCGATGAGCCCGACCATGGCGAACACGACCGGCAGCACCACGAGCAGGTGCCACCCCTTCGGCGCCATCCCCTGCAACCGGTTCGTGAGCTTGACGAAGCCGACCCCGGCGAACCCGAGCACCGGCCCGACGATGATCGCCCACACCAGCAGCGACGGCGACAGGTGCATCGCGGGCACGTGGTAGAGCACCTCGTCCGGGATCACGATCCGGGCGGTGAACGCGGCGATCGCGCTCGTGGCGAATGCCGGCAGCGCGGTGGCGAACGTCAGCTCGCCGAGCAGGACCTCGACCGCGAAGAGCGCTCCGCCGAGCGGGACGTCGTACACCGCGGCCAGGCCGGCAGCCGCTCCGCAGGCCACCAGGATCCGCGTCTCACGACCGGTCAGACCCGCACGCGCGGTGACGAGCTGGGACAGCCAGGCACCGATCTCGCGCGGCGCGACCTCCTTCCCGATGGACGCACCGAGCCCGACCGCGAGGATCTGCACCGCGGCGTTCGCGACCGTGGCGAACGCCGGCATCCGCTTGCCGTCGACGGCACCGGTCACCGACACGACGGGCTTCGCCCACCGTCGGAGCGCCCACCACGCGACGCCCGTCAGGACACCGGCCGCGGCGAGCGCGAGGAAGCGGTTCAGCCCGGACGGCGCGTCCGCGGCCTCGCGGTGCCCGCCGAACGGGTAGCCGAAGGCGACGAACTGGATGGCCTGCAGGGCGAGCCACACCGCGATGCCCGCGACCCCGCCGGCGATGCCGACGAGTGCGGTGATGACGGCGAGCTTGAGGGCCCAGACCGGCGTGGTCGTGCGTGTCGCGGTTCCGGTCTGCGGCATGACGGGAAGCCTAGCGGCGATCGGGACCGGCCCACGGACCGCGGACCTGACCTGTGGACGGACGGGAGGCCCGGGGCGGCGTCGCCACGGGCGTCCCGTCCGTCTCCTGGTCGCGTCCCGGTCAGACGGCCGTCACGCGGAAGGGGACCACCCGGTCCGACGGCAGGAGCGGCGGCTGCAGGCCGACCTGCTCGAGCACGCGCCCGCTGAAGACGCGGTCGCCGGACCACCACTCGGGCGGGCGGACGTCGTGGCCGTCCCCGACCAGGACCGGGTCGACGCGGTACCGCGTCTCCGGGTCGAGGTCACGGAAGACCACTCGTCCGACGCCGGACACCTCGGACCGACCGGTGCTCACGACGAAGAAGGCGGCGTCGCGGCGGTCCTCGGCGACGACGCCGTGGACCAGGCGTGTCGGGTCGACCTCGTCGACGCGGACGAGCTGCCCCGTGTGCAGCAGTGCGCGCCACTCCTTGTGCAGCGCGATCCACGACGCGAGCGTGCGCTCCTCGTCCTCGGTCGCCTGCGAGAGGTCCCACTCGATGCCGAAGTGGCCGATCAGGGCCGTCCCGGCACGGAACGACACGTCGTGGAAGCGACCCGTCGTGTGGTTGACGCCGCTCGCGACGTGTGCGCCGAGGAGTTCCGGCGGCAGGAGCTGCTGCGTCCAGCGGTGCATCTGCTGCCGCTCGGACGGGTCGATGTCGTCGGACACCCACACGCGGTCGGTGTGCTCGATGACCGCGAGGTCGACGCGGGCACCGCCGGACGAGCACGACTCGATCTCGAGCGACGGGAAGCGCTCCTTGAGCGTCGCCATGAGCCGGTAGGTGGCGAGGGTCTGCTCGTGCACGGCCGCGCTGCCGCCGAGGAAGCCCGCCTCGACCAGGTCGCGGTTGTGGTCCCACTTGACGTAGTCGACGCCGTACTCGCCGATGATGGCCGTCATGCGCTCGAGCACGTACGCGAAGGCCTCGGGGATCGCGAGGTTGAGCACCTGCTGGTCGCGGGAGCGCACCGGCAGCCGCCCGTCGGCCTGCATGATCCACTCCGGGTGCGCGCGGGCGAGGTCGCTGTCCTCGTTGACCATCTCGGGCTCGAACCACAGGCCGAACTCCATGCCGAGTGCACGGACGCGGTCGACGATCGGACCGAGGCCGTCCGGCCAGACGTCCTCGTCGACGTACCAGTCACCGAGGCCCGCGTGGTCGTCGCGGCGGCCGCGGAACCAGCCATCGTCGAGGACGTACCGCTCGACCCCGAGGCGCGCGGCACGTTCGGCCAGGTCGGTGAGCCGGGCGAGGTCGTGGTCGAAGTAGACCGCCTCCCAGACGTTGATCGTGACCGGACGCGGGGTCGTGGGGTGCTGCGGGCGGCTGCGGAGCCAGTGGTGGAACCGGCGGGCCTGGTCGTCGAGGCCCTCGCCCCAGGCGCCGTAGACCCACGGGCCCTCGTAGGTCTCGCCGGTGCCGAGCCGGACCTCGCCGGGCAGCAGGAGCTCACCGCCGCCGACGACCTGGCGCCCGGTGGCCAGACGCTCGGCGAAGTGGCGGTGGTTGCCGCTCCACGCTGTGTGCACGCCCCACACCTCGCCCCGGGCGAAGCCGAAGCCGGGCTCCCCCACGCTGAGGACCGTGGCGGCGTCCGCGCCGGTGCGACCCTTGCGGCTGTCGCGCTCGTGCGTGCCGACGACGAGTTCGCGCCGCTGCGGAGTGCGCTCCTTGCCCCAACGACCGGCGAAGTCGAGCACCTCGCGGGCGCGGGACGGCACCGGGAACGCGACGGTCAGGTCGTCGACCGTGTAGGTCCCGGCGGCGGTGTTCGTCACGGCCGCGCCGGTGCGGACCAGGCCGGAGACGAGCAGCTCGAGCGTGATGCGGACGGCGAGACCGGCGGTCGGGTCCTCGGCCTCGGCGGTCAGCCGGGTGTCGTCGACGTGGAGCGCCGTCACCGTGAAGGCCGGGGACCAGTCACGGCCGTCGCGGTGGCCGGAGAGCCCGGGACGGCCGGTCCACCCGCGGTGGGGCTCGGGCAGCAGGGCGAGGCGGACCGGCACGTCGGCCTCGTTGTTCGCGACCGGGGCGACGTCCGCGTCGGCAAGGGCGACGAGCTCGTCGTGGCCCAGCGGGCCGAGGGCGGTACCCCAGTGGACGACGGCGGGCAGCGCGCCGTCGCGGCAGTCGAGGACGACGGACACCCCACCGGCGGTCAGGTGGACGAGGTCGTTCGTGGTGGTGGGCATCGTTGCTCCGGTCGGCGTCGTCGACGCCTGCGCGTCGTGGGCAGGACGAGCCTGGCCGCCGTGGTGCGTCCCGCGCAACACGACGCGCGCGGCTGGTCGGAACCGACGAGGCAAGGGGCCGTCAGAACCAGCGCTTGACCTTGAAGACGACGAACAGGATCGCGGCGAAGGCGATCATGGCGACGATGGACAGCGGGTAGCCCCACGTCCACGACAGCTCCGGCATGTGCGTGAAGTTCATGCCGTAGATCGCGGCGATGAGCGTCGGGGCGAACAGGATCGCCGCCCACCCCGAGATGCGCTTCGTGTCGTCGTTCTGCTTCTGCGCCGCCAGGGTCGAGTCGACCGTCAGGGCGTTCTGCAGCAGCTGACGGAAGGTGTCCAGGCGCTCGACCGTGCGGATGACGTGGTCGAGGACGTCCCGGAACCGGCGCTGCAGCTCGACCGGCAGGTGGTACTTCTCGGCTCCGCGGTGCAGGTTCTCGATGATGCCGATGAGCGGGCGGGCGGCGCGCTGGAAGTCGACGACCTCGCCGAACAGCTCGTAGATGCGCCGCGAGACCCCGGCCACCCCGGAGAACAGCTGGTCCTCGATCTGGTTGATGTCCTCCTCGAGCCCGTCGATCACCGGCGCGTAGCCGTCGACGATCGAGTCCATCAGCGCCCACAGCTGTGCCTGCGGTCCCGCGGTGACCAGGGCCGGCTTGCCGCTCAGCCGCTGCAGCGCGCGCGGCACGGCCTGGGGTCCGCGCGGGTCGGCCGGGACCACCGCCAGGAAGAAGTCCTGCCCGACGAAGGCGTGCACCTCGCCGAACTCCACCTGTTCGGGACCGTCCTGGTAGACCGCCGGCTTCAGCACGGTGAAGAGCGTCGAGCCGTACCGTTCGAGCTTCGGGCGCTGGTGTCCCTCGGCCGCGTCCTCGACCGCGAGCTCGTGCAGCCCGAGGGCGACCGCGACGTCCCCGAGCTCCTCGGCGTCGGGGCGGTGCAGCACGATGCACGCGCTCGCGCCCTGCTCGCCGATCATCCGGAAGGTGTCGTCGAGGGACGGGCAGGCGATCGGGGCGATGCGGTCGACGTAGACGGTGTTGAGCTCGACGGTCACGAGGCCACCGTACGCAGTGGCGGACGACTCGTCCCCCGACCACCTGGACGTGCGCTGCGACGGGGTGCACCGGACGGGCCTACCGTGCAGGTCATCAGCATGCTGACGAACGGAGCGGACATGAGGAAGATCTGGAAGCGCATCGCGGTCGCCGTGAGCGCCGTCGTGGCAGTGGTCGGCGCGTTCGTCGGCTCGGGAGCGGCGGGCGGGACCCCGATCGCCGAGGCGTCGGGCGGCGCCCTGTCGGCGTCCTCGACCGCGATCGCCCCCGCCGGACCGGCGTTCTCGATCTGGAGCGTCGTCTACGTCGGCCTGATCGCCTGGACCGTGCGGCAGTTCTTCCGCACCGCCGACGACGAGCGCCACGACCGCCTGTTCGTGCCTGCGGTGCTGTCCCTGCTGCTCAACGCCGCGTGGATCCTGTCCGTGCAGTTCGGGCTGCTGTGGGCGAGCGAGCCGATCATCGTCGCACTGCTGGGTGTCCTCGTCTGGGCGTTCGCGGTCCTGCGGCGGACGCGGCCCTCGGGCACCGTCGAGGCGATCGTGACCGACGGGACCTTCGGGCTCTACCTCGGCTGGGTCTGCGTCGCGACCGCCGCGAACACCGCCGCGGTGCTGACGGCCGCGGGCTTCCGGGGCTTCGGGCTCGGACAGGACGTCTGGGGCGTGGTCGTCGCCGCGGTCGCCGGACTCGTCGGGGTGCTGCTCGCGGTGTGGGGCGGCGGACGACTCGCTCCGACGGCCGCGCTGTCCTGGGGACTGGCGTGGGTCGCGGTCGGACGGCTCGACGGCCCGCTCGTGTCCGTGCCGACGGCCGTGACGGCGGTCGTCGCGGTCGCCGCCGCGGTCGTCGTCACCCTCGTGGTGCGCTCCCGCGTCGGCTGGGCTGCGCGCTCGCGCGGCGCGGCCGCGCAGGCGCCCGCGCCCGCGGCGTAGCCGCGGCGCCGACTTCACGCGCTGAGCGACAGTTCACGGGGCGGAGCCCGCGTGAACTGTCGCTCAGCGCGTGAGGTAGCGGCGGCCGGCGCGCGGCGCGGCGCCGCACGGCCGCCGCCGGCCGCGGCCGCGGCCGCACGTCAGCGCGCGGCGGCCGCCAGGCCGTGCGCGGCGGCGACGGCCTCGTTCACGACCTGGCCGGCGTGCACGTTCACGCCCTTCGCGAGCGCCGGGTCCGCTGCGGTCGCCTGCTCCCACCCCCGGTCGGCGATCGCGATGGCGTAGGGCAGCGTCGCGTTCGTCAGCGAGATCGTGCTGGTGCGCGGTACCGCTCCCGGCATGTTCGCGACGCAGTAGTAGACGGCGTCGTGCACGAGGAACGTCGGATCGTCGTGGGTGGTCGGTCGCGAGCCCTCGAAGCAGCCGCCCTGGTCGATGGCGATGTCGACGAGCACCGATCCCTGTCGCATGTCCGCGACCATGGCGTCGGTGACGAGCTTCGGCGCCGAGGCTCCGGGGATGAGCACCGAACCGATGACGAGGTCCGCGTCGCGCAGCGCGTCGGCGATCGCGTGCGAGGACGACCGCAGCGTCGTGATCCGCCCGTCGAACCGGGCGTCGAGCGCGCGCAGCCGCGGCAGGCTGATGTCGAACACCGTGACCTCGGCGCCGAGCCCGAGGGCCATCGTCGCGGCGTGCTCCCCCGCGACCCCGCCGCCGATGACGACGACCCGACCGCGCGGCGTCCCGGGGACACCGCCGAGGAGCAGCCCGCGGCCGCCCTTCGTCCGCATGAGCTGGTCCGCACCGACCTGCACGGACAGCCGGCCGGCGATCTCGGACATCGGCGACAGCAGGGGCAGCGATCGGTCCGGCAGCTGCACGGTCTCGTACGCGATCGCGGTCGCCCCGGAGGCGACGAGTGCATCGGTGAGCGGGCGGTCGGCCGCCAGGTGCAGGTAGGTGAAGAGGACCTGCCCGGGGCGGATCGAGGCGTACTCGGAGGCGACCGGCTCCTTGACCTTGAGGACGAGCTCCGCCTGCTCCCAGACCTCGGCGGCCGTGGCGACGACGGTGGCGCCCGCAGCCCGGTACTCGTCGTCCGAGAAGGACGATCCGGCTCCGGCCCCGGACTGCACCAGCACCTGGTGACCGTGCAGCGCGAGCTCGCCGACCCCCGCCGGCGTGGCCGCGACGCGGTACTCGTTGTTCTTGACTTCGGTGGGGACGCCGATCAGCATCACGGACTCCTTCGTGGGCGGTGCAGGACCCTTCCACGATGCGTCGCGGTTCGTTACCGGAGCGTTTCAGCCGAACATCTGCATGACCGGAGCGCATTCCGACGCACGAGATTCGATCGGGGCCCCTCCCGCAGCCGGTCGATCAGCGCGTTCGGAGTGACTCGCTCGGCAGTTCCCCGAAGCGCGCACGGTAGGTCGCGGAGAACCGGCCGAGGTGCCCGAACCCCCACGCACGGGCGATGTCCGCCACGCTGGTGTCGTCTCGATCACCGCGGACCAGGTCCCCACGGGCGCCGTCGAGCCGCACGCTGCGCAGCAGGTCGCCCGGGGTCTGGTCGAGGTGCCGTCGGAGCGACTGCTGCAGCCCACGGGGGCTGAGCCCGGCGGCGGCTGCGATCTCGGCGGTCCCGATGGGGTCCCGCGCGTGGGCGTGCACGTACTCGAGAGCCAGCCGCAGTCGGGCGTGCTCCGGACCGTTCCCGGTCACCGTCGACTGCCAGCGCTCACGGTGCGGGAAGGCCTCGACCGCGGCGGCGGCGAACGCGTCGACGATGCTCCGCCGAGCCGCCGGCGTGAGCGCCTGGTCGGCACCGAGCCAGGTCCGCGTGTGCTCGCGGACCGCTGCCTGCCAGGCACGCATGCCCTCGGCAGTCGGACGCCGGAGCGGGTCGAAGGCGAAGGCGTCGTCCCCGACGAGCGCCCGGAGGTGCGCACGGTCGAGCTCGACGAGGTTGAGGCCGATGTCCCGGTGGTGCAGCTCGTACCGGTCGGGCAGCACGAGCGGCACCCCGGGTTCGAGGTCGACCGACCGGCCGTCGACCGTCAGCGTGCTCGACCCGGCGCGGAGCCAGGCCACCAGGAACTTGTCGTCCACCGCGCTCTCGGTGCGGAGGTCCACCAGGAAGCGGGACGACCGCAGGGAGAGCAGGTCGTCGCCCACCCCGGAGAAGTCCCACATCGGGCGGTTACCCGTCCGACGGACGCGGGGCGTCCGGAAGTCGTAGTCGGCCGTGAAGAACGCCAGGGCCTCGTCGACGTCGGTCCCGGTGATCCGTCGGAAGGACCGACCGTCCGGGGTCGCCGGAGTGGTGCGGTCGGATTCCACCCGGCCGAGGTTCTCGTGAGAAGGCACCATGCACCAGAACCTACGGGGGACCACCGACATGTAGGTCACGACCTGACCGAGGCACCCTGCTCAGGGCTGCAGGATCGCCTGCCCGACGCTCTCGTCGAGGATGAGGTCGGTGACGAGCCCGGCGGCGAGCGCACCCCGGAGGGACGCTGCCTTCGACCGGCCGGCCACCACGCAGACCCGCCGTGGCGCCCGCTTGATGGTGTCGAGGTCAGGCGCACCCGCGCGGGCGTTCACCCCGATGTCCTTCCACGACCCGTCGGCCCGGTAGAACACGGTCGAGACGTCCCCGACGACGCCCGCCTCGGAGAGCTCGTCGCGGTCGGAGGGGTCGAGGTACCCGCCGGAGTACACGTGCGAGGGCACCGGCGCCTGCGGGGCCCCGACGCCGAACACGACGAGGTCCATGCGTTCGTGCAGGTCGAGCACGCGGCGGATCGAGCGCTCGCGGAACAGTGCCTCCTTCGTCGCCGGGTCGTCGAAGAACGCCGGCACGGGGAACTGCTGCACGAACGCGCCGTACGCCTCGCCGAAGCGGCGGAGGATCTCCGACGCGTAGACGATGCCCGTGGTCCGGGTGTTCGCGGCGCCGTTGATCTGCACCACGGTGGAACCGTGCGTGGTCTTCGGCACCAGGTACCGGCTGACCGCGCTGACGGTCGAACCCCACGAGATGCCGATCACCATGTTCGACTCGACGTACTGCGTGAGGATGCGCGCGGCGGACAGCGCCACCCGCTCGAGCCGGTCGACGTCGCTCGTGTGGTCCGGCACCGGGACGACGTGCGCGTGCACCCCGAAGCGGGCGCGGATGTTCCGGCTGAGCGCGGCCGCCTGGTCGAGGGGCGAGCGGATCTGGATGTCGACGAGCCCGGTGTCCCTGGCGAACTTCAGCAGCCGCGAGACCGAGGACCGCGAGGTCCCGAGCTCGTCGGCGATGGCGTCCATCGTCAGGTCCTGCAGGTAGTAGAGGTGTGCGGCGCGCAGCGCCTGCTGCGTGCGCATCGGCTGAGCCGCGTCGCTCATGGTGCTCCGATCGGTAGAACGCAACCATGCACGGACGTGCACGGCCTCTGCAACCCCTGTCGCGCCTCCCGACCGTCCGTCCCGCCACCCGCGCGCCGCCACGACACGTGTGCTGCACGTTCGTGCACGCGAGTTGCCCGCACTTCCACCCAGGAGCACCATCGAGGGAGTCCCCACGGAACCGACCAAGGAAGCGACGCACCATGTCGAAGAAGACGCAGCCCCGGAAGACGGTCAGCGCGCTCACCGAGCGCCCGAACGCACAGGTCCTCATCGTCGGTGGCGGCATCAACGGCATCGCCACCTTCCGCGACCTCGCCCTGCAGGGCGTCGACGTCGTGCTCGTCGAGCGCGGCGACTACGCCGGCGGCGCCTCGGCCGCGTCGAGCCACATGATCCACGGTGGCATCCGGTACCTCGAGAACGGCGAGTTCCGCCTGGTGCGCGAGAGCGTGCAGGAGCGCAACGGCCTGATCCGCATCGCCCCGCACTACGTCAAGCCGCTGCAGACGACGATGCCGATCTTCTCGACGTTCTCCGGCATCATGAACGCCCCGCTGCGCATGCTCACCCACAAGCAGCGCTCGACCAAGGAGCGTGGCGCGGCCCTCATCAAGATCGGCATGACGATCTACGACTCCTTCTCGCGGGACGGCGGCTCGGTGCCGAAGCACCGCTTCCTGACGAAGAAGGCGGCGCTGGCCGACATGCCGGCGCTCAACAAGGACCTGAAGTACACGGGCACCTACTACGACGCCTCGGTGCACGAGCCGGAGCGCCTCGCGCTCGACGTGCTCAAGGACGGCCTCGCCGCGGCGACGGGCGCCGGCAGCGCCGCGTCCGCCCGTGCGGTCAACTACGTCGAGGCCGCCGGTACCCGCGACGGCGGCGTGGTGCTGCGCGACCGCGAGACCGGTGAGGACTTCGTGTTCACCGCCGACGTCGTCGTGAACGCATCCGGCCCCTGGACCGACCTGACCAACCAGGCGTTCGGCGGCGAGACGAAGTTCATGGGCGGCACGAAGGGCTCCCACATCGTCGTGCAGAACGACGAGCTGCTCGAGGCGACGAAGGGCCGCGAGCTGTTCTTCGAGAACAACGACGGCCGCATCGTCCTCATCTACCCGCTGAAGGGCCGGGTGCTCATCGGCACGACCGACATCGACGCCGACCCGTCGCAGCCTGCCGTCTGCACCGAGGAGGAGGTCGACTACTTCTTCGGGCTGGTGAAGCACGTCTTCCCGCAGATCGCCCTCGACCGCGACCACATCGTCTACCGCTACTCCGGCATCCGCCCGCTCCCCCGTCACGAGGACACCGCCCCCGGCTTCGTCTCCCGCGACTACCGGATCGTCGACACCCCGATCGCCGGGCTGCCCGGCACGACCGTGCTCTCGCTCGTCGGTGGCAAGTGGACGACCTTCCGCGCCCTGGCCGCGCACCTGTCGAGCGACGTCACGACGAAGCTCGGCGTCGCCCGGAAGGTCGACACGACGGGCATGCCGATCGGCGGTGGCAAGGACTTCCCGACCACCGACGCGCAGCGTGCGCTGTGGATCAAGTCGCACCGGGACGGTCTCGACGAGCAGCTCGTCGACGGCCTGCTCGAGCGCTACGGCACCCGTGCCGCCGAGGTCGTGGACGTCCTGACCGACGGCCCGGTCGAACCGCTCGAGTCGGACCCGTCGCTCACCCGTGCCGAGGTCGCGTACTTCGCCGAGCACGAGCAGGCCGTGCACCTGGTCGACGTCGTGCTCCGTCGCACGAACCTGGCCTTCGTCGGCGGGGTCACCATCGACCTGCTCGACGAGCTGGCCGACGTGCTCGCAGACACCCTGGGCTGGAGCACCGAGGAGCGCGCGGACGAGGTCCAGCGCACTCTCGACGTCCTGCGCGAGTCGCACGGCGTGATCGTGCCGCTGCACACGACGACGGCGCAGCCCGCGTAGTCCACGCGGCCCCCGACGGACGGGAGGCGCGGTGCCGGCCGGCACCGCGCCTCCCGTCCGTCGTGTGGTCCCGAACTCGTCCGTCGCGCCCGCCGCGCACGCCACCATCTCGATGAGACGACGCCGTCCCGACGAGACGCCGCCGAATCCGGCGGCGTCTCGCCCAACCGCGGGCGTCTCGCGTCGACGCCGGCGTCTCAGCAGGCGTCGCGAACGTCAGAACGCGTCGCCGGTCGGGTCCTGCGCCGTCCGGTCGATCAGGTCCTCGCCGCCGACGGGCTCACCCTCCCAGTCGACCAGGCGCCAGCCGTCCTCGAACGACCCCTCGACCTCGACGATCCCGGTGTTCTCGAGGTGCCGCTTGGTCCCGAACTCGTCGGGGGTGTTCTGCGCCGCCGCACTGGCCCACGTGCGGATCGCCGCGCCGTGGCTGAACGCCGCAGCGACCTCGACGCCCGTGCCGAGGATCTGCCGCACGGCGTCGTCGTAGCGCGCGAAGAACTCCTCGCCGCTCTCGGCCCCGGGCATCCGGCTCGCCCGGTCCCCCGCCGACCAGCCGTGCACGGTCGAGATGTACAGCTGCACCGAGGTCCGGTCGCGCTTGCCCTGCAGGTCCCCGGCCTCGATCTCGCGCAGCCCGGGGAGCACGACGGGTTCGGTCCCGAGCGCGGCGGCGAGCGGCGCGGCGGTGACCTGCGTTCGGACCATCGACGAGACGAACAACCGCTCGATCCCGCGGTCGGCGAGGGCCGTGGGCAGGGCGTCCGCCTGCTGCTGCCCGAGCTCGGTGAGCCCGGGGCCGGGTACTTCGGCGTCGAGCACGCCGTCCACGTTCGCAGGGGTCTGGCCGTGCCGGATGAGCAGGAGTCGCATGCGCCCCACCCTACGGACCCGCGGTGACCTACCCCTGGCGGGCCTTCCACCGCGGGTCCCGCTTGTTGATGACGTACACGCGGCCGCGGCGTCGCACGATCTGCGAGCCGGGGATCTTCTTGAGCGCCTTGAGCGAGTTGCGGACCTTCACGGGTCTCCTTCCTGTACCGACCCCTTGTTGAGAACGGTTGTCATGTAGGCTACCCGACATGCGCCCTGCAGCAACCACCCTCGTCACCGCCCTGCACGATGCCGACGTAGTCCGCGTCGCGCGCCGGATCGGCAGCGGCCACCGGATGCACGTCCAGGGCGATGCCCTCGCGGCGGCCAGGGGCATCGCCGCGCGGCGCGACCAGCTCGACCGCGTGTGCGGACCGGACGCCGACCACGACCTCGTCGTCACGCTCGCGCCGGAGGTGGACGTCCGCGCGGTCGGGATGCTCCTCGCGAACGCCGCACGTTCGGAGACCGGCGACGACCGGGTCCTGCGCCACGTGGTCGCCGTGCTCCGGGCGGACGACGTCGCCCACCTGCTCTGGTCGGACGTGGACGATGCCTTCGTGGCCGCAGAGCGCGTGGTGGCCCTCGTCGAGTACGCGACCGTGGTCGCGCTCGACCGACTCGAGCCACTCTCCGGCCGTCGTCGTCGGGCGCTCGTGGCGTTGCTCCACCGCATGGCCCCGCAGGCGGCGATCGTCGCGGCACCCGCCGTCAGGGGGCCGCTCGACCTGCCGGCGTCGAACGGCGGCGCCGCCCGCCTGCTGGCCTCCGGCGCCGGCTGGATGCGCGCACTGTCGAGCGACGCCGGTCGGACCGACACCGGGCGAGGGCCGCGGGACGACCTGGTGACGATGCGGTACCGCGAGCCGCTGCCGTTCCACCCCGGGCGACTCGCCGACGTCATCGCGGACGACCTCGCCGCGGGCGCGAACGGGCGGGTCCTGCGCTCGAAGGGGTTCGTCCGCCTGGCGTCCCGGCCGGACCACGTCGGCTCGTGGTCGAGCTTCGGCGCGATGCTCGCGCTGGACCCGACCGCGAACCCGTCATGGGACGAGGACGCACCGGTAGGGCAGGCGATCTGGTTCGTCGGCGAGCGCCTCGACGTGCACGCGATCGAACGCGCGCTGGACGGCGCACTCCTCACGTCGGAGGAGCTGCTCGCCGGGCCGGACGTCTGGCGTCGGTGGCCGGACCCGTTCCCGGTGTGGCCGGCGCTCGACCCCTCGCACGAGTACCGGCACGACTGACCGCGCTGCGACACTGCACGCGTCGATCGACGAGTGCCATGTCGCAGAGCGCGCGCCGCGCCCCACGCCCCACGCCCCACGCCCCGCGCCTCACGCCCCAGACGACCGATGCCCGGGACGATCGGCGCCGGGCGGCCTCAGCGCCGGGCGGTCTCCGCGATCCCGTCGTGCGCCGCGAAGGGCAGGTCGCCCAGGTCGAGGTTCGGGTTGGTGTCCTGCGTGAGCACGAGCTCGCGCGCCTCGGCCTCGGACTCCACCGCGGGCATCGACCCCGGGAGCGGCCGCTGCGACGACTCCCGCATGCAGAACACGCCGATCGCCCCGACGATGCTCATCGCCACGAGGAAGTACGCGGGCGCGAGCTGGTCGCCGGTCGCGGTCAGGAGCGCCTGCACGATGAGCGGCGTCGTCCCACCGAACACCGCGATCGCGATGTTGTAGGCGAAACCCATGCCCCCGTACCGGGTCGACGTCGGGAAGAGCGCGGGCAACGAGGCCGCCTGGTTCGACACCCACAGGGCGGTCATCAGCGCCAGCAGCCCGAGTCCGGCCAGGGTCGACCACTGCGCGCCGTGGCCGATGAGCAGGAAGGCCGGGACGGCGAGCACGACCGTGGTGCCGGCACCGATCCACATCACGGTGCGACGACCGATGCGGTCGGAGACGCGACCGGCGACCGGCAGCATCACCGCGAGCAGCACGAGCACGGGGATGGTGAGGAGCGTCCCGTCGATCGCCGAGTACCCCAGCGAGTCGGTCAGGTACGTCGGCATGTACGAGGTCAGCGCGTAGCCGACCGTGTTGGAGGCACCGACGAGCATGATCGCGATGACGATCGGGCGCCAGTGGTCCCGGATCATCACGAGCACGTTGGCGGGCCGACCGCCCTCGGCGGCCTCGCGGTCCGACGCGGCAGCTTCCTGTGCGGCCTGCGTGGCCTGGAAGACCGGCGACTCCTCGATGCGCAGGCGGAACCAGATCGCGACGACGCCGATCACGCCGGCGAGCAGGAACGGCAGGCGCCAGCCCCACGCGGTCATCGTCTCGTCGCCGAGCGTCACCTGCAGCACGGTGACCACGGTGGCGCCGAGCGCGAAGCCCATGTAGCTGCCGAAGTCGAGGATGCTCGCGAAGAAGCCGCGTCGACGGTCGGGTGCGTACTCGGTCACGAACGTGGTCGCACCGGCGTACTCGCCACCGGTCGAGAAGCCCTGCGCGAGCTTCAGCACGACGAGCACGACCGGGGCGACCGCACCGATGGTCGACCAGGCCGGCAGCACTCCGATCAGGAACGTCGACGACGCCATCAGGATCAGCGTCGTGGCGAGCACCTTCTGCCGCCCCAGCCGGTCCCCCAGCCGCCCGAACACGATGCCACCCAGGGGCCGCGCCACGTAGGTCGCCGCGAACACGCCGAGGCTGAACAGGATCTGCACCGACGGCTCGGCCGTGGGCAGGAACACCTTGCCCATCGTGACCGCCAGGTAGCCGTAGACCCCGACGTCGTACCACTCCATCGTGTTGCCGACGACCATCCCGCTGACGGCCCGGCGCATCATGCTCTTGTCGACCACCGTGACGTCGCTGACCCGCAGACGTCGGGGCGCTCGGGCGGTGGTACTGCTGGGGTCGGAACCCATACGCGATCTCCTCGTGGTGGGGACGGGCCGATCGGTACCGGTCCGGAACAGCCAGCAACGGTACCGAGCGACCGACATGTCACTGGCCGGGGATTCACAGGTACCGGCGTGTCACCCGGACGGGGGTCACGCCCGATCCGCACGACGGTGCCGATCGGCCCGGAGGTCACGAGGCGGTAACGTCTGCCCCGTGGCGATCGAACCGGACACGAAGAACTGGACCTGGGTGATCGGGACCGCGTGCCCCGACTGCGGCTTCGACGGTGCGACCCTGGCGTTCCGCGACGTCCCGTCGGTGATCGCCGAGAACGCTGCCGCGTGGCCGGAGCAGCTCGCCCGTCCGGACGTCCGGCAGCGCCCCGACGACCGCACGTGGTCGCCACTGGAGTACGGCGCGCACGTCCGCGACGTCCACCGGAAGATGACGGAACGGCTCCGGCTCGTGCTCGCCGAGGACGACCCGGCCTTCCCGAACTGGGACCAGGACGCCACCGCCGTCCAGGACCGCTACGGCGAGCAGGACCCGGCGGTCGTCGCCCGGGAGCTCACCGATGCGGCCCGTGACGCGGCGGCCGCGTTCGCCGCCGTCCCCGACGGCGCCGTCGGACGGACGGGGCGGCGCTCGGACGGCAGCGCCTTCACGGTCACGACCCTCGCGACCTACTACCCGCACGACCCGGTGCACCACCTGTGGGACGTGCGCCGGACCGCCCACCGCACGGGGTGACGGACGGGAGGCGCGGTGCCGGCCCGCACCGCGCCTCCCGTCCGCCCCTGGTCGCCTCGCGGCTCAGGCGAGTGCGTCGAGCAGGGCGCGCGCGGTCGCGGCGTCGGTCACCAGTTCGTTGATCATGCCGGCACGGACGGCGCCGATGATGCTCGGCACCTTCGCCGACCCGACGGCGACGCCGACCGCGTGCGGGACGCCCGCGAGCACCTCGCGCGAGGTCCGGACCATGCGCTCACTGCCCGGGAACTCGATCGGCGACCCGTCGGCGGCGAAGAAGTTGAGGCAGACGTCACCGGCGGCCTGGTCGAACACGGCGTCCTCGACCGGGATCCCCCGCGCGAGGGCATCGCGTGTGGGGGTCGGTGCGCCGACGCCCAGGATCGCACCCTTCGCCCGCCCCCACAGGCCGACGACGTGCTGGAAGGCGGGGTCCTCGTCGAGCGAGGCCCGCATGGCGGCCGACGGCAGGGCCTGCGCGAACAGGAACGCCGGGATCGCGCCGGAGTGCTCGGCGGCCGTCCGGGTGATCTCGTTCGTCTGGAACCACGGCATCGGGTCCGCCTGCCCGCCGACGGTGGGGACGAGCTGCACCCCCGCGAGCGGTGGCATCCCGGTCTGCGCGACGTCGTAGACCGTCCGACCGGACGACACCAGGACCGCGTCGCCCGGGGTGAGCCCCATCCCCTCGACAGCGGTCGCGATCGGGGCGGCCAGGTCGGCGCCGAGCGTCGCCTGGTGCGTCACGGCCGCCAGGTGCACGGCGCGCAGCCCGAGCACGACCTGCAGCCGTTCGGCGAGCGCGACGGTCTCGTCCTGGAAGGGGTCCACGACGTCGATCCGGACGAGACCGGCGCGGCGCGCCTCGGCGACCAGCCGGCTGACCGTGGGGCGCGAGACCCCGAGGCGCGAGGCGATCTCGACCTGGGTGGCGTCCTCGAGGTAGTACATCCGGGCCGCCTGGTAGACGGTGTCCAGCGGGAAACGGGCCCGCGACCCCTCGGCGCCGGTGGTGCTCTCGGAGGACATGCTCGCTGGACCCTTCGGATCGGTCGGACACTCGGATCGTAGTCCGACCGAGGGTCACCGGATCGTGAACCCGCCGTCCACGCGGAGGTCGGCACCGTTCACCATCGCGGCACCGTCGCTCGCCAGGAACAGCACCGCGGCGGCGATCTCGGCGGGGGTCGCGAAGCGGCCGGTCGGGATCTCGTCCTGGTGCCGGATGCCCGCCTCGTTCGCCCAGGCCGCACGACCCAGGTCGGTGAGCACGACCGTCGGCGAGACGGTGTTGACCGTGACCCCGCGCCCACCCCACTCGAGCGCGAGCACGCGGGTCAGGCCGAGGACACCGGCCTTCGACGCACAGTAGGCGGCGTGCCGGTCGAGGCCGACGTGGGCCGCCTGCGACGCGATGTTCACGATGCGCCCGGTGCCGGCGGCGAGCATGTGCCGCCCGACCGCCTGCGCGAGCCGGAAGGTGCCCGTCAGGTTGACGTCGAGCGTCCGCGCCCACGCACCGGCGTCGAGGTCCTCGGCGGCGTCGAGCGCGACGATGCCCGCGCAGTTCACGAGCACCTCGATCGACCCCGCGGCGTCGACGACCTGCTGGACCGCCGCCGCGACGGAGCCGTCGTCGGTGACGTCGCACGCGAGCCCGAGGTGGTCCCCGGCGGCGACGGCGGGCAGTTCGGCGGCGGCAGCTGCCGAGGCGTCGGCCCGGACGTCGACGATGGCGACCCGGGCACCGCGGGAGGCGAAGGCCTTCGCGATCGCGTTCCCGATGCCGGACGCACCGCCCGTCACGACCGCTGTCCGGCCGGTCAGGTCGTTCGTCAGGTCGACGGTCCGGGGACCGGGCCGCAGGGCCGCGGCGAAGTCGGTGTCGTTGGCGGTTCCGGTGGCGGTGGCGCTGTCGACGGCGTCGGTCATGGTCGCTCCCTTGCGATGTGGGGTGGTGGTGTCGGAACGATAGCAGAAATTGTGTTCTGGACATCTGTTCCCAACCGTGTACAGTCATCGCCGAACCATCGGAACGGGCGCACCGCCCGGCTGACCAACGGAGGACCAGCACATGTCGACGACGACGACCGAGACCCCGGCGCAGGGCGACGCGCACCCCGACATCCCGAACACGATGCGTGCCGTCGTGGTCCACGGCCCGAGTGACTACCGGCTCGAGGAACGCCCGGTGCCGCAGCCCGGGCCGGGCGAACTGCTGCTCCGCACCGACGCCGTCGGCATCTGCGCGAGCGACCTGAAGTGCTACCACGGCGCGGCGAAGTTCTGGGGCGACGAGAACCGGCCGGCATGGGCGGAAGCCGACCGCATCCCCGGCCACGAGTTCGTGGGGACGATCGTCGCCGGTGACGACGCCGCACTCGCCAAGCGCGGTGTGACGCTCGGCGACCGGATCGCGTGCGAGCAGATCGTCCCGTGCTGGGAGTGCCGGTACTGCCTCGAGGGCGCCTACTGGATGTGCGCCGTCCACGACATGTTCGGGTTCAAGGGCTTCGACGGCGCCATGGCCGAGTACGTGCTCGTCCCGGCGAAGGCCCTCACCCACCCCGTCGACCGCGCGCTGCCCGGCCAGGTCGCCGCCTTCGCGGAGCCCCTGTCCTGCGCCTTCCACGCCGTCGAGCGCGGCGACATCAGGTTCGGCGACACCGTGGTGATCGCCGGCGCCGGCCCGATCGGCCTGTCCGCCATCGCCGGTGCCCGCCAGAAGAACCCGCTGCGGATCATCGCGCTCGACGTCGTCGACGACAAGCTCGCGCTCGCCCGCAAGGTCGGTGCAGACCTGACGATCAACATCGCGCAGGAGGACGCCGTCGCCCGGGTGAAGGAACTCACCGACGGCTACGGCGCCGACGTCTACATCGAGGCGACCGGGCACCCCTCCGCGGTGCCCCAGGGCCTGAACCTGCTCCGCAAGCTCGGCACGTTCGTCGAGTACTCGGTCTTCAAGGACGCCGTCTCGGTCGACTGGTCGATCATCTCCGACGACAAGGAGCTCGACGTCCGCGGCGCCCACCTCGGCCCGCACACCTGGCCGGCGGCGATCAAGCTGCTCGAGTCGGGCACCCTGCCGATGGACGAGATCTGCACGCACCAGTTCCCGCTCGAGGACTTCCAGCAGGCCCTCGACCTGGTGGGCGACTCCGCCGGGGCGTCGGTCAAGGTGTCGATCATCCCGTCGCTCTCGGCGCCCACCACGTCCGCCCCGACCGCGTCCGCTGCGCGGGCCTGAGCGCCGAGGAGTCCCGCGATGTCCACGACGACCGCGCGCACCACCACCGCGCCCACGACCACCGCCGCCCGCCCCGAGGGCCGACTCGACCGGATGGGCATCCCCCGTCCGCTCGCCCTCGGCTTCGTCGCCGTGCTCGTCTTCATGACCGGCAACGGCGTCGAGTCGAACTTCATCACGCCGCACATGGTCGCGGTCCTCGGCAGCCCCGAGGCCACCGTCGCCACGATCGTGACGTTCTACAGCCTCGCCGCGCTCATCGGCAGCTACGTCTCCGGCGCCCTCTCCGACCTGATCGGGCCGCGCCGGGTGATGATCCTCGGGTTCGCCGTCTGGGTGGTCTTCGAGGTGCTCTTCCTGCTGGCGCTGAACGTCGAGAGCGTGCCCTTCGCCGCCGTCGCCTACGCCCTGCGCGGCTTCGGCTACCCGCTGTTCGCGTTCGCCTTCCTGGTGTGGGTGAACATCACCACGCCGGTCGAGCGCAACGGTGCAGCGGTGGGGTGGTTCTACGTCGCCTTCACCGGTGGTCTGCCGACCCTCGGCTCCCTGTTCGCCATCGGGGCGATCCCGGTGTTCGGCGGCGGCACGGTCGGTGAGACGGGCGCGATGATCGCCTCGATCGGCCTCGTGGTCGCCGGGTTCCTGATCATGCTGTTCGGCGTCCGCCTGCCCAACGGGTTCTCGCGGATCGCGCCGGCCGGGGAGAGCGCCTGGCGGGTCCTGACGAGCGGCATCCGGCTCACCGCGACGCGACCGAAGATCCTGATGGGCTTCCTGGTCCGCCTGATCAACACCGCACCCGAGTTCGGCATGTTCGTCGTGCTGCCCGCCGTGATCGCGAACGACCGCGGCTGGGGCCAGAGCCGCTGGCTGCTCATGACCGTCTGCGTCTACGCGACGAACATCCTGGTGAACGCCCTGTTCGGCTGGGTCGGCGACCGCATCGGCTGGCAGCGCACCGTCAAGTGGTTCGGCATCGTCGGCTCCGCGACCGGGCTCGTGGCCTGGTGGTACGTGCCGCAGCTGGTGCCCGCCGGGTCGGACTGGGGCTACGTGCTCTCGGTCGTCGCCGGCTGCGTGTTCGGGTGCCTGCTCGCGGGCTTCGTCCCGATGGGCGCGATCATGCCGGCGCTCGCTCCGGAGCACAAGGGCGCCGCGATGGCGATGTACACCACGGCCGCTGGCGGCGCGGCGTTCCTCGGTACCGGCGTCGTCGCCGCGGTGTTCGCACTCGGCGGTGGCGGCCAGGCGGTCACGTGGACGTTCGTCGGCCTCTACGCCTGCGCGTTCGTGATGATCCACTTCCTCGACGTGCCGCAGGGGCGCCCGCACCGCGGCACCCGCTGACGCACGTCGACCCGACCACGGGCGGCGGTGGCCGTCCCACCGCCGCCCGGTCCCCCGACACGACCCGACCCGCGCACCCGACCGACGCACCCGGTCGTCCGACCCGATCCTGACCCCATCCACCGGACCCCGGTCCACCGCACGACAGGAACGAACCCCATGACCACCATCCACGACGACCCCGAGGACTTCGCCGAGGACCAGCTCGCCGGCTGGCTCGCCCTGTACGCCGACCGCGTCCGCGGCGTGCACGGCGGCGTCGTCGCACTCCCGACGGACGGCGCCGAGCGTCAGGTCGCCGTGATCGTCGGCGGCGGCTCCGGGCACTACCCCGCGTTCTGCGGAGTCGTGGGACCGGGCTTCGCCACCGGCGCCGTCGTCGGCAACGTCTTCACCTCGCCCTCGGCGGCGCAGGTCTACTCGGTCGCCAAGGCCGCCGACCAGGGCCGCGGCGTCGTGCTGTCCTTCGGCAACTACGCCGGTGACACCATGAACTTCGGGCTCGCCGCCGAGCGGCTCCGCGCCGAGGGCATCGACACCCGGATCGTCGTCGTGACCGACGACGTGGCGAGCGCGGACGAGGTCACGAAGCGTCGCGGCATCGCCGGCGACTTCTCGGTGTTCAAGGCGATGGGTGCCGCCGCGGCCGCCGGTGCGGACCTGGACGAGGTCGAGCGCGTCGGCACCGCCGCGAACGCCGCCACCCGCACGATCGGCGTCGCGTTCTCCGGCTGCACCATGCCCGGCGCCACCGAGCCGCTCTTCTCGGTCCCCGACCGCCACCTCGGGCTCGGCCTCGGCATCCACGGCGAACCCGGCATCCAGGACGTCCCGGTGCTGCCGGCCCGGGAGCTCGCCGCGCTGCTCGTCGAGCGTGTGCTGGCCGAACGACCCGAGGGCTCCGGACCGCGGGTCGCGCCGATCCTCAACGGCCTGGGCGACACGAAGTACGAGGAGCTCTTCCTGCTCTGGGGCCGGGTGCTGCCCCTCCTCGAGGACGCGGGGCTCGAGGTCGTCGAGCCCGAGGTCGGCGAGCTCGTCACGAGCCTCGACATGGGCGGGTGCTCGCTGACGCTGCAGTTCCTCGACGACGAGCTCGAACGGTACTGGCGCGCCGATGCCTACACGCCGGCGTACCGCAAGGTCGCCGCCCCGGTCGCCGCGCTCGTACCGGCCGCGGCCGTCACCGAGGCTGCCGCCGAGGCGACGGTCGTGCCGGAGGCGACCGGGGCCTCCCGGCGGGCCGCCGAGACCGCACGCGTCGCCGTCGAGGCGATGGACGTCCTGCTCCGCGAGCAGGAGGAGACGCTGGGCCGCATCGACGCGGTCGCCGGTGACGGCGACCACGGCCGCGGCATGGTGAAGGGCATCGGTGCGGCCCGTCGCGCCGTCGAGCAGACCGACCGGGAGGCCGGGGTCGCCTTCGTCCTCGGCCGTGCCGGTGAGGCGTGGGCCGCGTCGGCCGGCGGTACCTCCGGTGTGCTGTGGGGTGCGGCACTCGAGGCGTTCGGTCGCGCGCTCGGCGACGACACCGAGCACGTGGACGCGTCCGACGTCGTGGCGGCCGCCCAGGCCTTCGCGGACTCGATCGTCCACCTCGGTGGCGCGTCCCGTGGTGACAAGACCCTGCTCGACGCCCTGCTGCCGTTCGTCGACGAGCTGCGGTCCCGGGTCGACGAGGGCGCCGACACGGCGGAGGCGTGGCAGGCGGCGGCCGAGGTCGCGGTCGAGCAGGCGGCGGCCACGGCGGACCTGCGGCCGAGGGTCGGGCGTGCCCGGCCGCTGGCCGAGAAGAGCGTGGGGACGCCCGATGCGGGCGCCACCTCGATGGGGATGGTCCTCACGCGGATCGGCGAGGTGCTCGCCGTCCGCGCACGACGCGAAGGAGTGGACGCATGACGTACCGGTTGGTGGTGGGCTCGGACGACGCGGGCTTCGACTACAAGGAGGTCATCAAGCGTGACCTCGAGGCGGACGACCGCGTGGCGAGCGTCGTCGATGTCGGGGTGGACGCCGACGGCCACACGGCGTACCCGCACGTCGCCGTCGACGCGGCGCGGATGGTGGCCGACGGCGAGGCCGACCGGGCGATCCTGGTCTGCGGCACCGGGCTCGGCGTGGCGATCAGCGCGAACAAGGTCCCCGGCATCCGGGCGGTGACCGCGCACGACTCGTTCAGCGTCGAGCGCTCCGTGCTGTCGAACGACGCGCAGGTCCTCTGCATGGGGCAGCGCGTGATCGGGCTCGAGCTCGCACGGCGGCTGGCGAAGGAGTGGCTCGGGTACGAGTTCGACACGTCGAGCGCGAGCGCCGAGAAGGTCGCGGCGATCTGCGGCTACGACGGGTCGGTGCCGGTGGGCGTCGACGGCGCGGTGGCACCAGGCCGCTGAGTGCGCGGATCCCCAGCGCGCTGTCGGGTGCGCGACGTACGGTTCTCGCGCACCCGACGCGCCACGGTGACGCCGCCCGTGCACCCACCGCACCACCGAAGGGGACCCGATGAAGAAGTCAGCCTGGCTGCCCGCCGCGATCGCTCCGGTCGTCGTGGCCGGAGCGATCGCGGCACCCGTCATCGCGAACGCCGCCGCCGACCCGGTCGCCGGCACGGACCCGAGCGCGGCGGACGTGCTCGCGAGCATCGCTTCTTCGCGGGACGCGCAGTACTCGGGCACGCTCTCGCAGACGAGCGACCTCGGCCTGCCGGAACTCCCCTCGGGCAGCGGTGGGTCCTCGCTCGAGGGCGAGGCGTCCGACGTCCTCGGACTGCTCACCGCGTCGCACACCGCGCGCCTGTACGTCGGCGGGAAGGACGAACAGCGCTTCCAGCTGACGCAGCAGCTCGCCGAGCAGGACGTCGTCCGGAACGGGTCCGACGTGTGGACGTGGGACTCGGAGGAGCGCAAGGCCGTGCACCTCACGCTCCCCGCCGGTTCCGACGGTCCCACGGCCGGCGCGACCACGCCGGCGCAAGCTGCGGAGCGCGCGGTGGCGGCGATCACGCCGAGCACCCGGGTCTCCGCACCGACGATGGTCCGCGTCGCCGGTCACGACGCGTGGCAGGTCACCCTGACGCCGAGGTCCGACGACACGCTGGTCGGCAGCGTCCGGCTGGCGGTGGACCAGCAGACCGGGCTCCCGCTCCGCGTCACGGTGACGGCGGCCGGGCAGGACGACCCGGCGTTCCAGGTCGGCTTCACGAGCCTCGACTACGGCGCACCCGACGCCCGACTGTTCGACTTCACGCCGCCGGCCGGCGCGGACGTCACGACGAAGGACCTCTCCGAGGCGGGTCAGCACCGACCGAGCCAGCACGGGCAGTCACAGGGTGCCGGTGTGCGGCCGACGGTGACCGGGTCCGGCTGGGACAGCATCGTCGAGCTGCCGACCGGTGACTCCGACCGGACGACCCGGGACCCTGACGCATCGGCACTCCTCGACCAGCTGACGAAGCCGGTCGACGGCGGCCGGGCGCTGCAGACGTCGCTCGTCTCGGTGTACCTGACGGACGACGGCCGGGTGCTCGCCGGTGCCGTGCCGGTGTCCGCGCTGGTCGCCGCCGCGAAGTGATGGCAGCACCGCAGCCGGGCGAGGCAGCACGGCAGTCGGCCGACGCGGCGACGGAGCTCGCGGTCCGCACCGAGGGGCTCGTCAAGGTGTTCCGGAAGCAGCGGGCCGTCGACGGGATCGGCCTTGCCGTGCCGCGCGGGTCGGTCTTCGGGTTCCTCGGCCCGAACGGCTCGGGCAAGACCACGACGATCCGCATGCTCCTCGGACTGTCCTCGGCGACGAGTGGCACGATCGAGCTGCTCGGCCAGCCGGTGCCCGGTGCACTGCACGAGGTCCTCCCCCGCGTCGGCGCACTCGTCGAGGGCCCGGCCGCCTACCCGTACCTGTCCGGACGGGCGAACCTGCAGCGGTTCGACGCCGCCGACCCGAGCTCGGACCCGCGCACCCGTCGGGACCGCGTGGCAGCCGCCCTCGATCGCGTGGGGCTCACCCACGCTGCGGACAAGAAGGCACACGCCTACTCGCTCGGCATGAAGCAGCGCCTCGGGCTGGCGAACGCCCTGCTCGCGCCGCGCGAGCTGCTCGTGCTCGACGAACCCACGAACGGCCTCGACCCGCAGGGCACGCGCGAGGTCCGGAACCTCATCCGCTCGCTCGCCGCCGACGGCACCACGGTGTTCGTGTCGAGCCACCTGCTCGCCGAGATCGAGCAGGTCTGCACGCACGCCGCCGTGATGCGGAGCGGACGTCTCGTGGCGCAGGGGTCCCTCGACGACCTGCGCGCCACCGGTGGCCGGACCGTCACCGTGCGGACCCCGGACGTCGGCGAGGCCTCCTCGGTCCTCGTCCGGATCGGGCTCTCCCCCCGACGCGACGCCGGTTCGGACGCCCTCGTCGCGGACCTGCCCGCCGACCTCGAGCCCGAGACCGTGACGGCGGCGCTCGTCCGTGCCGACGTCCGCGTCCGGGGCATCGCGCTCGGTGGTGGCACCCTCGAGGACCTGTTCGTCGCGCTCACCGGGGAGGGCTTCGATGTCGCAGCCTGACACCGCGCGCCGGCCCAGACGACCGTTCGCCCTGCTCGGCTCCGAGCTCGCCCTGGTGTTCCGCCGTCGACGGACCTGGGCGATGCTCGGCGCGCTCGCCCTGGTGCCGGTGCTCATCGCGATCGCCGTCCGCCTGACGACCGACGGCGACCGGGGTGGCCCGGCGTTCCTCGGCGACATCACGAACAACGGCCTCTTCGTCGCCTTCACCGCCCTGACCGTGTCGATCCCGCTGTTCCTGCCGCTCACCGTCGGGGTGGTGTCGGGTGACACCGTCGCGGGCGAGGCGTCCCACGGCACGATCCGCTACCTGCTGGTGGCGCCGACCGGGCGGCTGCGCTTCGTGCTCGTCAAGTACGCGGGCGCCGTGGCGTTCTGCCTGGCCGCGACGCTCCTCGTCGTGCTCGTCGGCGCGGCGGTGGGCGCGATGCTCTTCCCGATCGGGCCGGTCACCCTGTTGTCGGGGACGCAGATCGGTGGCTGGTCGTACGCCGGCCGCGCGGTGCTCCTGGCGCTGTACGTGACCCTGTCGATGCTCGGCCTGGCCGCGATCGGGCTGTTCGCCTCGACGCTGACGACGGTGCCGGTCGGGGCGATGGCCGCGACGGTCGTGCTCGCAGGGGTGTCCCAGGTGCTCGACCAGCTCCCCCAGCTCGACTGGCTGCACCCGTTCCTGTTCTCGCACCGCTGGCTCGGGTTCGGGGACCTGCTCCGCGACCCGATCTCGTTCGACTCGTTCGGGTCGAACGCGGTCCTGCAGCTCGGGTACGTCGCCGTGTTCGGCGCACTGGCGTACGGACGGTTCGCCACCAAGGACGTCCTGAGCTGACCCACCGGCCCCGCGCACGGATCGGGCCCGGCCTCCCGCACGAGACCGGGCCCGATCGGGCGCGGGGGGCTCAGGCCTTCGGGCTCGCCGAACCGCCCGCCATCGTCTCCGTGTCCGCCCCGCGCTGGTCGGCGTACCGGTCGCGCAGGTCGCGGGCCTTCTCCGAGCGGTACCAGTCGAGCCGGGCTCCGGTCTCGACGGTCTGCATGCCGATGACGACCTTGCCGCGGGACCGCATCTCGGCCAGGTCCTCGTAAGCGTCGACGATGTACTCGAACGGGTAGAAGCCCGAGATGAGCACCTGCACGCGACGGTCCTGGACGGCCTTCGCGAGCAGGGTCAGCAGGTCGCGGGCCTCCTCGTCGTCGGCCGGAGCGCGCAGGAACCGGATCTCGACGTCGCGGCGGTGCTCGGAGGTCACGAGGCGCTCGGCCGGCACACCGAGCCGCGCAGCCAGGTCCGCCGCACCGCCACCACCGTGGTTGTCGATGAACGCGGTGATCGGCCGGCCGGCCGCCATCTCGCGGATGCGGTCCTCCTCGCCGTCGCCGTACGCGACGGGCAGGGTGCCGATCTGCCGGAGGTAGTCGTGGTTCCGCGGGCTGCCGAGCGCGATCACGGTCGCACCGGCGTCGTGCGCCAGCTGGCACTCGATGTGTCCGACGCCGCCGGCCGCGGCCGAGATCACGACGGTGTCGTCCGGCCCGAGGCGCAGGTTCCGCACGATGGTCGCGGCGGTCGCGCCGGCCAGGTACAGGCCACCCGCGACCTCCCACCCGACGTGCTCCGGCTTCTTCACCACGGCACCGCGGGGCACGCGGACCCAGGTCGCGTGGGCGCCGCCCTCGGGGGCGTGTCCCATGACCTCGTCGCCGACCTTGAGGTCACGGACCTCGGCGCCGCGAGCGCGGACGATGCCCGCGAAGTCGACGCCCTGGTGCGCCGGGAACTCCAGGTCGATGTGGTCGCGCAGCTTCCCCTCGCGGAGGAACCGCTCGACGTGGTTGAGACCGGCGGCGACGACCTCGACGACGATGTCGCCGGGCCCGGGTTCGGGACGTTCCTGCGGGACGAGGTCGACGACGTCGAACCCGCCGTACCGGTCGTACTGCACGGCACTACCGATGCGCATGGCTGACTCCTTCCGTGGTCATGGCTCCGGTGTACTCGCGCCGGCGGAGCGGTGTCCGTGAGCGAGGGGTACCGGCCGGCGGGCTGCGCGCGGCGGGTCGCGTCGCGTCGCGTCGCGTCGAACCACGGGAGCGACACCGAACCAGCCACGTCGCCTGGTTCGGTGTCGGGAACGTGGTTCGACGGATCGGAGGCGGGCCGTCGTCGGACGGGAGGCGCAGGGCGGGCGGATACCGCGCCTCCCGTCCGTCGGTCGGTGCGTCCTCCGCGCGGTGCGGCCACCGCGACCGTGCGGACCCACGCGGGGTCGCGCGCGATCAGTCCGCGGCGGGTCCCGCCTGCTCCGCGATCCGCGCGACCGTGTCGGCGTCGAGTGCGAAGGCGAGCACGTCGCGGTCCGGATCGGGCACGCGCACCGGGGTCGACCAGACGGAACCATCTGCGGCGACGTCGACGATCAGGGCACCGTGTGCGACGTGCGCCGATTCCTCGTCGTACGGGCCGACCACGTCGGTGTCGTTCGCGACCCCGGGGGCGACGAGCACCGGGACCCCGGCCAGCGACCCGACGGCGTGGTGGTGCTGGTGCCCGCCGAGCACGACCCGGACGTCGGAGCCGTCGAGCAGCTCCACGAGGTCCTCGGGGTCCTGCAGGCGGAGGGCCTCGTGCAGGAGCGTCGGCGACGGCACCGGTGGGTGGTGGAGCACGACGACCGTGCCGTGCGGGACGGGCTCGCCGGTCAACGCCGTGCGGAGCCGGTCGAGCGCGGTCTCGCTGAGCGCCCCGTAGCCCGCGCCGGGGACGCTCGTGTCGACCGTCACGACCCGGAAGCCGGCGACGACCGACTGGCCGCAGACCGGCACGGACGGCGGCGTGTACTCCATGGTGTGCGCGAGCGGGGTACCGCCCTCGCCCAGGACGTGGCCGTTCGCGAGGACCTGGCGGAAGCCCTCGCGGAGGTCGTGGTTGCCGGGCACCAGGACGAGTGCCGCGCCGTGTCGCTCGGCCCAGGCGCCGATGCGCTCGCGGGCGGTGCGGTAGGACTCGGGGCTGCCGTCCTCGGAGACGTCACCGGAGACGACGACCAGGCCGACCCCCGGCACGCCGTCGACGTGCGCCAGCACCGCGTCGAGTGCCGCCGTCGTGTCGACGGATCCCTGGTGCAGGGCACCGTCACCGGTCAGGTGCGTGTCGGAGAGGTGGAGGATGCGGAGGGTCCCGGCTGCTGGCGGCTGCATGCGGCTCACGCTAGCCGCGGTGGTGATCCGGGGTCTGGACGGCGGGTTAGCGTTGCCTGGTGACCGACGCCCCGATCGACCTTCGCTCCGACACCGTCACCCGCCCCACGCCCGCGATGCGCCGCGCGATGGCCGAGGCCGAGGTCGGTGACGACGTCTTCGGCGAGGACCCGGAGACGAACGCCCTCGAGCGCGAGGTCGCCGACCTGCTCGGGCACGAGGCCGGGCTCTTCACCCCGACCGGCTCGATGGCGAACCAGCTCGGCCTGCGGCTGCACGTCGCTCCGGGCGAGGAGCTGCTCGCCGACGTCCGCGCACACGTCGTCCGCGCCGAGCTCGGTGCGGCGGCGGTGTTCTCGGGCATCACGACGCGCACGTGGCCCTCGGAGCGCGGACGACTCGTCGCGACGGCGGTCGCCGAGGTGGCGGAGCCGAACGCCGGGGCCTACAGCGTGTCGACGACGGCGATCGCGGTCGAGAACACGCACAACTTCGGCGGCGGGACCGTGCAGCCGGTCGACGAGGTCCGCGCCGTGCAGGCCTTCGCGCGGGAGCACGGGATCGCGGTGCACCTCGACGGCGCTCGGCTCTGGAACGCGCACGTGGCGTCGGGTGTGGCCCTCCGCGAGCTCGCGGCCGGCTTCGACACCGTGTCGGTCTGCCTGTCGAAGGGGCTCGGCGCGCCGGTGGGGTCGGTGCTCGTCGGCTCCCGCGACCACGTCGACGCGGCGCGGGTCTGGCGGAAGCGGTACGGCGGCGGCATGCGGCAGACCGGCTTCCTCGCCGCCGCGGGCCGGTTCGCGCTCCGGAACCACGTCGACCGCCTCGCCGAGGACCACGCGAACGCCAGGGTGCTCGCGGCGGCGCTCGACGTCGACCCGGAGACGGTCGACACGAACATCGTGTTCGCCGACGTGTCCGACCCGGCGGCGTTCGTGCGCGCTGCCGCCGACCGGGGCGTCCGGGTGATGCAGCTCGGGCCACGCAGTGTCCGGCTCGTGACGCACCTGGACGTCAGCGCCGAGCAGACCACCCGCGCCGCCGAGGTCCTGGCGACGCTCCCGCGCTGAGGATCCACCGCCGCTCGCAGCGGCCTCCGCATACCTGGTCGAACCGGGCGTACCTGGTCGGACCGGGCGTACCTGGTCGAACCGGGCGTACCTGGCCGAACCGGGCGTACCTGGCCGAACCGGGCGTACCTGGTCGAACCGGGCGTACCTGGTCGAACCGGGCATACCTGGTCGGATGGTCCCACCGGGTACGCCCGGATCCACCTTCCATCGCGGGCGTTCTGGGAAGGATCGTCAGCGCAATCCTCGTGGGTGGTCAGGTCGTGCGGTCTGCCTCGCGGCGGTCGAGTTCGTCGAGCAGGGCCGCGGTCGTGCGCAAGAGCCTCGGTGTCTGGACGAGCGCGGCCACGAGGAACCCGGCGAACACCGCCGCGGCGAGCCACCAGAGCGGATCCTGGGTCAGCGCCAACGCCACGTACAGCACCGTCCCGCCACCGAACACCAGGGGTCCGAACCGCTGCTGCCGCAGGGTGACCGCGCGGCGGTGTCCGACCGACCGGCGCCAGGCGACCGTGTCGACGCCCGGTGGCAGGACACCCGTGCGCAGCGCACGACGGAACGAGCGGTCCGCCGACGCAGGCCCGGCGGCTCGTCGCTGGCGGCCGAGCCAGCCGCCGAACAGGACACCGAAGAACAGGCCGCCGACGACGGCTCCGATCGCGAGCTGCGGCCCGCGGAGCTCGGGCTCGACCAGCGGGAGGCCGACGAACCACCCGACGCCGAAGACGAGCCCCGTCACCACCATCGTCAGGATCGTTGCCGGGACCGTCGAGCGGTGGGTCGGGGAGCGCACCGCCCCAGCGTGCCAGGAGGTCCCGAGGGCCGCTCAGACAGCGATCGACGAGCGCACCGCGGGGAGCGGGAACGCCAGGGGGTCGGCGTGCACGAGGTCGAGCGCGCGGGCGACGGCTCCGAGCACGACGACGTCACCACCGAGGCGGGACGCCACGACCTCGGGTGTCGGGTCGTACTCCCCCGTCGCCAGGTGTTCGCGCGCCCGCTCGATCACCGGCGCTGCGGCGTCCGCGATCGCTCCGGCGACGACGACGCGGTCGATGTCGAGCAGGCTCGCGAGCAGGACGCAGACCCGGGCGAGACGGTCCCCCAGGCGGTCCACGACCTCGAGTGCCACCGGGTCGAGCAGGGCCGCGGCGGCGAACACCGCCTCGGCCCCGGGCTCCTCGTCGCTGCCGAGCAGTGACGACGGGTCGATCCGCCCCTCGGCTCTGGCCTCGCGGACGAGCTCGCGGGCGGTGCGGCCGATGCCGTTCGACGAGGACACCCCGTCGACGAGGTCGAGCACACGGAGCTCGCCCGCGCCGCCCCGGGCACCGCGGAGCAGCACCCCGTCGACGACCAGACCGGCGCCGAAGCGCTCACCGGACAGCAGGGCTGCGAACGAGGCGTCCCCGGAGGACGGCCGTTCGGCCAGCGCGGCGGCGTTCGCGTCGTTCTCCACCACGACGACGCCGTGGGACACCACGTCGGCGAAGCCCGGGTTCATGCTGTCCCAGAACCCGCCGTCCCGGGGCGATGCGCCGAGCGCGTCGACGGGCGCCGGGATGCCGACGACCGTCACGAGCACGCGGACCGGGTCGACGTCGGCCGCGGCGAGCGCCGCCGCGATCGTCTCGGTCGTCACCCGCAAGCGGACCGGCACGTCGAGGCCGGACTCCCCGAGCGCGCCCTCGGCGCGGGCGAGCACCGCGCCTCGGAGGTCGGCCACGAGCGCCGTGACGCGGTGCTGTCCCGCGTCGACACCGACGACGACCCCGGCGTCCGCGACGAGCTCGTAGCGGCGTGCGGGTCGGCCCTTCCGGTACTCCCCCGCTGCCCGGGCGTCGTCGAGATCACGCAACCAGCCGAGCCGGACGAGTTCCGTGCACGCCGCGAGCACGGTCGAGCGGGTCAGTCCCGTCGCCTCGATCGCCTCGGTCGCGGTGAAGGCGCCGGTCAGCGGGTCGAGGGCGTAGGCCAGGACCGTCTCGGCGCTGGTCGCGCGCGGGGTCACACGGCGCTGTGGCATGCGCCGACCCTACCGCGACGGCAGTTGCTTGCGCGATTAGATTTTCTGGGTAGATTTACTCCAGCGAGCCGACACCGACGCCGGCACGCGGGCCGGAACGGCAGGGACGCCGGGTCCGGACGAACGGAGACGACGTGCAAGCACACGCCACCACCAGGAGCACGGCCGGGGTCACCCGCCGTGGGTTCCTGCTCGGTGCGGGCGGCATCGGCGCGGGGCTGGCACTCGCCGGCTGCGCCCCGCTCGGAGGATCGAGCAGCCGACCCGAGACCATCACCTTCTACGTGTCGAAGCCCGAGGTCATCGGGTACTTCGACGACGTCATCGCGAAGTTCCACGACAGCCAGTCGAAGATCCGGGTCGTCCGCGACTCGACGTCGAACATGTCCGCGAACTTCGTCCGGAACCGCCCGCCGGACCTCGGGTGCCTGAACTACAACTACGCGATGGTGTCCTTCGTCGAGCACGGGGCCCTGACGGACCTGTCCGACATGCCCGAGAAGGACACGATCAACCCCGACCTGTGGCCGCTGATGGAGCAGACCGCGGACTACCCGGGTCGGACGAGCGTCCTGCCCTACTCGGTCACCGCGGCGTCCGTCATCTACGACAAGCAGCTGTTCGCACAGCAGGGCCTCGAGGTCCCGACGACGTGGAGCGCGTTCACCGACGTGTGCGAGCGGCTGACGAAGGCCGGCATCACGCCGATGTACGGCACGTACAAGGACAACTGGACGATCGCCCAGGGCATGTTCGACTACTCGGTCGGCGGCATGCTCGACGTCCCGGCGACCTTCACTGCCCTCGACCGCGAGGGCACGTCGGTCGGCAAGGGGTCCGCCGTCTCGTTCCAGAAGGACTTCGCGGCGCCGGTCGGACGGATGGTCGACCTGCTGCAGTGGCACCAGGAGGGTGCGGCCAGCCGGGGCTACGGCGACGGCAACCTCGCGTTCGCCCAGGGGAAGGCCGCGATGTACCTGCAGGGCCCGTGGGCGCTCGGCGAGATCGCGAAGACGAACCCCGACATGGACCTCGGTACGTTCCCGTTCCCCGCGACCGACGACCCCGCCGACAACAAGGTGCGCGTGAATGTCGACCTCGGGCTCTAGATCCCGGAGGCCTCCCGCAAGCAGGAGGCCGCTCGCGAGTTCCTGTCGTTCCTGATGAGCCCGGCGATCAGCGACCGGTACAACGCCGACAACAACGGCTTCGGTGTCCGGAAGGACTCCCCGCCGGTGTCGAACCCCGCGCTCCGCGGCATGCAGGACTCGTACGACCGCGCCGCCTTCTACCTGGGCGCCTCGCAGCTCATCCCCGCCGAGATCCCGGTGGCGAACTACCTGCAGTCCATCGCCTTCGGCGGTGCGCCCGAACCGCAACTCCGCACCCTCGACGGCGACTGGGCGCGGCTCGCGCTCCGGTCGGCCGCGTAAGGAGACGACCTTGGCCACCACGACCACCGAATCGATCACGACGGCGGACCGCCGCCGACGGGGCGGAGTCGCACCGCGCCTCCAGGCCGGCAGCCGCGGACGCGGCAAGCGCGTCGACCCGCTCTTCCTCGTGTTCCTCGTCCCCACGCTCGTGCTCTTCACGCTCGCGATCACGCTCCCCGCCGTGATGGGCATCGTGCTGAGCTTCACGAACTCCGTCGGCTTCGGCGAGTTCCGGTTCACCGGCCTGACGAACTACGTCGCGGTGTTCTCCGACCCCGCGATCCTGCAGGCGTACCTGTTCACGATCGGCTTCTCGCTCGTCACCGTGCTCCTCGTGAACGCCGTCGCGTTCCTGCTCGCGATCGCGCTGACCTCGAAGATCCGCGGCAAGATCGCGCTCCGCGCCGTGTTCGTCCTGCCGATGGTGATCTCCGGCATCGTCATCGCGTACGTGTTCTCGTTCCTCTTCGCGAACAGCCTGCCGGCGTTCGCGACCGCGCTCGGCTTCGCCCCGCTCGAGCAGAGCATCCTGGCGAATCCCGACCTGGCGTGGGTCGCGGTCGTGATCGTGACCGCGTGGCAGGCGATCCCGTCGACGCTCCTCATCTACATCGCCGGCGTCCTGTCGATCCCCGGCGAGGTGTACGAGGCCGCGTCGCTCGACGGCGCCAGTGCGTGGCGGCAGCTCGTCTCGATCACCGCACCGCTGACTGCGGGCTACATCCTCATCAACCTGGTCATCGGGTTCAAGAACTTCCTGAACTCGTACGACATCATCGTCGGCCTGACCGACGGCGGCCCGGGCACGTCGACCACGTCGGTCGCGATGTCGATCTTCAAGGGCTTCAGCGGCGGCGACTACGCGTACCAGATGGCGAACGCGACGATCTTCTTCGTGATCGCCGTGGTCATCGCCGTGATCCAGCTGCGGGCGACCCGCGGGAAGGCAGCGCTCTGATGACCATGCAAGCACCCCTCCGCCCGGGCACGACGGCCACCGGCAGCATCCGGTCGGTCGACGCCGACCGCACCGCCGGACGTCGCGGCGAGCGCTTCAACTGGCCGGTCACGATCGTGCTCGCGCTGTGCACGCTGTGCGTCCTCGTCCCGCTGTACGTCACCGTGACGATGGCGTTCAAGACGACCTCGCAGGCCGTCGACGGCAACGCGTTCTCGCTGCCGGCACCGTTCAGCGTCGACGGGTTCGTGCAGGCCTGGGAGCTCACGGACTTCCCGCGCGCCTTCGGCGTCTCCGTGCTCATCGCGGCCATCACCGTCGCCGGGACGATCCTGCTCGCCTCGTTCACCGCGTACGCGATCGCCCGGAACTGGGAGCGCCGGTTCTTCCGCTGGTCGTTCTTCTACCTGCTCGCCGCGATGTTCCTGCCGTTCCCGGTGCTCGCGCTGTCGCAGGTCAAGCTCACCGGGCTCGCCGGGCTGGACAACCCGATCGGCGTCGCGATCCTGCACGTCATGTTCCAGCTGTCGTTCAGCGTGCTGCTCTTCACCGCGTTCCTGCGGTCGATCCCGGCCGAGCTGGAGGAGAGTGCACGCATCGACGGTGCGAGCACGGGGCAGGTGTTCTGGCGACTGGTGTTCCCGCTCCTTGCACCGATGAGCGCCACCGTCGGCATCTTCGCGTTCCTCGCGTCCTGGAACGACTTCGTGATGCCGTCGCTGATCACCTCCGACCCGGCACTGCAGACCCTGCCGGTGCTGCAGCAGATGTTCCAGACGCAGTTCAGCAACAACTACAACGTGTCGTTCGCCTCGTACCTGATGGCGATGGCCCCGGCGATCATCGTCTACCTCGTCACCCAGCGATGGGTGATGGCGGGCGTGACGCAGGGCGCGATCAAGTGAGCGCCGAGACCACGCACGCGGCCGCGGCCGCGACGCCCGACACGACGACCACCACCGAGAGGACCCTCACCACCATGACCGACGTGCTCGACCCGGCCGTCCAGCCCGCTGCCTCCACCGACGCCGAGACCTGGTGGCGACAGGCGAGCGTCTACCAGGTGTACCCGCGCTCGTTCGCCGACGCGGACGGCGACGGCATCGGCGACCTGCGCGGGGTCACCTCGCGTGTGGCGTACCTCGCCTCGCTCGGCATCGAGGCCGTCTGGCTCAGCCCCTTCTACCCGTCCGCCCTGGCCGACGGCGGCTACGACGTCGACGACTACCGTGACGTCGACCCGCGCCTGGGCACCCTCGCCGACTTCGACGAGATGGTGGACGCGCTGCACGGCGCCGGCATCCGGGTGATCGTCGACATCGTCCCGAACCACACGAGCGACCGGCACGAGTGGTTCCGCGAGGCCCTGGCGTCCCCGAAGGGCAGCCCGGCGCGCGACCGCTACGTGTTCCGCGACGGCACCGGCCCTTCCGGCGAACAGCCCCCGGCCGACTGGGTGTCGATCTTCGGTGGCCCGGCCTGGACCGCCGTGGGTGACGGCCAGTGGTACCTGCACAACTTCGCGAAGGAGCAGCCCGACCTGAACTGGGCGAACCGCGAGGTGCGCGACGACTTCCTCCACACGCTGCGCTTCTGGTCCGACCGCGGGGTCGACGGCTTCCGCATCGACGTCGCGCACGGACTGGCGAAGGACCTGCCCGAGGGCGAGCTGCCGACGTGGGCCGAGGTCCTCGCCGCGCCGAAGGACGGGTCGCACATCCTGTGGGACCGCGACGACGTGCACGGGATCTACGCCGAGTGGCGGACGGTGTTCGAGGAGTACTCCCCGGCCCGCACCGCCGTCGCCGAGGCGTGGGTCGCCGCCGACCGTCGTGCGCGGTACGCCAGCGCCGAGGGACTCGGGCAGGCGTTCAACTTCGACCTGCTCGAGGCCGACTTCGACGCCCAGCAGTTCCGCACGATCATCGAGTTCAACCTCGGCCTCGCCGAGCAGTCCGGCTCGTCGACGACGTGGGTGTTCTCGAACCACGACGTCGTCCGGCACGCCACCCGGTACGCGCTCCCCGCCCGCAACGGCGACGAGCAGAAGCAGGGCGCCGCGTGGCTGCTCGCCGGCGGCGACCAGGCCGTGCTCGACCGTGCGCTCGGCCTCCGACGTGCTCGGGCTGCGACGCTCCTCGAGCTCGCGCTGCCCGGGTCGGCGTACCTGTACCAGGGCGAGGAGCTCGGGCTGCACGAAGTCGGCGACATCCCGGACGCCGACCGCCAGGACCCGGCGTTCTTCCGGAACCCCGGTGTCGACGTCGGCCGTGACGGCTGCCGCGTCCCGATCCCGTGGACCAGGAGCGGCGAGAGCTTCGGCTTCGGCGAGGGCGGCTCGCACCTGCCGCAGCCGGCGTGGTTCGCCGACGTCTCGGTCGAGGCCGAGGACGCCGACCCCGACTCGACGCTGAACCTGTACCGGAAGGCCCTGGGCCTGCGTGGTCAACTGCAGACCGAGGAGCACCTCGAGTGGCTGGAGACCGGCCGCGACGACGTGCTCGCGTTCCGTCGGCCGAACGGCTGGACGAGCGTCACGGTGTTCGGCGACGAGCCGTACGCACTCCCCTCCGGCGAGCTGCTGCTCGCCTCCGCGCCGGTGGCAGACGGCGCACTGTCGGGTGTCGGGACCGCCTGGTTGCGTTCCTGACGGAACCGGGTGACGGACGGGAGGCTCGGTGCGGGCAGGCACCGCGCCTCCCGTCCGTCGTGTGGTCCCGTCACTCGCCGCTCGTCGCTCGCCGGGCGGGAACGGGCGTACCGGGCGGGAACGGGCGTACCTGGTCGGATGAATCCACCAGGTACGCCCGTTCTCGCTTCCCACCGCACGTGCGATGGGAAGGAACGGGCGAGCGGAACTCGCGGCGTCCCTCGGTAGGGTCGGCGCATGAGCGGTGCGGCCATCAGCGTGCGGGACTTCGTCATGCGGTTCGGCGACCGGGACGTCGTCGACGGGCTGTCCTTCGACGTCGCCCCCGGCGAGACGTTCGGGCTGCTCGGCAGCAACGGCTCCGGCAAGACGACCACGATCCGTGCGCTCCTCGGCATCACGACACCGACCTCCGGCACACTGCACGTCGACGGCGCACCGTACCGTCCTGCAACCGGCGGCATCGGCTACCTGCCCGAGGAACGCGGGCTCTACCGCAAGGAGTCCGTGCTCGACGTGATGACCTACTTCGGCATGCTCCGCGGGCTGCGCCGACCCGAGGCAACCGCGTGGAGCACCGAGTACCTGGCGCGCGTCGGACTCGCGGACCGCGCGAAGCTCCGGGTCGACAAGCTGTCCGGCGGGCAGCAGCAGAAGGTGCAGCTCGGGATCACGATCATGGACCGCCCGCGCCTGCTCATCCTCGACGAACCGACGAAGGGTCTCGACCCGGTGAACCGCCGGCTGCTGCTCGACCTGGTGGACGAGCGTCGGGCGGACGGCGCGACCGTGGTCCTCGTGACGCACCACATGGACGAGGTCGAACGGCTCTGCGACCGGATCCTGCTGCTCAAGGACGGGCGGGCGGCCGCGTACGGCAGCATCCCCGACGTGCAGGACGCCTTCGGCGGCGCCGTCGCCCGGGTGCAGCTCACCGGGACGGTCCCCCGCTCCCCGCTCTACCGGCTCGCCCGGCACGAGGGGCACGTCGCGCACCTGGTGCCCACCGAGGCAGCCGCGGTCGACGGGTCGGACATCCTGGCCGCGCTGGTGGCCGCTGGCGCGCACGTCACCGCGTTCGAGATGCGCCGCATCCCGCTCGACGAGATCTTCGTCCAGGTCTACGGCCACGACGCCGACGAGGACCGGTCCGCGGACGGCCGCAACGCGGTCCGGGGCACCGCGAACGGGGCAGCGGCGTGAGCCGGCTCGGGACGGTCGTCCGCTTCGAGTTCGTCCGCGCGGTCAAGAAGCCCGCGTTCTGGATCGGGACGCTCGCACTGCCGATCGTCGTCGTCCTCGTCTCGGTGCTCGTCGGCATCGGGCAGGCTGCTGGCTCCGACTCGATCTCGTCGAGCTCGTCGGCGACGAAGACCACGTTCCGGTACGTCGACCACTCCGGCCTGGTGTCGGCATCGGTGGCTGCCCGGTCGGGTGGGACCCCGTCGACGGACCCGGCCGCCGACCGCGCCGCCGTCCGTGCCGGGACGCTCGCTCTGTTCGTCGAGTTCCCGGCGAAGCCGTCGGCCGAACCGATCCGGCTCGACGCGGCCGACCGCGGGCTGTTCGAGAACGGCGGCTACTCGACACTCGCCGAGGGCGTGCTCGAGCGGAGCGTCGCGGACTCGGTCGGCGACGACGAGGCGGTCGCGCTCCTCCGCGCACCGCCGTCCACCGACCTGACGACCTACGCGGACGGCCGGATCGCGCCGGGCTGGTTGTCGATCGTGCCGCCCCTGCTGTTCCCCCTCGCGTTCTTCGGGATCGTGATCCTGCTCGCGACCCGGATGGTGACGGTCGTGGTCGAGGAGAAGGAGAACCGGATCTCCGAGATGATCCTGACGACCGTGACGGCGGGCGACCTGATCCGGGGCAAGGTGCTCGCCATGCTGCTCGTCGGGCTCGTGCAGGTCGGGGTCGTCGTCGTGCCGGGGCTCGCGGTGGCGCTGGCAGCACTGCCCCTGGTCGCGTCGCGGCTCGGCGGCCTGACGGTGGACCCGTGGCGGATGGTCGTCGGCGCCCTGCTGCTGATCGGAGGCGTCCTGCTCGCCTGCGGGCTCTTCGTCGCCGTCGGCGCTGCCGTGCCCTCGATCAAGGACGCCTCGACGCTGCAGTCCGCCGCGATCTTCGCCCTGATCATCCCGCTCTACGCGGCGTTCTTCGTGATGACGACGCCCTCGTCACCGGTCGCGGCGTTCTTCACGTGGTTCCCGACCTTCACGCCGATCACGGCCATGGTGCGGAACGCGGTCGGCTCACTGTCCGTCGTCGAGTCGGTCGTGAGCATCGTCGAGGTGTTCGTCGTCGCCGCGCTGCTGCTCTGGTTCGCCGAGTACCTGTTCCGTCACTCGGTCGCGCAGTACGGGTCGAAGGTCACGCTGCAGCAGATCGCGGGCTGGCGGAAGGGGCGACCCCGGACACGCTGAACCGCTAGCCGCGGACGAGCGCTGCGTCGAGGTCCCAGGCCACGGGCTCGGGTTCACGCCACCCGTGCCGGAGCGTGTGCACGGCACGGTCGTACTCGACCAGGACGTCCAGGTACGGACGGACGACCATCTGCACCTGCAGCCCCTCGTAGACGGCGAGCAGCTGCGTCGCCGCCTGGTGCGCGGGGATGCCGATGATCTCCGTGCCCGCGTCGACGTCGCGCTGCAGCCCGACGGTCAGCTCCTCGACGTACTCCTCGAACCGCTTCCGGAAGAAACCGGCGAAGTCGCGTTCCGAGGCGGCGAGGGGCAGGACGCCGGCGAGCAGCCGGACGAGCCCGGGGTCGGCGACGTCCTCGGCGAGGGTCGTCCGCACGTGGTCGAGGGTGCACCGGGGCACGGAGGAACGACGGGAGCCTCGGAGCTGCAGCCAGCGGTCGTAGACCACCAGCAGCAGGCCGTCCCAGGTCGGGAAGAGCCGGTCGACGGCGGCGCGGTCCACGCCGCAGGTCTCGGCGATCGTCGCCGCGTCGACGTCGTGGAAGGGGTGCAACCGGTAGGCGCGGATCGCTCCGCGCACGATCCGCTCGGCCAGCGTCGCGTCGTCGTCGACGCGCGCGCCGTGCATGTCTGCCATCCCGACATCCCACCGCACCGGGGCCCTGTGTGTCTCCACCCAGTGCGGGGGTCAGGCGACACCTGTCGAGCGGGTCAGCCCACCGTCACCGGCGCGGCCGAGGGCTTCCGCCCCTGCTGCATCCAGACGAAGAACCCGGTCAGGGTGAAGACGCCGTAGAAGACGTACATCAGGCCGGATGCGTAGTACCCGGCCGAGAAGAGCAGCGGCACGCCGACCAGGTCGACGGCGACCCAGATCAGCCAGAACTCGACCCACCCCTTGGCCATGCCGTAGGTCGCCAGCACCGACCCGACGAAGATCCAGGCATCGCTCCACACCGGCTCGTACGAGCCGAGGGCGCGGAACACCGGGGTCAGGACGGCGGTGCCGCCCACCAGCGCGAGCACGAGCAGGCCACGGGTCGGCCAGGAGGCCCACCGCGGCTCGACGACGGTCGTCGCCTCGTCCGCGCGGTGCGTCCACCGGTACCACCCGTAGACGCTGACCGCGATGAACATGACCTGTCGGCCGGCCTGGCCGAGCAGGTTCACCGGGTTCGGGGTGCCGAAGAGCGCCCCCATGAAGACCGTGAAGAGCAGGGCGTTGCCGAGGATCCCCACCGGCCATGCCCAGACCCGGCGGCGCATCCCGCCGAGCGCACTGAGCAGTCCGAACAGGTTGCCGATCACCTCGCGCCAGAGCACGGTCTGGTCGCCGATGACGAGCTGCGCGTCGAACAGCCACCGCACGATGCCCATGGGCCCTCCTCGTTCCGAGACCGTGCAACCGTACGGGCAGCGGGCGCATTCCACCGGCCGCGAGACCCCGCGTGACGCACCGGTCTAGGCTCGGGCAGCGTGACGGACGGGGTCGTGCAGGACGCGGTGCAGCGCACGCGTGCCGCCCTCGACGCCGCCGCGGACCGCCTCCGGGACGCCGAGGTCCGCGACGAGGCACTCGGCGAGTACGTCGAGCCGCGTGCCGTCCTCGGCATCCGACGGGAGCCCACGATCCGCTCCCTCGGTCGGGTCTGGCGTGTGGGCGCCCTGCTGCTCGGGTCCTCGCCCGAGACCGCGGGCCGGGTGTGGGCGACCGGCCGCATCACCCGGGTGACCGATCCCGGCCGGCAGCAGTTCGTCTCGGTCTCCGCCGAGGTGCGTCGCGCGTACCGGGCCGCCGCGGCGAAGGGGCACTTCACCGAGGGCGACACCGTCAACCACGGAGCGATGCCGATCGCGCTCGACGACTCGCTCGTCGACGCCGAGGGCGTGCTCGCCGTGGTCGACGGGGAGCCGGTCGTCCGCTGGTCCCCCACCGCCGGCACGGCCGTGCCGCTCGAGGACTACCTACGTGACCGGGTCGCCCTGCTCGTCGATCCGCCGCGCGGTGCGACCGACTGAACGGTGGAGCCGGTGCGGCGACGCAGCCCGTCGATCGTCAGTGCGCGGCCGGCACGGCGACCCACTCGTCGAACGAGGGCCCGACGATCTCGGCCTCCGGCCCGGGCAGGAGCGCACCGTCACGGAAGGCCCGCCCGAGCGTCCCGGGGAGCCGCACCGGCACGATGCGCCCGGCCCGGTCCGGCAGCGCCTCGGTCATCGCACGCAGGGTCGTGACCTGTGGGCCGGCGACCTCGACACGTCCCCCTGATCGCGCGCCCGTGACCACGTCGCCGACGACCGCGGCCACCGTCTCCAGGGCGACCGGCGCGACGGTCATCCCCGGGACGAGGACGAACCGCCCGACCCGGAACCGTCCAGCGTTCTGCTCCGCGAACTCGTGCCACTGCGTCGATCGCACCACCGACAGCTCAGCACCGGTCGTCGCCGCTGCCCGCTCCTGGGCGGCCTTGCCGGCGAAGTAGCCGTACCCCTGCACCTCCGCCCGCTCGCACCCGAGGATCGACAGCAGGACGTGCCGGGCACCGACCGCCGCTGCAGCCGAACCGATCGCCGTGGTCGACCGGACGAAGAAGTCGGTCGCGCGACGGCGGCTCGTCGTGAAGCGACCCGTCGCCTCGACCACCACGTCGGCGCCCCGGAGCGCGGCGATGAGGTCGTCGCGCAGGACGTCGACCCCGGTCCTCCTGGACGCCACCTGCACCGTCCATCCGCGCGCTGCGATGGCCGCCCTGACGGCGCGACCCGATGCTCCTCCGCCGATGACGACTGCGTGCACGACACCCTCCCGATCGTCCCTCTACATCTGTAGAGAACAGTACGATGTCCAAGCGGGAAGGGGAAGCCATGGGACGACGCGAGGACCTCGCCGACGCGGCAGTCCGCCTCGTCGCCCGCGGCGGTTCCAGGTCGCTCACTCATCGTGGTGTCGATGCCGAGGCAGGGCTCCCGTCCGGGTCGACGACGTACTACGCGTCCACACGCCGAGCCCTGCTCGCGCTGGTCACCGCACGGATCACCGAGCAGCTGGCGTCGGACGTCGCCCGACTCCGGCTGCCGGAGGATCCGGACGACGCCGCGGTCGCGGCCGTCGCGACCGGGTTCCTCGACGCGCTCGCCGCACGTGGCGATGCACAGGCCGCCCGGCTCGCGCTCCTCGTCGAACTGCGCGACGACACCGAGCTCCGCGCTCCCCTGACCGGGTCCGACCCGGTGCGCGACGAGCTCGTCCGGGCGGCGCGGACCCTGCTCGACGGAATCGGTGTCGATGGTCCGGACGCGGCCGCGCGGGATCTCGTCGGGGTCGTCGACGCCCTGCTGCTCTACCGCGTCGGCGCAGTGGGCCCGGTCGATCCCGCCGCGGTGCTCACGGCCTACGTCGCCGGGCTCCCGCGCCGCTGACGCCCACCACGGTCAGCCCGCGACGCGGTCGACCACCGCTGCGCGGGCCATCGCGTCGAGGCCGTCGTCGAGCGCTCCCCTGCTCACCGACCACAGCGCCGACTCGACCAGGCGTGCCGTGCACCACGCGGTGATCCGGTCCGCGGACTCGCCGGTCACGTCCGCGAGCACGGCGACGCGCTCGCGGACGACCCGCAGGGGCTCAGCGCCACGGAACGGATCGTCGACCTGCACGAGCAACGGGCACAGGTCGTAGGCCGGATCGCCGACCATCGGCTTCGGGTCGATGACGAGCCACGGCTCCCGCTCCGCCGCGAGCACGTTGCCGGGGTTCGCGTCGCCGTGCACGACCACCGACCGCGATGCTCCGATCGGCAGGGTGCGGAGCATCTCGGTCCCGCGGCGCACGAGTCCGGGGTCGAACGGCGGTGCGAGCTCGCGCATCCGGTCCTCGGCGAGCGCCGCCCACCCGGTGGTGACCTCGGCGAGCGACGCGAACGGACCGCCCTCGGGGACCCCGGCCGCCCAGAGCCGGGTGAGCAGGCCGCCAGCGGTGCGGAGACGATCCTCGACCGGCAGGTCGTCGCGCTCTGCGAGTCGGGCGCCGGGGTCGCAGCGCTCGACCAGCAGCACGAAGGGGTCGTCCGGGTCCGTGGCGAGCAGGCGGACCGCGCCGGCGCCGTCCCACCACGCGAGCGCTGCGGCCTCGTGCTCGGCCTCGCGGTGCGGGAGCGACAGCTTGAGGACGCCATCACCTCCGTCGGGCAACCGCACGGGCACCACGTGCGAGACGGTGCCGCCGGTGTACGGCTCGCCGGGGTGCAGGTCCCAGCGCTCGACCGCGCGGGCCAGCCGGCGCGGGACGGACGCACGCCAGTCCTGCTCGGTCGGCCACATGCGCGCAGCGTACCGACCGCGGGACGGAGCGTGACGAGGCGGCGGTGGGACGAGCCTCCCGGACGACCCCCGAACGGGGTACGCGCTTGTCCGCCGCAGCACCGACTGCCGCGGCGTCCGGTCGGGTCTAGCGTCTGTTGCGGGCGGCAACGGGGCCACCCGACGACGAATCGAGCATCATGCAACGACGGATGAGCACGCTCCTCGCGACGATCACGGCGGTCGGCCTGGTCGGCGCCCTGGCGCCGGCCGTGCAGGCACAGGCAGCCGTCCCGACCAGCGACACCCCGGACTTCGGGAGCAACGTCAAGGTCTACGACCAGTCCACCCCCGCCTCGACGATCCAGTCCGACGTCGACGCGGCCTTCAACTCGCAGCTCCGCAGCAGCACGGCGCAGTTCGGCTCGCAGCGGTACGCCTTCCTGTTCAAACCGGGGAGCTACGGCCGGGTCTGGGCGAACCTCGGCTTCTACACGTCGGTGGCGGGCCTCGGGAAGAACCCCGACGACGTGACGATCAACGGTGCGCTCAACGTCGACTCCGGTTGGAACGCCGGCGACGAGAAGAACGCGACGCAGAACTTCTGGCGGTCGGCGGAGAACCTGTCCGTCGTGCCGGAGAGCGGCACGGACCGGTGGGCGGTGTCCCAGGCCGCGCCGATGCGACGCGTCCACATCAAGGGGAACCTGACCATGGGGCCGTCCAACCAGGACGGCGGGCAGGGGTACTCGTCCGGCGGCTACATCGCCGACTCGAAGGTCGACGGCACGGTCACGAGCGGCTCGCAGCAGCAGTGGTACACGCGGAACTCCTCGCTCGGCAGCTGGCAGGGCGGCAACTGGAACATGGTGTTCTCGGGCGTGCAGGGCGCCCCGGCGAACGACTTCTCGAAGAGCTGGACCACGCTGTCGAGCACCCCGGTGACGCGGGAGAAGCCCTACCTGTACGTCGACTCGTCGAACAAGTACCACGTGTTCGTGCCGTCGCTGCAGACGAACTCGGCCGGGGTGACGTGGCCGAACACGCCGGGGACGGACATCCCGATGCGCAACTTCTACGTCGCGCACCCCGGTGACAGCGCGGCGACGATCAACAGCGCGCTGTCGCAGGGGCTGAACCTGTTCTTCACCCCGGGCACGTACCAGCTGAACGCCGCGCTGAACGTCACGCGCCCGGACACCGTCGTCACCGGCATCGGCTTCCCGACGCTTGTGCCGACCGCAGGCAACGCGGTGCTCACCACCTCCGACGTCTCCGGGGTCAACGTGTCGAACCTCGTCGTGGACGCGGGGACGCAGAACAGCGCGCAGCTCGTCCGACTCGGCACCAGCGGCTCGCACGTCGACCACGCCTCGGACCCGCAGAGCATCCAGGACGTGTTCTTCCGCGTCGGATCGAGCATCCAGGGCAAGGCGTCGACGACACTGCAGGTGAACGCCGACGACACCCTCGTCGACCACATCTGGGCGTGGCGGGCCGACCACGGCGGCGCTGCGACGGGCTGGAACGTCAACACCGGCGCCACCGGCGTCGAGGTGAACGGCGACGACGTCCTCGCGACCGGGCTGTTCGTCGAGCACTACCAGAAGTACGAGGTGCTCTGGAACGGTAACCGCGGTCGGACGATCTTCTTCCAGAACGAGATGCCGTACGACGTGCCGGACAACGCGTCGTGGCAGAGCCCGACCGGAGCCGGGTACGCGGCCTACAAGGTCGCGTCGGGTGTGACGAACCACGAGATCTGGGGCGGCGGTGTGTACTGCTTCTTCAACACGAACCCGTCCGTGCACGCCGACCGGGCGTTCGAGACCCCGACGGGCTCGGGCATCCGGGCGCACGGGCTCGTGACGGTGTCACTCGGGGACACGGGCACGATCTCGAGCGTGATCAACGGCGTCGGTGGAGCGGTGCCGACCCCGGCGGGCAACACCGCGCCGAACCGTCTCGGGTCGTACAACTGAGCGGGCTGACCGGCTGCAGGGGCCGTCGACGACTCCGGTCGTCGGCGGCCCTCGGTCGTCGAGGCGCGCGACGTGCTGTCGGCATACGTTCCGGTCGCACGACGTGCCGCTGCGGACGTTCCGGTCGCACGACGTGCCGTCGGCGTCGAAGCTGAGCGGCAGGTCGTACGACGAGGACAGCGGGGCACCGCCGGGGCACACGCGCCGTCAGCCGGTCGTCACGCGCCGCCGGTAGCGTCCGGGCATGACACCCGAGCGCGGCAGCACCGAAGCCGGCAGCACCGAACGCACCCGGCTCGTCCTCCCCGGGCAGTACGGCCCGCTGTTCGACGACGGCGGCCCCGCGCTCGTGGTCGAGGCGCGTGAGTTCTTCACCGCCCGCCCGATGCACCGGGCGAAGGCGCACCTCTGGCTGAGCGCCCTGCGACACCGGGTGCGCGAGCTCGGCGACCGGGCCGAGCACGTGCAGGTGGAGAGCCTGAAGGACGCCCTGGTCGGACGCGACGACCTCGACGTGGTCGACCCGCCCTCCCGTACCCTCCGCGCGCAGGTCCGGCACTGGGGCCGCGGCACCGAGATCCTGCCGAGCCGCGGGTTCATCACCGACGAGGCCGAGTTCGCCGAGTGGGCCGCCGAGCGCACCGGTCGCTTCCGGATGGAGACCCACTACGAGCGGGTCCGCCGCCGTGAGGGCTGGCTGATGCAGTCGGACAAGCCGATCGGTGGGAAGTTCAGCCTCGACGACCAGAACCGCGAACCCCCGCCCAAGGGTGCGACGACGCTCGGGCTGCCGGAACCCTGGTGGCCGACCGAGGACGACATCGACGACGAGGTCCGGCACGACCTCGACCGCTGGGAGCGCGACGGCGAGGTCCGGTTCGTCGGCCGGGACGACACGCGCCGCTTCGCCGTCACCGCCGACGAGGCCAGGCAGGCGCTCGACGACTTCGTGCAGGTCCGCCTGGGCGACTTCGGCCCGTTCGAGGACGCCACGCTCACCAACGACTGGACGATGGCGCACTCGCTGCTCAGCGTGCCGATGAACCTCGGCGTGCTCGACCCCTTCGAGGTCGTCGAGGCAGCACTCACCGCCCACCGCGACCACGACGCCCCGCTCGCGAGCGTCGAGGGCTTCGTCCGCCAGGTCGCCGGCTGGCGGGACTACGTCTGGCACCTCTACTGGTGGTTCGGCGACGACTACGGCGCCGAGGAGAACGCCCTCGACGCGCACGAGCGGCTCCCCCGCTGGTGGCGCGAGCTCGACGCGTCGGAGATCGACGCGGTCTGCCTGTCCACCGCGATCGAGGGCCTGCACGACCACGGCTGGCTGCACCACATCCAGCGACTGATGGTGCTCGGCAACTGGGCGCTGCAGCGCGGCTACGACCCGGTCCACCTGACCGAGTGGTTCACCGACGTCTTCGTCGACGGCACCGACTGGGTGATGCCGGCGAACATCATCGGGATGTCGCAGCACGCCGACGGCGGCATGGTGGCGACGAAGCCGTACGCGTCCGGCGGCCGGTACATCGACCGGATGTCCGACCACTGCGGCGGGTGCCGGTACGACCCGACGAAGCGGCTCGGCGAGGACGCCTGCCCCTTCACCGCCGGCTACTGGGCGTTCCTGTCGCGCACCGAGCCCGCCCTGCGGGACAACAACCGGATGGCGCGGCCGCTCCAGCAGATGCGGAAGCTGGCGGACCTCGACGAGGTGGTGGCGCAGGAGGCGCGACGCGGCACGCCCTGACCGGCCACGGTCCGTCAGGTGACGACACGACGGACGGGAGGCCCGTGGCGGCACCGCCACGGGTCTCCCGTCCGCCGTCCCCCTCCGCCTGCAGACGGAGGCTCCCACAGCGGAGGCACCGGTAGGGTCGGGCCCGTGGCCAGCAACGAAGCGTTCGACGACCGGTACGACCTGCGCGAGTTCGCGCCCACGACCGACGCGCAGGGGGCGCCGTCAGCGGAGACGGAGGCGTGGATGCACGCCGTGGAGCTGGGGTTCCACGAGGCGCACCCCGATGCCGAGGGCGCCGCGCGGATGGCGTCGCACTTCATCGCCGACCAGGAGACGTTCCTCGGGGTCTACCTGCGCGACCCCTTCCCCGGTTCGGTCGACGAGACCTGGCCGGCCGGCACCTTCACGTGGTTCCGCAAGCGCCTGACGTGGGGCGAGGGCGCCTCGATCGACACCCAGGCGATCTCCGCCGTGACGGTGCGCCCGACCGAGCGTCGGCGCGGGATCCTCCGCCGGATGATGACCCACGCGCTCGAGCGTGGCGTGGCCGAGGGCTACGCCGTCGCGTCGCTCACCGCCTCCGAGGGGACGATCTACCGACGCTTCGGGTTCGGGTGCGCGATCCGCGAGCGGGCCGTCCGCGTCCGTCGTGCGCGCGCGCTGCCGTTGATCGCCCCGACCACCGGCACCGTGACCGTCGTGACGCCGGAGTGGCTCGCCGCCGGCCCCGGCCGCGCCGTCTTCGACCGCTTCGACGCCCGGACGCCGGGGTCCATGGTCCGGAACACCGGCACCTGGCCGATCGTCTTCGGCGAGCGGAACGGCGACGGCTCCCCCGCGAAGGACGTCCGTGCCGCGGTGCACCGCCCGGAGGTGGCAGGGTCCGACCCTGCAGAGATCGACGGCTACGTGACCTGGCGCGTCAAGGAGGGCCGTGGTGAGGACACCGTGCTCGAGGTCGTGGATCTCGTGTACGCGACCGACGACGCCTACCTGTCCCTGTGGGAGTTCCTGTTGTCGATCGACCTGAACGACGTGGTGCGGTACAACCGCTCACGCCTCGACGACCCGATCGTCGCGGCCCTCGGCGACAACCGCGCGTACGACGTCGAGCACGAGGAGGACCACGTCTGGTTGCGGGTGCTCGACATGCCGGCGGTGCTCACCAGCCGGCCGTACGCGGTCGACGGCACGCTGACGCTCGCGGTGTCGGACGCGATGGGGTTCGCAGCGGGGACCTACCGGCTCGACGTCGTCGACGGGCAGGGCACGGTCACGCGCCTGTCCGACCGTGACGACGGCGAGGCCGATCTGCGGCTCGACGTGGCGGACCTCGGCGCGGTGCTCATCGGCTCGGTGTCCCCGGTGACGCTGGCGGCGGCCGGACTCGTGCGTGCGGTGGACCCGGCGGCGCCGGCGTTGCTCCGGGCGATGCTCACGCCGGCGCGGACGCCGCACGGGATCACCTACTTCTGATGCCGGACGGCGAGCTCTCCACGTCGATCGGACGTGCGCGGCAGGCCGTGGCCGTGCTGGCCTCCCCGACGCTCCGCGCCGCAGTGGTCGGAGGCGGGACGCTCGACGACCGGACCGCGGCGGCCGTGGCGGCGTTCGACTGGCTGGGCGACGACGGACCGGACAGCGCCGTGCTCGGACGGACGACGAAGGACCTGCAGCGGTTGCAGGGCGCGGCGGCGCTGCTCGAGTTCGGGCGGATCGAGCGCGTGCCCGCGCCGGAGGACCAGCGGCACCCGCTGTCGGTGCGCATCGTCGGAATCGTCGGGGATCGCCTCGGTCGAACGCGTCCGGTGTCGGAGCGCGAGCTCAACGCGGCGATCGCGATGCTCTGCGCCGACGTCGCGATCGTGCGGCGCGACGCGGTCGACCTCAGCGTGCTCGAGCGGACAGACGACGGCGCGGCGTACCGCTTCGTCGGCTGACACGCAGCGCCGCCTCCGCAGAACGCAACGGCGGCGACTCCTCGCCGCGGTGTACCGCTGCGAGGAGCCGCCGACGTTGCGTGTCGAGGAGGCCCGGGCAGGTCCTGCTGCCCGGGCCCCCTCACGTCACTGCGCCAGGATCGCGGGGCTGGTCCCCGGTTGCATCCCCACGCCGAACGACGTCGCTGCATCGTCGTTCGTGACCGACCAGAGGTCGCTGCTGTTGGTCTGCACCGCCACCACGTACCCGCTGCCGACCTCGGCGATCGCCGGGCTGGTCCCGGCAGCCATGCCGATGTCGAACGCGGTCGCCGCCTTGCCGTCGGTGATCGTCCAGAGCTTCCCGGTGTTCGTCTGCACCGCGATGACGTACCCGCCGGACGGGAGCGCCAGGATCGACGGACTCGTACCGGCGAGCATGCCCACCGGGAACGCCGTCGCGGCCTTCGTGTTCGTCACGCTCCACAGGGCGCCGGTGTTCGTCTGCGCCGCGATGACGTAGCCGCCGTTCGCCGTAGCGGTGATCGACGGACTCGTCCCCGCCTTCATGCCGACGTTGAAGTCGGTCGCGGCCTTGGTGTCGGTGATGCTCCAGAGGTCACCACTGTTCGTCTGCACTGCAACCACGTAGCCGCTGCCGACCTTCGCGATGGACGGGCTGGTCCCTGCTGCCATCCCCACCGGGAACGCCGTGGCGGCCTTGGTGTTCGTGATCGTCCAGAGCGCGCCCGTGTTCGTCTGCACTGCGATGACGTACCCACCACCCGAGGTCGGGATGATCGACGGACTCGTCCCCGCCTTCATCCCCACCGGGAACGAGGTCGCTGCGCCGTCGGACGTGATCGTCCACAGGGCGCCGCCCGCGGCCTGGAAGGCGGTGACGTACTTGCCCCCACCGAGCGTCGCGATCGCGGGGCTGGTCCCCGATGCGACGCCGACCGGGTACGCCGTCGCCGCCTTGCTCGCGGTGACGCTCCAGAGCTTCCCGGTGTTGACCTGCTCGGCTGTCACGTACGAGGTCGTGTGCACGGTGCCCGCGCCGGACCCGGATCCGGACAGCGAGCCGCTCGGGCGCCCGACCACGTCGAGGAGTTGCTCCCCGGGCTCGGACCAGAGCGTCTGCTCCTTCACGCCCTCACCCGGAGCAGCCGCTGCCACCATGTACCCGTTGCCCAGGTAGATGCCGTCGTGCAGGAAGTTGCCCGAGGTCGTGCCGTCCGAGGTCCAGAACAGGACGTCCCCGGGCTCGGCGTCCGCGCGGGAGACCAGGTGCCCCGCGAGTGCGGCGTACTCGTCCCCGACGACCGGGCGGGACGCCCCGTCGGACAGGTCGACGCCTGCCTGCAGGTACGACTTCCACACCAGGCCCGAGCAGTCCCAGGCACTGGGACCGTTACCCCCGAGCTGGTAGTAGGTGCTCGAGTTCGGCCCGCCGTCGCTCGAGCTCCACATGCTCTCGGCGTAGGCGATCGCACTGTTCGCAGCAGCCGAGGGCCCACCCCCGGTGTCCAGGCCTGGTTGGCTCGCCACGGCCGGGGCCGCGAGGCCGATCGACCCGACGATGGCGACCGCGGCAGCCGCGACCCCGATGAACGTCTTCTTCGCCCGCCAGCGCACCGACACCGGTGACACTGCGGGATCCCCATGCGTGTTGATCACGACCGAACTCTCGATCGCCGTCCACGCCGCGACAAGTCCCGCAATGTGCGGACCGGCGGGGGACGAACCCAGTGTCCGTCAGGGCTCCGGCCCGTCGAGGTGTGGAGAGTCTCAGCGGCACGCCCGGGATCCGGGTCCCCGGCGTGTGGGAAGGTTCAGGCCCGGCGGCGCACCCGCGGGTCGACGAACGCGTACACCACGTCCACGATCACGTTCGCGGTGACGATGAGGAGCGCCGAGAACACCGTGAAGCCGACGACCACCTGCAGGTCGAGGGTGTGCACCGCGTCGATGAGCAGCGCCCCGAGGCCCTGCATCGAGAACACCTTCTCGGTGATGACCGCACCGCCGAGCAGCGACCCGAGGTCGAGCCCGAACAGCGTCACGACGGGCAGGATCGCCGTCCGGAGCCCGTGCCGCACGACGACCTGGCGCTCGCGCAGCCCCTTGGCCCGAGCGGTCCGGACGAAGTCCTGCGACATCGACTCGAGCATCTCGCCACGGGTGAGCCGAGCGTAGATCGCCGCGCTGATGAACGCGAGCACGCACCACGGCAGCACCAGGTGCGTCACCCAGCCGACCGGGTCCTCGACGAACGGCACGTACCCGCTCGTGGGCAACCACCCGAGGGTGAAGCCGAAGAGCAGGATCGCGAGCAGCCCGATCAGGTACGCGGGCGAGGACACCCCGGCGACGGCGACGGTCATGACGGCGCGGTCGGCGAGCGTCCCCCGCTTCAGCGCCGACACGGTACCGCCCGCGACACCGGCGACGAGCCACAGCACGGCGGCACCGACGGCGATCGACGCGGTGACGGGCAGGCGCGACGCGATGAGGTTCGTGACGCTGTCGTGCAGCTGGAACGAGTACCCGAAGCAGGGTGCCGCGCACGTGATCGTCGACGCGCCGGAGCCGAACGTGCGACCGGCGAAGATGCCGGCGAGGTACGCCCCGAACTGCGCGAACCACGGCTTGTCCGTGCCGAGGAACGCCCGCACCTCCGCGAGTCGCTCCGGCGTGCACGGCTTGTCGCAGATCGCACGCGCCGGGTTCGTCGGCAGCAGCATGAACAGCGCGTAGGTGATCGCCGCGACGACGAACAGCACGACGACGGCGCCGAGGATCCGGATCGCCAGGAAGCGGAAGGTCGTCACCGGTCGACTCCTCGCGGGTCGAGGGCGTCGCGCAGGGCGTCACCGAGCACGTTGAAGGCGAGGGTGATGAGGAACAGTGCGGCTCCGGGGAAGACGAGGTACATCGGGTCGGTCTGCACCCAGCCGATGGCGTCGCCGATGCTGCGGCCCCACGACGGCGTCGGCGGGTTCACCCCGACGGCCAGGAAGGACAGCGCGGCCTCGGCACCGATCATCGACGGGATCGAGATGGTCGCGTAGACGGTGATCGTCGCGGCGAGGTTCGGCAGGAGCTGCTTGCGGATGACGTGCCAGCGCCCCGCGCCCATCGCCGTCGAGGCGACGACGTAGTTCCGGCTGACGAGCGAGAGCGTCTGCCCCCGCACGACGCGGGCGACCGAGGGCCAGCCGAAGAACCCGATCACGAGCACGACGAGCAGCGGCTTCGGGAACGACGTCGGCACGACCGCGGTGAGCGCGATCATGAAGACCAGGGACGGGAACCCGAAGATCACGTCGACGACGCGCGACAGCACCCGGTCGTACCACCCGCCGAGGAACCCCGTGGTGACACCGACGAGGACCCCGATGACGATCGACACGGCGGTCGCGGCGAGCCCGATCCCCAGCGAGGTCCGCGCGCCGTACGTCACGATCGCGAAGAGGTCGCGGCCGGTCAGCGGCTCGACGCCGAACCAGTGATCGCCGCTCACCCCGCCGGCAGCGCCGCGGGGCGCCCCGAAGTCGTTCAGCGCGTCGACGTCGTAGCGGTACGGGTCGCGCCCGGTGACGGCTGCGATGAGCGGTGCGGCGATCGCCACGACCACGAACACCGCGATGACGACCGCAGCGGCCACCGCCCAGCGGTCCCGACGGACCCGGCGCACGACGGCGCGGAACCCGGTGCTCCGTCCGGCCGACGCGGAGACGGGCCGGTCGACGACGTTCGCGGTCACGAGACCACTCCTTCCCAGGCACGCCAGGCCTCGCGGCGGGCTGCCTGTCGCTCGGGATCGGCGACCGGGGCCGCCGCGAGCAGCATGCGCGTGTAGTCCTGCTGCGGGTGGTCGAGCACGGCCGACGTCGTGCCGCGTTCGACGATGCGGCCGTCGTGCAGCACGACGACGTCGTCGGCGAGCTGGCGCACCACGGCCAGGTCGTGGCTGATGAGCAGCATGCCGAAGCCGAACTCGTCCTGCAGGTCCGCGAGCAGGTCGAGCACGGCGGCCTGCACCGTCACGTCGAGGGCGCTGGTCGGCTCGTCGGCGATCACCAGCGCGGGCCGCAGCGCCAGTGCCCGCGCGACGGCGACGCGCTGCCGCTGCCCGCCGGACAGCTGGTGCGGGAACCGTTCCGTCCACGACGGGTCGAGCTGCACCGCCGTCAGGAGCTCGCGGGCGCGGTCGGCACGCGACGTCGACGTGCCCTCGCCGTGCACGAGCAGTGGTTCGGCGATGCTCCACCCGATGGTCTGTCGCGGGTTCAGTGACGACGCCGGGTCCTGGAAGACGATGCCCACACGGCTGCGGAGCTCGCGGAGGCGCTTCCCGCGCGCGGTGCGCAGGTCGTGGCCGTCGACCTCGACCGATCCGTCGACGACGGGGACGAGCCCGGCGAGCGCCCGCCCGATGGTGGACTTGCCCGAGCCGGACTCCCCCACCAGGCCGAGCGTGCGTCCGGCGGCGAGCTCGAGGTCGATCCCGCGAACGGTGGGCTCGCCGCGGCGTGCGTAGCGCACCGCGACGTCGCGCAGGCGCGCGACCACGGCGTCCGGCCGGGAGGCGCTGGGCGCGTCGGGTGCGTCAGCACCTTTCGCGCTCAGCGACAGTTCACGGCCCTCGTTCGGCGTGAACTGTCGCTCAGCACGCGAGGACGATGCGTCCCACCCGGCCGAGTGTGCGTCCGCAGCCGGCCTGACGGACGCGGGTCGTGCCTCCAGGGCGGGGACCGCGGCGAGGAGCTCGCGCGTGTACTCGGCGGTCGGGTGCGCGAAGACCTCGGCGACCGTCCCGTGCTCGACGGGGTCGCCGCGGCGCATCACCAGTACCTCGTCCGCGACGTCCGCGACCACGCCCATGTCGTGGGTGATGAGCAGGACGGCAAGGTTGCGCTCGCGACCGAGCCGACGCAGCAGGTCGAGGATCCCGGCCTGCACGGTGACGTCCAGCGCGGTGGTCGGCTCGTCGGCGAACAGCGCCACCGGGTCGCCCGCCAGCGCCATCGCGATCATCGCTCGCTGGAGCTGTCCGCCGGACAGCTCGTGCGGGTACGCCTTCCGGATCCGCGCGGGATCCTGCAGACCGGCGGCGCGGAGCAGCTCGTCCACGCGCGCCGAGACCCCGGCACGGTCGAGGTCGGTCGGGTGCGCCCGCACGGCCTCGGCGATCTGCGTGCCGATCGACAGCACGGGGGTGAACGAGTTCATCGGTTCCTGGAACACGACCCCGATGCCCGCACCACGGACGGCACGCAGCTCGTCCGCGGAGGCACCGATGAGCTCGGTCCCACGGAAGCGGGCGCTGCCCGACACCCGGGCGGCGGGTGGCAGGAGTCCGAGCACGCTCATCGCGCTGACGGACTTGCCCGAGCCGGACTCGCCGACGAGTGCGAGCACCCGGCCGGGCATCAGGGTGAAGGAGACGTCACGGACGACGGGCTCCGCGTCGCCGAACGCGACGCGGAGCCCCTCGACCTCGAGCAGCGGTGCACTCACTGGGAGAGCGAGACCTTGAGGTAGTTCGGGTAGGCCGGGAAGTCCGCGATGCGGAAGTTCTCGACGTTCGACCCGGCCAAGAACGACTGCTTCGCGTAGATCAGCGGGACGACGGGGGCGTCCTCCATGATGCGGCGGTCCGCCTGCGCCCACAGCTGCTGCGCCTCGGACTGGTCGACCGTGCCGGTCGCCTTCGCGATGAGGGCGTCGACCTCGGGGTTGCTGTACTTCGAGACGTTGTAGCCGCCCCCACCGATCTGCGACGAGTCGTAGAGCGGCTGGATGTTGGCGTTCGCGCTCGGGAAGTCCGGCTGCCAGCTCGACAGCGACAGGTCGAAGTCGGTGCCGTTCGTGGTGGCCTGCGTGAAGGAGTCGTAGTCGAGCGGCTTGAGCGTCACGGTGATGCCGGCGCGCTTGAGCCCGGCCTGCAGCGCCTGCGCCTGCGCCAGGTACGTCGGGTCGTTCTGCGTCACGAGAGTGAGCCGCAGGTCCGTTGCACCGGCCTCCTGCAGGAGCTGCTTCGCCTTGTCGACGTCGCCGGTCGCTCCGGTCTTGTACAGGTCGTAGTCCTTGCGCCCGGCGATGCCCGGCGTCACGAGCGTCGACGCGTACTCGCCGGCGAGCGCACCGCCCGCCGCGATGCGGAAGGACTTGCGGTCGACCGCGTACTGCAGCGCCTGGCGGACCTTGAGGTCCGTGAGCTTCCCGCGCTGGGTGTTGATCGCCATGTAGGTGATCGGGCCGGCCTTGCTCGTGGCGAGGCGGTCCTGCGCGGCCGGGTTGGCGCGCACCTGGTTGAGCTCGGCGGCGCCGAGGAACTGCGCGCCGAAGGAGTTCTTCGCGTCGCCGTTGTCGGCGATCAGGCTCTGCGTCGTGGTGGAGGCGTCCTGGCTCTCCTTGAAGACGATCTTCGACGGACCGGCGGTGCGGACGCTGTCGGTCTTCGCGCTCCACTCCTTGTTCCGGACGAGCGTGACCTGCGAGCCCTGGGTGTTCGACTCGATCTGGTACGGGCCGCTCGACACGGGCTTCGCGTCGTAGGCGCCGGTGTCCGTGCCCTCACCCTCGGGCACCGGAGCGAAAGCCGGCATCGAGGCGAGCCACGGCCAGTCGCCGTACGGGGCGTCGAGCTTGAACACGATCGTCTTGTCGTCCGGGGTCTCGATGCTGTCGAGCGTCTTGCCCTCGAAGGGGCCCTGGTAGTCCGAGCCGCCGACGAGCAGGGACTTGTGGTAGCTCAGACCACCGGTGAGGTTCGGCGCGAAGGACCGCTCGATCCCCCACTTGATGTCCTTCGTGGTGATCGGCGTGCCGTCCTGGAACTTCAGACCGTCCTTGAGCGTGTACGTCCAGGTCTTCCCACCGTCGCTCGACTCACCGGTGGTGGTCGCGAGGTCCGGCACCACCTTCGCGGTCTTGCCGGGCTGGACGTCCCACGTGGTCAGGCGCCGGGCGACCAGGCCCATCGAGGTGATGCCGAGGCTCTGGCTGGTCGCCGGGTCCCAGTGCAGCGCGGTCTGCGCCGTCAGGATGTCGAGCGTGCCGCCCTTGCTCGTGCCGGTGGACGCGTCGTCCGACGCGCCGCCACCGGAGCAGCCGGTCAGCACGAGGGCTGCGGCGGCGGCGACGGCCGCGGTGATGGTCAAGCGCTTGGGGCGGTGCATGGTGAGCTGCTCCTCGTGGGGGGGGTGGGGTGTCGGGCGGACGACCGGGTAGCGATCGTCGTGCGGCCCGCGTCGTCGTGGTGGACGGGGTGTCCGTCCCGGTTCGGGTGGCCGGGCGGTCCATGGTGGCACCGGTCGGTGCGCGGGTCCGAACGCCCGCGGGGTCCGGACGACATGCAACGCAACATTGCATGACGCAACGTGCCAACGTCCGCGCCCCGAGCGTATTCCCGAACCGCGCGGGTCGGCCGGATCGCGATGGGTCCGCGATCACCTCGGACCGGCCGGGAGGCACGGCGCGGCCCCGTCAGGCCGGGACCGTCGCGCGGGCGGCACGTGCGGACGCGTGCGGCCCCGTCACACCGGGACCGTCGCGCGGGCGGCACGTGCGGACGCGTGCGGCCCCGTCAGGCCGCGATCGTCGTGCGCGCTGCCCGCCCGGCGATCGCGCCCACGCCGAGTGCCGAGCCGAGGAACACGACGGCGAGGATCCCCCAGCCGATCGTCCCGAGGTCGACGGTCGTCAGGGTGACGACGGTGGGCGCGATCATCGCCGCAACCGCGTAGCCGGTGCCGTACACCCCCTGGTAGGCGCCGACCCGGTCCGCCGGTGCGAGCTCGAAGCTCAGCGCCCACCCGGCGACACTCGAGGTGATCTCCGCGAGCGAGTGGGCGACGGCCGCGACCACGAGCACGGCCGTGGCGATCGCCGCTGGCACCCAGTCGTCCCCGCGGACCCACCCGGCGGCGGCCCAGAGTCCGCACGCCACCGCCATGACCCAGCCCGCGTGCCGCATCACCCGGGCCGCCCCCGCGACGGTGTCGGTCCCGCGGCTCAGCCGGACCTGCAGCAGCACGACGATCACCGTGTTCACGAGCAGCAGCGGCGAGACGAGCACGTCCGGCGCGACGGTGTGCTGGACGACCCAGATCGGTACGCCGACCTCGAACAGGCCGAACTGCATGCCGAACAACCCGGTCAGTGCGGTGACCGCGAGGAACCGCAGGTCCCGGTAAGGGCTGCGGCCGGCGGGCTCCCGACGGACGATCGTGCCCGTGTCGGTCCGATCGGCCGGTGCCGCGTCGACCCGCACCGCCGGGAGACCGGCGACGAGGACCGCGGACGCCAGGAACAGCGCGCCCGACAGGATCATCGTCACGCGGTAGGCCTCGCCGGTTCCGATCGCGAGCGGGACCGCGGCGAGTGCCGTACCCACGCCGATGCCGACGTTCGTGACCGTGCGCATCGTCGCGCGCACCCGGACGCGCTCGGTGCCGGGGAACGCCCGACCGACCGCGGCGCCCCGGACGGAACCGCCGCCCTGCTGGGCCAACGTCACGACGGACGCCGTCGCGATGAGCGTCGGCAGGTCGTGGACGAGCACGTAGCTGATGAGCGCGAGACCCTGCACGAGGTGCAGCCAGACGAGCATCCGCCGTGCGCTGAACCGGTCCGCGAGGTGCCCGAACACGAGCGACGATGCCACGCCGACCGCGCCGGCGACGGTGAGCCCGAGGCCGACGACGACGGCCGGGATCCCGACGATCGTGATGAGGTACAGCGAGGTCAGCGTGAAGAAGGCACCGCGACCGAGGGTGTCCACCAGTGTGACGGTGAGCAGGCGTCGGAGGGTCGCGTCCCGTCGGACGAGGGTGCGGATCGGGACCGGTTGCTCCGTGGTGCTCACGGTCCAGTTCTCGCACCGCTCCGGTGCTTCATCGAAGGGATGTAGCGTGGGGCTTCATGATCCGGTACCGCCTCGACCCGTCGGACGTCTCCGCCGTGCGCTTCGGCATCTCACCGCTGTCGGAGCTCGGTCTCGGGCTCCGTGCCTTCCGAGCACCGGAGCGGTACCCGTTGCAGCGCCCGTGGCTCGAGCGCATCGCCGGCGTGCTGCCCCTCCTCGACCGGCCCGTGCTCGCCGGCCTGGTCGACGAGCGGCGATGGGTCGCGGACTTCGTCAACCCCCGCCCGGAGTCACCCCTCGGGTCGTTCGACGACGAGCTCCGGACCCTCGCCGACATCTCCCCCGCACGACTCCGGAGCGACCTGGAGCGGGTGCACGGGGTCGTGCCGGACGTGTTCGTCGGACGGCACGCGGACGTCGTCGACCGGCTCGTCCGGGCCCTGGCGACGACCTGGGAGCTCTGCTTCGCCCCGTACTGGCCGCGCATGCGCCGCGTGCTGCAGGCCGACGTCACGCACCGAGGCCGGATCGCCGCACACGAGGGCGTCGGGGCGGTGCTCGGCGGGCTGTCCGAGTCGGTGCGCTTCGACGGGCGGCACGTCGACGTCCGCTTGAACAGCCCGATCGCACGCGACCGCCCGGTGCAGGGCGAGGGCTTGACGCTCGTCCCCTCGGTGTTCGTCGTCCGTGCGTCGACGCCGATCGACGACGACCTGCCGCCGACCGTGATGTACCCGGCCCGCGGTCAGGGCGCGATGTGGTCGACCGCGTCGCACCCCGACGTCGGTGCCGTCCGGGACCTGCTCGGCGCGACCCGTGCCGCGCTCCTCGACGCGCTCGGTGAGCCGGCGTCGTCGACCGACCTCGCGATGCGGTTCGGCGTCTCCACCTCTGCCGTGAACCAGCACCTGCGCGTGATGGAGCGCGGCGGGCTGCTGAACCGGACCCGGTACGGACGCGCGGTGCTGTACTACCGCAGTACGGTCGGCGACGCGCTCGTCCGGCGGGAGTGAGCGCGTCGCCGCCGTGGATCAGCGGTCGAAGAGCCCGCCGAGGAAGTCGTTGCCGAGGTTCGACGCCTGCTCGCCCAGCCCGGACGCCTGCTCGCCGAGCCCGGATGCCTGCTCACCCAGTCCGCCGAGGAACTGCTCGCCCTCGGCCGCGAAGCCCTCGACGCCGCCGCCGAGTTCCGCGAGGCCGAGGTCGCCCAGCCCTGCGGCGATGCCCTCGAAGTCGACCCCGAGATCGGCCGCGCCGGCCAGGACCGGAGCCGCCGCTGCGCTGAGCACGGCCCCACCCGCGACCGCCACCGCGAGCCCGCCGAGGGCCATCGCTCCGGCGCCGACTGCCGCGCCACCGGCGAAGGCGCCGCCACGCCCACCGCTGCCACCCGAGCGTCTCGATCCCCCGAGCACGCGGCGGATCAGTCCGGGTCGGGACATCTCGCCGCGGGTCATCGCCCGCGCCATGCCGCCGGACGAGTCGTCCCGCAGGTGCTCGTGCGGCGGGAGCTCCGAGTTCAACCGGTCCCGCACCTGCTGGCGCTGCGCCGGGGTGAGCCGCGCGAAGGCGTCGTGGTGCACCTGCTCGATCTGGTCCGGGCTCGCCGTCCGGAGCAGGTAGTCGTACTTCGCCAGGGCGACCTTGTCCGGGTCTGCCTGCCCGTGGTGCTGTTGCGCCCGACCGTGCTGCTGCTGCCCGTACTGCTGCTGCGGTTGCTGACCGTACTGCTGGTGCCCGTGCTGGGGCTGCTGGCCGTATCGCTGCTGCGGCTGCGGCTGGCCGTACTGCTGCTGCGGCTGCTGCTGGCGTGAGCGGTCGTCACCCGTCAGCTTGTCCGCCGCGCTGCGGACGATGTCGCGCCAGTCGGTCCCACCCCCGGTACCGTGCGGGTTCTGCTGGTTGCCCGCGGCGCCGTTCCCCTGCGCGCGCTGCTTCTGCATCTGCTTGTCGATGACCTTCGAGGCCATGCCGAGGATCCGGTTCAGGTTCGCCATGCCCCAACCTTTGTGATCACACATGTGAGCACTCAGCGACGGAGCAGTGCGCCACCCGCCGATCAGGTTCGAGTGCGCTGGGAGCGCCTTCTCAGCCGAACACCTCTGCCAGCCGGACGAAGAAGAGCGCACCACTGACGAGGCCGAGGATGACGGAGGCGCGACGGATCGGTGGTACATCACCGGACGGTTCGGTAGGGTTTCCTCGGCCGCGCACCCGCCGGAGCGCGGCCAGGTGAACGCGCGAGGCCCGGATCTGCTGGAACAGATCCGGGCCTCAGTTCGCCTCCCGAGTGGAGGGCCAGGGATGCAACACCATCCCCGAGCTCAGCGCTCGGACTGATGGTAGCCGAGCCCGCTCGGCTTCGCACCCCTGGCTCGACGCTCTTCGTGTCCGCCGGCGACGACACCAGGAGGTCCTCGATGTCGCAAGACGACGACGGCCGGAACAGGCGTCACGCACTCTGGCTGGGGATCGCGAGCTTGCTCGTGAACACCACCAGACTGCTGGTCGACCTGCTCCGCAAGGGCTGAGGATGCGGGTGCCCCTCGTCGCAGCCAGCGGCGAGGGACACCCCGTCGGTCAGGACTGCGCCGCGTCAGGACTGCAGACGCGTCAGGACAGCAGGCGCGCCAGGAACGCGTTGCGGAAGCGCCCGGTCGGGTCGACGTCCCGGGCGAGCGCCGAGAAGTCGTCGAGCCGCGGGTAGGCCTCGTGCAGACGTTCGACGCTCGCGGCCGAGACCTTCCCCCAGTGCGGGCGGGGGTCGAAGGGCGCAAGGGCCTCCTCGATCCGCTCGACCGCGCCGGCGACCGCGGCGGCATCCCGACGGAAGGTGAAGTGCAGCCCGACCGACTGTCGGCCGGACGAGGGCGCGAGCCACGCCGTGTCGGCCGCGATCGTCCGGACCTCCGCGGCGATGAGCAGCGGCGCGAACACCGGCTCGAGTGGTCGGAGCGCCTCGAGCGCGGCGACGGCCGACGACGCCGGGACCAGGTACTCGGCCTGGATCTCGGCGCCCGTGGACGGCTCGAACGTCGACCGGAAGTGCGGCAGCCGCTCGGACCACGGCCCGGGCACACCGCCCTGTTCGGTGACGCTCGCGGCGTCGTTCTCCCCCGGGTGCACCGGGCCGTCGGCACGGCGGGCGCCGAGCGCGACCAGGTCGACCGACGGCGCGGGTTCGTCCGCGCGGTGCTTCGTCCAGACCTGCCGGGCGCCGCGGTCGTCGAAGGACGTGAACAGCGACACCGAGTACGCGTCCGACACCACCTGGTCGAACTGTCCGAGGACGACGTCCCACGGCAGGTCGAGGTGCACCGTCGTGGCGACCTCGAACGACGGCTCGATCGCGAGCTCGACCGCGGTGACGACCCCGAGCGCGCCGAGCGCCACCCGGTGCGCGTCGAGCGCGTCGTCCGGCGTCGACCCATCGACGGACGCGACGGAGCCGTCCGGGCGGACGACCTCGAGACCGACCACCGCCTGTGCGAGCGACGGGTTGCGGACGCCGGAGCCGTGCGTACCGGTGGCGACCGCGCCGGCGACCGAGATGTGCGGCAGGGAGGCGAGGTTCGCGAGGGCCCAGCCACGAGCCTCCAGACCGGCCGCCACCTGTGCGTGCGTCATGCCGGCGGCGACCCGCACCACCCGACGGTCGGCGTCGATCTCGAGCAGCGGCGGCAGGCCGGCGAGCGTGACCTGGACGGCGTCGGTGTCGGCGATCTCGTTGAACGAGTGCGTCGACCCGAGCGCCGTCAGGCGCGGCGTGGCCGCGACGAGCTGCTGGAGCGCCGCCACCGAGGTGGGGCGTTCCAGCCGGGATGCACGGTAGGTGACGTTCCCCGCCCAGTTCGTGCGCGTCGTCGCGGCCACGGTCACGGTCCTAGAACCCGCGGTCGAGACGGTGCCACGCCTGCTGCAGGCGGAGCTCGTCCTTGAAGGTGCGGGCCGACGTGTGCTCGTCGATGACGAGGAACTCCGTGCCGACCATGGTCGCGAAGTCCTCGACGACCTGCAGGCCGACGGCGGTCGTCATGACCGTGTGGTGGGCGGCACCGGCGGTGAGCCAGGCCTCCGCGGCGACCGGGAAGGACGGACGCGGCTCCCACACGGCACGGCCGACGGGGAGCTTCGGCAGCGCCTCGGTCGGGGGCACGACGTCGACGACGTTTGCGGTGAGGCGGAAGCCGTCGCGGGTGTCGGACAGGGCGACGACGACGGCCTCACCCGCGTCGGCGGTGAAGACCAGGCGGACCGGGTCGTCCTTGCCGCCGATGCCGAGCGGGTGGATCTCGAGGGTCGGCTTCGTCGTGGTGAGCGTCGGCGAGACCTCGAGCATGTGGGCGCCGAGGATCTTCTCGGCACCCGGGGTGAGGTCGTAGGTGTAGTCCTCCATCAGGCTCGCACCACCGGACAGCCCCGCGCCGGCGACGTTCATCGCGCGGACGAGGACCGCGGTCTTCCAGTCGCCCTCGGCGCCGAAGCCGTAGCCGTCGGCCATGAGCCGCTGCACCGCGAGTCCGGGCAGCTGCTTGAGCGTGCCGAGGTCCTCGAAGTTCGTCGTGAACGCGGCCGAGACGTTCTGCTCCAGGAGTGCACGGAGACCGAGCTCGATCGCGGCCCCGTCACGGAGCGCCTGGCGACGGGCGCCGCCGTCCTGCAGCTCGGGCACGAGGTCGTAGGACCCGTCGTACTCCGCGACGAGTGCGTCGACGGCGGCGGTGTCCGCCTCCGCCGCCTCGACCGCCGCCGCGAGCTCGTTCACGGCCCAGGTGTTCACCTGCACGCCGAGCTCGATCTCCGCCTCGGTCTTGTCGCCCTCGGTGACGGCGACGTAGCGCATGTTGTCGCCGAAGCGGGTCAGCTTCAGCTCGCGCACGGCGGCGGCACCGGCTGCGGCGCGGGTCCAGTCGGACACGCGCTGCTGCACGCGGGGGTCGGACACGTGCCCGACCGCGGTCGCGTGCCGGACGCCGAGACGTGCCAGGGCGTAGCCGAACTCGCGGTCGCCGTGCGCGGCCTGGTTGAGGTTCATGAAGTCGAAGTCGATGTCGCCCCACGGCAGCGCGACGTTCGCCTGCGTGTGCAGGTGCAGCAGCGGCTTCGTGAGCGCCTGCAGGCCGCCGATCCACATCTTCGCCGGGCTGAACGTGTGCATCCACGTCGTGACACCGATGACCCGGTCGTCGGCGCTCGCGTCGATGAGCGCTCGGCGGATGCCGTCGGCGTCCTTGAGGACCGGCTTCCAGACCAGCTTCACCGGCACGGTCGGCGCGAGCTCCGCGTGCACGGCCTTGCTCTGCTGCTCCACCTGGCGCAGGGTCTCCTCGCCGTACAGGCCCTGCGACCCGGTGAGGAACCAGACCTCGTAGCTGTCGAGGGTGGCCTGGGGGTTCACCTGCGTCATCGCATGGCTCCTTCGGGGTTCTGTCCGTAGACGTTCTGGTAGCGATCGAAGAGTCGATCGATGTCGTCGGGGGCGATGGGCACGAGCTCGCCGCCCTGCTTCGCGATGTGCACGGTGCGCGCGACGTCCTCGCACATCACCGCCGCCTTGACGGCGTCCTTCGCGTCCTTGCCGATCGTGAAGACGCCGTGGTTCTGCATGAGCACGGCGCGGCTGCGGTGACCGGCGAGGGTGTCGACGATGCCGCGGCCGATCGAGTCGTCACCGATGATCGCGAACGGCCCGACCGGGATCGGTCCGCCGAACTCGTCTGCCATCGCGGTGATGACGCACGGGATCTCCTCGGCGCGGGCGGCCCACGCGGTGGCGTACGTCGAGTGGGTGTGCACGACGCCGCCGACCTCGGGCATGTTCCGGTACACGAACGCGTGCGCCGCGGTGTCGGACGACGGACCGTGCGCGTTGCCCCACCCGTCGGCGGGGACACCGTCGAGGGTGCAGACCACCTGGTTCTCCGGGGTCAGGTCGTCGCTGGCGACGCCCGACGGCTTGATGACGAACAGGTCCGTGCCCGGCACCCGCTGCGAGACGTTGCCGCCGGTCCAGATCACCAGGCCGTAGCGGACGAGTTCGCCGTGCAGGGCGGCGACCCGCTCCCGCGCGGCGGCGACCGCCTTCCTCGTGTCGTCGGTGGGCGCGTCGGTCATCGGGTCGGCTCCTGTTCGGTCTGGAGGCGCGCCTCGACCACGTCGGTCGGCTCGCCCTGGTGGGTGGGTGCGGCTTGGTCCGTCGGTGCGGCCTGGTCGGTCGGTGCGGCCTGGTCGGCCTGGTCGGCTGGTGCGGCCCGGTCGGCTGGTGCGCTGGTGCGGGTCGCCGCAGCTGCGACGTCCTGCACGGGCAGGGCCGCTCGGTAGCGGGCCAGGTAGTCCTGGAAGCCCCGGACGTCGCGTTCCTCGGGCTCGGCGACGTGCACGGCCTCGCCGCCGAACACCGTGTCGGCGAGGAAGTCCTCGAGCGGGCGGTCGGTGTGCTCGAGGTAGGCCGCGAGCACGGCGATGCCCCAGGCGCCGCCCTCTCCCGCGGTCTCCTCCAGCGCGACCGGCACGCGGAGCGCTGCGGCGAGCAGGCGCTGCGGGGTGCCCGGCGTGCGGAAGAGCCCGCCGTGCGCGGTCATCCGGTCGACGGCGACCTGTTCGCCGTGCAGGACGTCCATGCCGATCGCCAGGGTTGCGAAGGCGCCGTGCACCTCGGAGCGGACGAGGTTGCCGAGGGTGAAGCGTGCGCCGGGGGTGCGGAGCAGCAGGGGTCGACCGTCCTCGACCCGGGTGACGGGTTCGCCCGCCAGGTAGTTGAACGAGAGCAGCCCGCCGGCGTCCGGGTCGGCGTCTGCCGCCTCGGCCAGCAGGGTCGCGTAGACGTCGTCGACCGCGACGGAGGCGCCGCCGGTCCGCTCGCTCGTGGCCTCGGCGAAGCGGCCGAAGACGCGGGCCCAGGCCGCGATCTCGCTCGCGCCGTTGTTGCAGTGCACCATCGCGACCGCGTCGCCCGCCGGGGTCGTGACGACGTCGAGTTCCTCGTGCGGGGTCCGGAGCGCCCGTTCGAGGACGACCATCGCGAAGATGCTCGTGCCGACGCTGACGTTGCCGGTGCGCGGGGCGACGGCGTTCGTGGCGACCATGCCCGTGCCGGCGTCACCCTCGGGCGGGCAGAACGGGACGCCGGGCTCCAGCGTGCCGGTCGGATCGAGCCACGCGGCGCCCTCGGGGGTGAGTGCGCCGGCGTCCTCGCCCGCGACGAGCACCTCGGGCAGCAGGGCGCGGAGGTCGGGGACGTGCTCGCCGAGCAGCTCCTGCGTCGTGGCGAGCATGGCTGCGTCGTAGTCGCGGCGACCGGGCTCCCCCGGCCCGCTGTCGACCGGCCCGGACTCGATCGGGAACATGCCGCTCGCGTCGCCGACACCAAGGACGTCACGGCCCGTGAGCATGCGGTGCACGTACCCCGCCAGGGTCGTGATCCCGGCGAGCTGTGCGACGTGCGGCTCCTCGTCGAGCACGGCCTGCACCAGGTGCGCGATCGACCAGCGCTGCGGCACGTTGAAGTCGAGGGCCGCGCTGAGCCGCTCGGCCGCGGGGCCGGTCGAGGTGTTGCGCCAGGTGCGGAACGGGACGAGGAGCTCGCCGTCCGCATCGAACGCCAGGTAGCCGTGCATCATCGCCGAGACGCCGGCCGCGCGGAAGGTCGTCGGGCGGACGCCGTACTGCCGTTCGACGTCGGCGACCAGGTCGGCGTAGGCCGCGCGGACCCCCGTCTCGACGGCGATCAGCGGGTAGGTCCACCGGCCGTCGACGTACTCGTTCTCCCACTCGTGGGAGCCGCTCGCGATCGGGCGGAGCTGCTCGTCGACGAGCACGGCCTTGATGCGGGTGGAACCCAGCTCGATGCCGAGGGTCGTGCGGCCGCCCTCGACCTGCTGTCGGCGGTCGTCGCTCATGTGTCCTCCCGAGACCTCGTCGTCCTGCGTGAGCGCTCACATCCTGGCACGTGAGCGCTCACGCGTGCAACGCACCGGCGCGCCGCCGTCCCGGGCCCCCGCCGCGTCGACCCGCCCAACCCCGCCTGGCGGTGCCGAGCGGGCACGATCTGTCACGCTCGATGCCCATGGCCGACGCATCTCACCCGCTCGACGGCACGCACGCGGCACGTCCTGCCCGCTCGGAATGGCGGCCCACCGCGCTCGCGGGCAGCTTCTCGTCGCAGGACATGCCGCTCGACTTCCCCGCGAACGGCATGTCGTGCGACCGGAGCATCTCCGGGCGGCAAGTCGTGCGACGAGGACACGCCCGCAGCGCCCGGCCTGCTCGACACCCGCGCAGGTGTCGTTGCGGCGGAGCACCGAAGGCGCGCGTCCCGATGCCACGACACGCCGTCGGTGATCGTCCTCGTCGCAGGACGTGCCGTTGCGGGCGGAACTGAGCGGCAGGTCGTGCGCCGAGAACGCCAGCGCAGCCGCGCAGCAGCGCAGCCGGGCTACGCGCCGATGGTGCTCCCGCGGACGACGAGCCACGGGGTCACGGCCGTCGACGCCGGGGTCCCGCCCGCCACGAGCTCGAGCAGCGCCCGCCCCGCGATCCGCCCGAGTTCGTCGAGCCGCATGTCGACGGTGGTCAGCGGCGGCCGTGACGCGAGCGCCACCACGTCCCAGTCGTCGTACCCGGTGACGGCGACGTCACCCGGCACCGTCCGTCCGGTCTCACGCAGCCGGTCGCACACACCCCGGGCGATCTGGTCGTTCCCGCACAGCACCGCGTCGACCGCCGACGACGACCGGTCGAGCAGGTCCACGGCCCGACGCCCCCACCGCTCGGACCACTCGCCGTGCATCGCAGCGCCCACCATCCGGTCCCCGAGCTCCGCCGCGGCCCCTCGTGCGCGCTCGACCGCCGAGCGGGCGTCCTCCGGCCCGGTGACCACGGCCACCCGCCGGCGTCCGAGTCCGAGCAGGTGCGCGGCGGCCGCAGCGGCACCGGCGGCGTCGTCGAGGGTGATCGACACGTCGGACGGGTCGGTCGACGGCGTCAACGCGTAGACGACCGGGACCGGCAGTGGGACCTCGACGGGCGGGCGCGCATCGGCGGACCGACCCGTGACGACGATGCCGTCCACGCCCCGGGCGACGAGCGTGCGGAGGTAGTGGGCCTCGCGGACGTGGTCGTCGCGGGTGTCGCCGACGAGCACCATCATCTCGCCGGCGGACAGGGCGTCCTCGGCCCCGAGCAGCACGGGCATGGTGAACCGTCCGAACGAGTCGGTCGTGATCATGCCCACCGTGAAGGTCCGGCCGGACGACAGCGCCCGCGCCCGTGCATCCCCGACGAAGCCGAGCTTGTCGGCGGCGTCCTTCACCCGACGACGGGTCTCGTCCCGCAGCTGCCCGGTGTCGTTGAGCGCCTTCGACGCCGTCCCGATCGACACTCCGGCGAGCGCCGCCACGTCGGTGATGCGGACGGAGCGACTCCGAGGCTCGACGGGCACGGCAACGTCCTTTCCGGTGGGTCGACTGTCGGGATCGTAGCGCGGAAGCCTCTTGTGCACGCGCCGACCGTGCCGTAGCGTCACCGACGGAAAGCGCTTTCCGTACGGACGGGCGCCCGTCAGACGCAAGGAGGCGCCATGACCACCACGACCGGCACCACACGCGCCGCTGCCACGACCGGCACCACACCCGCCGCCGCGACGACCGGCACCACGCCCGGCACCAAGACGGCCGACGGCACCACGACCGGTCGTCGCCCGCGCACCGCGACCCCGGCCCTCCCGACCGCCGGTGCGCACCTGACGCTCCGTCCGCTCCCCGTCGGCGGTGCCCGGATCACCGGCGGCTTCTGGGCCCTGCGTCAGGACCGCAACGGACGGGACGCGATCCGGAGCGGGTACGAACGGCTCGACGCCGCCGGGAACTTCCGGAACCTCCGGATCGCGGCCGGCGACGAGCAGGGCGAGGCCGTGGGACCGGTCTTCATGGACTCCGACGTGACGAAGTGGCTCGAGGCCGTCGCGTGGGAGTACGGCCGCGCCCCCGCCGAGGACCTGCTCGCCCTGCAGCGCGAGGTGACCGCGCTGTACGCCCGCGCCCAGGCCGCGGACGGCTACGTCGACTCCGTGCAGCAGATCCGCGGCGAGGGCGCGCGGTACACGGACCTGAAGTGGAGCCACGAGCTCTACTGCGCCGGACACCTGTACCAGGCCGCCGTCGCGCAGCACCGGGCGACGGGCGACACCGGGCTGCTCGAGGTCGCCACGAAGAACGCCGACCACCTCGTCGCCACCTTCGGCCCCGGCGACGACCACGCGCAGGACGTCGACGGACACCCCGTCGTCGAGACGGGCCTCGTCGAGCTCTTCCGCGAGACCGGGAACCGGGCCTACCTCGACCTCGCGCACTGGTTCGTCGACGCCCGCGGCCACGGGATGATCGAGCGCGCCGGCGGCGAGCCCACCTACTTCTCCGACCGGGTGCCGGTCCGCGAGGCCACGACCGTCGAGGGCCACGCCGTCCGTGCCGTCTACCTGGCGGCCGGCGCGGTGGACGTCGCGATCGAGACCGGCGATGCCGAGCTCCTGACGGCGAGCGAACGGCAGTTCGCGGACATGACGGCGACGAAGGCGTTCATCACCGGCGGCCTCGGTGCCCGCTGGGACCGGGAGGCGTTCGGCGACCCGTACGAGCTCCCCACCGACCGCGGCTACGCCGAGACCTGTGCGGCGATCGGCGGGATCCAGTGGGCCTGGCGCCTGCTGCTCGCGACCGGCAAGCCCGTCTACGCCGACGCGATCGAACGGCTGCTGTACAACGCGTTCCTGCCCGGGGTCAGCCTCGCGGGCACCGAGTACTTCTACGTCAACCCGCTGCAGCACCGCGACGGTGCGCACCGCGACGAGAACCGCTCCCCCGCCCACGGCCGCCGCGGTTGGTTCGACTGCGCCTGCTGCCCGCCGAACATCATGCGGACCTTCGCGAGCCTCGACGGCTACCTGGCGACCGTCACCGACGGCGGTCTGCAGGTCCACCAGTACGCGGACGCCGACCTCGGCCCGGTCCACGTCCGCACCGGGTACCCGCACGACGGTCACGTGGTCGTCACGGTGGCCCAGGACGGCCCGCTGGCCCTCGGGTTGCGCATCCCTGCCTGGTCCGACGTCACGTCCGTCACCGGCGCGGGAGGCGAGGCGAGCCCTGCCCCTGGCACCCTGCACGTGGTCGAGCGCGACTGGACCGCCGGCGACACCGTCGAGCTCACCTTCGACACGACACCGCACCGGTACGTCGCCGACCCCCGCATCGACGCGGCCCGTGGCCAGGTCGCCATCGAGCGCGGGCCGCTCGTCTACGCCGTCGAGCAGGCCGACCAGCAGGGCTTCACGGTCGACGACCTGACGGTCGACGCCGACGCCGAGCTCACGGAGGAGCGTCGTGACGACCTGCTCGACGGGGTCGTCACGCTGCGCGTGCCCGGGCACGCCCCGGCGCGGCACGAGCAGGCAGCGTGGCCGTACCGTCGACTCGACCGGCCGGGAGGCGCGCCCCACCCCGCAGGCGCGACCACCGGTACCGGGGCGGCCGGCTCCACGGCCGCGACCGACCCCGCAGACGCGGCTACCGTCGCCGACACGGCCACCCCCACGACCGCAGCCGGCACCGCCGACACCACCACCGCTGCCGACGCGACCGCCCCCGCAACCGCAAACGGCAGCGCCGACGCGACCACCCCCGCAACCGCAGCCGGCACCGCGGACACGGCCACGGGCCTCCCGGCCGGCACGTCCGTCACCGCGATCGCGGTGCCGTACTACGCCTGGGCGAACCGGGGGCCCGACCCGATGCGCGTCTGGCTCCCGCTCGTCCCCTGAGGTCGGCCCCGCCCGGGTCGCACGACATGCCGTCAGCAGCCGCGCCGGACGGCATGTCGTGCGACGGGAACGGCAGCACTCGGCAGGTCGTGCGACCGGAACCGCCTCGGCCGGGACCACCGTGGCGGGGGGCAGGCACCGCGACGACCGGACCCGCGACCGGTGGAACCGCTCAGGCGGAGCGCCGCACCACGAGCTCGGGCAGCAGCAGCGTCTCGTCGCGGGGCTCCCCCTCGACCACGGCCACGACCGCCTCGAGCACCCGCTGCCCCATCGCCATGAAGTCCTGCCGCACGGTGGTGAGCGGCGGGGTGAAGTGCGCCGCCTCGGGGATGTCGTCGAACCCGACCACGGCGATGTCGTCCGGCACGCGGAGCCCCTCGTCGGCGAAGGCGTGGAGCACCCCGAGCGCCATCTGGTCGTTCCCGGCGAAGACGGCGTCGACCGCGTGCACGTCGATCGTCCGCGCCGCCGCGAAGCCGCTCGCCGGGGTCCAGTCGCCGTCGAGCACGACCGGCTCGAGCCCCGCCTCGCGCATGATCCGGCCGTAGGTCGCTCGGCGCACCTCGGACTCCTGTGACACCGCCGGTCCGGCGATGTGCACCACCCGGCGGTACCCGCGGGCGAACAGGTGCTCCATCACGAGCGTGGTGCCCGCGGCCTGGTCGATCGCGACGGCGGCGACGCTCCGCGCGGCGGGGGTCCGGACCGCATCGCGCTGCACGGCGTTCGCGACGACGACGGGGACGGTCACCGGGATCGTCAGCGACGCGAGGGCGTCGAGCACGCGGTTGTCGGCCGCGACGAGCACGATCGCGGCGACGTCCTGCGCGAGCAGCGTGGTGAGCGCGCCGGACAGGTCCACGGGTCGGGGGTCGTCCGGCAGCGTCGAGAGCAGCACGTGGTACCCGGCCGACCGGGCGGCCCGCTCGAACCCGACCGCGGTGCTCGACGGTCCGTACAGCGCGTCGCCCGCCGTGATGATGCCGAGCGCACGGCTGCGCCCGCCCGCGAGGGCCCTGGCGGCCGCGCGGGGCCGGTACCCGAGCTCCGCGACGGCGTCGGTGACCTGCGAGCGGTAGGCGTCACGGACGGTGGGGTCGCCGTTGATCACCCGGGAGACGGTCTGGTGCGAGACACCCGCGCGCTCGGCGACGTCGAAGATCGTCGGGGCCTTGCGGCGTCTGCCGCCGGGGCCCCCGAGCGCGGTCGTCGTGGTCACCTGGCCGAGCGTAGCGCTCGGTCCGCGTGACGCAACAACATCTCGGAACGGTCACGACGAGTTGACACCCCGGAACGGAACCCTCAGTATGTGAGCGCTCACACGAGCACATCCCACGGGGCACAGCAGCCCCAGCACCCGAGCGCGTCGAGGACGACGCGAGAGGAACAGAGGTACTTCGATGATGAAGCGCAAGGTCATCGCGGGGGTCGCGGCCCTCGGCATCGCGTTCTCCCTGGCAGCCTGCTCGGCCGGCGGCCGTGCAGCGACCACCGGCGGCGGCGACACCGCGGACGGCAACAAGGGCGCCCTGGTCGGCGTCGCGATGCCGACCAAGGTCTCCGAGCGGTGGATCAAGGACGGCGACGCCGTCAAGAGCGACCTCGAGAAGGCCGGCTACAAGGTCGACCTCGAGTACGGCGACAACAAGGTCCAGCAGCAGGCCCAGCAGGTCAGCAACATGATCACGAAGGGCGCGAAGGTCCTGATCATCGCGTCGATCGACGGTGGGGCGCTGTCCGACCAGCTCGACCAGGCGGCGAAGGCCGGCATCAAGGTGATCTCCTACGACCGCCTGCTCACCGGCAACAAGAACGTCGACTACTACGTGTCGTTCGACAACTACAAGGTCGGCGTCGACCAGGCCACGTCGCTGCTCACGGGCCTCGGCGTGCTCGACGACAAGGGCGAGAAGACCGGCAAGAAGGGCCCGTTCAACATCGAGGTCTTCGCCGGCTCGCTCGACGACAACAACGCCGGGTTCTTCTTCAACGGCGCGATGGACACCCTCAAGCCGTACCTCGAGGACGGCACGCTGAAGATCGGCTCCGGCCAGGACCAGCTCTCGCAGGCCGCCACGCAGCAGTGGGACCCGGCGACCGCCAAGGCCCGCATGCAGAACCTCGTCGCGTCGACCTACTCGGGCGGCACGAAGCTCGACGGTGTGCTCTCGCCCTACGACGGCATGTCGATCGGCATCATCTCGGCCCTGCAGGGCGCCGGCTACGGCTCGGGTGACCGTCCGCTGCCGATCGTGACCGGTCAGGACGCCGAGGCCGCCTCGGTCAAGTCGATCATCGCGGGCCAGCAGTACTCCACCATCTACAAGGACACGCGCAAGCTCGCGAAGCAGTCCGTGACGATGGCCGAGGACCTGCTCTCGGGCAAGACCCCCGAGGTCAACGACACCAAGAGCTACGACAACAAGGTCAAGGTCGTCCCGACCTACCTGTTCCAGCCCACGGTGGTGACGAAGGCCAACTACAAGGAGGTCCTCGTCGACAGCGGGTACTACACCGAGGCCGACCTCAAGTAGGTCCCCCGACCCGCGGCCGGCGCACGCCGGTCGCGGGAGCGACACGGTCGCAACCACTCACAGGACTGGAGGCGCGGTGCACCCGGCGCACCGCGCCTCCAGTCCGTCTCCACCCGCGCTCACGCGCGCAACGACGGAAAGGCGGTCCACATGGCGGACACCATCCTCGAGATGCGGGACATCACCAAGACCTTCCCCGGTGTGAAGGCGCTGCAGGGCGTCTCGATCGAGGTCGAGCGCGGGCAGGTCCACGCGATCTGCGGCGAGAACGGCGCCGGCAAGTCGACCCTGATGAAGGTGCTGTCGGGCGTCTACCCGCACGGCTCCTTCGACGGCGAGATCCTGCTCGACGGCAAGCCGGTGCAGTTCGGTGACATCAACGACTCCGAGAAGGCGGGCGTGGTGATCATCCACCAGGAGCTCGCACTCAGCCCGTTCCTGTCCATCGCCGAGAACATCTTCCTCGGCAACGAGCGCGTCAAGGGCGGGCTCATCGACTGGAACCAGACGAACCTCGAGGCGGCGGCGCTCCTCAAGCGCGTCGGGCTCAAGGACAACCCGGTCACCAAGGTGACGGACGTCGGTGTCGGCAAGCAGCAGCTCGTCGAGATCGCGAAGGCGCTGTCGAAGGAGGTCCGGCTCCTCATCCTCGACGAGCCGACCGCCGCGCTGAACGACGACGACTCCGAGCACCTGCTCGACCTCATCCGCTCGCTGCAGGCCGAGGGCATGACGGCGATCATCATCAGCCACAAGCTGAACGAGATCAAGGCGATCGCGGACAAGGTCACGATCATCCGCGACGGCAAGACCATCGAGACGCTCGACATGCACGCCGACGACGTCTCCGAGGACCGGATCATCCGCGGCATGGTCGGTCGCGACCTGTCCAGCCGCTACCCGGAGCGCGAGCCGAAGATCGGCGAGGAGCTCCTGCGCATCGAGGACTGGACCGTCCACCACCCGCTCGACGGGTCGCGCGAGATCATCCACCAGGTCAACCTCAACGTCCGCGCGGGCGAGGTGGTCGGCATCGCCGGGCTCATGGGCGCCGGCCGCACCGAGCTCGCGATGAGCGTCTTCGGGCACTCGTACGGCACCGGCATCTCCGGCACCGTCTACAAGCGCGGTGTGCCGATCAAGACGAACACGGTGACGCGGGCGATCGACAACGGCATCGCCTACGCCACCGAGGACCGCAAGCGGTACGGCCTCAACCTCATCGACGACATCAAGCGGAACATCTCCGGCTCGGCGCTCGGCAAGCTCGCCGACTGGGGCTTCGTGAACGCGTCGAAGGAGACCACCGTCGCCGGCGGCTTCCTAAAGAGCATGAACATCAAGGCGCCGAACGTCGACGCCGTGACGGGCAAGCTCTCCGGCGGCAACCAGCAGAAGGTCGTCCTGTCGAAGTGGATGTACGCCGACCCGGACGTGCTCATCCTCGACGAGCCGACCCGCGGCATCGACGTCGGCGCGAAGTACGAGATCTACACGCTCATCAACGACCTGGCGGACCAGGGCAAGGGCGTCATCGTGATCTCGTCCGAGCTGCCCGAGCTGCTCGGCATCTGCGACCGCATCTACACACTCTCCGAGGGCACGATCACGGCCGACGTGCCCCGCTCCGAGGCCACCCCAGAGGTCCTCATGCAGTACATGACCCAGGAACGGGAGACCCCTGTCAATGAACGCGCTTAAGTCCGCCGTCGGCTACCTCACCGGGCAGCTCCGACAGATCGGCCTGTTCATCGCGCTGATCGTCATCGTCATCTTCTTCCAGGTGGCGACGAACGGCATCACCCTGGCCCCGATCAACGTCTCGAACCTGATCGTCCAGAACAGCTACATCCTCATCCTCGCCATCGGCATGGTGATGGTCATCATCGCCGGCCACATCGACCTGTCCGTCGGGTCCGTCGTCGCCTTCAGCGGTGCGATGGCCGGTGTGATGATCACGCAGTGGGGACTCCCCTGGCCCGTCGCGGCGGTCCTCTGCCTGGTCGTCGGCGCCCTCGTCGGCGCGTGGCAGGGCTTCTGGATCGCGTACTTCGGGATCCCGGCGTTCATCGTGACGCTCGCGGGCATGCTCGCCTTCCGCGGTGCGACCCAGATCGTGCTGCAGAACCAGCAGATCTCGCCGTTCCCGGAGGGCTTCCGCTCGCTCGGCTCCGGCTTCCTGCCGTCGTTCGGCACCACGGGCTACGAGCCCCTCACGATGATCCTCGGCATCGCGGCAGCCGCCGTCATGGTGATCACCGCGTTCCGTGGTCGCATCACGCGGCGCAAGTACCAGCTCGAGAGCGAGCCGTTCGCCTGGTTCATCGTGAAGACGGCCTTCGGTGCCGCCCTCGTGATCTACGTGGCGCTGCTGCTCGCCAGCTACAACGGCACGCCCATCGTGCTCGTCGTGCTCGGTCTGCTCGTGGTGATCTACTCGGTGGTCATGCGCAGCTCCGTGTTCGGTCGCCACGTCTACGCGATCGGCGGCAACGCCCTCGCCGCGCAGCTGTCCGGCGTGAAGACGAAGCGCGTCACGTTCCTGCTCTTCGTGAACATGGGCGTCATCGCGGCCCTGGCGGGCGTGGTCTTCACCGGCCAGCTCAACCTCGCCGCCCCGGGTGCCGGCAACGGCTTCGAGCTCGACGCCATCGCGGCCGTCTTCATCGGTGGCGCCGCGGTCACCGGCGGCATCGGCACGGTCCCGGGTGCGATCGTCGGTGGTCTCATCATCGGCATCCTGAACAACGGCATGTCGATCCTCGGTGTCGGCACCGAGTACCAGTCGCTCATCAAGGGCCTGGTGCTGCTCGCCGCCGTCGCGTTCGACGTGTTCAACAAGCGCCGGGCGGCGTCCGCGCGCAAGTAGGGTCCGCTGCTCACGTAGCGCTCGCTGCTCGTAGCGCTCGCTGCTCCCGAGTACCCCGCGAAAGCGACAGACCTCCACGGAAGTTCCGTGGAGGTCTGTCGCTTTCGCGTCCTGGTCACCGTGGGATCACGCGGTCAGGACGGCCCACCCGGCGGCCGGGAGGCGCAGGGTCCCGTCCCGCAGGTCGCCGCCGCCCGCCTCGACCCGCGTCGCGTCGGCCGCGGGCACCTCGACGGGGTCGTCCGCCAGGTTCAGGGCGGTCACCACCGCAGCGTCCGCCGTCGCCGTCCGCAGGACCACCGCCGTGTTGGTCAGGTGGATGACGTCGGTGTGCGCGCGGTGCAGCCAGGGGTTCCGCCGCCGCAGGGCGATCAGGGCCTCGTGCGCGTGGGTCAGACCGGTCGCCTCGGGAGGCGCCGGCGGGAGTTCCGGGCGGACGGCGTCGTCGCCACCCTCGCGCTCCTCCTTGACCGCCGTCCAGCCGTACTCGTCGCCCGCGTACACGACCGGTGTCCCGGCGACGGTGAACAGCACCGCTGCGGCGTGGCCGGCGAACCGCTCCCCCACCGCGCTCGCGATGCGGGTGACGTCGTGGTTGCCGACGAAGGTGGTGGGCACGAACGTGGGGAGCAGGGCGTCGTGGCGTTCGACGGCGTGCGCGAGCTCGAAGCAGTTCCGGTCGGCGATCCCGTGCCAGACGGCCTGCCAGAGCTCGTACTGCGTGGTCGAGTCCATCGTCGAGGCGCGCACGATCGCCGCAGCGTCACCGTGGATGACCTCACCGCTGGACCAGGCGTCCGGGAAGCGCTCGCGCACCCGCGGGAGCACCCGCGCCCAGAACGACGGTGGCACCGCGTAGGCCGCGTCGAGCCGCCACCCGTCGATCCCGCGGTCGAGCCAGTGGGTCATCACCTCGACCACCAGGTCCTCCGCCGCCCGACCGCCGTGGTCGAGGGCGACGAGGATGTCGTGCCCCTCGAAGTCGCGCACCGGCACCGGGTCACCGGCCTGCCAGCCCGACCGCTCCACCGCGAACAGCTCGGCGGTCGGAGCACCGGGCCCCTGCTCCTCGAGGGCTCGGAACGCCGGGTGCTCGCGTCCGACGTGGTTGAAGACGCCGTCGAGCACCACGCGGATCCCGCGCTCGTGCGCCGCGGACACGAGCGCCACGAGGTCCGACTCGTCGCCGAGCCGGGGGTCCACCCGGAAGTGGTCGACGGTGTCGTACCCGTGCGTCGAGGATGCGAACACGGGGCCGAGCAGCAGACCGTTCAGCCCGAGGTCCACCACGTGGTCGAGCCACGGCACGAGCCGCTGGAGGCGGTGTTCGACCGGGCGGTCGTCGACCGGCGTCGACGGACGGACCTCGGCACCGACGGCGCCGAGCGGGTACACGTGCCACCACATCGCGTGCTCGACCCACGCGGGTTCGGCGGGACGGACGGGGGTGGTGTCGTCGGCGTTCACCGCTCCGATCGTGCCAGCCGAGCCTGGGCTGTGGGCCGTGTCGGACCGCAGGACGAGGATGGTGCGCATGGGACGAGCGATCAGGACCGCCGCGGACGCCTCGGCATCGGAGGAGGCACACGCGGAGCGGACCTGCGCGTCGTGCGGTCGACGGATGCCGTCGTCCGCCTCCCCTGACGCGAAGTGGTGCTCGGCGGCGTGCCGGAAGCACGGCGTCGACGACACCGACCGTGCACTCGAACAGCGGATCGACGAACTGCTCGCCGCACGCTCGCGGTCCTCGAGCATCTGCCCCTCCGAGGTCGCGCGGTCGCTCGCACCCGACGACTGGCGGCCCCTGATGGAACCCGCACGACGGGCAGCGCGTCGCATGGTCGCCCGGGGTGAGGTCGAGATCACCCAGAACGGCAGCGTCGTCGACCCGTCGACCGCGAAGGGCCCCATCCGGATCCGCCGCCCCCGGTAGGGAACACGTGTCGCCCGTGTACGTTGCACCACCACGATGACGAACACGACCGAACCGACCCCTGCCCGTCCCGAAGCCCTCGTCGTGGGTGCCAGCGGCATCACCGGCTCCGCCCTCGTCGACCACCTGCTCGACCGCGGCTGGGCCGTGACCGCGCTCTCCCGCCGTCCGCTCGCCCGCGACGGTGTGCGCACCGTCGCCGCCGACCTCCGCGACCCGGACTCCCTGACAGCCGCGCTCGCGGCCGAACGGCCGACGCACGTGTTCTTCACCGCGTGGCAGCGGCAGGAGACCGAGGCCGAGAACATCCGCGTCAACGGTGGGATGGTGCGCGACCTGCTCGCCGCCCTGGCACACGCGCCGCTGGAGCACGTCGCCCTGGTCACCGGCCTGAAGCACTACCTCGGCCCGTTCGAGGCGTACGCCGCGGGCGAGATGCCGGACACGCCCTTCCACGAGGAGGAACCGCGGCTCGACACCCCGAACTTCTACTACGCGCAGGAGGACGAGCTCTTCGCCGCCGCCGAGCGCCAGGGGTTCACCTGGTCGGTGCACCGCTCGCACACGGTGATCGGGTACGCGGTCGGCAACGCCATGAACATGGGCCTCACCATCGCCGTGCAGGCCACCCTGGCGAAGGAGCTCGACCTCGACTTCGTCTTCCCGGGCAGCGAGGCGCAGTGGAACGGCCTGACGGACATGACCGACGCCGGCATCCTCGCCGAGCACATGGTCTGGGCTGCCACCAGCCCCGAGGGTGCCGACGAGCCCTTCAACGTCGTGAACGGCGACGTCTTCCGGTGGCGGTGGATGTGGCCGCGGCTCGCCGCCCACCTCGGCGTCGACCCGGCACGGGTGATCGGGTACCAGGACCGTCCGCGGCCGCTCGAGGAGCAGATGAGCCCGCACGAGGGTGCGTGGGCCGGTATCGCCGAGCGGTACGGACTGGTCGAGCCGGACATCACGCGACTGGCGTCGTGGTGGCACACCGACGCCGACCTCGGTCGCGCCATGGAGGTCGTCACCGACATGGGCAAGAGCCGTGAGGCCGGGTTCACCGCGTTCCGACGGACCGAGCGGGCCTTCACCGACCTGTTCGACCGGTACCGCGCCGAGCGACTCGTCCCGTAGTCGTACCCCGATCGGCCTGGTCGGGGTACACGAACCTCCGACCGGGCCGCGAACCCGGGCCGGCGGCGTGGTTGTCTCGGTTCCACAGGCGCCGGGGACCCTCGGCGGTTCCCGGAGGAAGGAAGACACCATGTCGCTCGGAGACAAGGCCAAGGACGTCACGCAGAAGGTCGTCGGCAAGGTCGAGGAGGCCGTCGGCAAGCACACCGACGACGCGGAGCTCACCCACCAGGGCCAGAAGGACCAGGTCATGGGCGAGGGTCGCCTCGACAAGGAGAAGGCCAAGGACGCGTTCGACGGCAAGTGACCGTCGACCACCGCTGACGCCCGTACCGCTCGTCGGTGCGGGCGTTCGCTGTGCCCGGCACGGTCGTCTCCGCCGGGTCCGCCCGAACGAGCCGGTTCAGAAGGCGTAGCGGATGCGGCAGGACGGCAGGTGCTCGGCGACGAGCTCGCGGAACCGCTCCACGAGCTGCCCCTTCATGCCGGACCGGTAGCGCACGTTGACGGCGCCGTTCTGCGAGACCTTCTGCTCCTGCAGGTCCGGGCGCCAGAGCAGGTCCTCGGCCTTCGGGTGCCAGCCGAGGTTGACCTCGTGCAGCGGCTGGTTGTGGGTCAGGAAGATCACCTCGGCCGCGAGCTGCGCCTTGGCCGCGGGTGACAGCACGTCGTCGACCTGTCGCAGCAGCTCGGCCCAGTCGGACTCCCACGTCGGCGTGACGATGACCGGCGAGAAGTTGAGGTGGACCTCGTACCCGGCATCGACGAAGTCGTTCACGGCGGCGATGCGCTCGGCGATCGGGCTCGTGCGGATGTCGGTGACCTTCGCCGTCTCGTGGGGCATGAGCGAGAACCGGATGCGCGTCCGACCCATCGGGTCCCAGTCGAGCAGGTCGCGGTTGACGTACTTCGTCGCGAAGGAGGCCTTGGCCGTGGGCGTCATCCGGAAGAGGTCGCAGAGGTCGCGGACGTTGTCGCTGATCATCGCGTCGACCGAGCAGTCGCTGTTCTCGCCGATGTCGTAGACCCAGGCGTCCGGGTCGCACTGGTTCGGTTCGGTCTTCGGTCCCTGCTTCGCGATGTTCCGCGCGACGTGCTTGGTGATCTGCTCGATGTTCGCGAAGACCGTCACCGGGTTCGAGTAGCCCTTGCGTCTCGGCACGTAGCAGTAGGCGCACGCCATCGCGCAGCCGTTCGCGGTCGACGGGGCGATGAAGTCCGCGGAGCGCCCGTTCGGTCGGGTGACGAGCGACTTCTTGACGCCGAGCACGAGCGCCTCGGTCTTGATCCGGACCCAGCGCTGCACGTTCCGCTCGTCACCGTGCACCTCGGGGATGTTCCAGTGCGACGCCACCGGCACGATCTCGGCGTCGGGCCAGCGTCCGAGCACCTCCTGTCCACGGGGGAGCTCGAGGGCGGCGTCCTCGGCGTAGATCCGCTTGACGTCGAGCATGGGTCGCACGCGTGGTTCCGTCATCGACACCTGTCTACCGCCGACCACCGACGCTACGGGCTCCGCCGCTCGCCCAGCGCAGCACGGAGCAGGGGCAGGAGCGCGTGGCCGTCGCGACCGCGGACGACGGGGACGCCGGCGACGTCGGTCGCGTCGTCGACCACCGGGGCGTCGGGTGCGACCTGGCGCAGCGCGATCGCGTCGACCGATGCCGGGTGGGCGCGCGCGAACGCCTCGTAGAGCTCCGGGTCGTGCTCGCCGTCGTCGCCGACGAGGACCCATGACACCTCGGGCAGGTCCTCGTGCAGGCGCACGAGCGAGGACCGCTTGTGCGCCTGGCCGTCCCGGAACCAGCGGGTCGGCTCGACGCCCCAGTCGGTCATGAGGACGGCGCCCGCCGGGAAGCCCTTCTTCCGCAGGAAGCGTGTCACGACCCCGGCGAAGTTCCAGGGACCGTTGCTGAGGTACACGACGGCAGCGCCCCGCTGACTCCGTGCCGCCTCGCGGACGAGTGCAGCCATGCCCGGCACCGCTTCGCGGGTCGAGCTCGTGCCGAACAGCGTCCGCCGCGCCGCCTGCAGCGGGTGGCCGATCCCGGTCACCCACACGGTGTCGTCGATGTCGCACACGACGCCGTGCCCGCCGGTGACGACGTGGACCGGGACGCGGACGGCGACGCGACGGCCGACGGACAGCCTCGCGTCGACCGGACCGTCACCGAGCGCTGCGTGCACGGGCACGGTGACGTCCACCAGGCCTGCTGGATCGCTCGCCACGACCGTGGTCGTGCCGGCGAACTCGACACGGACCTCGGTGTCCGGGCACTCCAGGGTCAGCAGGCGCCGCCACGCAGCGATGCCACGACGGGCGGCGGGGTCGACCCCGGCCGGAGCGAGCACCACGCGGGCGAGGACCCGGGCACCCTCGGGGCTCGCGTACCCGGAGTACGGCAGGAGCGCGGGCCGCCACCCGACGCGCTCGGCCACGGCGGAGAGTGCCCGACGGAGCGTCGTCTCCGCCCCGTACGCGATCGAGACGGCCCCCTGTCGGACCGAGCGCGGGACGCGGAGGAGGGGAGCCACCGATCCACCCTACGCACGGTCGACGGTGCAGACTCGGGAGCATGACCGCCGAGCCCGACGACCACTTCTTCGTCGTGGACGGCCGACGGCGGCGCCGCACGGACCCCGCGCTGCCCGAGGAGCTCGCCGCCGCCCTCCGCTCGCACCTGGGCCGCGGACGCAACGGCGTGAGGGCGGCGAAGCGTGCGGGCGACGACGAGGCCCTCGCAGCGGCCCGGCACCGGAACGGCCTGGCGAAGCACGGGCTCGGCGAGCGCGGCCCCGAGTGGTGGACCCGCCCCGAGGCCGATCGCATCGCCGACGCGCGCCGCGCCCTGGACGACCTCGACGCCCTCGACGCTTGACGCCTGATCCTGCCCGATCCTTCCCAGAACACCCGCGGTGGAAAGCGAGAACGGGCGTACCTGGTCGATCCGTCCGACCAGGTACGCCCGTTCTCACCAGGTACGCCCGGAAGTGCCCGGCGCCCGGCCCCCGGACACGCGCCCGCGCTACGCCTCGGTGTGGCCCAGGTCGGGCTCGAGGAGCATGCAGACCGAGCGGGACGCCGACGCGTGCAGTTCGAACACGACGACCTCGTTCCGGCCGGCACGGAGCACCGGTCCCGGGACGGCGAGGGTCTTCTGGGGTCCCCGCGACCAGTACCGTCCGAGGCAGAAGCCGTTCACCCAGGCGACGCCTCTGCGGAAGCCGTCGAGCGACAGGTACCGGTCCTCGGTGGACGACAGGTCGAACGACCCCGCGGCGAGCACCGGCCCGGCCAGCACGTCGCCGTCGGAAGCAGCCAGCGCGGCGAGCTGGTCGAGTGCGGCGGGTGCGATCGGGTCGAGCGCGAGCGGCGACGCTGACCACCGGGAGAGCGGGACGCCGTGGACCGCGATGCCGCCGATCAGGCCCTTCGGCTCGCCGATGCGCGGCCCGTAGTCGACGCGCCCCTGGTCCTCGACGAGGAGCTCGAGCGTGCCGGTGACCGGCGGGAGCGCGATCGCCCGGTCGTGGTGCTCGCGCTCCAGGACACCCACGACGACCCCGTCCACGGACACGATCGCCCGGTCGCGGACCTCTGTGCCGACGGTCAGGACGCCACCGTCGGGCAGGTCGACCTCGGTCCGGTACAGCACGAAGCCGCTGGCGGCGCCGAGCGCGTCGAAGGTCGGCGGCTCGTCGTGCGTCGTCCAGTCCGTCAGCGCGGGCAGCAGGGCACGCAGGGGTGCGACCCGGTCGAGCCGGACGGCGACGTCCGTGGCGGGGGTGGGGCGCGCCTCCAGGCCGGCGCCCGGACCCACGGACCCGGCAGCCGACGTGTCGGGCGCGGGCAGCACGCCCGACCCACCCGGCTGCATCGAGTCGGGCAGCGGCGGCACGGGCGCGTACCGCTCGATCACCGACCGGAACGCGTGGAACTTCTCCGTGGGTCGACCGGCCTCGTCGAGCGGTGCGTCGTAGTCGTACGACGTCGCGATCGGCCGGTACACGCCCTTGTCGTTCGCCCCGTTCGTGAAGCCGAAGTTCGTGCCCCCGTGGAACATGTAGATGTTCACCGAGCCGCCGGCGGCGAGCAGGTCGTCGAGGTCCGACGCCGAGGCGGCCGCGGGCGTGGTGTGGTGGTGCTCGCCCCAGCTGTCGAACCAGCCGTCCCAGAACTCCGAGCACATCAGCGGCCCGGTCGGCTGTGCCTGCCGGAGCCGCTCCAGACGCGAGGTCGAGCGGGACCCGAAGGACCCGGTCTTGTGCAGCGACGGCAACGAGCCGTCCTCGAGCATCGTGCCCATCGGCTGGTCGACGCTGGTGAACGGCACGGTGAGCCCGATGTCGCGGTGCATCTGCTCGAGCGCACGCAGGTAGGACGCGTCCGAGCCGTACGCGCCGTACTCGTTCTCGACCTGCACGAGCACGATCGGCCCGCCCTGGTCGATCTGCCGCGGCACGAGGACCGGTGCGAGCTGCTCGAGGTAGTCGCGGACGGCGGCCAGGAACCCCGGCTCGTTGCGCCGGACCCCGACGGTCCCGTCGGCGAAGAGCCAGTACGGCAGGCCGCCGTTCGACCACTCGGCGCAGATGTACGGCCCGGGGCGGACGATGGCGTGCATGCCCTCGGCGGCGACGAGGTCGAGGAAGCGACCGAGGTCGAGTCCGCCCGCGAAGCTGAAGGTCCCCGGCTGCGGCGCGTGGGCGTTCCACGCGACGTAGGTCTCGATGGTGTTGAGGCCCATCAGCCGCGCCTTGCGGATCCGGTCCTGCCAGAGGTCCGGGTGCACGCGGAAGTAGTGGATCGCGCCGGACAGGACCCGGTGCGGCTCGCCGTCGAGCAGGAAGTCGGAGTCGCCGATGGCGAAGCGCATGGTGTGTCTCTCTCGTACGACGGGGCCGTGCGGACGTGGTGTCCGCACGGCCCCGGGGTGTGGGGAACGCGGGTGTTACTTGCTCTCGACCGTGAAGCCCTGGTCCTTGCCGTACTTCACGAGCACCTTCTGCCAGGCCTCGAGACCGCTCTCGAGCGAGGTGCCGTTCTGGTACGCCTGGCCGACGGTGTCGGCGTAGACGCTGTTCGCGTACACCTGGTACGGCAGGTAGGTGAAGTCGTTCGCCGAGGTCTTCGAGGCGTCGACGAGGACCTTGTTGATGTCCTGACCGCCGAAGTACTCCGGCTTCTCGTCCAGGAACGAGGCCGAGTCGAGGTCGGCGGTGGTCGACGGGAAGCCACCCGACTGCATGAAGACCTTCGTGGACTCCTCCGACGAGTTGAGCCACTTGAGGAAGCCGGCGGCCAGGGCCGGGTTCTTCGACTGCTTCATGACGACCTCGGAGCTGCCGCCGTTGCTGGCCGTCTGGGCCTTGCCGCCGTCGTAGGTCGGCATCGGGGCGACGCGCCAGTCACCCTTGGCGTCCGGCACGCTGGCCATCAGGTTGCCGGGCATCCATGCACCGGTGACCATCGTGGCGATCTCGCCGTTGCCGAGCTGCTTGTACCAGTCGTCGGTCCAGCCGGTGGTCTTCGACAGCAGGCCCTGCTCGACGAGCTGGTCCCAGGTCTTCGCCCACTTCTGCGAGCCGGCGTCGTGCAGGTCGATGGTGATCTTGTCGCCGTCGGTCGTGAACGGGGTGCCACCGGCCTGGGCGATCATGCTCGTGGTGAAGCCGGCGTCACCGGAGTCCGCCGCGATGTACTTCGACGGGTCCGCCTCGTGCAGCTTCTTGGCCGCGGCGATGTACTCGTCCCACGTCGACGGCACCTCGATGCCGTACTCGTCGAAGACCTTCTTGTTGTAGAACAGCGCCATGGGGCCGGAGTCCTGCGGCAGGCCGTAGACCTTGCCGTCCATGGCGACGTTGCTCCAGGTGCCCTTCGAGAACTTGCTCTCGAGGTCGCCGAACCCGTACGACGACAGGTCGACGAGCGAGTCGGACAGGGCGAACTGCGGCAGCGCGTAGTACTCGACCTGGGCGACGTCGGGCGCACCCGAGCCGGCCTTGATCGTGTTCTGCAGCTTGGTGTACTGGTCGGCGCCGGTGCCGGCGTTGACGAGCTTCACCTTCACCTTGGGGTACTGCTTCTCGAAGGCGGCGACCTGGTCCTTGGCCGAGGGGGTCCAGGACCAGTAGGTCAGCGTGCCGCCGTCCTTCAGGGCCTTGTCGATGTCGTCGGCCGAGCCGCCGGCGGAGCTGCCGGAGGCGCAGGCGGTCATCGCGATGGCGGCGGTGACGCCGATGGCGAGGGCGCTGAGCCCGCGCCGGAGACGCTTGTTCATGGGTTGCCTTCCACTTCTTCGTGATCTGGGGCTGGGGTGGTGCTGCTGTGTGCCGGTCGGGAGGAGCGTGGCGGGCTGCCGACGTGCCTCCCGTCCGACCGGTCAGGCCTTGACGGAGCCGGCCGCGAGGCCGGACTGCCAGAAGCGCTGGAGGAAGAGGAACGCGACCACGATCGGGATGATCGTGAGGAGCGATCCGGTGACGACGAGGTTGTAGATCGGCTGCGCGCCGGAGCCGGTGGCCTGCGCGTTCCACTGGTTGAGGCCGACCGTGAGGGGGTACCACTTCGGGTCGCTCAGCATGATGAGCGGCAGGAAGTAGTTGTTCCAGGTGGCGACGACCGCGAAGAGCAGGACGGTGACGACGCCGGGGGTGAGGAGCTTCAGCGCGATGGTGAAGAAGATCCGGAACTCGCCGGCGCCGTCCATGCGGGCGGCCTCGATGAGCTCGGTCGGGATCGCGTCGATCGCGTAGGTCCAGATGAGGTACATGCCGAACGGGCTGATGAGCGACGGCAGGATGATCGCCCACGGGGTGTTCGTCAGGCCGAACTGCGAGAAGAGCAGGAAGGTCGGGACGGCGAGGGCGGTGCCGGGGACGGCGATCGCGCCGAGGACGACGGCGAAGACCGCACGACGGCCGGGGAACTGGAACTTCGCCATGCCGTAGCCGGCGACCGTGGCGAGCAGGGTCGCGCCACCGGCACCCACGACCACGTACAGCAGCGTGTTGCCGAGCCACTGCATGAAGATGCCGTCGTTGTAGGTGAGCGTGTCGACGATGTTCTGCCACAGGTTGAAGTCGCCGCCGAACCACAGGCCGAACGTCGACAGCAGCGATGCCTGGGTCTTCGTGCTGTTCACCAGCAGGTAGAACAGCGGCGCGAACGAGTAGACGACGAAGACGACCATCACGGCGGTCAGGAGACCGGAGCGCTTCACCTTGCGTCCGTCGACGGGCTTGCCGGCGCGGCGCGGCCGGGAGGCACGGGTCGCGCGGTCGCGCGGGTCGCGCTGCGTGGTGGTCGCCTCGGTGACCGTGGCCGGTCCGGTCCCGCCGGCGGGGCCGGTCGCGGGGTGCTGCAGGGTGCTCATCGGTTCTCCTGGCGGGTTCCGCGGACCTGGACGACGTAGGCGATCACGGCGGTGATGACGCCCATGACGATGGCGACGGTGGCGGAGTAGTTGAACTGCTGGCCGCTGAAGGACAGCGAGTAGGCGTACATGTTCGGGGTGAAGGCGCTGCCGATGACGTTCGGGGCGAGGGTCTTCAGCAGGTTCGGCTCGTTGAAGAGCTGGAAGCTGCCGATGATCGAGAAGATCGTGGCGATGACCATCGGGCCGCGCAGGGCGGGCAGCTTGATCGAGAAGACGGTGCGCAGCGGGCCGGCGCCGTCGAGCTCGGCGGCCTCGTAGAGCTCACCGGGGACGACGCGGAGGGCCGCGTAGAAGATCAGCATGTTGTAGCCGAGGAACTCCCACGTGACCACGTTGCCGATGGACGTGAGGACCCAGGTCGGGCTGAACGGCTGGAGCAGGTCGATGCCGAGCGCGCTGTTCGCGGCGCCGGTGAGACCGAACTGGTTGCCGTAGATGAAGCCCCAGATGAGGGCCGCGACGACGCCCGGCACCGCGTAGGGCAGGAACACCGCGATGCGGAAGAACCCGGTGCCCCAGAGCCGAGCGCTGTCGAGCGCGAGGGCCGCGACGAGGGCGAGGCCGAGCATGATCGGGACCTGCACGACGAGGAACAGCGCGACGCGGCCGAGGCCCGACCAGAACTGTGCGTCCTGGAACAGCTGCACGTAGTTGGCGAACCAGACGAACTGGTTGCCACCGATGAGCTGGTCGCGGAACAGGCTGAGCCAGAGCGCGTACCCGATCGGCACGATGAGCATCGCCACGAGGACGACGACGAAGGGGCCGACGAACAGCCAGCCGGTGTACCGCCCCCGGACCTTCGGGCGGCGAGCGGACGGCCGCGCGGGCGGTGCCGCCTCGGCCGGGCGCGCTGCGAGCGTGCTCATGTGACTCCCTTGTCTGCTGCGTTCGGGTTCCGGACCGTGCACCTGTCGGTGCGATCGGGACGTGCCCTGCCTGCGCTGGCACCGATCCGGAGGACGTCGATGTTGACGTCAACATCGGACGACGCCACCGTAGCATGGCAACGTCAACATGCACTAGCGTTCGAGGACGCCGAACGGAGGGAACAGCGTTGTCGACCGACCTGACCGCACCGCGTCGTGCGCCGTCGCTGGCCGCCGTCGCCGATGCTGCCGGCGTCTCCATGCAGACCGTCTCGCGGGTCGCCCGGGGGTTCGACAACGTCAGTCCGGACACCCGCGACCGGGTCCAGCGCGCGATGGACGAGCTGGGCTACCGGCCGAACCGGGCGGCGCGGGCGCTGCGGTCCGGTCGCTTCCGGACCATCGGCGTGATCATGTTCACGCTCGCGTCGTTCGGCAACATGCGCACGCTCGAGGCGATCTCGGCAGCAGCGGCGGCGGCGGACTTCACCATCACCCTGCTGCCGATGGCGTCGCGCACCGGCGAGGGTGTCCGCACCGCGCTCTCGCGGCTGCACGAGCAGGCGGTCGACGGCGTCGTCATCGTCATCGAGTCGCACATCATCGACACGGCCGAGGTCGTGCTGCCGAGCGGTGTCCCGCTCGTGGTGGTGGACTCGACGGGCACGACCGACCGTCCCTCGATCGACATCGACCAGGCCGAGGGTGCCCGGCTCGCCACGCAGCACCTGCTCGACCTCGGGCACGAGACCGTCTGGCACGTCGCCGGGCCCTCCGCCTCGTACTCCGCCGAGCGCCGACTGTCCGCGTGGCGGGAGACGCTGGAGCGCGCGGGTCGCGCCGTCCCACCGGTCTTCCCCGGCGGCTGGTCCACGGCCGACGGGCACCGCGCCGGGCTGGAGATCGCGGCGCGCCCCGAGATCACCGCCGTCTTCGCGGTGAACGACCAGACCGCGCTCGGCGTGCTCCGGGCCGCGCACGAGGCCGGTCGGGCCGTGCCGGAGAGCCTGAGCGTCGTGGGGTTCGACGACTTCCCCGAGTCGGAGTCGTTCTGGCCGCCGCTCACCACCGTGCACCAGTCCTTCGACGAGGTCGGGCGCCGTGCGGTCGCGACGCTGCTCGCGCAGATCGAGGGCACGGCCGTCCGGACCTCGACCGACCTGGTGCCGGTCAGCCTGGTCGAGCGGGCGAGCACCGCCCCACCGCCGCCGACCCGGGCACCGGCCTGAGCACCCCTAGAATCTCGGGATGGAACTCGTCGCCCCCTCCCCCGAGTACTTCCCGTCCTTCCGCCGCGCCCTGCAGGAGTGGGGCGGCGCGCACCAGGACGGTGCCGGTATCCGCGACGCCGCCGCACTGCAGGCCCGAGCGGGCTTCGAGCACTGGGTGGAGCAGCTGCTCGCCGAGGAGACCGTCCCCGCCAGCCCGGGACACGTCACCTGCACCTACCGCTGGATCGTCGAGGGCGACGAGTACCTCGGCAGCATCGCCCTCCGGCACGAGCTGAACGACTTCCTCCGCTCGTACGGCGGGCACGTCGGGTACGGCGTCCGTCCGTCGGCCCGGGGGCGGGGCCTGGCGTCCGCTGCACTCGCCCAGGTCGTCGCGCTCGCGGCCGAGCGCGGGCTGCCCGAGGTGATGCTGACCTGCGACGCGACGAACCCCGCGTCGCGTCGGGTCATCGAGCACGCCGGCGGCCGGTACGAGCGCAGCGTGGTCGACCCGGACGGGCACACCCTGCTCCACCACTGGATCCGTACGGGTTCGCACGCGCAGACCGACGTCTCCGCGGTGGACATCGTCGGCGGCCCCGAACCGCTGACCGTCGGACTGCACGACCACGACCCCGCCTGGTCCGCCCGCTACGCGGAGCACCGCGCACGGATCGCCGCGGCCCTGTCCGGGCAGCACGTCACGATCGAGCACATCGGGTCGACGTCCGTGCCGGGCCTCGCCGCGAAGCCGATCGTCGACGTGGCGGTGGCCGTGCCGGACGTCACCGACGAATCCGCGTACCTCGCCCCGCTGCTCGACGCCGGGTACGAGCTCCGCGTGCGGGAACCCGGGCACCGGCTCGTCCGCACGCCCGGGCGGGACGCCCACGTGCACGTCTACGAGCACGGCGCCCCCGAGCTCGACGACTACCTGCTGCTCCGCGACCAGCTCCGCCGCGACGACGCCGACCGGCAGCGGTACGAGGACACCAAGCGTGCGCTCATGGAGCAGTCGTGGGAGGACACGAACGCGTACGCCGACGCCAAGTCCGCCGTGATCGCGGACATCAAGGCCCGCGCCCGCTCGAGGACGGTGCACATCCGCCCGGTCCGGTCGACGGACGCCGACGCCTGGCAGGCCCTGTACGCCGGCTACCGCGCCTTCTACCGCCTGCCCGAGGACGCCGAGGCGGTCCGTACCACCTGGCACTGGGTGTCGACGGGCGCGCACGGGCTGTCCGGTCTGGTCGCCGAGGACGCCGACGGCCACCTGCTCGGGCTCGCCGACCTCCGGCGCTTCGCCCGCCCGTCGTCGGCGACGACCGGGCTGTACCTCGACGACCTGTTCACCGCGCCCGACGCCCGGGGACGCGGCGTCGCGACCGCGCTGCTGCACGCGGCCGCCGCCACCGCCGCCGCCGAGGGTGCGAGCGTCGTCCGCTGGATCACCGCCGAGGACAACGCGACCGCGCGGGCGGTCTACGACCGCGTCGCCGAGGCGACGCCGTGGGTCACGTACGACATGCGGCCGTCCGCGGACTGACCCACCGGCGGACGGGAGGCGCGCGACCGGACCGTGCCGCGCCTCCCGTCCAGTGCGTCTCGGGTCGGGAGGCGCGCGACCGGACCGCGCCGCGCCTCCCGTCCGGCACCGGCCCGTGCACGCTGACACGGGCCGGACACGAGCGAAGGGCACCGGTCCGCTCGCGCGGGCCGGTGCCCTCCGTGCTCACTCGACGCTCACCGGAGCGCTCGCCGAGGCGTTCGTGCGCCGACCGTGGTCGGCGGTCGGGTCAGCCGATCGACACCGCGGTCCAGGAGACCGGCGGCAGCTCGATCGTGATCGTGTCGCCCTCGCGGCGGACGGTCTCGTTCGTGCGGAGCCCGACCCGCTCACGGTCCGCGAGGTCGTTGACGGCGTGCACGTCGTCGTCCCAGATCCCCTCGGCACGGACGTCGCCGTCGGCGCCGATGCCCGCGAGGTCGATCGTGACGGTGGTGGTCTCGGTCTGGTGGCGGTTCACCAGGAACACCGCGGCCTTGCCGTCCTCGACCGTGGCGGCCGAGTCGACGACCGGCACCTCGCCGTACTTGCCGCCGTCGACCGTGTCGCCCGACGCCTTGACCTGCAGCGAGGTGCCGGTGGCCAGCTTCGAGGTGACCGAGAACGGGAAGAACGTCGTCTGCCGCCAAGCGGGGCCGCCCGGCTCGGTCATGATCGGGCCGATGACGTTGACGAGCTGGGCGATGCTCGCCGAGGCGACCCGGTCGGCGTGGCGGAGCAGCGAGATGAGCAGACCGCCGACGACGACCGCGTCCGCCACCGTGTAGACGTCCTCGAGCAGGCGCGGGGCGACCGGCCAGTCCTGCAGCTCGAAGGTCTTCTGCTGCTCGTTCCACTTGCTGAGCGACCAGACGTTCCACTCGTCGAACGAGATGTCGATCCGCTTGTCCGACTTCTTGTGCGCCTTGACGTGGTCGGCGGCGGTCGTGACGGTGTCGATGAAGTGGTCCATGTTCACTCCCGAGGCGAGGAACGAGGTCAGGTCGCCCTCCTCCTCGTAGTAGGCGTGGGCGGAGATGTAGTCGACGTCGTCGTAGGCGTGCTCGAGGACGGTGCGCTCCCACTCGCCGAACGTCGGCATCGAGGCGCCGGACGAACCGCACGCGACGAGTTCGAGGTCAGGCTGGATCTGCCGCATGGCCTTCGCGGTCATCGCGGCGAGCTTGCCGTAGTCCTCCGCGTTCTTGTGGCCCAGCTGCCACGGGCCGTCCATCTCGTTGCCGAGGCACCACATCTTGATCGCGAACGGCTCCTGGCGGCCGTTCGAGCGGCGGTACTCGCTGAGCGCGGTACCGGCGTCGATGTTCGCGTACTCGAGGAGCTCGATGGCCTCCTGCGTGCCGCGGGTACCGAGGTTCACGGCGAGCATGAGCTCGGAGTCGACCGCGTCGAGCCAGTGCTGGAACTCGTGCAGGCCGACCTCGTTGGTCTCGGTCGAGTGCCAGGCGAGGTCGAGGCGACGCGGACGCTGCTCGACGGGGCCGACGCCGTCCTCCCACTTGTAGCCGGAGACGAAGTTGCCGCCGGGGTAGCGGATCGCCGAGACGTTCAGCTCCTTGACGAGGTCGATGACGTCCCTGCGGAAGCCGTGCTCGTCGGCGGTCTCGTGGGCGGGCTCGTGGATGCCGTCGTAGACGTGGCGTCCGAGGTGCTCGACGAACCCACCGAACAGGCGACGGCGCACCGGCCCCACGGTGAACGCGGCGTCGAGGACGAGGTGTGTGCGGGGCATGGATCTCCTTTGATCGACGTAGGGGCTCGCGGTGCGACGTGATCAGCCCGGTACGAAAGTGAGCGCTCACGTCTCATGGAACGCTAGCGGGTCCGGACCGGTTGGGGAAGCGGCGGCGCGCCCGAGTCGTAACGTTCACGAAAGGGGTGGCGCACCCCCGACCGTGCCGCTACTGTGAGCGCTCACGGAGCAACGACCGCTCCGCTCGGCCCGTCCCGATGGAGTGATGCCATGCCGATCCGATCAGCCGTACCCACCCCGCAGTCCCGCGGCGGTGCCTTCACCCGCAGGACACTGCTCGCCGGTGCAGCCGCCGGCGCCGCGGTCCTCCCCCTCGCCGCGTGCTCGAGCCCGCTCGCCGCCGGTGTCGCCGGTGCCCCGCTCAACCCCGAGACCCTCGTCTTCTGGAACCTGTTCGGCGGTGGTGACGGCGTCCGCATGCAGACGATGGAGGCCGGCTACGCGAAGCAGCACGGCGGGCCGTCCTCGCTGCAGGCGACGACGTTCGCCTGGGGCAACCCGTACTACTCGAAGGTCACACTGGCGACCGTCGGCAACAAGCCGCCGGACGTGGCGATCGCCCACCTGACCCGCGCGAAGCCGCTGTGGGACGGCGACCTGCTCGACCCGATCACCGGCGACGACCTGGCGAGCGTCGGCCTGAGCGCGAGCGACTTCAACCAGAAGGCCTGGACCGCGCAGAAGACCGACGGCAAGAACATCTGCATCCCGCTCGACACGCACCCCTTCGTGCTCTTCTACAACGTTGACGTGTGCCAGAAGGCGGGGCTGATCGACGCCGACGGGAAGCTCAAGGACCTGAACGGCCTCGAGAACTTCGAAGCAGCCCTCGCCGCGGTCGCGAAGGTCACCGGCGGCACCGCGCTCAACGTCGCGAACGTCAGCGAGGTCGCGACCCCGTGGCGCTTCTTCTGGACGATGTACAACCAGATCAACGGGGCGACGCCGTTCATCAGCGACGGCGGCGCGAAGCTCACCGTGAACGAGGACGCGTACACGAAGGTCACCGACATGACCCAGAAGTGGGTGCAGAACGGCTGGCTGAACAAGGGTCTCGACTACGCAACCGCGCAGACGCTGATGTTCACCGGCAAGGCGGGCTTCTTCATGCAGGGCGAGTGGGAGATCAGCACCGCCCAGTCGATCAAGGGGCTGAAGTTCGGCATGGTGCCGATCCCGCAGCTCTTCGACAAGCCGGCGACGCAGGCCGACTCGCACACCTTCATCCTGCCGCGGAAGGACCGGACGCCCGAGCAGCGCAAGGCCCACATGCTCTTCATCAAGCAGATGCTCGAACAGAGCCTGACCTGGGCCGAGGGCGGTCACGTCCCCGCGTACTTGCCGACGTTCGACAGCAAGCAGTTTAAGGACCTCACGCCGCAGTCGAACTACGCCTCGGCCGCGGAGACCGCGGTCTTCGACGACCCCGCCTGGTACGGCGGGTCCGGGTCGACCTTCGAGAACACCGTCGGGGCCCAGCTCGCGCTGGTGCAGCAGGGCAGCAGCTCGCCCGCCCAGGCGCTCTCGGCGATCAAGGACCAGCTGTCCACCTACCTGAACACCCCGAGCCCGCTGTGACCGGGCACGCCACCCCGACGTCCGTAGTGAACACCGCACGAGAGGCACGATGACGTGACCGCTGCACCAGTTCTCACCCGACCCACGGACGCGGCCGCGATCACCCGTGGCACGCGCTCCCGCGTGAACTCCACCAACCGGGGACAGGGCCGCACCGGCTGGCTCTTCCTCGCGCCCTTCGGCCTGTTCTACGTGGCCTTCCTGCTCGGCCCGACCGTGTGGATGCTCGTCACGAGCTTCTTCAACACCTCGACCGTGCGCACCGGCCTCGGCAGCTTCGCGGGCTTCGCGAACTACGCGGAGATGCTCGGACGCGCCGACTTCTGGTCGTCGCTCTGGCACACCCTGCAGTTCACGCTCTACACGACACCGCCACTGGTGGTCCTGGCGTTCGTCTTCGCCGTGCTGACGAACCGGATGAACCGCGGGCAGTGGTTCTTCCGCCTGGCGTTCTTCCTGCCGTTCATCCTGCCGTCGGCGACGATCTCGCTCATCTGGGTGTTCATCTTCACGCCGGCGACCGGCCTGTTCGCCTCGATCCAGCAGGCGATCGGCCTCACCCCCGGGGCCGGCGTGCTGGCGAGCCCGAACACGGCCATGATCGGCGTCGCGATCGCCACCGTGTGGTGGACCCTCGGCTTCAACTTCGTGCTGTACCTCGCCGGTCTGCAGGAGATCCCCCGCGAGCTGTACGAGGCCGCCGCGGTAGACGGTGCGTCGAACTGGCAGCAGATCAAGTCGATCACGCTGCCGCTGCTCGGCCGCACGACGACGCTGGTGATCCTGCTGCAGATCATCGCGAGCCTGAAGATCTTCGACCAGGTGTACCTGATGACGAACGGCGGCCCGGGCATCTCGACCCAGGTCTCACTGCAGCTCATCACCGGTGTCGGCTTCACCGACAACCGACTCGGGGCAGCATCCGCCGCGTCGGTGCTCCTGTTCATCGTGATCGTCGCGATCGCGGTCATCCGGCAGCTCGTCGAGCGCGCTGCCGCCAAGCGAGAGATCGGGGCCTGACATGACCGCCACCGAGAGCATCACGACGAACCGGCCGAGGTTCCGCTCCGGCGTCTCGTCCGCCGCCCCCGCCAACGCCGCGAAGATCGGCGTCTCCGGCAAGGGCTTCAACGTCGCCGCCGCGATCATCCTCACGGTGTTCGCGATCATCTGGTTGATCCCGAGCCTGTTCGCCCTGAAGACGTCGCTGTCCGACAACGGGGTCGCGGCCCTGGGCACGAACGCGATCCTGTCGAACTGGAACCCGACGCTGCACTCCTACGCGTCGCTGTTCCAGTCCGGCGACATCTGGAACTGGTACCTCGCCAGCGGCGTGACGAGCCTCGTCACGACGGCGCTGACGGTGCTGTTCGCCTCGATGGCGGCCTTCGCGCTGTCCCGTCTGGCGTTCCGCGGCCGGAACGTCGCGTTCCTGCTCATCATCCTGGGCATCATGATCCCGACGCAGGTCCTGATCATCCCGATCTTCCAGGAACTCAACGCGGTCAACCTGCTCAACACGTACTGGTCGGTGATCTTCCCGCAGGTACCGGCCGTGATCGCGGTCTTCATCTTCAAGCAGTTCTTCGACGGCATCCCGAAGGAGCTCGAGGAGGCCGCACGCATCGACGGCGCGGGCATGTGGAAGATCTACTGGTCGGTCATCCTGCCGCTGTCCCGTCCGGTGATCGCCGCGGTCGCGATCCTGACCTTCGTCGGTGTCTGGAACAACCTGCTCCTGCCGCTGTTCGTGCTGTCGAACCCGGACCTCATGACGATCCCGGTCGGGCTCGCCACGGTGCAGGGCAGCTTCGGGCAGCGCTACGCCGACATCCAGGCCGGCGCGATCCTCGCGGCGCTGCCGCTGATCATCCTCTACCTGATCTTCCAGCGGCAGATCGTGGAGGGCGTGACGGGCTCGGGCCTCAAGGGCTGACCCGGGTCACAGACCGACGGGAGGCACGGTGCCAGCTGGCACCGTGCCTCCCGTCCGTCGTGTGGTCGGGCGTCGGTCAGATCGGGTCGAGCCGCGTCCGCAGCAGGCAGAACTCGTTGCCCTCGGGGTCCTGCAGCACGTGCCAGGACTCCTCGCCGGTCTGTCCGACGTCCGCCGGTCGGGCACCGAGCGCGAGCAGCCGTTCGAGCTCCGCATCCTGGTCCTGGTCGACCGGCGACAGGTCGATGTGGAGCCGCAGGGTCTGGCTCGGCGCGTGGTCGACCCGGTTGAGGATGATCGTCGGGGTCGCACCACCGAAGCCGGACGCGGGTCCGATCTCGACGCCGTCCTCGTCCTTGCCGAGTTCGACGTAGTCCAGCACCGCGCACCAGAAGCGCGACAGCGCCTCGGGGTCACGGCAGTTCAGCACGAGTTCGCTCAGTCGGACGCCCATGCCCGCACGCTACCCGGCCGGGCTCAGGCGGGGACGGCCTGCCGAGCCTCGTGCTTCCAGAAGCCCGAGAAGGTGATGCGCGACTTCGGGACCCCGGCCCGGTGCAGGTGCCGACGGCCGGCGGTGGCGAGGCGCGACTCCCCCACGACGAAGGCGTAGACCCGGTCGTCGCACGGCACGTGCCGCTCGAGCTCGGCGAGCGCCGCACGCCCGGGGACCTCGTGCGGGCCGACGTGCTCGCGGACGATCCAGGTGACCTCGACGCCGACGGGGGCGTCGAGCACGCGGACGTCGGCGGCGGTCGGGACCTCCTGGATGATGCGGCCGACGGTGTCACGGGGCAGCGAGGCGGCGATGCCGACGACGGCGGGCAGTCCGGTCTCCTCGGCCGCGACCACGACCTGGCTGACGTCGTCCGGGCAGTCGAAGATGCGGCCCTGGTCGAGCACCGCGAGCTGGTCGCCCGGTCGAGCGGCGCAGGCCCAGACGGCCGCGCCGCCCTCGAGCACGCCGTCGTCGTCGGTGTGCACGACGAAGTCGACGTCCATCTCGGCCGTGCCGTCGGGCAGGCGTCGGAAGGCGGCGACCGTGTAGTTCGCCAGGTGCGGGCGCTCGTCCTGCGGGATCGCGAGGTACTGCGGGTACCAGCGGGTGCCGTCGATCTCCGGCAGCGTGAAGGTCTGCTGGTGCGGGAGCTGCAGGAACAGCCGGAACCAGTGGTCGTACCCGGCGAAGGGGAACTCGTGCAGGTCGTCGCCCGTGACCGTCACCCGCTGCACCGAGGGGCTGTACCGGACGGAGCGGAGCACCCGGGCGCGGAAGAGCCGGGGTGCCTCGGGCATGAGCCGCGGGATCTTCGCCATGAAGGGAAGGCTACCCTAAGCTGGTCCGCGTGCCATCCCCCGAGACCGTCCTGACGCCCACGCGCGCAGCCCGGACCGACGCGACCTCGCGTGCCGACAGTGTGCACCGCCGGGCGGTCTGTCGTCGGCTGGTGGTGGTCGCGGCGCTGGTCGTCGTGCTCGTCGTCGCCGCGGTCGCGAGCATGCTCCTCGGGAGCAACCGGCTCGGCGTCGACCAGGTGCTCGCGGGGCTGACGCGGTCCGGGTCGAGCACCGCCGAGGCCGTCGTGTGGGGCTCGCGCATCCCGCGCACCCTCATCGGCGCTGCCGTCGGAGCGGCCCTCGGCATCGCCGGACTCCTCATGCAGGGGCACACCCGGAGCCCGCTCGCCGACCCCGGCCTGTTCGGCGTCTCGTCCGGCGCTGGCCTCGCGGTGGTGCTCGGCGTCTACGTCTTCGGCGTCACGAGCACCGGTGCCACGGTGTGGTTCGCCCTGGTCGGCGCCGTCGTGGCGAGCGTCGTCGTGTTCTCGGTGACCGTCGCCGGCAGCGGGACCGCGAGCCCGGTCCCCCTCGCCCTGGCCGGTGCCGCCGTGTCCGCCCTGCTCGGGGCCGTCACCTCGTTCATCGTCCTGACCGACCAGGACTCCCTCGACGCCTACCGGCTCTGGGTCGTCGGGTCGCTCGCCGCCCGGCAGCTGGACGTGCTCGCGGCCGCGGCACCGTTCCTGCTCGTCGGCGCCGTGCTCGCGGTCTGGAACACCCGCGCGCTCGACGCCCTCGGACTCGGCGCGGAGCTCGCGAAGGGCCTCGGCGAGAACGTCCTCGTCGCCCGGCTCGTCGGACTCGGCGGCATCACGCTCCTGGCCGCCGGGGCCACCGCCGCCGCGGGGCCGATCGGCTTCGTCGGTCTCACCGTGCCGCACGTCGCCCGGGCCCTGGTCGGCACCGGACACCGCTGGACGCTGCCCGTCTCGGCACTCGTCGGGGCGGCGCTCGTGCTCGTCGCCGACGTGGTGGGACGACTCGTCGGCGGGTTCTCCGAGGTCGAGGTCGGGATCGTGCTCGCCGTGCTCGGCGGCCCGGTGTTCGTCGCCGTCGCCCGTCGTCGATCGCTGGTGTCGCTGTGAGCGCCGCGACCGACACGCGGCGCGGACCGCAGCAGCCGAGCACCGGCGCGCACGCGGGCCGTGCACCCGCCGGCCGTCGTGGCGTCCGCCTCGGCCCGGTCGGACTCGCCTGGCGTCCGCGGGTGCTCGGCTGGACGGTCGGTGCGATCGCCGTCGCCCTGGTGCTCGTCGTGCTCGGCGTCGCCGTCGGCAGCACGTTCATCGCCCCGGCCACCGTCGTCCGCGCGCTGCTCGGTGCCGAGGACGGCCCCGACGGCTTCATCGTCACGACCCTCCGACTCCCCCGCGTCCTCACCGGGGCGCTGGTCGGCCTGGTGCTCGGGACTGCGGGCGCGCTGACGCAGACGGTCACCAGGAATCCCCTCGGCACACCGGACATCATCGGCGTCACCTCCGGCGCGAGCGTCGGCGCGGTCGCCGCGATCGTGCTCGGCGGCGGCACCTACTCGGTCTCGTCGGTCGTCCTGAGCGGCGGGATCCCGGTCGCGGCGACGATCGGGGCGCTCGTGGCCGCGGCCGCCGTGTACGGCCTCGGCTGGCGGGGCGGGGTGCAGAGCTACCGGCTCGTCCTCGTCGGCATCGGGGTGAGCGCCACGCTCGACGCCGTGACGAGCTACCTGCTCGTCCGCGCGAAGATCACCGTCGCCACCGCGGCGTCGCAGTGGCTCGTCGGCAGCCTGTCGAGCACCTCGTGGACGACCGTGTGGCCGCTCCTGATCGTCGCCGCGGTGTGCGTGCCGATCGCCCTGGCCACCAGTGCCGCGCTCGGCATCGGGCAGCTCGGCGACGAGGTCGCCACCGGTGTCGGGCTCGGCGTCCAGCGGCACCGGCTGCTCGTCCTGGCACTCGCCGTCGTCCTGACCGCGGCCGCCGTCGCCGCCGCGGGACCGATCGGCTTCGTCGCGTTCGTCGTCCCCCAGGTCGCCCTGCGCCTGGCCGGCACGAACCGACCACCACTGCTGCTCGCCGGGGCGCTCGGGGCGGTCCTCGTCCTCGGCGCCGACCTGCTCGCCCGCTCCGTCTTCCCGTGGCAGGTGCCCGTCGGCATCGTCACGACCGTCGTCGGCGCCCCGTACCTGATCTGGCTCCTCGTCCGCCACCGCAAGGAGATGTCCCGATGACCGCGACCACCGCGCACAGCGCCACCGCAGCGAGCACCGCACGGACGCACAAGGCCGGCGGTGTCGACGCGACCGGCACCGTGCCTCCCGTCCTGGAGGCCCGCGGTCTGTCCGTCGGCTACGACCGCGACCCCGTCCTCCGTGACCTCGACCTGCGGATCGAACGGGGCACCGTGACGACGTTCCTCGGGGCGAACGGCTGCGGCAAGTCGACCCTGCTGAAGGCGTTCGGCCGCGTGCTCAAGCCGCAGTCGGGCGAGGTGCTGCTGGACGGCGCCCCGATCCGGAAGGAGCCGAACCGCGCCGTGGCCCGGCGGCTCGCGATCCTGCCGCAGACCCCGGTGGCTCCCGCTGGCACGAGCGTCCTCGACCTGGTGATGCGCGGGCGCAACCCCCACCAGTCGTGGGCGAAGCCCTGGACCGCGGACGACGCAGACGTCGCCGAGCAGGCCATCGCGGCGACGGGCCTGACCGAGGTGGCGCACCGTGACGTCGCGAGCCTGTCCGGCGGCCAGCGGCAGCGCGCGTGGATCGCGCTCGTCGTGGCACAGCAGGCGCAGACCCTGCTGCTCGACGAACCGACGACCTACCTGGACCTCGCGCACCAGCTCGACGTGCTCCGACTCGTGCGGCGGTTGAACCGCGAGCAGGGGTCCACCGTCGTGATGGTGCTGCACGACCTGACGCTCGCCGCGCGCTACTCGGACCGACTGGTCGTGCTGCACGACGGCGGGGTGGTCGCGGACGGCACCCCGGACGAGGTCCTCACGCCCGCGGTGCTCGAGACCGCGTTCGGCCTGCACGCCCGCGTGGTGCCGGACCCGGTGACGGGCGCGCCGATGATCGTGCCCGAGGCCGACGAGCACGACACCCCGGCAGCCTGAGCGCGACGCCATGCTGGCGGTCCTCACAGAGTTAGGTTAGGCTCTCCTAACGTGAAGATCCCCCGCCGCGGCTCCCTGCGCGCCGCCCTCGTGACCTCCGTGGCCGTCCCGGCCCTCCTGCTCGCCGGTTGCTCCGGAGCGAACGGCTCCGACGACACCGCCCGATCCGGGGACACCGCCGGCAACGCCTCGACCGCCTCCGGCCCCTGGTCGTACAAGGACGCCACCGGCGCGACCGTGCGGACCGACAGCACCCCGAAGCGCGTCGTCGTCCTGAACGACATCGCCATCTCGTTCATCGAGTACGGTCTGCGTCCGGTCGGCACCTTCGGGCAGCTCACCATGGCGAAGGACGCCCGCTTCGACGACCTCGACAAGGACGGCATCACCCAGCTCGGCCAGGCGTACGGGGACATCGACCTCGAGCAGCTCGCGGCGCTGAAGCCGGACCTCGTCGTCACGTCGGTGTACCCGACGGACGAGAAGGGCACCCTCGACGAGACCCAGCCCGGCTACGGCTTCAAGGACAAGGAGCAGCAGAAGCAGGTCGAGGCCATCGCTCCGGTCGTCCAGGTCGAGTGGGGCGGCAAGGGCGAGGACGTGATCGGGAAGATCGCCGACCTGGCCGAGTCGCTGGGGGCACCCGAGTCGAAGATCGAGGCAGCCGAGGACCGCTTCGACGAGGCCGAGGACACCCTCGAGCAGGCCGCGAAGTCGAGCGACGTCTCGGTCGTCTCGATGTACGCGGACGGTGACGGCGCCTACGTGACCCGCCCGTCCGACGAGCCGACCCTGCAGATGTACTCGTCGTTCGGTGTCGACTTCGTGGACCCTGCGCCGAAGGGCTTCTACTGGGGCATCTACTCGTGGGAGAACGCCGGACAGATCAAGGGTGACGTGATCCTGCTCTCGCAGCAGGGCTACCAGGTCGCGGACCTCGAGAAGCAGCCGACGTTCGCCGACGACGCGGCGCTCAAGGCGGGCCAGGTGCACAGCTGGACCTTCCCCGCGCTCGACTACGCGTCGCAGGCGGACTACATGACGAAGCTCGCGGGCTGGCTCGAGGACAGCAAGAAGGTCTCGTAGTCGCGACCCGGGGACGGACTGGAGGCACGGTGCCGGCTGGCACCGTGCCTCCAGTCCGTCCCGGGTCAGGTCGGATCAGCCGACGGGCAGCGCCGCGTTCACCGCCGTCTGCGCCTGCCGCCACACGTCCGCCCGCGATCCGGCGTAGGTCCCGCCCTGGCCGCTCCCGACGTACCGCAGGTTCGTCTTCCCGCCGTCGGTGTTGCCCTGCCAGTACGCCGTCACCGCACGGGAGGTCCCGCCGACGAGCCAGATCTGGTCCGCCGCGTCCGTGGTCCCGGTCTTGCCGAACAGCGTCGCCCCGTCGCGCGTCTGCCCGCCGGACGCCGTGCCGCCGCGGAACGCGCCCTGCATCACCGCGAAGGCCTGCGCCGCGACCGCGGGCGACACCGCCTGCGTGCAGGACCGCGGCTGCCCACCGAGCGCCGTACCGTCCGGGCCCGTGACCTGGTCGACGACGACGGGTGAGCAGTACACGCCGCCGTTCGCGATCCCGGCGTACGCGGCCGCCATCGTCAGCGGCGCGATGCTCGTCGTCCCGAGGATCGCCGCCGGGTTCGCGGGGAGCTCGCCGCCGGTCGCCGGGTGCACACCCAGTCGTGCGGCGGTGTCTCGGATGTCGCAGAGGTCGAGGCGCGAAGCCATGTCCGCGTACGCCGCGTTCACCGATTGCGCCGTCGCCGCGCGGACGGAGTACGGCCCGGTCTGCCCCGGCGAGTCGTTCTTCGGGTCGTACGGGGTGTCCAACGTGATCCGCTGCCCGCACTGCGTCCACGTGCTCCGGGCCTTCCGCGTCCCGTCCACGACGATGTCGGGGCTCCTGCCGGACTCGAGCCACTGCAGCAGCGTGAACATCTTGTAGGTCGATCCGACCTGGAAGCCCTTCGAGCCGCCGTTCGACTCGTCGGTGGCGTAGTTGAGCGAGGTCGCCGTCGCCGGGGCGTCCGCGGAGCGGTCGAAGTCCTTGTTCTGCGCCATGGTCAGCACGCGGCCGGTCCCCGCTTCGACGGTGTCCAGCGTGGCGCCGAGGGCCAGGCGGCTCTCGGTCGCGGGGTCGTGCCGGGCGAGCAGGTCCTTCTGCTGCGTGTTGAGGTCGAGGTCGAGCGTGGTCTGCACGCGGTACCCGCCCGTGCGCCAGGCGGCGGCGCGTGCGGTGGGGTCGGCACCGAGCTGCGGCAGGCTCTGCGCCACCTGCTCGGCGTAGGCGCAGAAGAACTCCGCGCCACGCACCGCCGACTCGCACCCCTGCTGCGGAGCCGTGAGGCGGACGTAGTCGCCAGGGCGCGACGCGAGCGCCGTGGCGAGGTCCGCGTCGCTCAGGTGCCCCTGGTCGTGCATCGAGCGGAGGATGACGTCCCGCCGGGCCTGGTTGTCGGCGTGGTGCTCGGGTGTCGACAGGTCGCGGCGCTCCGGCCACTGCACGATGGCGATGAGCGACGCGGCCTCGGCCGGGGTCAGGTCGGCGGCGTCCTTGCCGTAGTACCGCTGCGCGGCCGCCTGCACGCCGTAGGTCTGGTCGCCGAAGTAGGCGATGTTCAGGTAGGCGGCGAGGATCTCGTCCTTCGAGTACTCCTTCGCGAGTCCGATCGCCAGCTTCACCTCGGCGAGCTTCCGCTGCGGCGTCTTCGCGATCGCGTCGCGGTAGGCGGCGTCGCGCTCCTCGGCGGTGGGGAGCTCGCTCGCCTGCTGGATCTTGATGTTCCGCACGAGCTGCATCGTGATGGTCGACCCACCGGACCCACCGTGTCCGCCGGACGCGACGACGCTCGCGACCGACCGCACCAAGCTGGTCGGGTCGACGCCACCGGTCTCGCGGAAGCGCTTGTCCTCGCCGTCGATCGCGGCGTGCTCGAGGGTGTCGCTGATCTGGTCGAGCGACAGCTCCTGCCGGTTCTGGTCCCACACGTCGACCAGGTGCACGGGCTGTCCGCCCTGGTACGCCCAGATCTCGTTGCGCTCGGGCAGGTCACCGATCTCGATGTACTCCGGCATCGAGTCGAACAGGTCGATCGCCGAGGTCGTCCCCACCCCGGCAACCGCGAGCACCGGCGTCACGCCGACCCCGACCAGCAGCCCCGCCAGCACGCTGCCGCCGACGAAGCCCAGGGCCGCCCCGGTCGCACGTCGCATCGTCATGTCTCCCCCTCGTGGTCCCGCCGCCGTCGTCCGGAGGCGTCGCGTGACCCTCCCAGCGCTGGTCGGGCGTCCACCCGGCGTTCCCCGGGGAGAACCGGCACGAGGGCTGGGAAAGGACCGAGTCGGTACGGATCGTTACCGGAGGGGCACCCGCCGTCACCGTCCCGTGACCCCGCCGTGACCGGGTCGTGACCGCAGGGTCGCGCGGACGCCTCAGCGCGATGCGGCGTCGATCGACTGCACCGCCACCCGCGTCGCCGCGGCCACCAGCGCGTCCGAGGACTCGTCGTCCGCACCGGCACCGTCCCGCGTGGTGAACACGACGAGCACGATCGGGTCCCGCCCCGGAGGCTCCACCACGGCGATGTCGTTCCGCACCCCGTACGACGCCGTCCCGGTCTTGTCCGCCACCGACCAACCGTCCGGCACGCCGGCGCGGATCGTGCCGTCGCCGGTGGTGGTGCCCGCCATCGCGGACCGCAGCAGCGCCCGGTCGTCGGGGTCGAGGGCGTCGCCGAGCAGGACCGCACGCAGGTCGGTGGCCGACTGCGCCGGGGTCGTCGTGTCCCGCGGGTCGCCGGGGACCGCCGTGTTCAGGTCGGGTTCGACGCGGTCCACCCGGGTCACGTCGTCCCCGATCCCGCGCAGGAACCGGGACACCCCGCCGACACCGCCGAGCCGCTCCACGAGCAGGTTCGCGGCGGTGTTGTCGCTCTGCCGGAGGGCCGCGTCCACCAGCGCGCGGACCGTCATGCCCTCGTCGACGTGCAGGCTCGTCACCGGGGCGTAGGAGAGCAGGTCGCTCCGGTCGTAGTGCACGACGTCGTCCAGGTCGTCGGCGCTCGACGCATCGAGGACCGCCGCCGCGATGAACGCCTTGTTCGTCGACGCGAACGCGAACCGCTCGTCGGCGCGGTAGCCGAGGCTGCTGCCGTCCGCCGTGTTGATCGCGACGACGCCGACCCGCGCGCCGTACTGCTCCTCGAGCGCGGCGAACGCCCGGGAGGTGGCAGCGTCCGCCGTCCGCTGCGGCGTCGCTGTCGACGTCGGGACTGTGGTCGTGCTCGCCGTCGTGCCCCCGCCCGCGGCGGGGCCGGCACCGCTGCCGCTGCACCCCGTGAGCGTCAGCGCGGCGACCGCCGCGATCGTGGCCAGGGTCGTCCTCGTCGTCCGCACGCGGACGAGCATGCCGGGTCCGCCCGCGACCCACCTGGACGACGCGGACCCGAACGAACGGACGGGAGGCGCGGGTCGGCGCCGCCACGCGCCTCCAGTCCGTCACGTCCGGACGCGCGGTGCGGCGTACCGTCGCCACGCGCCTCCCGTCCGCTGGTCGGTCCGTCGGGACCGGTGGTCCGTCAGGACCGCGACAGGCGGGTGACCGTTGCGTGCGCACCCTCGTCGAGCAGCCCGTCGAGCGCGTCGCGGTACGCCGCGACGAACCGCTCGTCGTCGACCAGCTCGCCGAACACCTGCCGGTCCCGCAGGAAGGCGAGCCGGTCCTCGCGCTGCTGCTGTGCGACGGCGGTCAGCCGCTCGGCGAGGCGATCGACGACCTGGATCGGCTGCCCGTCCTCGTCGGTGCCCTCGGCGTACCGCGCCCACGAGGCGACGATGCCGGCCGACAGGGTGACCGGCCCGCCCGACGCCAGGTTCGCGCGGACGACCGGCAGCAGCCACTTCGGGATGCGGTCGCTCGACTCGGCGCACAGCCGGGCGAGGGTGTCGCGGACCTCGGGGTTCCGGAACCGCTCGATCAGGGTGCTCTTGTAGTCCTCGAGGTCGATGCCCGGTACGGCGTGGAGCGTGGGGGTCGCCTCCTCGTCCATGTAGCGGCGGAGGAAGGTCGCGATCGCCTCGTCCTGCGTGGCCTCGTGCGCGTACCGGTACCCGGACAGGTACCCGAAGTAGCAGAGCCCCTGGTGGCTGGCGTTGAGCAGTCGGAGCTTCATGAGCTCGTACGGTTCGACGTCCTCGACGAGCTGGACGTCGGCGTCCTCGTACCGGGGACGGCCTGCGGGGTGGTCGTCCTCGAGCACCCACTGGAAGAAGGGCTCGGCGACGACCGGCCAGGCGTCCTCGATGCCGAGCTCGTCACGGACCCACGCCCGGTCCTCGTCGGTCGTGACCGGCGTGATCCGGTCGACCATCGAGTTCGGGAAGGACACCTGCTCGTCCATCCAGTCCGCGAACGCCGGGTCCTGCAGTCGCGCGTAGCTCGTGAACATCTGCCGGGCGACGTGCCCGTTGCCCTGGATGTTGTCGCACGACATCACCGTGAACGGCTCGAGACCGCGGTCACGACGACGGCGGAGTGCCTCGACCACCAGGCCGAACACCGTCCGCGGCGGAGCGTCCCCGCGGAGGTCCGCCGCGACGCCGGGCTCGTCCGTGACGAACTCCCCCGTGACGTGGTCGAAGTTGTAGCCGCCCTCGGTGATGGTGAGGCTGACGATCCTCGTGTCCGGGTGCGCCATCTTCTCGACGACGGCGTCCGGATCATCGACGGCGAGCAGGTACTCGACGATGCTGCCGACGACGCGGGACTCACGCGTGCCGTCCGGGTGCTTGAGCACGAGCGTGTACAGGCCGCCCTGCTCGTCCATCGCTGCGGCCATCCGGCGGTCCTGCTCGAGGACACCGACGCCGCAGATGCCGTACTCGCGCCCCTCGCCCCGTTGCAGGAGTCGGTCGAGCACCATCGCCTGGTGGGCGCGGTGGAAGCCGCCGACGCCGAAGTGCACGATGCCGGTGGTGATGCCGTCGCGGTCGTAGGTGGGGACCGCAACGCCGCTCGCGGCGATCTGGTCGAGGGTCTCCGGGCTCAGGCGGACGGGCATGGGTACTCCTTCGTACGGCGGTCGCGAGCATCCAGTCTGTCAGCCCGGACGGGTGTGCGGAACCGGTGTGCAGAACCGGTGTTCCGGGTCGGCACCCAGCGTCGCCTCCGTGAGCGGGGGACGAACCTGAGGGGTCACTCCGAGAAGCTGCACCGAGTGCATCGATGCACCTAGTGTTGTCAGACGTGACCACCACCGACCGTCGTGCCGCCCTCAAGGCGAAGCACCGCGCCGCGATCCTGCAGGCGGCGCGCGACCTCGTCGACGAGCGCGGCGGACGCGGGTTCAGCGTCGACGACCTGGCGTCCCGGGCCGACATCGCGCGGCGCACGGTCTTCAACCACTTCGCCTCGCTCGACGAGGTCCTGCTCGCGGTGTGCGAGCAGGAGCTGTCGGTGATCATCGACCGGTTCCTCGCCGACATGGCCCGGACGCCGGTCGGCGACGGGAGCAGGGCGTCGATGTTCGAGGAGCTCGAGTCCGCCGCGCGCGGCGCCGACCTCGCCCCGGCGATCTCCGGCATGTACCGGATCATCGGCGAGCCGGGGAAGGAGGACCCGAAGGCGGCGGTCCTCACCCAGACCGCGTTCTCGCGGGTCACCGACCGACTCCGTGACGAGGTCGCCCGGCGGCACCCGGGCGCCGACCCGCTCGACACCGCGCTGCTCGTCGACTCGCTCATGAGCGGCATCGTCGTCATCGCCGACCACTGGCTCACCCACGACGGTCCCGACCTCACCCCGGTGTCACTGACCGCCTGGGACACCCTGCTGAGCAGACTCGTGCACAGCGTCCGCTCCGGCTACATGCCGGCCTCCTGACCACTCCCCCCGGGGTCCACCGGCGCACCCCGCACCACCACAGCACCTGACACGAAAGGACGGGGCAACCGCATGGCCGGTCTCCTCTACCGTCTCGGACGGTTCTCCGCACGACGCCACTGGCTGGTGATCATCGCGTGGATCGTCATCATGGGCATCGCGGGGCTCACCTACAGCCTGTTCGCGGGCACGATCTCCTCGTCGATCACGATCCCGAACACCAAGACGAGCCAGGTGCAGGACGAGCTGGCGGACAAGTTCCCGTCGGCGAACGGCGGCAACGGCACGCTCGTGTTCGAGACGACCGACGGGAAGGCGTTCACGGCGGCGCAGAAAGCCGACGTCAAGGACTTCCTCGACGGCATCGCCGACCTCGACGGGGTGAAGGAGGTCCGCGACGGCTTCACCACGCAGGACCAGCTCGACGAACAGCGGCAGAAGATCGTCGACGGTCGCCAGCAGATCCAGGACGGTCAGGCGCAGATCGACCAGCAGAAGGCGCAGCTGGAGTCCGGCAAGCAGCAGATCGAGCAGGCGCAGACGCAGCTCGACCAGCAGAAGGCCCAGGCCGAGGCGCAGGCGCAGGCCGCCGGAGCCGCCGCTGCGAACAGTGCGGCCGCGCAGGCCGGTCAGCAGCAGCTCGAGCAGGCACAGGCGCAGATCGACGCACAGCAGCAGCAGCTCACCTCGGGTCAGGAGCAGCTCGAGCAGGCCCAGCAGAAGCTGGACGACCAGGAGCAGCAGCTCGAGCAGGGGTCCGACCTGCTCGACCTGTCGAAGGACATCCGCTTCGTGTCGTCGAACGGCGAGGCCTCGATCGGCACCGTGCAGTTCACGAAGTCCACGTTCGAGGTGCCGCAGGAGACCAAGCAGGAGATCTCCGACCGCGCCGAGAGCGCGAAGATCGACGGCGTCGACGTGTACGTCTCGAACGACATCGCCCAGGGCGTCCCCTCGATCCTCGGCCCGGGCGAGATCGTCGGCGTCATCATCGCCGCGCTCGTGCTCTTCCTGATGCTCCGCACCGTCATCGGCGCCGCGATCCCGCTGCTGTCCGCCGTGCTCGGCGTCGGCGTGGCATCGCTCGCCGCCCTGTCGTTCTCGAGCCTGGTCGAGTTCATCTCGGTCACGCCGGTGCTGGGGGTGATGCTCGGCCTGGCGGTCGGCATCGACTACTCGCTCTTCATCCTCAACCGCCACCGGACCCAGCTCAAGGCCGGCATGGGCGTCCACGAGTCCATCGGTCTCGCGAACGGCACCTCGGGCAACGCCGTGGTCTTCGCGGGCACGACCGTGATCGTGGCCCTGCTCGCGCTCAACATCACCGGCATCCCGTTCCTCGGCCTGATGGGCACCGTCGGCGCGGTCGCCGTCCTGTTCGCGATCCTCATCGCAACGTCGTTCACCCCGGCGCTGCTGTCCCTGCTCGGCATGCGCATCCTGCGGAAGAAGGAGCGGCAGCAGATCGGCCGTACCGGCTCCGTGCAGGTCCCGAACAAGCCGATGTCGACCTGGCGCGCAGTCGTCACGCTCGTCGCCGGGGTCGCGGTGCTCGGCACGATCGCCCTGCCCGCCACCCAGATGCGCCTCGGCCTCCCGACCGGCGCGTCCGAGGCGACCGACTCCTCGCAGTACAAGGCGTACAAGGCGCTCGAGGACGAGTTCGGCGCCGGCCAGAACGGCCCGCTGCTCGTCGTGGCCGACCTGCCGAAGGCGATCGCCAAGGACGACGTCACGGCGACCGAGGTCACCATCGGCCAGGCGCTCGCGAGGAACGACGACGTCGAGGCCGTGCTGCCGATCGGCGCCTCGTCCGACCGTGACATCATCGCCTTCCAGGTCAAGCCCGCGGGCGGCCCGGACAGCGTCTCGACCGAGACCCTGGTCAAGGACCTGCGCGAGCAGACCGTGAAGACCGACGACGGCACGGTGACGCTCGGCGTCGCCGGCAACGCGAGCGCGAACATCGACGTGTCGGAGAAGCTCGCGAACGTGCTGCCGCTCTACCTCGTCGTGGTCGTCGGCCTGTCGCTGATCATCCTCATCGTGGTGTTCCGGTCGTTCCTCGTGCCGATCACCGCGACGGCCGGGTTCATCCTGTCCGTGCTCGCGTCGTTCGGCGGTCTGACCGCGATCTACCAGTTCGGCTGGCTCGGCTCCGTGTTCGGCGTGCACGACCCCGCACCGATCCTGAGCTTCCTGCCCATCATCGAGATCGGCATCCTGTTCGGGCTCGCGATGGACTACCAGCTCTTCCTGGTGTCGGGCATGCGCGAGGCCTACGCCCACGGCGCCCCGGCGAAGGTCGCGGTCCAGCGCGGTCTGCACGCCGGACGCGCGGTGGTCACGGCTGCGGCGATCATCATGATCTCGGTGTTCGCGGGCTTCATCTTCTCGGAGTCCTCGACCATCAAGCCGATCGGCTTCGGGCTCGCATTCGGTGTCCTCGTCGACGCCTTCGTCGTCCGGATGCTGCTCATCCCGGCGGTCATGCACCTGCTCGGGAAGAGCGCGTGGTGGATCCCGAAGTGGCTCGACCGGATCCTGCCGGACGTCGATGTCGAGGGCGCCAAGCTCGAGCGCTCGCACCCGGGCGACGACCGCGGCCACCGCGGCGCGCACGACGTCGCCGGTGCGGCGGCCGGGGAGCACCGCGGGTCGCACGCCGTCGCCGGTACGGCGGCCGGGGAGCACCGCGGATCGCACGCCGCGGACGTCGAGCCCGACGCGAACCCGCACGAGGGACACACGCCGACGCACCGCGCGTAGGCGCCAGCCCCGCAGCACCACCTGGAGGCCCGGTGCCGGTCCACGAGACCGGCACCGGGCCTCCCGTCCGTGTCCCGCGCGATCGGGCGGAGGCGGTGGGAACGGGCGTACCTGGTGGGAGCGGGCGTACCTGGTGGAAGCGGGCGTACCTGGTGGGAGCGGGCGTACCTGGTCGTCCCGAACGACCAGGTACGCCCGGTCCCGCTTTCCATCACAGGCGTCATGGGAAAGAACGGGCACGATGCGGCGCCCCGGGACCTCCCGTCCGTTCGTGCACGAAGGTACCGTTGCAGCATGACCGCGACCGACGTCGACCCCCTCGCCCTCGACCGGCAGCTCTGCTTCGCCCTGGCCGCGACGAGCCGCAGCGTCATCGGGCTGTACCGCGACCTGCTCGACCCGATGGGCCTGACGCACCCGCAGTACCTCGTCATGCTCGCCCTGTGGGAGCACGACCCGCGCTCGGTGCGCGAGATCGCCGCGGAGCTCCGGCTCGACTCCGCCACGCTGAGCCCGCTGCTCAAGCGACTCGAGGCCTCCGGCTACGTCCGACGCCAGCGCAGCACCGCCGACGAGCGGCAGCTCGAGGTGTCGCTCACGACCGCCGGGCGAGCGCTCCGCGACCGAGCCCGCGCGGTCCCCGTCGCCGTGGCCGATCGACTCGGTTGGCCGCTCGAACGACTCGAGCGGCTGAAGGACGACCTCACCGACCTGCTCGGTCGCGTCGACGCCCTCGACTGATCGGACGCTTCGTGGCAGAATGGTTCGTGCACGAACGAAAGGACGGACCATGGGTCGCTTCGGCAGCTGGTACGACCGCTGGAACCGCGCGCTCATCGAGAAGATGGGCCCGTCGCAGATCGGCGCCGGGCACGCCGAGGGCGTCGACGACCGCTCGGTGGACCGACCCTGCCCGATCTGCCGGCAGCCGCTCTCGCAGCACCGTGTGATCCGACCCGAGGGCCAGGTCCGTTCCAGCACCCTGGTGTGCCCCGGTCGCTGAACATCTGCCGCGGAGTCGGAATTGCCGACCACAACACGTGGTTCAACGGAGGCGTGAAGCTCTTCGAAGCCGCCGACCTCGGCGCACTCCACCTCCGCAACCGCATCGTCATGGCACCCCTCACCCGGACGCGCGCCGGTGAGCAGGGCATCCCGAACGACCTCCTCGTCGAGCACTACGCGCAGCGCGCCGGCCTCGGCATGATCATCACCGAGGGCACCTGGCCCGTGCAGGAGGGCCGCTCCTACCCCGGGCAGCCCGGCATCGAGACCGACGAGCAGATCGCCGGCTGGCGTCGCGTGACCGACGCCGTGCACGAGCGCGGCGGCACGATCGTCATGCAGCTCATGCACGGCGGTCGGGTCTCGCACACCGACATCTCGCAGACCCCGCGCATCGTCGGCCCCTCGGCGATCGCCGCGCCGGGCCAGACGCACCTGGCCGACGGCTCGAAGGCCGACATGCCCGTGCCGCACGAGCTCACCACCGACGAGGTCCGCGAGGCCGTCCAGGGCTTCGTCCAGGCCGCCCGCAACGCGATCGCCGCCGGGCTCGACGGGGTCGAGGTGCACGGTGCCAACGGGTACCTGGTGCACGAGTTCCTGTCCCCGGTGTCGAACACCCGCACCGACGAGTACGGCGGCTCCCCGGAGAACCGCGCACGCTTCGCCGTCGAGGTCACCACGGCGATCGCCGAGGCGATCGGCGCCGACCGCGTGGGCATCCGTCTCTCGCCGCAGCACAACATCCAGGGTGTGCTCGAGGAGGACGACGCCGACGTCCGTGCGACCTACACCGCCGTCGCCGAGGGGCTCGCGCCGCTCGGGCTCGCGTTCGTGGACGTCCTGCACGCCGAGCCGGGCAGCGAGCTCGTCCAGCACGTCCGCCGCACGGCGGGTGCCCCGTTCATCGCGAACTCGGGCTTCTCGTCGATGACGACCCGCGACGAGGCGATCACGCTGCTCGACGGCGGTCTCGCCGACGCCGTCGCCGTGGGCCGTGCCGCCATCGCGAACCCGGACCTCGCCGACCGCTGGGAGCAGGACGCGCCGCTCAACGAGCCGCGCCCGGAGCTCTTCTACGGCGCGAGCGCCGAGGGCTACACCGACTACCCGACGCTCGACCAGGTCCGCGAGCCCGTCGCGTAGTCGACGCACCACCCGCGGACTGGAGGCGCGGTGCCAGCCGGCACCGCGCCTCCCGTCCGTCCCGGGGTCGTCGAGTCAGCGAGGCGCCTCGTCGGACGCGCGGTCGCGGTCGGCGCCGTCCCACAGGTCGGCGCAGTCGACCCCGACGACGCCGGCACGCCGGAGCCAGGCACCGGCGACCCGGTCCGTCGGGTCGGACTCGACCGCTTCCACGAGTGCGGAGCGGTGAGCGGGCCCGACGAGCACCGGGTGGCCCGGACGCTCTCCGAAGACCGCGCGTCGCAGCACGTCCGGGTCGTCAGCGCTCCCCAGGATCCGCCGGACCACCGCGACCGGCAGCGTCGGCAGGTCGACGAGCGAGACGCACGCCACGGTGTCCCCGTCGAGCGCCCGGAGGCCGGCCGCGAGCGAGCCTCCGGGTCCGGCGGCCCAGTGCGGAGCGACGACGCTCCGCACCTCCGCCTGGTCCGGCACGAACTCCTGGGCCGTCCGGGCGGCCGCGCCGAGGACCACCACGACCTCGCGACACCCGCCGTCGAGCAGCGCCCGGGTGCCCAGCTCGACCCACGGGGTCCCGCCGGGATCGCGCACCAGCGCCTTCGGCACGCCCATCCGCCGCCCGGCGCCCGCGGCCAGCAGGACGCCGGTCACCGGGAGCGGCACGAGTGGACCCGCGATCAGACGAACGCCGGCACCGACGCCCACGCCGCCGGGGCCTCGGCGACGCCGTCGCGGACGACCGTCCCGGAGATCAGGCCGTAGGGACGGTCCGCGGCGAAGAAGACCTCGCCCGGGTTCTCGAGGCCGAACGGGGACAGGTCGACCAGGAAGTGGTGCTTGTTCGGCATCGAGAAGCGGACCTCGGCGATCTCGGGGAAGGCCTCGATCGCCGTGCGGCCCATCGCGAACAGGGTCTGCTGCAGGGCGAGCGAGTGCAGCTCCGCGAAGGTCGCGAGCATCCGGTCGAGCACCCCGGTGTAGACGGCGTCGTAGTCGATCCCGGCGGCGACCGACTCGGGCGTGTAGCGCCAGCGCGCGGTGACCGAGGTCGCCAGGATCCGGTCGTCGGTCTCGGCGAGGGTCGTGTAGCCGTCGCGGGGGAAGCCGTGGAACTCGCTGCCCGTCGACTTCAGGACGGTCAGGTCGGTCACGCCGCTGAGCACGTGCACGTCGTCGCCGTCGACCTGCACCACGGCGGTGCGGGTGCCCCGACCGGAGCGGACGAAGGAGTGGTCGTGCTCCCGGCCGTCGACCGCGATCCGCTCCCACGCGTGCTGCTCGGCGGAGAGCGTCGACCCGTCGTACCAGTCGAACGCGGTCGCGAAGTGCCGACCGAGGCGGAGCAGGAACTCCTCGGGCGACCCGACGCCGTGCTCCTTCGCGAAGGCGTACACGGTGTTCTTCTGCGTGTCCGTCGCGACGACCTTGGCGTTGTCGCCCTCGGTGTAGGACTCGGCGAGCGCCGCCCCCCGCAGCTGGGTCGTGATCGTCAGGTCCTCGATCTCGTGGCGGTCGGTGTCGCGGGTGACCCGCACGAGCCGGACCTCGGCCTTGCCGTACTGGTTCGCACCGAGACGGACCGAGGTGGTGACGGGGGCGGTGGTGTCCTGCACGGTGGGGGCTGCGGTGGTGTCCATGCGGCGACGATGACACCCGCGTGTTTCGGCGGTGCGTCGAACAGGTCACGAGCTGCGTCCGCGGCGGCGGTCCGGTCGTGACGCGGGCGTCGCTCCCCCGTAACGACGCTGAAACACCGGTTCCCTAGCGTTGCGGCCACGAACCGATCCGACCGAGGAGGCACCGTGGCGCACAGCACCGCACCCCGGACGTCCTCGGCGTGGAACCGCGGGATGATCGCGCACGGCCGACGACCGGTCCACGCCGTCGTCCCCCGTCCCGCCACCCCGATCGGACCCCTGCATGGACCTCGTCACCGTCCGCACCCTGCGGACACCGTCGCACCGCGACGACCTCGCACTCGCACCCGGTGAGCAGCCGCTCGCCGGAGGCACCTGGCTCTACTCCGAGGAGCAACCGGGAACCACCGGCCTCGTCGACCTGACGGGTCTGGGCTGGCCGGACGTCGAGCGGACCCCGGAGGGCCTGCGGCTCGCGGCGACCTGCACGATCGCGGCGCTGCTGCGGCTCGACCCCGAGCCGGAGTGGCGTGCCTGGCCACTCGTCGAGCAGTGCGCGAACGCCCTGCTCGCGTCGTTCAAGGTGTGGAACGCCGCGACGGTCGGCGGCAACGTCGCGACCGCGCTGCCGGCGGGCGCGATCACGGCGCTGCTGGTGACCCTCGACGCGACCGCGATCGTCTGGACGCCCGACGGCGGGGAGCGCCGCCTGCCCGTCGCCGACCTCGTCACCGGGGTGCGCACCACGGCCCTCGCTGCCGGCGAGGTGATCCGGGCGTTCGACCTGCCCGCGTCGGCGCTCGCGAGCACCACCGGGTTCCGCCGGGTGTCGCTCAGCCCGCACGGTCGGACCGGGACGCTCGTCACCGCGCGGTGGGACGCCGACGGCTTCGTGCTCGTCGTCACCGGCGGGACCCCACGACCGCTCGTGCTGCGGTGGGACGCGGTGCCGACGGCCGCCGAGGTTGACACGGTGCTCGCCGCCCACGACGACTGGTACGACGACCCGCACGGCTCCCCTGCCTGGCGCCGCGCGGTGTCCCGACGCTCCGCCGCCGAACTGGTCGCCGGCACCGGTGCGTCCGGGTCCGCTGCTGCAGACGGGGTCACGCGATGAGGACCACGGTCGACGGCACGCCCCTCGAGACGGACCCGCAACCGGGACAGGTCCTCCGCACGCTGCTCCGCGAGCACGGCGTCACCAGCGTCAAGAAGGGCTGCGACGCCGGGGACTGCGGCGCGTGCTCGGTCCTGCTCGACGGCACGCCCGTGCACTCCTGCATCACGCCGGCACATCGCGCCGCCGGTCGCACGGTGACCACCGCCGCGGGACTCGGCACCCCCGAGGACCCGCACCCGGTGCAGCGCGCCTTCGCCGAGGCCCCCGGCTTCCAGTGCGGGTTCTGCACCGCCGGGTACGTCGTCACCGCCTCCGCCCTCGACGACGACCAGCTCGCCGACCGGCACCGAGCGCTCAAGGGCAACATCTGCCGATGCACGGGGTACCGGGCGATCGAGGACGCCCTGGACGGGGTGCGCAACACCGCGTGCGCGAGCGCCGGCGAGGCCGTCGGCACGTCGGTCGCGGCTCCCGCGGCGATGCGCATCGTCACCGGGAGCGAGGAGTACACGCTCGACGTCCGCCGGACCGAGGCGCTGCTGCACCTCGCGGTCCTCGGCAGCCCGCACCCTCACGCCCGCATCGTGTCGATCGACACGAGCGCGGCCGAGGCGCTGCCCGGCGTGCACCTCGTGCTCACCCACCACGACGACCCCGGAGTGCTGTTCTCGACCGGCCGTCACGACTCCCGGCTCGACGACCCCGACGACACCCGGGTCCTCGACCGTGTGCTGCGCTTCCGCGGCCAGCGCGTCGCGGCCGTCGTCGCCGACAGTGTCCGGACCGCCGAGCAGGCCTGCGCGCTGCTGCGGGTCGAGTACGAGGTCCTGCCGAGCGTCCACGACGTCGACGCCGCGCGCGCGCCCGGCGCTCCCCTGCTCCACGGCGACAAGACGACCGAGGAGCACCGGATCGCCGAGCCCGGCCGGAACGTGGTCGCGGCACTGCACGGCGAGACCGGGGACGTCGAGGCCGCGCTGGCTGCCGCCGCGGCCACGGTCGACGGCACCTGGAGCACCGGTCGGGTGTCCCACGCGGCGCTCGAGACGCACGCCACCCGCGGTTCACTGGACCGGGACGGGAGGCTCGTGCTCCGGACCGCCACGCAGGTCCCGTTCCTGGTCCGCGACGAGATCGCGCACGTCTTCGGTCTCGACCCCTCGCGTGTGCGCGTGGTCGCCAAGCGCGTCGGTGGCGGGTTCGGCGGGAAGCAGGAGATGCTCACCGAGGACCTCGTCACCCTCGCGGTGCTGCGCACCGGACGGAGCGTGCAGTACGAGTTCAGCCGGCGGGACGAGTTCACGATCGCCCCGACCCGGCACCCGATGCGCGTGCGGGTCCGGCTCGGCGCCGACGCGTCCGGGCGCCTGACCGCGATGCACGTCGACCAGGTGATGGAGACGGGCGCGTACGGCAATCACGGCGTCGGCGTCATGTTCCACTCGGTCAGCGAGTCGGTCGCCGTGTACCGCTGCCCGTCGAAGCGCGTCGACGCCGAGTCCGTCTACACGAACAACCTGCCGTCGGGGGCGTTCCGCGGGTACGGCCTCGGCCAGGTCGTGTTCGCCATCGAGTCCGCGATGGACGAGCTCGCACGCCGACTCGACCTCGACCCGTTCGAACTCCGTCGCCGGAACGTCGTCGTGCCGGGCGACCCCCTCGTCGTGACCGACCCCGACGAGCAGGACGACCTGCGCTGGGAGGGCAGCTACGGCCTCGACCAGTGCCTCGACCTGGTGGAGGACGCCCTCCGCGCCCCGCTGCCCGAGGTCCCGGCGGGGGACGGTCCGCCGCTCGACCTGCCGACGGCGGGCCGCACGAGCGATCGGGCCGACGGCTCGGGCGACCGGGCACTCGCCACCGGTGACTGGGCAATCGGCACCGGCATCGCGCTGGCCGCCATCGCGACGATGCCGCCGCGGGGGCACCACGCGCACGCGACAGTCGAGGCAACCCCCGACGGGCGCTACCGCATCGGCGTCGGCACGGCGGAGTTCGGCAACGGCACGACGACCGTGCACACTCAGCTCGTCGCGACCGCGCTCGGGACGACACCGGACCGGGTCGACGTGCACCAGTCCGACACCGACGCCGCGCAGTACGACACCGGGGCGTTCGGCTCCGCCGGCGTGGTCGTCGCGGGCAAGGCGCTGTTCGCCGCGGCCGAGGACCTCCGGGAACAGATGACGGCGCGTGCGCTCACGATCGTGGCGCACCGGACACCTCGGAGCGCCGTCGGTCCGCTCGGCCCCGCGGTCCAGGTCCTGCCGGACGGCGTCCGCATCGGCGACGAAGTCGTCGGGCACGCCGAGCTGCTCGCCGAGGGTCCGCTCGTCGCGCACGGCAGCCACGACGGCACCCCGCGATCCCTCGCGTTCACGGTGCACGGTGCCCGGGTCGCGGTGCACCGGCCCACGGGCGAGGTCCGGGTGCTCCACAGCGTGCAGGCCGTCGACGCCGGCACCGTGCTGAACCCCGAGCAGCTGCGCGGACAGGTCGAGGGCGGCGCCGCGCAGGCGATGGGCTCGACCCTGTACGAGGAGGTCGTGCTCGACGACACCGGCCGCGTGACCACCGACGCGTTCCGGTCGTACCGGGTGCCGAAGATCTCCGACGTGCCCCGCACTGAGGTCCGCTTCGCCGTCACGCACGACCCCCTCGGGCCGCTCGGGGCGAAGTCGATGAGCGAGGCGCCGTACAACCCCGTCGCACCAGCCGTCGCGAACGCCGTGCGGGACGCGATCGGCGTCCGGCCGTACCGGCTGCCGATGACCCGCGACCGCGTGTGGGCGCTGCTGCAGGACCCGGCCGTGGACAGCACCCGCGCCGGGGGTGCGTGATGTTCGAACTGGCACCGCGCCTCCTGGCCGTCCTCGACACGGGTGCACCGGTCGTCGTCGCGACGGCGGTCTCCATGACGGGCAGCGCACCGACCGGGGTCGGGACGTCGATGGCCGTGCTGCCGGGCGGACAGGTCGTCGGCACCATCTCGGGCGGCTGCGTCGAGGGGTCGCTGTTCCTCATCGCCGAGCAGGTGCTCGAGACCGGCGAACCGGTGCTCGAGCGGTTCGGCTTCGACGACGACCCGGACGATCTCGACGCCGTGTGGGCGCCGGCGCTCCGGTGCGGCGGTCGCGTCGAGGTGCTCGTCCACCGGGTGACGACGGACGACCTCCTGCTCGTGGGTGCACTCCGTGACGCCGCGGCCGGTCTGCCGACCTCGCTCGCCCTCTCGCTCGAGCCGGAGTCGCTCGCTGCCGTCGTCACTGCTCCGGACGGGTGCGGCGACCGGGTCTTCGTCGAGCGCAGCGACCACCGCCCGCGCTGCGTCGTCGTCGGTGCCGTCGAGACCGCCGTCGCGGTGACGAACGCCGCCGCGGTGCTCGGCTACGCGGTGACCGTGGTCGACCCGCGCCCGGTGTTCCTGACCGACGAGCGCTTCCCGGCCGCGGACGAGCGGATCGTGGGGTGGCCGACGCGCGTGCTCGAGGGGATGCACGTGGACGGGACGACGGCCGTCGTGGTGCTCTCGCACGACGACCGGTTCGACGCCGAGGTCGTCGACCAGGCGCTCCGCCGCCGGGCCGGGTACGTCGGCGCGATGGGCTCCCGATCGACCCACGAGCGGCGACTCGCGGAACTGCACGCGATGGGGACCCCGGACCTCGACCGGCTCCGGTCCCCGATCGGTCTCGACATCGGTGCCCGGACCCCGGCCGAGATGGCACTCGCGATCATGGCCGAGGTCGTCGCCGTTCGGACGGGCTCCTCGGGCGGCGCCCTCGCCGACGGCTCCGGCCCGATCCACCGGCGCGCGGCCCGCACGCCCTGACGGCGGCGCGGCCCGGCGTCCGCGGCGGCGCCGGCGTCGGGCGTCGGGCGTCGGCGTCGCGTGCCCGGCGTCGAACCACGTTCCCGACGTCGAACCAAGTGCCGCGCGTGGTTCCATGTCGGTTCCGTGGTTCGACGCGGCCCTGATGCTCGATCGGCGCGCGCTCGTCGAGGCGCGGCGAGACCGGGCCGGCGGAGCGCGGTGTCGCGGCGCCTTGAACGGTATGACGATTCAAGCGCGCGGGGTGCCTCCCCAGCGCCGGGGACTTTCGTCCGGGTGCCACATGACGTCGGCCCAGCGACTGGCACTCAGCGCCGTGCGACGACACGGCGGCGTCATCACGAAACGGTCCGACGCGTCCGAGACACCGCCGGATCTGCCGTCGTCTCGACCGCACCGCGGCGTCTCGACGTCACGACGGCGTCTCGACATCACGCCGGCGTCTCGAACACCGGCGTCTCGACGTCACGACAGCGTCTCGACATCACGCCGGCGTCTCGAACAGACACTGCGTCTCGGCGGCTCACCGGCGACGCGAGGCCGGCGAGGGAGCGCGCGCTCAGACGGCTGCGGGCGTCCGTGCGAGCCGCTCGGCCAGCCGGGCAGCGATCTCGCGCTCGTCGCCCGTGACGAGCCGGAAGTCCCGGACCACCACGCGCCCGCCGACCACGACGTGCCGCGGTCGCCGCCCCGGGGATGCCCAGAGGAGTCCTGCGACCGGGTCAGCGACGCCGGCGTCGGCGACGCCCGAGACGTCCCACACGCACAGGTCGCCCGCGGTGCCTGCGCCGAGGTGCCCGAGCTCCGGCCGGCCGAGACCCGCTGCCGACCCCTCCGTCATCATCCCGAGCACCTGGCGCGCGGGCAGCTGCGGCCCCACGAGCGCGGACACCTGCATCGCCAGCCGCCCGTCCGCCAGCAGGTGCCCGGCGTCGTTGCTGCCCCCGCCGCTCGTGCCGAGGCCGACCGGGACCCCGGCTGCCGCGAGCCGGGCGACCGGGGCGATCCCCCACCCCATCGGCACGTCGCAGCCCGGGGCGTGCGTCGCCGTCACCCCGGCGGACGCCACCCGTGCGATCTCGTCGTCGGTGACGTCGCAGAGGTGCGCGATCGTGACGTCGGGTGCGAGCCAACCCCACTCCTCGAGCAGGTCGAGGGGCCGTCGGCCGTACCGCTCGAGCGCGATGGCGGTGTCGACCTGCTCGTTCGCCTGGGTGCGACGACGGAGACCGTGCCGCGCCGCGACCTCGCCGAGCGCCCGGAACGTGGCCTCGCCGTCGGAGTGCACCCCGGCCGGTCCCACGGCGAGCTGGAGTCCACCGTCCGGGTCGACTCCCCCCTCCGCTCGCTCGTGCAGCAGTCCGGTCGCGATCGCCTCTGCCGAGGCCGCAGCACGCTCCGGCTCGTCCCGCGCCGACCCGCGCACGAAGACCAGCCGTCCGCCGAGTCCCCGGACGGCGTCGACGGTCGCCGCGGCGAGCGCCACCGTGTCGTCGGCGGTCGCGTCCACGGGCCAGTTCAGGTGGTGGTCGGCCACGGTCGTGACGCCGGACAGGAGGCCCTCCGCGGCTCCGGCAGCCGCCGCCAGTCCGTACAGCTCGGGGTCGTGCCCGGCCCGGCCGTACGCCGCGGCCATCGTCGGCAGCCACTCGGCCATCGGGACGCCGCGGGTGCCGGGGAGGGTGCGGAAGGCGGTCTGCAGCAGGTGGTGGTGCGCGTTGACGAGGCCGGGCGTGACGACGCAGCCGGACGCGTCGAGCGTCGTGGCGAGGTCGCTGCCGTCGTCGAGGACGACGTCGCCCTCCCGTTCGGTGCGGGGGTCGACGAGGACGCGGCGGGCACCGGTGACGGTCAGCATGCGAGGGATTCTGGCAGCCGCCTGTTTCCGGCCCGTGTCACGGTCGTGACGCCTTCCGGCCGCGTTGCGGTCGCGTTCCTGCCGTGTTCCGACGGGGGTCGCGGGCACCGTGGGGAAACCGGGCGGTGACACCCGCGAAACACGGGCACCCTAGGTTCGCCCCATGACGCAGACCCTGATCCGCGCCGGCTGGGTGCTCACCGCCGCACCGGACGACTCCACCACGCCCGCAGCGATCCGCGACGGCGCCGTGCTGCTCGACGGGGACCGCATCGCCGCCGTCGGCACCTTCGCCGAGCTGTCCGCCGCGCACCCGGACGCACCGGTCCGCGGCGGCGCGTACGACATCGTGACGCCGGGCTTCGTGAACACGCACGGCCACTTCAGCGAGGGGCTCATCACGGGCATCGGCTCCCAGTACACGCTGTGGGAGTGGCTCACCGCGCTGATCGGCCGGGTCAACCCGGTGATGACCCGCGAGAAGGCGTACGCCGGCACGGTGCTGCAGGGGATCCAGCTGCTCCGGAGCGGCGTGACGACCGCGAACGACATGTTCTGCGCGGACCCGATGCCCGACGAGCCGGCCACGCCCGGCGTCGTGCAGGCGCTCGAGGACCTGGGCCTCCGCGGCGTCGTGTCGTTCGGCTCCGGCGACGTCGACCGCGACTTCGGCGCGACCCCGATCCTCGAGGAGTTCGAGGCCCTGCGCGAGGCCGCCGACGCCAGCCGCTACAGCACGTTCCGGGTCGGTGTCTCCTCGATCGGGCGGTACACCGACGACACCTGGCAGGAGCACGTCGACTACGCCGTCGCGGGCGGCCACGGGGTGCACGTGCACTTCCACGAGGTGCGCGAGGAGGTCACCGCCGCCCGGCAGCGCACCGGCCGGACGGCGATCGGCCACGCCGAGGCGACGGGCATGTTCCAGGTCCCGGTGATCGCCGCGCACAGCGTCTGGGTCGACCGCGAGGACCGCGAGCGCTACGCCACGAACGGCGTCGGCGTCGCGCACAACCCGGTCGCGAACGGCATCCTGGCGAGCGGCATCGCCCCGGTCGCCGAGCTGCGGGCACTCGGCGTCCCGGTCGGCATCGGCGTCGACGGCCCGGCCTCGAACGACTCGCAGGACTTCCTGCAGGCGATGAAGACCGCCGCGCTCCTCGCCCGCGTCCGCGACCTGCAGGCCACCGCGATGAGCGCCCGGGAGGCGTTCGAGACGGGCACGATCGGCGGCGCCCGAGCCCTGCGGATGGAGCAGGAGATCGGCTCGCTCGAGCCCGGCAAGCGCGCGGACCTGGTGGTGTTCGACGGCGACTCCCCCACGCTCGCGAACGTGCACGACCCCTACCAGGCGGTCGTCTTCGTCGCGGGCAGCCGGGAGGTCCGCGACGTCTGGGTCGACGGCGAGCTGAGCCTGGCCGACGGCGACGTCACGAAGGTCGACGTCCGCGAAGCGGTCGACCGGGCTCGACCGTTGGCGCGTCAGCTGGTCGCCGAGGCGGGACTGGAGCGCCTGTCGGCGCTCACCGGGGGCGCGCTCGACGACACCGAGCGTCCGTAGCGGCGCACACGGCCCGGGTCGGGGACGGTCCGGACGGGAGGCGGTGCGCACGTCGTGTGCACCGCCTCCCGTTGCGTCACAGCACCGGTCGACGGTCCGTCACAGTTCCAGGACCAGGCGCGGGCAGCCGCGCCGGGCACGTGAGACGCACACCATCATCGTCCGGTCGTCGGCCTGCTCCTCGGGACTGAGCACGGTGTCCCGGTGCTCCACCGCGCCCTCGAGGACGGGGGTCTCGCAGGTGCCGCACGTGCCCTCGCGGCACGAGGACAGGACGAAGGCGCCCGCCTCCTCGGCGACCTCGAGCAGCGTGCGGTCGGCCGGCACCGTGACGGTCACGCCGGTGACGGTGAGCTCGACCTCGAAGGGTTCCCCCGGGGCGTCCACGTCGGCCGCCGGCTCGAACCGCTCGACCCGGACGCTCCCGGTGGGCCAGTGCGCTGCGGCTCCCTCGACGGCGTCCATGAGCCCGCGCGGACCACAGCAGTACACGACGGCGTCGCGCGGTTCGGCGAGGAGTCCGACGACGTTCAGCCTCGGGTGCTCGTCCGCTGCGGCGACCACGACCCGGTCGGGGTGCGCCGCGACGAGCTCGTCGACGAAGGCCATGCGGCTCCGGCTGCGGCCGGCGTAGTGGAGCTCCCAGGGCGTGCCGGCGCGTTCCGCTGCGTTGATCATCGCCACCAGGGGCGTGATCCCGATGCCGCCGGCGACGAACACCGCGGGCCTGGTCGGGTCGAAACCGAAGTGGTTCCGCGGTCCGGCGACCACGACCTCGGCTCCCTCCGTGAGCCCGTCGTGCACGGCGAGCGATCCCCCGCGGCCGTCCGGTTCCCGGAGGACCGCGATGCGCCAGTGCCCCTCGGGCGTGGTCGTGACGAGCGAGTACTGCCGCTCGGTGCCCGGCGCGACCTCGAGGTCGACGTGCGCCCCGGGCTCCCAGTCGGGCAGCGGCGTGCCGTCGACCGGTGCGAGGTCGAGCGCGACGACGTCGGTCGCGACCTGACGGCGCGCGGCGACCCGCACGCGGCGACGCTCCGGCGCGGCGGTCACGCGACCACCCCGTTCGGGACCGGTCCGGCGCCCGCGACCACTGCGGCACGCGGCGTCTCCTTGACCACGATCATGTGGAACCGGCTGCCGTCGGCGCTGCACCAGCGGTGCCCGGTGCCGCCGCGGTAGTACGCGGAATCACCCGGTCCGAGGCGCAGGGGCTCCTGGCCGCGGAGGTCGAGCAGGACGTCGCCGGCGAGCACGGTGAGGAACTCGTCCTCGCGGTGCTCGAAGTAGTCGCCGAGGTCGGTGTTCTCCCCGGTCCACTCGAGCGGCTCGAAGGCGTGCGGGCCGGCGTGCACGAGGAGCCTCGCCTCGCCGCTCGAGAACGGGCCGCGGGCACCCTCGCCCGCGCGGATGACCTCGGGACCGCGGTCCTCCTGGTCCGACCGTTCCGGGGCGCCCGCGGCGAGCAGCTCGACCTGGGTGGTGCCGAGCGCCGCGGCGATCTTCTCGAGGGACACCATGCTCGCGCGGGAGTGCCCGCGTTCGACCTGGCTGAGGAACGGGTGTGACAGCCCGGTCAGCTCGGCGACCTGCACGAGGGTCAGCCGTGCGGCGCGTCTACGGGCGCGGATGTGCTCCCCGATCCGCTGGGTCTGGTCGTCGACGACGCGGTCGGTCTCGGTGGTGGTGCCGGTGCTCACGCGCACTCCTCTCGGCCTGGTGGTGGCGGCTCCGACGCCCTCGCGCGGACGGCTGACGACCCGCCCGCCGGAACCGTCGTTCCGAGTTCCCGGTCGGACCGGGACGGGTGTCACACACGGCAACCGCCTCGAAACGAGAGGGAAACACTGCCGCCCTAGCATCGGAGATGTTGATGCGATCAACATTCTCACACGCGATCAGGAGGCCCCGCATGGACGCCACAGCACCCCGTCAGGTCGGGCTCCTGCGCTCCGCGCTGCTGCCGGACGGCCGTCTGGTCGACGTCGCGATCGACGGGGACACCGTGTCCGCCGTCGCTCCGGCCGGCACCCTCACCGCACCCGACGACGCCGTGCTCGACCTCGACGGGCGCCTGCTGCTCACGGCCCCGGCCGAGCCGCACGCGCACCTCGACAAGGCCCTGAGCGCCGATGCCATCCGGCCGCCGCTCGGCGACCTCGGTGCCGCGATCGCCTCGTGGTCCGCGCACGCCACCACGATGACCGTCGAGGACGTCGCCGACCGGGCACGGACCGCCGCACTGGCCCTGCTCGCCGCCGGCACCACCTCCGTCCGCACCCACGTGGACGTGCTGAGCGGCCGCCGCACCGTCGCGGATGCTCCCGCACCGGTCGAGTCGGCCACCCGCGGCGCCCGGGCCCTCGTGCATGTCCGCGACGAGCTCGCCGGCCTGATGGACATCGAGCTCGTCGCCCTCGCCGGCCCGCTCGCCCCCGACCATCACGTCGAGGCCGTCCTCGACTGCGGCGTCGACCTGGTCGGCGGCGCCCCGCACCTCGCCGAGGATCCGCTCGCCGACGTCGACCGACTGCTCGCGATCGCCGAGCGCCGCGGGGTCGGGGTCGACCTGCACACCGACGAGAGCCTGGACGGGCCCGTCACCCTCGACCACTACGCCCGCGCCGTCACGCGGCTGTCGCGCGACGAGCGCACGGGCCGCCAGTACTCCGCCGGGCACTGCGTCCGGCTCGGCACGCTCGGCCCGGAGCGACTCGCGGAGGTCGTCGCCGACGTCGCTGCGGCGGACCTCGGCATCATCACCCTGCCGATCACCAACCTGTACCTGCAGGGGTGGCAGCACCCGGTGTCCACCCCGAGGGGACTCACCGCGATCCGCGCCCTCACCGAGGCCGGCGTGCGGGTCGCCGCGGGCGCGGACAACGTCCGCGACCCGTTCAACCCGGTCGGGCGGAGCGACGCCCTCGAGACGGCGAGCCTGCTCGTGTCGGCCGGGCACGTCACGCCGGACCAGGCGTACGCGATGGTGAGCGACACCGCCCGGAGCGTGATGGGCCTCCCGGCCGCCGGTCCCGTCCCCGGACGGCGAGCCGACCTGCTCGCGATCGCCGCGACGAGCGTCACCGACGCGGTCGCGAACGCGCCCGCCGACCGCATCGTCCTGTCCCGCGGGCGGCTCGTCGCCCACACCGAGGTCCGCACGACGGTCGCTGCACCGGCCTCCGCCCGTGCCGCGGCCCCCGTCCCCGCCTGACCCCTCGTCCCCCACCACCACGAACCCGTGAACCGAGAACCCGAGGTGCCCGTGACCACCACCGCCCCGCCGCCCGTCACCACGACGGACACGCTGCTCGACTTCCGGAACGTCGAGATGACCTTCCCGAACGGCACCGTCGCCCTGCAGGGCGTCGACCTCACCGTCGACCGCGGGCAGTTCGTCTCCGTCGTCGGCCCCTCCGGCTGCGGCAAGTCGACCCTGCTGCGCATCGCCTCCGGCCTCGAGTCGGCGTCCGACGGGACCGCCGACGTCGCCGCCCACCGGATCGGGTACGTGTTCCAGGACGCGACCCTGCTGCCGTGGCGCACCGTGCAGGGCAACGTCGAGCTGCTCGCCGAGCTCGGGCACGTGTCGAAGGCCGAACGGGCCGCCAAGGCCGCGCGGGCGATCGACCTGGTCGGGCTGAACGGCTTCGAGACGAACCTGCCGAAGCAGCTGTCCGGCGGCATGCGGATGCGCGTCTCGCTCGCCCGGTCGCTGACGCTCGACCCCGAGCTGTTCCTGTTCGACGAGCCGTTCGGCGCCCTCGACGAGATCACCCGCGAGCGCCTGAACGACGAGCTCCTGCGGCTCTTCGTCGAGCAGCAGTTCGCCGGCCTGTTCATCACCCACTCGGTGTCCGAGGCCGTGTACCTGTCCACCGAGGTCGTCGTCATGTCGGGACGCCCGGGCAGCATCGTCGGCCGGTTCGACGTGCCGTTCCCGATGCCCCGCGACCCCGACATCCGCTTCACCCCCGAGTTCGCCGAGCTGGTCGGCGAGGTCTCGCACGCGCTCCGGGAAGGACACCGCTGATGGTCACCCTGCAGGAGGTCGCCGAGACCCGTGCCGTCCGAGCGGCCGCACGCCGCACCGCACCGCGCTCCCGCCGGAGCGTGTCCTGGTGGCAGCCCGTCGTCGTCCTCGCCGTGCTCGTCGGCATCTGGTACGCCGCTGCCGCCTACTACGACCACGTCCGCGGCCTCGCGTTCCTGGTGCCGTACCCGCACCTCGTGGCGAAGGCGATCGTCGCCCCCACGATGCCCGACGGATCGCCCTCGACCTTCGGCAGCGACCTGTGGTCCGCGCTCGGTCGCACCACGGTGGTGTCCCTCGTCGGCCTCGGCTTCGCGATCGTGATCGGCGTCGTCTGGGCGATGGCGATGGCGCAGGCGAAGTGGCTCGAGCGCTCGCTCTACCCGTACGCGGTGGTGCTGCAGTGCGTGCCGATCCTGGCGCTCGTGCCCCTCATCGGCGCCCTGTTCGGCTACGAGTTCGCGAGCCGGGTCATCGTCACGGTGATGATCGCCCTGTTCCCGATGGTGTCGAACACCCTGTTCGGGCTGCAGTCAGCCGACCGTGGGCAGCGTGAGCTCTTCCGGCTGCAGCGGGCGAGCCGGTTCGCCCAGCTGGTGAAGCTGCAGTTCCCCGCCGCGCTGCCGTCGATCTTCGTCGGCCTCCGGACCTCGGCCGGCCTCAGCGTCATCGGCGCGATCGTCGGCGACCAGTTCTTCCAGCGCGGCAACCCCGGGCTCGGCGTCCTCATCCAGGTGACCGCCTCGCGGCTGATGGGACCGGAGCTCTACGCGACGATCATCATCGCCTCGCTGTACGGCGTCGCCGTCTTCCTCGTGTTCGGACTGATCGGCCGTCTCGCCGTCGGCCGCTGGCACGACTTCAGCTGACCCGCGTCGCGGCGGCCTCCCCCCGGTGCGCCGCGGCGCGGGTCTCCCCCGCCTCCCCTTCCCTCCCGTCCCCTCACCCGACCCACAGCACCACGAGACCCGCACCACGAACGGAGCCTCCATGCGCACCACCACCCGACTCGGCGTCGCCACCGCAGCCCTCGCGGCGACCGCCCTCGCCCTGACCGGATGCGCCGCCGGCTCGTCCGCCGGCACCACGGCGTCGAGCGCCAGCGCGAAGGCCGCGACCGGCCCCGCGATCGACCTGTCCGACGTCTGCCCGGCGACGGTCGTCGTCCAGACCGACTGGAACCCCGAGGGCGAGCACGGCCACCTGTACGAGATGCTCGGCCCGAACCCGTCGATCGACGCCTCGGGCAAGACCGTCACCGGCGACCTGTACGCCAACGGCAAGAGCACCGGCGTGAAGCTCGAGATCCGCGCCGGCGGCCCCGCGATCGGCTACACGAAGGTCGCCTCGCAGATGTACCAGGACAAGGACATCACCCTCGGCTACATGTCCACCGACGAGCAGGTGCAGTTCTCCGGCAACCTGCCCACCACCGCCGTCTTCGCCGAGAACGACTCGTCCCCGATGTCCATCATGTGGGACCCGAAGACCTACCCCGACGTCGACTCCATCGAGGACCTCGGCAAGGAGCTCGAGAAGAACGGCGGCGTCGTCCGCTACTTCAACGGTGCCGCGTACATGACGTACCTCGAGCAGTCCGGCATCCTGCCGAAGAAGGTCCTCGACGGCAGCTACGACGGCACCCCGTCGAAGTTCGTCTCGGCCGGCGGCAAGGACGCACAGCAGGGCTTCGCGACCGCCGAGCCGTACATCTACCAGAACCAGGTCGCCGCCTGGGGCAAGAAGGTCGCCTACAAGCCGGTCTCGAGCACCGGGTGGAACCCGTACCCCGAGGCCATGTCCGTCCGCACCGGCGACCTGTCGAAGCTCACGCCCTGCCTGCAGAAGCTCGTCCCCGTCATGCAGCAGGCCGACGTCGACTACCTGAAGGCCCCCGAGGCGACGAACGACCTCATCACCCAGCTCGTGCAGCAGTACAACAACGGCTGGACCTACGACTCGAAGGTCGGCGCGTTCGCGGCGTCGCAGATGGTCAAGCTCGGTCTGGCGAAGGACACCGACGGCTACATCGGCTCGATGGACGAGCAGCGCATGCAGGACTTCATCGAGAAGGCCACGCCGGTGTTCGCCGGTACCGGTGACGTCAAGAGCGACCTGAAGCCGTCCGACCTGTACACGAACGAGTTCCTCGACAAGTCCATCGGTCTGGGCAACTGACACCGGGTCGGCTGAGCCGACCACATCCGGACGGGAGGCACGGCACACGTCGTGTGTCGCGCCTCCCGTCCGTCGTCTCCCGCACCACCCACCCCACAGGAGTGAGCATGACCACCGTCACCCCCACCTCCCCCACCGTCCCGGCCGAGGCGCTCGCGGCGCTCCGCGCCGAGCTCGTCGACCTGCTCGGTGAACGCGGCGTCAGCGCCGACGAGCGCACCCGCGCCCGCGCCTCCGTCGACGAGGCGACCATGAGCCCGATCCTCAGCGCGCAGCTGCCGCTCGGACTCGCCGACCTCGTCGCGTACCCGGCGTCCGCCGAGCACGTCGCCGCGACGCTCGCCGCGGCCGTCCGGCACGGTGTCCCGGTCACCACGCGCGGCAAGGGCACCGGCAACTACGGCCAGGGCATCCCGCTGCACGGCGGGCTCGTGCTCGACACCTCGCGGGCGCGGGCCGTCGTCGAGGTCGGCGACGGCTGGATCACCGCCGAGGCCGGCGCCTCGATGGTGGCCCTCGAGCAGGCCGCAGCCGCAGCCGGGCAGCAGCTCTGGATGTACCCGTCGACCGCGCAGTCCACCATCGGCGGGTTCCTGTCCGGCGGGTCCGGCGGCACCGGCTCGATCGCCCACGGCTCGAACTGGCAGGGGTTCGTCACCGCGCTCGACGTCGCTCTGCCCGGCTCGGGCGAGCTGCTGCACGTCGAGGGTGACGAGGCGCAGCCGTTCGTGCACACCTACGGCACCGCCGGCGTCATCGCCCGGGCGACCGTCCGGCTCGAGCCGCTGCAGGAGTGGCGCGCGGTGTACGCCTCGTTCCCGACCTTCGAGGACGCCCTCGTCGCGGTCCGGACCCTGCGTGGGCTCGACCCCGTGCCGCGACTCGTCAGCGCCGACCGGGCCGAGGTCGCCGCGACCCTGCCGTCGGACACCGCGATCCCGGACGACCGTGCGAGCCTGCGCGCGATCATCGACGACGTCATGCTCGACGAGGCCCGCGCCCTGATCGAGCAGGCCGGCGGCACCGTGTCCGACGTCCGCGAGGGCCTGCAGCAGACCACCAAGGTGTCGATGCTGTCCTACAACCACCCGATCTGGTGGCTGAAGCGGAACACGCCGGACACCGAGTACTTCCACGTCGAGGTCGGCGGCGAGGCGCTCATCGACCGGATCGCCGAGGTCGAGGCGGTCTACCCGGGCGGGATGCTGCACATCGAGGCGGCGCACGTCGGCCCGATCGGCATGCTCACCGCGCCCTACACCGGTGCCGAGGACGTCTACGCCGGGTACCCGGTGCTCCGTGACCTGGGCGTCCGGGTGCACAGCCCGCACCAGTACTACGTCGACCACGGCGTCGAGGAGCTCGTGGCCCTGAAGCGGCGCACCGACCCCGAGGGGCTGCTCAACCCGGGGCACGTCATCGACCCGTCGCTCGTCGTCAGCGGTGGTTCGACCGCCTCAGCGCAGCCCGTCGTGCCGGGGTTCGGCAAGTGAGCGGCGCGACGAACCCGGGTCCGGCCGCCCGCTCGCGTCTGCTCGCCGAGCTGTCGGGTCCGGCGGTCGCCGCCGGGATCGGTCCCGACTCGATCGTCGTGCAGCCGACCGGTGCCGTCGAGCACCACGGGCCGCACCTGCCGCTCGTCACCGACTTCCTGCTCGCCGACCACATCGGCGGTGCGGCCGTCGAGCGCGCCGCTGCCGAGGGCCTCGACGTGTGGCAGCTGCCGACGCTGGCGTTCACGAAGTCGGACGAGCACAGCTGGGCGCCGGGCACCGTGTGGCTCGACGAGTCGACGATGTTCGACACCGCCGTGCAGATCGGCCGGGCCGTGGCGCTCACGGGTGCCGGGTCGCTCGTCTTCGCGAACGGGCACGGTGGGAACGTCGCCCTGCTGCAGGTCGCCCTGCGGGAGATCCGGAAGCGGTACGGCCTGAAGACGTTCCTGATGCCCACGCTCGCGCGGATGCCCGGCCCGTCCGGCGAGGACGCCGACGAGCGCGGGCTCGGGATCCACGGCGGAGCGGCGGAGACGTCGATGATCCTGCACCTGCGGCCCGACCTGGTGGACATGTCGCTCGCGGAGCGGTGGGTACCGGACCACCTGGCGGAGTTCGAGAAGATCCGCTTCAACGGCGGGCCGGTGTCCTTCGGGTGGCTGTCGAACGACTTCGGGACGCCCGGGGTCGTCGGTGACGCGAGTCGGGCGACCGCGGCGTACGGGCAGGCGCTGTGGGACCTGTCGCTCGACGAGGCCGTGGCGTCCCTGCACGAGATCGCCCGGTTCGACCCGACGGTCGCGAAGCCCGCGATCGGTGCCGGCGCGGGTGCTGCCGGCGCAGGTACTGCCGGCTCGGGCGCTACCAGCGCGGGTGCTGCTGGTGCTGATGCCGGTGCCGGTGCCGGTGCCGGTGCCGGCGATGGTCCGCTCGCGGCGGACGTGGTGGCGGTGCCGTGACCGTCCTGCCGGGGCAGGCGGCTGCCGCCGACGACGCTGCCGCCGCGCAGCACGACGCTGCCGCTGCCCCGGCCGACCCGCTCGTCCTGGCGGCGTCGTGGTTGCCGTCCGCCGGGGACGGGCCCGGTCCGACCATGACCCTGTCCACGCTCGGCCTCGACGGCTACCCCGCCGCCCGGACCGTGCTGCTGTCGTGCTTCGACGGGGAGCGCCTGCACTTCCACACCGACAGCCGGAGCCGGAAGGCCGCCGAGCTCGCCGCACTCCCCCGCGCCGCCGTCACCCTCGTCTGGCCCGAGGCCGCACGGCAGCTCGTGGTCGTCGGCGACGTGACACCCGTCACCGACGCCGAAGCCCGCACCGCCTACGCCGCCCGGACCCGGTACCTGCAGGTGCTGGCGTGGGTGAACGACCACGCGGCCGCGGCCGACACCCCCGCACGCCGGCGGGAGCTCTGGGCGGCGTTCGAGCACGAGCGGCCGGGCACCGACCTGGAACCGCCGTCGACGTGGGCCGGGTTCGCGCTCACGCCGGTGCGGATGCTGTTCTGGCGGGGCGCGACCGATGCCGCGAGCAACCGGCTCGCCTACGAGCGCCAGGCCGACGGCTCCTGGTCGCAGGAGTCCTTGCCCGGCTGACCCGGCAACCCTCAGTTCTGTCGATCCCGCCAGATGAGTGCGCCAGCGTCGTACTGGTGCTTGACCTTCGACCAACAGGCCCTGACGCCAGCGAGTCGATCAGCGGAGATCCCCTTGCCGTAGCGGACCTTCACGCTCGCATCGTGCAACACGAGGTATTCGGCGTAGATGGGCCGGTAGAGCGTCCGGACGAGGTCGTTGACCCCGATGTCCCGCCTTCCGCCGAGGATGCGACCCTCGTGCCGGCTGGTCTCGCGGTGCTGCACGGAGATGCGAGGATCGACCTTCGGCAGATCGACCAGTGAATCGAAGACCGGATCCACCAGGATCGCCGCACGCACGCGATGGTACGAGGCGTAGAAGTACGCGACCGCTGCCCACTCCTCGCCCCGCCCGTCGAGCAGCTGCGCCGCGGTGTCGTGGCAGGCCGCGCGCGACAGGCAGTCCGTCGGCGCTGTCAGGTTCTGTGTCTGGGGCACGTCACACCATCGCGTAGCTCGGCCGGGACGTCACCGGCGCGGACCGGATCGTCTCGACGTCGACGAAACGGAGGCGGAGGACCGCGTCGGGGAGGAACAGCTCCTCGAGGTGCGCGAACGCGTTCGCGACGTCCAGCATCGCCTGCGTCGTCTCGTCAGCGAGCGCTGCGCTCACCGTCGCGGTCAGGTCGATAGCGTCGAGCGTCACGGACAGCGCTCTGAGTCGGTCGCGCCCGAATGATGCGACCGCGTGTTCCCCGATGGACTGCGCGAGTGCTCGAAGCTCAGTATCGCTCGTCATGGCGGCGACGGTAGCAGTGCGCATGGCCGGAACTCGCGTATTCCACATACCTGTTGGTCATGCAGACGAGGATCGGGTCGAGCGGGCGGTCGACGTCACGACCGGTCGCGCGAGCGCAGCGTGATCTCCTGGATCGTCGCCGACACCGTCGAGGGGTCGTCGGCCGAGGTCTGCACGGAGCACGACCACTCGATCGTCTCCGACGCCGTCCCACGCTCCTCGCGCTGCACGGACGACTCGCCCGTGACGGATGCCGATGCCGCCCCACTCGATCCGCCCGCACCCTGCTCGACGCCCGTCGAGTGGGTGTCGACGACCTTCCACGGGGTCATCCCGTACTCGTCCCGCCACCACGCGACGATGGCCGGCCCCGCCTTCGTCTCGCACGCCGCCCGCGCGACCCCGTCGAACGCGGTCTGCTGCCGTGTGCACCCGGTGAGCGCGACGAGGAGCACCACGACGGCCGTGGCCGCGACGGTGCGGCTCCTCATGCCCTCATCGTGCCGGACGCCGCGCCGGCCGTACAGCCCGGCGACGACGGAGCGCGCGTCGCGGCCCGCGGCGCTAGGCCCCGCCGAGCGCCCGCGTCGCCAGGTGCAGCGCGAGCCGGGTCTCCGGGTCGCCGAGGTCCACACCGAGCAGCCGCTGCACCCGGTCGATCCGGTCCGCCACGGTGTTCCGGTGCACCCCGAGCACCGCGGCGGTCTCCGCGACCGAGGACTCCGCGTCGAGGTACGCCGCGAGGGTCGAGCGGAGCGCCCCGCCCCCGCGCTCCAGCGGCGCGAGGAGCTGTTCGGCCGCGGGCAGGAACGTGTCCGTCTGCGTCCACGCGAGCAGCAGCTGCGCGAGCCCGAGCCGGTCGACGTGCACGAAGAAGCCCGACTCCGGACGCGCGGCGGCCAGGCGGACGGCGTCACCCGCCTCGCCGAGCGTCCGCACGAGTCCCGCCGGACCGGCGTGCACGCTGCCGACACCGGCGTTCGTGTCGACCGCGGAGCGCAGGGCGTTCTGCGCCGCACGGACCGAGGCGGCGAGCGCGGCGACCGCGGCACGATCGGGTTCGTCGGGCGTCGAGGACCACACTGCCCACCCGTCGGTCTGCTCCACGACCACGACGTCGAGTCCGTGCCCGCCGAAGGCCGTCTCGACCTCGCCCCGCAGCGCCACGGCGTCGACCGGACCCCGTGCGACGAGCCGGACGCCGACGTGCCAGGCGTCCAGCTCCCACCCGGCGGCGATGGTCCGTTGCACCAGGGGCGGGGCGGGTGCTCCGTCGGCGGCACGGAGGTCGTCGAGCATCGCCATCCGGTAGCGGGCGTCGCGCTCGTCGTCGAGCCGGGTGAGCACGAGCCGGTGGCCGGCCGCGACCGCCGCCACCCGGAGCGCGGTCGCCAGCACCGCCCGTTCGGCGCGCAACGGCGTCGTGGTCCCCACCGCGAGCCACGCCCGCGGTCCGATGCCGGTCGGGACGGGCACGGCCACGACGGTCTCACGGTCGTCGGTCGCCCAGACCGGTTCGCTCGTCCCCACCGTGCGCGCGAGCAGTGCGGCGGTCGCCGGTGCGACGCCCGCTCCGCGCAGGGGGCGCCCCGACGCGTCGAGGAACCGGATCGCGTGGCCGAGCTCGCGTTCGAGCCGCGCGAACAGCTCGTCCAGGGCGGGCCCGGCATCGAGCCCGACGCGCGCCGCGACGACGGCGGCGCGGGCAGCGGGCGCATCGCCCGACCCGATGAGCTCGTGCACCCGGACCGAGGCCGCCCACGGATCCGGGGTGACGACCACCGCCACGCCGAGTCGCTCGGCGAGGGCGGCGGTGCCGGCTCCCGGCCGCGGCGTGCCGTCGACGGTCCCGACGAGGAGCACGGGGACCCCGGCGGCCGCCGCGCGACGGAGCAGCACGTCGAAGCGCGCGTCGAACCGTTCGACCGGGGTGAGCAGGACGACCGCTCCGTCCTCCGTCCCGAGCAGCCGACCGACGTGCTCGGGTGGGCCGACGATGCCGCGGACGGTGGCGACCGTGCCCGACGCCGGTCCGACGAGCAGCGCGGTGCCCTCCGGCAGCAGGGGCAGGAACTCGGCGACCGGGATCACGCCGCGACCTCCGGCACGACATCGGCGTCGATCCCGAACGCCCGCGGCGACACGCGCGCCGTCCGGTCCGGAGTCGCCCACCACCACGGTGCGCCGGGCAGCACGAGCACGGCGAGCTCGTCCCCGACCCGTGCCCGCTCGGTGGCGACGGGACGCAGGGAGCGCGCGTCGACGACGACGATGCAGCTCGGCGTGCTCGCGACCGGCTCGCCGTCCACCAGGCAGTGCACCCACTCGCTGCCCGCCTCGACCCGGACGACGGCTCCGGTCGCCGCGTCACGGATCGCCATCGATCCGTGGACGAAGGCGACGACGTCGCCGCTGCGCTGGACGTCGAGCACGCGACCGCGGGCGACGACACGCGCGCCCTCGAGCCCGCGGACGAGGTCCTCGACCCCGGCCGCGGTCGCGGCGGCGCGACCGGCGCGCAGGGCCCGGTCGACACTCCCCGTGACGCAGCGTCCGGCGAGCACCCCGGCGTCGACCGGGCCGACCGCGAACGCCGCCCACCCGCCGCTGTGCGACACCGCCTCGCGCCACACGGTCTCCAGGTCGCGGGCATCGGCCGTGTCGACCACGATGCGCAGGCCGCTCGACGTCACCGCCGCCGCGGTGACCACCGGCAGCGCGTCGACGAACAGGGACAGCTGGTCGATGCGCGGCGTCGCCCGACCGACCAGGTCGGCGTCGACGAGCGGCAGGCCCGCCGCGTGCGCCGTGAGCGCCGCCGCCGGCCCGGTGACGCCACCGATCTGCGCGGCGACGACCGCGTCCGCCCGACGGCCGGTCCAGCGCTCGACGGCGGCGAGCGCGTCGGGCAGCTCACGACCGCTCGGCGTCTTCTCCTCGAGGACCGTGGTGGAGCCGACGAGTCCGACGGCGACCACCGCGCCGAGACCGGCGTCGACCGGGACGACGGGCACCCCGCCGGTCCCGAGCGCGCGCCGGAGCGCGTGCGCCGTGTGGTCCACCTGGCCGCCACCGCCGCACCCCAGGAGCGCGGTGCCGCGTGCGAAGTCGTCGACGTCGTCGGCCTGGAGGCCCGTCACGACCCCGTCACGCTGCTCACCACGGTGCACACCAGCGATCCTCGCGCATCGGCGCCGCTCAGCGCGGCCCCACCGGGGTGCGCTCGTGCAGCTGCTCGACCGGGACGAAGTCGTCGTCGAGGCCGAAGCACGACGGGCCGAAGACGGCGAGGGCCTCGGGTGTGCGCATCAGGTCGGGCGTCGACACCCCGATCACCCGGACACGCTGGCCGTAGCGCAGCCGCTCCGTCGTGATCGGTTCGGCGGTCTCCGCGTCGAGCACGCAGATCAGGTCCGGCACGACGGCGACCAGGCGGCCGTCCCGTCGGGCGACGAGGTTCTCGTTCTGGAAGGCGATCTCCAGCTCCGAACCGTCGGCACCCTGCACGACCGCGCGACCCTTCGCGAAGCCGTCGAGCGTCCGGCGCTCCACGTCGACGACCTTGCCGTCGAACAGCTCGCGCAGGTGCGTGTAGACCGTCTGCCCGAACGCCTCGGCGAGTCCCTCGACGGGGTCGCGGTGCTCCTCGCGTGCGCGGCGGATCGCACGCCCGACCGAGAGCGCCAGGGACAGCGTCCTGGGCACCGCGGTCGCGCGGACCTGACGGCCGGTCATCGCGTACTCGGCGATGTACGCGACGCCGCCGAGCCGGATCGTCACGCCGCGGGCGAGCCACTCCATCTGCCGGTTGTCGTGCCCGGTGTCGATGACGACGCCGTGGCCGTTCTCGTCGCTGATCGCGAGCGGGGACCCGGGCACCCCGTACACCGAGAACGTCTCCATCTGCAGCTCGGGGAACGCGCGCCCCATGCCGTCCGCGTCGACGACGGGCAGGCCGCCGGTCGCGCCGACGAGCAGCGGGATCATCGAGTTGATGCCGCCGCACTCGATCGGCATCGTCGCCGCGGCGGTCCGGCCGAGGTGTGCCTCGAGCCGCCGGAGGGCGCCGAGCGGCTCCGGACCGGCCGGCAGGCGCTCGAGCACGACGGTCGGGGCGCCCATCTGCGCGGTGGGGATGACGAGGGCGTCGTCCGGCACCTCGGACGGGTCGAGGACCGTCACCGGGCCGTGCTCCTCGATCGCCGCCTTGACGAGCAGCATCCCGATGAGCGGGTCGCCGCCACCGCCGGTGCCGAGCAGCGCGGCGCCGCGGGCGAGGTCGGGCAGGTCGTCGACGTCGATGGTCCAGCTCATGCGTGTTCTCCCTCGCTGACGGTGCCGTCGTGGCGGACCGCCGGGGTGTCGTAGCCGAAGTAGCGGGGTCCGGCGAGCGCGAGGCCCGCCGGGGTGTGCCAGCGCGGGTCGGCCGGGGCGGTCACGATGCGGATGCGCGCGCCGAACCGCAGTCCCTCGGTGGTGATCGGTTCGCCGGTCTCGGCGTCCAGGGTGACGATCAGGTCGGGGGTGGTGGTGCGGACCGACCCGGCCACCTCGACCAGGAGGTGCTCGTTCTGGAACCGGAGCACGGCCTCCAGGCCGGTGTCGCTGCCGGAGCCCGCGATGCGGGCGGTCCCACGGGCGAAGCCGGTGATGGTCTTCCGTTCGACGTCGGCGACCTTGCCCTCGAACACGACGGTGCCGCCGAGCACCGCGGTGACGGCGACGACGGGGTCCTCGTTCGCGGCACGGGCGTCGACGAGGGCCTCGCCGATCGCGACGCTGAGCGACAGGCTGCCGCGGACGTACGAGCGCTTGAGCTCGGCACCGGACATCGCGTACTGCGCCGTGATCGCCGAGCAGCCCATCTCGACCGTCGCGGTGCGGGCGAGCCGTTCCGCCCAGCGGTTGTCGACGGCGTCGAAGACGGCGGTGTTGCCCTTCTCGTCGGCGAGTGCCATCGGTGTGGCGCTGATGCCGGAGAGGGTCGGCAGGACCATCTGGACCTCGGGGAAGGCGCGGCCCATGCCGTCGCCGTCGACGAGCGGCAGGCCGAGCTCGGCCGCGGCGACGATCGGGCTGGTGGAGTTGACGCCGCCGACCTCGATGCAGGCGACGTGCGTCGGGGTGACACCGAGGTGGGTCGCCAGGCTGCGGATCGCCTCGGCGAACTGCGCGCCGGACGGCAGCTTCTCCACCATCACGGTCGGGGCGCCGATCATCGCGACGTTGAGCACCACGGCGTCGTCGGGCAGGTCCTCGACCTGCACGACCGGCACCGGGCCGTGCTCGCGGACCGCGGCCTCGGCGAGCAGGCGGCCGATGTACGGGTCACCACCGCCACCGGTGCCGAGCACGGCGGCGCCGCGGGCCAACGCCGAGCAGTCCGCACCGATCTCGGTGAGCGGTCGGACGGGAGCCGCACGCGTGGTCGCCGGGACCGCGCTCGGGGCCGCCTCTGTCGCTGGGCTCGTGGCCGTCTCCGTCGTCGTCATCGGACCAACGCCCCGAGCGCGAGGTCGCCGACGGCCTTCGCCCGGATCCGGGTGGCGTTGCCGGGCAGGTACGGGATCGGGACCTCGTCGAAGTCGACGATCGCGACGCTCGACGGGTCGGCACCCGCGGCGACGGCGCGGTCGACCGCTTCCTGCCGGGCCTCGTCGACCACGGCGGAGCGCCGGCCGTCGCTGATGGCGTAGACCTTGTCGACCTCACCGGAGACCTGGGCGATCGCGGCGCCGATCGCGTTCGCCACGGAGTAGTGCTCGGGACGGTGCACGGTGCCGAGTCCGGGCAGGGTGTCCGGCAACAGGACGGAGCCGCCGCCGACGGCGACCACGGGCAGCGGGTCCGACGAGGTGCGCATGCGCTCCACGACGTCGGCGACGCGCTCGGCGATCACCGCGAGGGCCCGCTCGGCGACCTCGGCCGGGACCCCGGCGACGCGCGAGACGTCACCGATCGCACCACGACCTCCGCGGACGGCGACGTCGGTCGCGGTCAGGGTGTCACCGCCGAAGACGAGTCCCTCCTCGGTGAGCCGGTAGCCGACCGAGTCCGGGCCGACGAGTGCGCCGTCCTCGCGGATGCGGGAGCCGCCGCCGATGCCGATCGACAGGACGTCCGGCATCCGGAAGTTCGTGCGGATGCCGGCGACGGCGACCTCGCCGGTGGCCTCGCGCGGGAATCCGCCGGTCAGCACGCCGACGTCGCTCGTGGTCCCGCCGACGTCGACGACCGCGCAGGTGTCGAAGCCGGACAGCACGGCCGCACCGCGCATCGAGTTCGTCGGGCCGGAGGCGAAGGTGGCGACCGGGTACCGACGGGCGTACTCGACGTCCATCAGCGTGCCGTCGTTCTGGCTGAGGAACAGGGGCGCGTCGATGCCGCTGCCGGCGACGGACCCGGACAGGCCGTCGACGATGCGTTCGGCGAGTTCACGCAGCGCGGCGTTGATGATCGTGGCGTTCTCGCGCTCGAGCAGCCCGATCCGGCCGATCTCGCTCGAGAGCGAGAACGCGACGCCCGGGCCGAGCTCGGCGGCCATGATCTCCTGTGCCCGCTGCTCGAACTCGTCGTTGATCGGCGAGAACACCGACGAGATCGCGATCGAGCGGATGCCGGCGGCGCCGATCGCCTCGGCGTGCCGCTTGAGTTCGTCCGGGTCGAGCTCGGAGATGACCCGCCCGTCGAACTCGTGACCGCCGTGTGCGAGGAACGCCCGGCCCTGCACGGCGCCGACCAGGTGCCCGGGCCAATCGGTGAACGGCGGCAGGGACGCGGTCGCGGGCAGGCCGAGGCGGACGGCCGCGGTGGGGGCGAGGCCACGCGCCTCGATCAACGCGTTGATGAAGTGGGTCGTGCCGATCATCACGCCGTCGATGTCCGCCGAGGTGAAGTCGCGCTGCTCGCGCAGGCCGGCCAGGGCGGCGACGATACCCGACGTGACGTCCTGGGTCGTCGACCGCTTCACGGCCGCGGCGACCGTGCTGCCGTCCATCAGGACGGCGTCCGTGTTCGTGCCGCCGACGTCGATGCCGATGCGCATGGGGATCCCTTCGGGGTGGTGCGTGCTGGTGGTGCGTGGTGGTGGTGCGTGCTCCTGTGGTGCTGGAGCGGGTGTCGGGCCGACCGTGCCGTGTCCGGATCAGGGTGCCGCGGCACGGTCGGCGACGAGGTGGCGGTCGGCGAGGGGGGACTGCCGACCGCCGGCTTCAGGGGGCCGGCGCGGGGGCGGGCGCGGCCGCCGGGGCCTCGCTCGTCGCGCCGTCACCGACCGCGGCCGGTGCCTGCTCGGTGCGGCTGACCCCGACCCCACGGACCCACCCGGCCTTGCCGGCGATCACGTAGAGCACGAAGGCGATGACGACCGAGTTGATCGACGGGATGCCGACGGCCACGAAGTAGCCGACCAGTGCCGCGACCGCCCAGATGACGAGCGTGGCGGGGACCCAGGTCGGGCTGGTCGCCGGCAGGCCCTCGCTCTCGCTGAGCTCGCGACGCCAGCGCTTCACGACGAAGTACTCGGCGACCATGATCCCGGCGATCGGCGGGAACACGACGCCCAGCACGATGAGGAACGGGGTGAACGCGTCGAGGAACCCGACCGCGGCGAGCACCGAGCCGACGACACCGAGCACGAGGGTGACGACACCGCGGTTCACCTTGCGGCCGAACACCACGTCGATGAAGTTCGTGACGCCGAGGCTCGAGCTGTAGATGTTCCAGTCGTTGATCTTGAACGTGCCGAGCAGGATCACGAGGATGCCGACCCAGCCGACGCTCGAGGTGATGACCCGGGTGATGTCGGACGACCCGACGGCGTGGGCGAGCAGCACACCCGCGAGCCCGATGACGTACTCCCCCAGGGTGACGCCGAGCGCGGTCTGCTTGACCACGTCACCGACGGAGCGGTTGAAGCGGGTCATGTCGGGCGTGATGACCGCGCCGACGATGAACCCGCCCGCGACCAGGGTCGTGCCTGCGACGAAGCTCAGCTCGGGGCCGGCCGGGGCCTTCGCGGCGAGCTCGGCGATCGAGTGCTTGCTCAGCTCGACGACCACCGCCCAGCCGACCAGGATCAGGAACAGCGGCACGGTGATGTTCGCGAGCCACTGCATCGAGTGGAACCCGCGGAGCACGATCGCGGTGACGAGCAGGCCGAACACGAGCGACCACGCCCACGCGGGGAGGATCGGCAGGATCGCGACGAGGCCGGCGGCGGAGACGCCCGACTGGATGCCGAACCAGCCGATCAGGCTCAGGCCGATCGCCAGACCGACCAGTGCCGAACCGGCCTTGCCGAACCCGGTCCACCGCGCGATGACCGACGTGTTGAGGCCCTCGCGCATGCCGATGATGCCGACGAAGACCGACACGATCTCCAGGATCACGGCGCCGAGGGTGATCGCCCAGAACGCCTGCCAGAAGCCCATGCCGAACCCGAGGGTGGCGCCGAGCAGGAACTGGGACAGGGCGGAGATCTGCCCGAAGCGCTGCACGGCGACCTGGAACCAGCCGTAGCGGGCGGAGGCGGGGACACGGGACAGGGAGTGGTCGTCGACGACGACGGACGGGGCTGGTGGTGCTGACGCTGCACTGGCCATCGGATGCTCCTGGGGGAAGGGGTGCCGGTCGGGGCGACCGGGTTGCGGCAACCGTAGTGACGACCCAGGAGCGGGTGTACGTGCAGGATGTCGTTACGGGCAGGTGAATCCGTGCAGGATGCACAGGGTCCCGCCTGGGAGCACGACGGCCGCAGACCAGGACCCGGCACGCTCGAACCCCGGGAACGACGAAGGCCCCGCCGCAGTGCGACGGGGCCTTCTCAGATGTGCGCTCGAAGGGACTCGAACCCCCAACCTTCTGATCCGTAGTCAGATGCTCTATCCATTGAGCTACGAGCGCATCCGGTCTTCCGACCGATGCTGGCCTTGCGGCCGTGGAAGACTCTACAACAGGTGCGGCGCGGAACGCGAATCGAACCCTGTCGCACCGAGCCCTCGGCGTGTCGCGGCGCTCACACCACGGTCGACTCCTCGTCGAACACCTCGGCCAGGAACACCTGCAGCGCCTGCCACGAGCGACGGTCGGCGCGCTCCTGGTACTGCGCCCCGTGGTCCGGTGCATCGGTGCCCGGCACGGCGAACGCGTGCATCGCGCCCGAGTAGGTCACGACCTGCCAGTCGACCGACGGCACGGCGCGCATCTCGTCCTGCCACTCGGCGACCTTGGTGTCCGGCACCATCGGGTCCGCTCCCCCGGTGAGCACCAGCAGCTTCGCCCGGATCGCGGACGCGTCCGACGGCTCGTGCACGATGAGTCCACCGTGGAACGACACCGCACCGACCAGGTCGGCGCCGGTACGGGCGAGTTCGATCGCGCCCGAGCCACCGAAGCAGTACCCCATCACGACGATGCGGGAGTGGTCGACGTCGGGGTCCTCGCGCAGGCGGTCGAGCCCGGCCGTCAGCCGCGCGCGGAACAGCGGCAGGTCCTGGTAGTACGAGCCGGCGACCTGTCCAGCGGTGTCGTCGCCGGGGCGGACGCCCTCGCCGTACACGTCGGCGCCGAACGCGACGTAGCCCAGCCGGGCGAGCATGGTCACCCGGGCCTCGACGTGCTCGTTGACGCCGTGCCAGTCGTGGACCACGAGGACGGCCGGGCGCGGGCCCGACACGGCGTGGTCCTTCGCCAGGACACCGAGGAGCGCCGTGCCCTCGTGGTCGTAGCGGACGGGCTCGACGCGGACGTCGGAACCGGCGGGAGCGGGGACGGTGGACAGGACGTCGTCGGTGGTCTTCACGTCACCGGACGCTACGCCGCCGTGCCGTCGTGCCGTCGAGACGCCACTCATCTGCCGAGACGCCGCAGCCCCGAGATGCCCTGGGACACCCCGGGCCGCCTGAGACGCCGCGAACTGCGCGAGACGCCGCCGGATCCGACGGCGTCTCAGCGGGTCGCGGGCGTCTCGCACGCACGCCGGCGTCTCGCACGCACGCCGCCGTCTCGCGGCCACCGCGGTGTCGCCGCGCAACCAGCGGACGGACGGGAGGCGCGTGGCGGGCCCGCCACGCGCCTCCCGTCCGACAGGGCGTCAGCGGACCGACACGGCAGCCCGCCGCGACGGCGTCAGCAGTCGATGTTGTCCCAGCTGTCGGGACCGGCGGACCCGGCCGCGTACTCGTCGAGCGGCGCCTTCCCGTCGCGCCACGCCTGCAGGAACGGCTCGACGACCCGCCACCCCTGCACCGCGCTGTCGCCGCGCACCGACAGCGTCGCATCGCCCTCGAGCACCCCGGCCAGGACCTCGCCGTACGCGCTGAGCCGACCCGGGTTGAAGGTCACCGACAGGGCCGTGTGGTCGATCGTGTACGGGTCGCCGGGGCCGTTCACGTTGAGCTCGAGCTGCATCTCGTCCGGGGCGATCCAGATCCGGAGCTTGTCCGGACGCTCGGCCCCGGTCAGCCCGTTCGGCACGTGCGGCGAGTCCTTGAAGGTGATGACGATCTCGCGGCGCTGCTGCTCGAGCGCCTTGCCGGAGCGGAGCGTGAACGGCACGCCTGCCCAGCGCCAGTTCGCGACCTCGAGGGTCAGCTGCGCGAGGGTCTCGGTGCCGAGCGACGGGTCGACGCCGTCCTCGTCGACGTACGACGGCAGCGACCGGTCGCCGACCGTGCCCGCCGTGTACCGGGCGCGCTTCCCGGCCGCGACGACGTCCCCGCCCCACGGCCGCACGGCACGGAGCACGAGTTCCTTCTGCGTGCGGAGGTCGTCGGCATCGATGGACGCGGGGGCCTCCATCGCGACGACGGCCATCACCTGGAGCAGGTGGCTCTGGATCATGTCGACCAGGGCACCGGCCTTGTCGTAGTAGCGTGCACGGCCCTCGAGCCCGAGGGTCTCGTCGTAGACGATGTCGACGCGGTCGACGTGCGCCGAGGACAGCAGCGGCTCGATGATGCGGTTCGCGAAGCGGAGCCCGAGCAGGTTGAGGACCGTGGAGCGGCCGAGGAAGTGGTCGACGCGGTGGATCCGTTCTTCGGGCAGGAACGAGTGCAGCAGGTCGTTGAGGTGCTCGGCGCTCTCGGCGTCGGTGCCGAAGGGCTTCTCGAGCGCGAGGCGCGTGCCACCGGGTAGGTCGAGGTCCTCGAGGACGGCGCAGCTCTTCTCGGTCACGGCCGGCGGCAGCGCGAAGTAGATCGCCGGGTCGTGGTCGCAGGCCGCCAGGAGCGCCTTCAGGTCGTCTGCGTCGGTGACGTCGGCCTTGCGGTACGTCGAGGCGTTCACCACGTCGACCAGCCGCTTGCTGAGCTTCTCGCCGCCGTCCTGCGCGCCCTCGTCCTCCTCGTTCTTCGAGGCCTGCGCGTTCTCGAACGACGTCCGTACCTGCGCCTTCCAGTCCTCGTCCGAGATGTCCTCGACACCGGCCCCGACGAGCTGGACGTCCCAGTCGTCCTTGACCTCGAGCAGGGTGGCGAGACCGGGCAGCAGCAGTCGTTTGGACAGGTCGCCGCTGGCTCCGAGGATGAGCAGGCTGGTCTGGAGGCTCGACATGCCCCCGACGGTACTCACGCGTCCCGGCGCGTGGCCGGGTTGCATCGGTACGGTGGGTCCAGTCCGGCGCGAGGGAGCACCATGAGCAGTGGGTACGGAGGGCGGCGCATCCGCGTCGCCGTCATCGGCACCGGGATGATCGCCGGGGTGCACGCCCGGGCCGCTCGGGCAGCGGGCGCCGAGGTCGTCGGGGTGCTCGGCCGGACGCCGTCCCGTTCGGAGCAGGTCGCCGCACAGCTCGACGTGCCCCGCGGCTACGGCTCGCTCGACGAGGTGATCGCCGACGCGCCCGACGTCGTGCACGTCTGCACGCCGAACGACCAGCACCACCCGCAGTCGATGGCGGTGATCCGCGCGGGCATCAACGTCGTGTGCGAGAAGCCGCTCGCGATCAGCGCCGCGCAGGCCGCCGAGCTGGTGGACGCCGCGGACGAGGCCGGCGTCGTCGCGACCGTGCCGTTCGTCTACCGGTACCACCCCGTCGTGCGGGAGATCCGCGCGCGGATCGCCGCCGGGGAGCTCGGACGGCTGCTCGCGGTGCACGGCCACTACCTGCAGGACTGGATGCTCGACGAGGACGCCTCGAGCTGGCGCGTCGACGCCGGCGCCGGCGGGGTGTCCCGGGCCTTCGCGGACATCGGCTCGCACTGGTGCGACCTGGTCGAGTTCGTCACCGGCGAGCCGTTCGCGTCCGTCAGCGCAGCGACCGACATCGTCTACCCGACCCGGCCGGCGGCGTCCGGCCCGTCGTTCTCCGGCTCCCCCGACCCGGACCCGGTGGCGGACGCCGGGCAGCGGGCGGAGGTCACCACGGAGGACACCGCGGTCGCGACCTTCCGGACCGGCACCGGACGCATCGGCAACGTCGTCGTCTCGCAGGTCGCGGCCGGGCGGAAGAACCGGCTGTGGTTCGAGGTCGACGGGACGCTCGGGTCGGCGGCGTTCGACCAGGAGCAGCCCGAGTCGGCGTGGTTCGGCAACGAGCGCGGTGCGCAGATCGTGGTCAGGGACCCCTCCCTCGGGTTCCCCGACCAGCGTCGCCTCGCGGTCGTGCCGGCCGGGCACCCGCAGGGGTACCTCGACGCCTTCGCGGCGTTCGTGGCCGACACCTACGCGGCGGTCCGCGCGGAGGGCGACCGTTCGGCCTGGCCCGACGGGCTGCCCACCTTCGCCGACGGTGCCCGCGCGGCGTCCGTCATCGAGAACGTGGTCGCGAGCGCCTCCGACGGCACCTGGCGCCCGATCCCCTGATCCGCTCCCGACCTGAGGGCGTACAGGAAGCGGCGAGCACGGTGGGTGCATGAGCACGACCGTGAGCGACTTCGTCATCGACCGCATCAAGGCATGGGGCGTCTCGCGCGTCTTCGGCTACCCCGGGGACGGGATCGGTGCGTTCGACGGGGCCCTCGGCAAGGCGGACGGCAGCGAGCGCGAGCTCGAGTACGTCCGCCCGACGCACGAGGAGATCGCCGCGCTGATGGCGACCGCGCACGCGAAGTTCACCGGCGAGGTCGGGGTCTGCGTCGCGACGTCGAGCCCGGGTGCCTTCCACCTGCTCAACGGCCTGTACGACGCGCAGATGGACAACCAGCCAGTCGTCGCGATCATCGGCCAGCAGGGTCTCGCCTCGATCGGCAGCTTCACGCAGCAGGAGTCGAACCTCGAGCGCGTGTTCGCCGACGTCGCCTGCTACGTGGAGACCGTCGCCACCCCGGACGCCGTCGGCGTCGTCGTCGACACGGCCTTCCGCACCGCGATGCTCCGGAAGCAGCCGGCCGTCGTCGTGCTCCCCCACGACGTGCAGGCGATGGCGTACGAGGCCCCGGCCGCCGAGCACTGGGTGTCCCGGTCGAGCGACGTCGCCCCGTCGACCCGGATCGTGCCGCCGCAGGACCAGATCGCACGCTTCGCCGAGATCCTGAACGCCGGCGAGCGCGTGACCTTCCTGGTCGGTGCCGGCGCACGCGGCGCCACGGACCTGGTGCTCGAGGCCGCCGAGAAGACCGGCGCCGGCATCATCACGGCGCTCCGCGGCAAGGACGTCGTGCCCTCCGACGTGCCGTACCACACGCAGCAGGTCGGGCTCCTCGGCTCCCGCCCGAGCCTGACGCAGATCAAGGAGTGCGACACGATCGTGCTCCTCGGCTCGAACTACCCCTACGGCGAGTACCTGCCCGCCTCCGGCCAAGCACGCGGCGTGCAGGTCGACATCAAGCCCGAGCAGATGGGCCTGCGGTACCCGACCGAGCTCAACCTGTGGGGAGACGTCGGCGCGACGCTGCAGGCGGTCATGCCGCTGCTCCGCGACAGGAAGGACACCGCGTGGCAGGACAGGCTCGCCGGCGAGATGCGCGAGTGGGAGGCGGAGATGCACCGCCAGGCCGAGGTGGCCTACGACGACGGCGTCAACCCGCGGCGCGTCATCCACGCCGTGAACGAGCGGCTCCCCGAGGGCGTCACGGTCACCTGCGACGCCGGGACCACGGCCGACTGGTACGGCCACCACATCCGGCTCCGCCGTGGCATGCACGGCGACATGTCCGGCCGGCTCGCGACGATGCTCGCGGCGATGCCCTACGCCGTCACCGCGAAGTTCGCGTTCCCGGACGCCCCGGCGGTGTGCACCATCGGCGACGGCGCGTTCCAGATGCTCGGCATGAACGAGCTCATCACGGTCAAGAAGTACATGGCCCAGTGGCCGAACCAGCAGCTCGTCATCGTGGTCATGCACAACGACGACCTCGGCCAGGTCTCGTGGGAGATGCGCACCGAGGACGGCAACCCGATGTGGTCCGGCTCGCAGGACGTCGAGTCGATGGACTACGCCGGGTACGCCAGACTGCTCGGCTTCGAGGGCATCGCCGTCCGCGGTGACGACGAGGTCGAGGCAGCGGTCGAACGGGCGTTCGCGAACCCCGGCGTGACGCTCATCGACGCGTACGTCAGCCGCAACGTGCCGCCGCTCCCCCCGCACATCACCGCCGAGTACGCGGTGAACACCGCGAAGAGCCTGCTGAAGGGCGACCCGGCGGAACTCGGCGTGATCAAGGACTCGGCGAAGGCGATGGCCGCCGAGGCCGTCGAGCGGGTGAAGGGCGCTCTGGGGCGCGACTGACGTGTGACCGGGTCGGGATCTGTCCCCCGAACGAGAGGAACGTCCCCCGTGGTGTGAACAACACGTGACGTGTTGTGGCAACACCTGGCGCGTTGCCTGTGCGGTTTCGTAGGTTCAGCGCCGATGAACGCTCACACTCCCCCGCGTCGCCGGCGCCTGGCCGGGGCCTCCGCCCTGGTCGCCGCCGGCGTCCTCACCGCCCTCACCGTTCCCTCTGCCGCCCTCGCCGCCGAGGGTGACACCACGATCGACCTGTACAACGTCAACGACTTCCACGGCCGCATCGCGAAGTCGCTCAACACTCCGCCGCGGGACGGCGACGCTGCCGGCGCCGCCACCCTCGCCGGTGCACTGGAGCAGCTCCGCGGCGCCGACCCGTCGACCTCCGCCTTCGTCAGCTCCGGCGACAACATCGGTGGCTCGACCTTCGAGTCGTTCATCCAGGACGACCAGCCGACGATCGACGTCCTCAACCAGATGGACCTGTCGGTCAGCGCCATCGGCAACCACGAGCTCGACAAGGGTCAGGACGACCTGCGCGACCGCGTGATCGGTGGCCAGGGCGAGGGCGTCCGTGCGGCGCAGTGGGACTACGTCTCCGCGAACATCCTCGACTCGGCCACGGGCAAGCCCGCGTTCCAGCCGTACTCGATCCAGGAGATCAGCGGCAAGCGCGTCGGCTTCATCGGCGCGACGGTGGACCTGATCGGCCAGGGCCTCGTCGCCCCGGACGGCATCGCCGGGCTCGAGATGGGCGACATCACGACCGAGGTGAACAAGGTCGCCACCCAGCTCACCGACGGTGACACGGCGAACGACGAGGCCGACGTGCTCGTGCTGCTCGTGCACGACGGTGCGGAGGGCACCACGAAGCCGAGTCCGAGCGACGACTCCGACTTCGCTCGCGCGGTCTACGGCGTCACCCCGAAGGTCTCGGCGATCCTGTCCGCCCACACGCACCAGACCTACGCGTACTCGATCGTCCCGACCGGCGGCACCGTCGCCCGTCCGGTGATCCAGACCGGCTCGTACGGCTTCAACCTCGGCCACGTGCGGCTCACCGTCGCGGCCGATGGCTCCGTCACCGCCGCAGCGCCCGAGAACCTGCGCCTGGTCGACGGGACCTACACGCCCGACCCCGCCGTCCAGGCCACCGTCGACGCCGCGGTCAAGGAGGCCGACCGTCTCGGTGCCGTCGAGCTCGGCACGATCGACCGCGACCTGAAGCGCGCCGTGCAGTCGAACGGTTCCGAGAACCGGGGCGGCGAGTCCACCCTCGGCAACTTCGTCGCCGAGGTCCAGCGCGACCAGACGCAGCGCCAGGGCTCGCAGATCGCCTTCATGAACCCGGGCGGCCTCCGGGCCGACATCGCCTCCGGTGCGGTCACCTACAAGGAGGCCGCGGTCGTCCAGCCGTTCGCGAACACGCTCGTCGTGCTCGACCTGACCGGGGACCAGATCCGCCGCGCCCTCGAGCAGCAGTGGCAGCCGTCCACCGCGAGCCGCCCGTTCCTCAAGCTCGGCGCGTCCGCGGGCTTCGCGTACACGTACGACCCGCTGGCCGCCCCCGGCGAGCGCATCACGGGCATGACGCTCGACGGCGAGCCGATCGCGGCCGACCGCACGTACAAGGTCACCGTGAACTCGTTCCTCGCGACCGGCGGCGACAACTTCGGTGCCTTCAAGGAGGCCGCTGTCAAGCAGGACAGCGGCATGGTCGACCTCGAGGCACAGGTCCAGTACTTCCGCGAGCACCCGACCGTCGCGGTCCAGGAGGACCAGCGATCGGTCGGCGTCCGGGTCTCCGAGGCACCCGACGGAGGCTTCGGCCCCGGTGATGCCGTCCGCATCGACCTGTCGTCCCTGACCTTCAGCAACGCGGCCGACCAGGGCGGCACCGTCTCGGTCAGCGCCGGCGGCCAGGAGCTCGCGACCGCAGAGATCGACCCGACCGTCGTGGACACCACGGACGAGCAGGGTCGTGCGACCCTCGACTTCACCGTGCCGGGCGCCCCGGCCACGGGCTCGGAGCCGACCGCCGCAGCCCGCGTCGCGGCCCTCGCTGCGCCGACCGCGACGACCGACGAGCCGCTCGTCGTCACCCTGCCGAACGGTCAGACGATCACCCTCGCGGTGACGATCCCGGTCGAGACGGCTGCGGAGCCGGAGCCGACCGACCCCGGCGCCGGTGACCCCACCGACCCGGGCACGCCGGGTGCAGGGACGCCGGGTGCGGGAACCCCGAGCGCCGGCGCCCCCGTCGGCGGCGTCTCGGACGGCGGCCGACCGGGCGCCGCCAGCGGCGACCTGGCGTTCACGGGTGCCGACCTGGTGGTCCCGGGGATCGCTGCCGGCGTCCTGCTGCTCGCCGGCGCCGTGGCACTCGTGCTCGCACGCCGGAAGCGCGCCGTCGAGGAGGCGCCGGTCCTGACGGACTGACACCGCGCCTCCAGGCCGCACGGCGCACGACGGGCCGCCCCACCTGGTGGGGCGGCCCGTTCCGCTCTCTGTTCCCGCGCGGACACCGCTCGACACCAGACGAGCGAGGTACGCTCCCCCTTGTCGCATCGCGACGCGTCGCGCCGGGTCGTTCCCCCCAGGGGGTGGACGGTGGTTCCGTCCGCCGGACTCCGCGGCGCGGGTGCTCTCCGTCTCCAGGGAAACGACGGAGGGCACCCACCTCGGCCTCCAGGGCTCAGTGGAAGAGCTGCTCCCCGATGTACGAGCCCTTCCGCGGCGCCGGCGGCACGGCGAAGACGCCGGACCCGATGTGCGACACGTACTCGTTCAGGCGGTCGGACGCCCCGAGCCTCCGCTGCAGCGTCGTGAAGTGCTCCGGGTCGTTCACGAACGCCGCGAAGAGCAACCCGGCGTCGAGCTGGCCGTACTGGTTCAGTCCGTCCGTGTAGTTGTACCCGCGGCGCAGGATCTTCACGCCGCCGTTGTTCTCGTGTGCGGCGAGGGCAACGTGCGAGCGCGCGTCGATCGCGGTCCCGCCCTCGGTGCCGTGCGGCGCCCGGGCATGGAAGTCCGGCGTCGTGTGCTCGGCCCCACCGGACAGGGGCCCGCCCTCGACCTTCGTCCGACCGAACACGCGCTGCTGGTCGCTGACGACGTCGGCGTCCCACGTCTCGAGGTTCATCCGGATCTTCCGGACCACCTGGTAGGTGCCACCGGCCATCCACCCGGCGTCGTCGTCGAGCCACACGAAGCGGTCGTACTCGTCGTCCGTGGTGATGTTCCGGGTACCGTCCTTGAACCCCATCAGGTTGCGGGGCGTCGACTGCGTCGGACCGGCCGAGGCGCGCCCGAACCCGATGACGGTCCACCGCACGGTCGCGGTCCCGCGGGCCATCCGCGCCAGGTCCCGGACGGCGTGGTACGCCACCTGCGGGTCGTCGGCACAGGCCTGCAGGGACAGGTCCCCACCGGTCAGCTGCTCGTCGAGGGCGTCACTCGGCAGGGTCGGGATCGCCGCGAGGTGCGCGGGACGCTTCGCCGCCAGACCGAACCGCTCGTCGAAGACCCCTGGGCCGAGTCCGACGGTGACGGTGAGCGACGCCGGGCCGAGGTCGAGTGCCTCGCCCGTGTCGGCACCGACGCCGTCGCCGTGCGCGGGTTCGACGCTGCCGATCGTCCGGCCGGCCTGCAGCTGTGCGATCGCGGCGGACCAGCGCGCGAGCAGGACCTGCAGCTCGGTCGCGGTCGACGCCGTCAGGTCGAACACCATGAAGACGCAGTGCCGCTGCGGCGTCGTGCGGATCCCGCCCTGCGGCTGCCGGGCGGCGGTCGCGTAGAACGGGACCGACTGCGACAGGTCGATCGACTCGTCGCCGTTCGCGGCCGCCGTGAACGGGTCGACCCCGGTCGCGACGGCCGACCCGGCGACGCCCGCGACGGCACCGACGCCCGCACCGGCGGCTGCGAGCCCGGCGCCGATGAGCCCGCGTCGGGAGAAACGGGACGCGGTCACGCCGTCGCGACCTTCTCGGCCAGGCGGGACAGCGGGTCCTGCAGCGCCTGGACCTGCTGCGAGATCCGGTTGGCGTCCTTCGCCTTCGCAGCGGCGTCCCACGTGGCGAAGCCGCCGAGCGAGTCCGCGTCGCGGAAGCCGTCCATCAGCGTGTTCGTGGTGTCGAACTGCGCGGCGATCTGCTTCGTCAGCGCCGGGTCCACCTTCGTCAGACCGGGCTTGAGGTACGCGAAGGCCTGTCGGGCGCCCTCGACGTTCGCGGCGAGGTCGACGAGGTCGATGTGGCTGTACGCCTCCTCCTCCCCGGTGATCTTGTTCGACTGGACCTCCTCGAGCAGCCCCGCGGCACCGTTCGCCAGGTCCTCGGGCTTGTACTCGATCGACGGCACGCGCTTCGCCAGGAGCTCGACGTCGGCGGTGAGCGCCGCGGCCGTCTGCTTCGTCGACGCGGTGATCGCGCCGGTCTCGAAGAGGTCCTTCTCGACGGCGTGGAAGCCGCTCCAACCGACGGCGTCGTCGAGGTTGGACGCGCGCATGTCGATCAGGTAGTCGAGGTTGCCGGCGTTGTCGGTGGCCGAGAAGCCCTTCTTGACGAAGCCGTCGACGTCGCTCTCCACGTGCTCGTAGAACGGACGGGCGGCGGCGTAGTCCTTCTTCGCCGCATCGAGGTCGCCCGCGTCGACGTCGTGCTGCAGCTGCTGCACCGCCGCGACCATGTCGGTCACCTGCCCGTCGACGTAGGTCGCGTAGCCCTTCGCACCGTCGGCCAGCAGGGTCGCCGCACTGCTGTTCGCGGTCGAGGCGGCCTTGCCCGTGACGGTGAAGTCGGTGAGCTCGCGCTCCGCACCGGGGCAGTACACCTGGTACTTCCCCCCGCCCAGCGTGGCGGTGAACCGGACGGCGTCGAGCCCGGGGGCCAGGTTCTCCTTCTCACCCAGGATGCGCTGGTCCTGCAGGAGCTCCACCTCGGTGATGGCGGTGGACGACTCGTTGTGCACCGTGAACGTGACGGGGCCCGCGGGGACCGTCGTGGTCGACACGGCGCAGGCGTCGGAGCCGTCGTTCGTCAGGGTGATCGTGACGCGGGAGACCTTCCCGCTGCTCGACGCGTCGTCGGCGGGCGAGCCGGCCGAGCAGCCGGTCAGGGCGAGGGTGGTGACGGCGCCGAGGGCGCCGAGGACGATCAGGGGGCGGGCGACGCGGGGTCGGGCGGCCAGGGGGCGTGCGGTCCTACCGAACGGCATGGTCGAGGCTCCTTGCAGGGACGTCGGCGGGCGGTCCGCGCGACGGGTCGGTTCCGGGGGTGGTGGTCGGTGGGGCGACCGCACGCCGGCGGTCGCGGAGGGCGAGCAGCGCCTGGACGGCGGCGGCGGCGAGGAGAACTGCTGGCAGCCAGGTGTCCCAGAGCCGCAACTCGGCAGCACGGGTCCGGGCGGCGGCCAGGTCCGCGGCCGTACGGTCGACACGGTCGGTCGGCACCGCCCAGACCGAGCGTCCCAGCGTCGTGGTCCGAGCGGCCGGGAGGCCCCCACCGCTCAGCGTGAGCACGTCGCGTTCCGAGCGGGTCGCGTCCAGGACGCCCCCACCGACGGTCGTCAGGGCGACGGTGTCGCGGACGGCCCAGCGGGCCGTGAACGGCCCCGGGTTCGTGCTCGGCGAGATACCGACGGGGACCCGACCGAACAGGCCGACCAGGTCGTCGAGCGTCAGCGAGGTGGGGCGGTCGGTCGCCGGGACGTCCTCGGTGACCTGCCAGCGGTCGGCGGCGACGCCCGAGCGGGTGACGCGACGGTGGGCCGACGCGGGGAGGGTGATTCGTGCCTCCCGGCCGGCGCCCGCGACGCGGAGGACGGCGGCCGCACCGTCGACGTCGGCCGTGACGGAGCGTGCGTCCCCGGAGACCGCGGTCGTGCGCGGCAGGTCGACGCCCGCGCTCGGGACGGCCAGCGCCAGGACGACCGCCGCGGCCGCGAGTCCGGCGGCGACCAGCGAGCGGGCCAGCGGGACGCGGGCCGTCGACGGACGCCAGCGGCGCGGCCAGACCGCGATCGCCAGGACCGGGACGACGTAGAGCAGCCAGCCGGCCACCTCGATCACGCGGGGGTCGGCGGGGATGCCGAGCACACCGGTGACGAGCGCGCCGCGCAGCGACCCGTTCGGGGCGAGCCAGCCGAGGTCGACGGTGCGCTGCTGGCCGATGACGATCCAGCCCGCCTCGTGCGCGTGCCGCAGCGCGGTCAGGACGAGGCCGCCGGCGACGAAGACGAGGAAGACGCCGGTGCCGGTGAAGAAGCGGCCGAGGTCGAGGCGGACACCACCCGTGTAGATGCCGTACCCGATCGCGACGGCGACGGCGATGCCGATCACCGCACCGAGGGCGGCCGAGCCGGTGTCGGACGAGGCCTGGAAGGTGGCGAGGAGGAAGACCGAGGTCTCGAAGCCCTCCTTGAGGACGGCGAGGAACGCCATGCCGGCGAGGGCCCACGCGGTGCCCTGTCCGAGCGCGGCCGAGGCGCTGGCCTGCAGGTCCCGCGAGAGGGTGCGCGCGTGGGTGCGCATCCAGACGATCATGCCGGTGACGAAGACCACGGCGACGGCACCGATGATCGTCTCCATGCCCTCCTGCTGGGCCTGCGGCAGGGCCTGCTCGACGAGCTGCAGCCCGAAGCCGACGGCGATGCTCAGCGCGACCGCGAGCCCGACCCCGGCCCACATCGGGGCGAGGGGCGCGCGGTTGCGACGGAGGAACGCGGCGATGATGCCGACGATGAGCGTCGCTTCGAGGCCTTCGCGGAGGCCGATGACGAGGGTGGCGATCATGGCGAAGGTGAGGCTAACCTAACCAGCCCGCGGCTCGCCACTCCCGCGACGTGGGGTTTGATTGTTCTCATGAACGTGCTGACCCCGGAGGCCCTGGCGTCGGTCACCGACGTGCTCGACCTCGCCGGGGTGTTCGCGTCGGCGCTGCTCGGCGGATCGCTCGCACGCACGATGGACTTCGACCTGTTCGGGTTCCTCGTGGTCGGGTTCGTCTCCGGACTCGGCGGCGGCATGCTCCGCGACACCCTGCTGCAGAACGGCCCACCGGTCGCGCTCGTCGACCCGCTGTACCTACCGGTGGCGATCGCTGGCGCGCTGGTCGCGTTCCTCGTGTCGTTCTCGGAGCTCACCTGGGACCGGCTCTTCACCGTGCTCGACGCCGCCGTCATCGGGTTCTGGTCCGTGGTCGGGGTCCAGCGCACCTTCGACGCCGGGCTCGGCTGGCCGGCCGCGATCATCATGGGCACGATCACCGCGGTCGGCGGCGGCGCGATGCGCGACCTGCTGCTCCGGCGCGTGCCCGCGGTGTTCGGCGGCAACGCGCTGTACGCGACCGTGGCCGTCGCCGCGTCGGCGGTGATGGTGGTCGCGTCGTACCTCGGGTCGCCGTCGATCGGGATCATCGCCGCCATCGTGCTGTCGCTCGGGCTCCGGTACGGCGCCGTCAAGCGCGGGTGGGGGCTGCCGAACGGTCGCGACTGGCAGCCGAAGTCGACGCTCGGCGCACTGCTGCAGCGCGGCCGGCGGCTCCGACCGGACGCGATCCGGCTGCTCCGACGTCCCGGCCGCCGGACCGGCCGCGGTGCCGTGCGGAGCGACCGGGACACGCCCGACGACGCCTGAGCCGCCCGCGACCGCAGCGCCGTGACGACGGTGCACCGCCCGCCCCGGACGACCGGACCGGCGTCATCGGGGCACCCGCGAGGTACCATCGCTACCGCCGGGTATCGACCCGGTGACCACCGTCCTCGACGCACCGACACGACCCGAACGTGGCGGTCCACCGAGCGACGGGGCCGGGGGCCCAGCTGGTGCCGCGCGTGATGTCGACGCGCGGCTCGGCAGGTCTCCGAGGACCGCACCGTCAGCGGGTGCGGCACGGCCCGTGCGCCACCGACGCGCGGGGATCGACCGGACGGCGCACCACCGTCCACGACGACGATCACGGACCAGGACCAATGAGCGACGACGCCTCCTCCCCCACCCCCAGGACGCCCCGCGCCGAGGTGCGCGAACGACTGCTCGTCGCCGGAGCGGACGTGTTCGCCGAGTCCGGCGTGCACGGTGCCCGGCTCGACGACGTCGCCGCACGCGCCGGCTTCAGCAAGGGCGCCGTGTACTCGAACTTCTCGTCGAAGCAGGACCTCGTCGCGCAGGTCATGCAGCGTTCGACGAACCGGATCCTGGCGGCGCTGCAGGAGGTCGTGCGCGAGGACGTCGCCGCCACGAGCATCGCCGACGTCGTCCGGGCGGCCTTCGGGCGGTACGACCAGGGCCGGCAGTTCGCCCTCGTCTCGGAGCTCCGTGGGTACGCCCTGCGGCACCCGGAGTTCATGCCGGAGTTCGTCCGGCAGCGCCGCGAGCTGCAGGACGGCGTGCTCGACCTGGTGCGCCTGTGGTTCGGCGCGCACCCGGAGGTCGAGCCGGGCATGCCGCTCGAGGACTTCGCCGTGCTGCTCGTCGGCGCCAACGTGGGGATCGTCTTCGATGGGCCGGCGCTGCCCGGGGTGAACCCGGGCGACGTCATCGCGAGCCTGGTCGACGCGGTGGTGCGCCCAGGGCGCTGAGGCGCGCGGCGCTGACGCGCGGCGCTGACGCGCGGCGCGCGCAGTGGCGGCGGTCGGCGGCGCTGCCCGCGCGGCCGGCCGCCGCCACGCACGGCGCCTAGGCCGTGCGGCGGCTCCGCCGGCCCTCGTGGGACCAGGCGGACGAGGGCAGCAGGCTCGGCGGGAACAGGCGTGCCCGGACCACGCGGGCCCGCGGAACGGACGCGTCGAGGACGACCCGCGCCTCCAGGACGGCCCGCCGGAGCGCACCGGTGTCCACGCTCGCCGCACCGTCCGCGGCGAAGCGCTCGACGTCGACCGCGTCGACGATGCTCGTCAGGTGCGGGAGGACGGCCGCGGGCACGGCGTCCGTCAGTCGACCGAGCACGGCACGCGCTGTGCGGGCCGCCGCAGCGGCGTCGCCCGGCGGCGCCAGCCCCGGGGCGTACCCGTGGTCGGCGACGTCGTCGAGCACCTCGCGCCAGGCGTTCAGGGCGGGCGAGCGCCCGGCACGCACGGCGGCGAGCCGACGCCGCCGACGCACGACGCGGACGACCCCCGGAGCGACGAGCACGGCGAGGAGGAGCAGCAGCCCGACCGCCAGACCGGCGGCTCCCGGACCGTCGGAGCCGCCCGACGCGGCCGCGGCGCTCGGTTCGGTCGACGCCGAGGGGGTCGGGGTCGGCGAGGCCTCGGCGGGTGCGGTCTCACCCGGGGCCGGCAGCGGGGTCTCGGACGGCGCCGGTGCTGCCGTGGCGGACGACTCGGTCCCCGCCTGGGCCGCGGCGTCGGAGCTCGGGGTGGGCTCGAAGGACACCCACCCGGCACCACGGATGTACAGCTCGGGCCACGAGTGCAGCTGACGGTTCGAGACCGTGTACTCGCCGTCCTCGGTCTGGTCGCTGCTGGCCCGGTACCCGACCGCGATGCGCGACGGGATCCCGAGCGTGCGGGCCATCACCGCCATCGACGACGCGAAGTGCACGCAGTACCCCTGGCGGACGCGCAGGAACGTGTCGATCACGTCCATGCTGTCGCCGTCGTAGCCCTGCTCGACCGGGGCCGTCTCGGAGTAGGTGAAGAGGTCGCTCCGGAACCACTGCTCGAGTGCACGAGCCCTGGCGTAGTCGTTCGGCAGACCGCCGGCCACACGCTGGGCAGCCGCGCGGATGTCGCGGGGGAGGTCCTTCGGCAGCGCCAGGTCGGTGCGCAGCTGGGCGTCGCTCGGCGCCGTGAAGCCCCGGCCGTCGGTCCGCCCGAGGATCCCGCTCGCGGCGATCGCGTCGAGGTACTCCCCCGACCACGTCGAGGCGCCGAACACCTGGTACGTCGAGCCGCGCTGGGTCACGGGACCGGTCGAGCGGACCGTGTTCGAGTCCCCCATCCAGCGCCACTGCGACAGGTCGAGGTTCGTCGACTGCGACTCGACGGACACGGCGCCGCCCGGCACGGGCAGGTAGTTGCTCGACAGGCCGCTGATCCGGATCGTCAGGTCGCCGCGGCTGGCCAGGCGCGGGTTCACGCCGACCGCCCACTGCTGCTGGTCCGCGGTCTCCGCGTCGCTGGCATCGGTCACCGTCGGTACCCAGTCACCGGTGCCGAACTCGTCGAGGTCGGCGAGCTTGAGGTACTCCGGCTGCCCGTCGGCGGTCCGGTAGCGGAACACCTCGAGCTCGTTCGGCTGGCGCAGGTCGCGGCCGAGTTCGAGCAGCGTGCCGGGACGACCGGGCTGGATCGGCGCCTGCAGGGCACCGGTGACCCCGGACAGCCAGCTGGCGTTGATCGGGACGAGCACCGGGAGCCCGACGGCGACGACGAGTCCGATGGCCCCCACGACGGCGGCCGGGAAGGCTCGTTGCACCGGGCGGACGGACAGCCACAGGAGCCCGAGGAACGCGATGCCGACCAGGACGACGAGCACCGGCGACGCGGCCTCCCCGGTCACGACGCCGGGGACGATGAGCACGACGAGCGCGGGGACGGCGGCGAGCGCGACCGTCGGGGCGATCGCGGCGAGGAACAGGGACACCCCGGCGACCCAGCCGATCGCGATGGTGACGATCAGCCGGATCGCGTCGCTCTGCGGCAACGGCGCGGGGTTCAGCCGGATGGCGGCGAGCGCCTCGCCGAGCGCGCCCTGCCGGTCGAGCCACCCGAGCGGGGGCACGTCGTTGGCGACGGCGGCCACGCAGGACCCGACCACCAGCGCGACGACGAGGGCGATGAAGCGCACGCCGGGCGCCCGACGGCGGACGGCGAGGACGACGGCGACGAGCACGGCGGCGAAGACCACGCCGGACACCCACCAGGCGGTGCCCTGCACGAGCGGACGCATCGACAGCGCCGCGATCAGGACCGGGAGCGGCGCGAGGGCGACGACCCAGGGGCCGGGGGCGTCGGAGCGCTCGGCCGGACGCCCTGGGCGCTCGGTGCCCGCGGGTGTCCGGACCCGGTCCGCCGTCGAGGTCCCGCTCACCGGGTGCTCCCCTGCGACCGGGCGCCTGCGACGGGCACCACGAGGGTGCGCCACCCGGCGCGGTCGAGGATGCCGCGCACCAGGGGGTCCGGCGGCACGATCGTGGCGAGGATGCCCCGGCTCGAACCGCTCGTCGCGGCGACGAGCTCCGCGGCCTGCTCGGCGGTGCAGCGGCCGGTGACGACGGCGGTCATGCCGTGCACGTCGCGCCCGTGCACCTCCGGCAGGACCTCGGTGACGGGACGGGCGTCCGACCGGAGCCGGACGTCGGCGAGCCCGACGAGCACGTCGGTCAGACTGCCGGCGTCGCCGGAGTGCCGATCCGCCCGCGGGGTGTCGTCGCTCACGAGCACCACGCGCGAGGTCCGCGCGCTGAGCGCCCGGGCGACGCTCGCGGCGACGACGACCGCGTGCTCGAAGGCGGCGTCGCCACCGAGGTCGCTGAGCTCGGCGAGGTCGTCGCGACCGAGTGCCTGGTACGACTCGCGTCGGACGTCGATCGCGATGACGGCTTCGGGCGGTTGCGCCTGGGTGGTCTGACGGACGTGGAGCTCACCGCGTCGGGCGCTCTGGGCCCAGTGCACGCGCCGGATCGGGTCGCCCTGGCGGTACGGCCGGAGTTCGCTGTCGTCGGCGGAACCGCCCTGACCGACACGGCCCTCGTCGGCGGAGACGGCACCTGCGAGCGCCCCGGTGTCGATCGCCCCGAGGGTGGTGGACGCGGGGACGATCACGAGTTCCTCGGCGGGGACGACGGGCCGGTCGATCCGGAGCAGCCCGAACGGGTCCTCGACGCGGATGGTCACCGGGCCGACCAGGGTCCGGCCGCGGTGCATCGCCAGGGCCTCGACGTCGAGCACCGCCGGCGGTTCGTTCGGACCGACCAGCGCGTAGGTCTCGGCGTCGGACACGCTGACCAGGGCGTCCTCGAGCTGCTCCCGCACAAGCAGCGTCGTCCGCGGTCCGATCGGCAGCGAGGTCCCCCGCAGGGTGATCCGCTCGCGGTGCACCTCGCCGACCTGCACGACCGCGCGGGCCGTCGACCGGGTGGCGCGCAGGGGCGCCGCGACGACGAGTGCCATCACGATGCCGAGCACGAGCAGCACGAGCAGCAGCAGTCCCGCGGAGACGGCGATGCTCGTCGTGGCGACGAGCCCGCCGCCGACCAGGGCGATCCCCGACCCGAGCACCGTCCACCCCCTCGCCGTCGGCCGCGGGAACGGCGTGCGGCGGAGCATGGCCGCTCCGCGCCGACCGGTGCGGAGCGCCCACGACCGCACCGCGCCGGCACGCAGCGCGGTCGTCGAGGGCCCTCTGCCGTCGGGCATCAGGAGCGGACGGCGGCCGAGGCGAAGGGCACGGCGGTGTCGGACACGATCCGGACGACCACGTCGCGGGCGGTGTCCTCGGCACCCCCGCCGAGGCCGCGGGCGACCGGGACGAGCCGGTGGGACAGGATCACCGGCGCGAGGTGGGCGACGTCGTCGGGGGTGACGAACGCGCGGCCGAGCAGCGCGGCGTGGGCACGGGCGGCCTGGGCCAGGTGCAGGGTCGCGCGGGGGCTCGCGCCGAGCACGAGGTCCGGGTGCGACCGGGTGGCGCGGACGATCGCGACGATGTACGCCTCGACGTCGGGGGCGACGTGCACCCCGCGGACCGCGTGCACGATCGCGCGCAGCGTCTGGACGTCGACGATCGGTCGGAGCGAGGACAGCGGGTCGCGGGTCCCGCGCGCAGCGAGCATCTGACGCTCGGCGTCGGCGCTGGGGTAGCCCATCGCGATGCGTGCCATGAACCGGTCGCGCTGGGCCTCGGGCAGCGGGTAGGTGCCCTCCATGTCGATCGGGTTCTGCGTCGCCACGATCATGAACGGCGACTCGAGCGGCCGCGTGACACCGTCGACGGTGACCTGCGCCTCGGCCATCGCCTCGAGCAGGGCCGACTGGGTCTTCGGGCTGGTGCGGTTGATCTCGTCGCCGATCACGACGTTCGCGAACACCGGGCCGGGCGAGAACCGGAAGGTGCCCGACGACTGGTCGTAGATGTTCACGCCGGTGACGTCGGACGGGAGCATGTCCGAGGTGAACTGGATGCGGTTGACCGTGCCGCCGACCGAGGCGCCGAGCGCCTTCGCGAGCACGGTCTTGCCGACGCCGGGGACGTCCTCGACGAGCAGGTGGCCCTCGGCGAGCATCACCGTGAAGGCGGTGCGGATGGCGTCGACCTTGCCGTCCACCACGGTGGAGACGGCAGCGACGACGTCGTCACCCACCGCCCGGACGTGCTCGATCGGGAAGGCTCGGTCGGTGTGGTCCGGCACGCAGGCCTCCTCGTCTCGGGACAGGTGTCGTGCATGCTACAACGGCGCGGTGACAGCCACCGGGGGATGCGTCACCGATCATCCGGAAGGCACACCCGGACGCGGCCACGGGACGGACGGGAGGCGCGCGGCGGGCCCGCCACGCGCCTCCCGTCCGCCCGTCCGCACCTCAGGACGCCGGTCGCCCGACCGCGTCCGTCGCGTGCTCGTCCGGACCGCCCGCGTCCGCGATGGCTCCTGCCGTCCGGGCGGGCGCCGCCGCTCACCGAGACGCCGTCGTCCCGCTGAGACGCCGGCGTCCGAGCGAAGCGCCGTCGTCGCGCCGAGACGCCGTGGGATCCGGCGTCGTTTCGTCGACGGGAGGGCGTCTCGCGTGAACGCCCCGCCTCGGTGGTCCTCCAGCGCATGCTTCTCCGCTACGCGCTCGACCCGATCGGCTCCGGAACGACGAAACCCCCGCAGTCAGCGGGGGTTTCGTGGAGTGCGGGTAGTTGATGAGTCAGTAGAAAGCCCTGTTCAGGGCGGCCGCATCTACATGAGGAAGGAAGCTGTTGGCACAGTGCATGGGCGCGATTTGGCACAGTTCACCATGTACGCCTGCCGAGAAAGGTGTGATCACAGCGCTGTGATCGGCGGATCGATGTGCTTACTCGGACGATCTCGATGCCGGGGATGAAGCAACGAGCCGGCGGGTAGCGGGGTCGATCTCGGGGAAGGGCCATTCGACGATCAGGGTGCCCGCGAGCGACAGCAGCCAGGAAGGGCCGGACTCCATCGTCTTGTTGCGGAGCAACGCCAGCGGGATACCTGCGGGCTTGCCTGTTCGAAAGAACCGCAACGTCCGGGCGTGGGGACCCACCTTCAGGTCGGCGCGCGACCGTGCGGCCACAACTCCGAGGAGTTCAGTTCGGATCTGCTTCGCGGAGTCCACGTGAGGCACCCCACGGAGGTGGAGGCAGGCAGCGAGATAGGCGCTTTTCAGTACGCCGTTTCGAACTTCGGCTTCACCTGGCTGGCTCACGTGGTGCTCGAGACTCGCTGCCGTCCGCATTCGCCGACTGAACTCCTCACCCGGGTCGGATCCCTTTTCGGGAAGGAGGAGGGACTTCCCGTCGTCGGTCTGGAGCACCAGGGCGCGCGTTGCTCCGAAGGGTCGCGGGTCGCCGTCCGCCGTGTAACGGATTCGAACCATTCGGTCGAACCAGTCCTGCAGTCCTGCTTCGACGCGAGCCCCGAAAGCGTTATTGCAGCGGGTGCAAGTGGTGGTCATGATGCTCCCACCGAGCCCCCTCGGTGGAACGTGCTCGTCAGAATCGGCCGGCTGCTCGAAGCAGATCGGGCAGAGGGCGAAGTGTTCGGCCTGGATGACGTTTTCCAGCGTGGCTTCGCCAGCTTTACGATGAGCCGTGTTCGGGACGACCGCCGCGCGAGTCGTGTTCCCTACCTCGTCCGAAAACTCGATCTCGCTGACTTTCGGGAGCCCTCGGCGGCCGTCTTTCGCCTGACGCCCAGAGACCGAGACGATTGTGGATCGGATCGGGCTGCGGCTTCCGTCATCGTTCATGTGCCGAGCATTGCATAGAGCGCTTTGAACGACATCGTGATCCGCCGCGGGTGTTGCTCTTCGCATGCTGAGCGGTGGCGCTTAACCTCGTCCTCACCATCGCCCCGGATGCTATGTTGGCTAAATCGCCTTCCAACCCCCAGCGACGGCGACACCCCGCTCCCGTTCGGGATCACTCCCCCTCCGCCGTGAAAGCCTCGGTGCGCCGCCGCACGATCTTTACAGCTACGTGATTCGGCCGGTGAGGGCGATCATTGACTGATCTGATCGGTACCACCACGCGGTGGCGCTGCCTAACCGGTCGCACGTGCCTGGGAATCCATAGCTGCCTCACTCGGCCGTACATCATCAGCCTCAGTTGTGTCGAGAGTGACGTCGATGGTGATTGGCGACTTGGCGCCACGTTTGATGACATGGCGGAGACCGGCGCCGAACAAGATAATCGCGCGTGACGCCGCGATGACCGTCCACGCTCCAGCAATGGCCACAGCCGCGACGAGGAGAGTCGCGGGACGCGCGGCGATCCCCGCGAGCACCGCACGCCAGGGGCCATCCGTGCTGGTGGCTGCGGACCGGAGGACGTGCAGTGCGTCTGGGACGACGGGAACTGCGGCGATGGCGGCCACAATGATGCCGAGCGCTGCGAGACGGTTGGCCAGACGTGCGGTTCGGGCATCGCTACGGGCACCGGAAACGGCGCTGAGGAGACCGAGCCCCTGCTCGATGGTTGCGCGTATGTCGGTCGCGCCCAGCTGGTTGAGGAGGTGCGTGTGCTGATCTCGGGCAGTGCCGTATCGCAGTTCCGAACCGCGCATCTCCCCGAACAGTCTGACGGCACGGCGGGATGCTTGTTCAACGGCGCGTGCTCGTGTTCGGAACCGCTTGATGGTCTGTTCGAGGTGCGCCAGCCTCATGTACACGGATATGGCGTGTTCAATCAGGAGGACCGTGTTGAGATCATGGATCCCTGGTGCCCAGGGGCGATAACTGACGTGGAGCGATGAGCCGGCGTTCAGTCGGTCGGACGTGCCGTCGGTTGTGGCGAATTCTGGGCCGCCGTCAATACGCAGCTGTTCGCCGTCAATCGGTGACTTCCTCAATGCGAGCTGGTCCATGTCGGACACGTGCTGGACACGCCAATCCTCGAGGTTGTCGCAGCACGAGCCGGGTGCGGTCATCACGACGGCGTACGTCAACCACGACCCCGACGGTCGCGCCTTGGTGACATCGAAGACGACTTCCGCGAGGAGGTTGAGGGTTTCCGAGATCGTCGTAGGCTCATCGAACGTGATGGCGCGAAGCCTGCGGCCCTGGTCTTCAATGTCGGACCATTCTCCAGCGAGGTGTTCCTCCTTCGCGCGCAGGTATACATCAGGAATGAGGATGCTGGAGAAGATGGGGTGGGTGCTGTGGGACAAATCGATGGCGTCTCTCGTCGCGATCTCGTCCGGCGCGTTGAGCGCGAGCGTGAGCTGCATGAGACCGCGAGAATGCAGCAGCAGGCGGGGTTCCAGAACAACCTCGTGACCACCGAGTTCCGATGTGAGGGCGAGGTAGATGTTGCGAAGGAAGAGCCGAACGTACGGGTCGGCATCTTCCGGGTCCACGCCGTAGAGACGCGCATCGACCTCCCGCTCGATCGCGGAAACCTTGATGTTCTCGGCCAGTGCGTTGAAGCCTTGTCGGACGGCGGATTCGAGTCCGCGGACGGTGTCGGCCCAGTCGCCGTGGAACGACTCATCAGCGTTGGCTGCCGTCGGAGTTGAGACGGGCTCATCGATCTGTGCGCGGCGCATTCGCACGATGCGCACAGAAGTCACGATCTCCCACAACCCGCGCAGGACGGCCCTCACGTACGGCCCGGCCATCCGCGGATGCCGGAACAAGAACCGAGGCCACGACGTCGTGCCTTCCGGGCGCGGCAGATCGTTGGTGAGTCGACTCAGCTGCTCGACGTGGCGTCCGAAGGCCGCAAGGGAGGGCGCAACTCGCACTGAGGACTCCGACGGCCATCCTGCTGAGAGTGCGACTTCTTCGTCGAGCATTCGCTTCACTGCAGGACCAAGTGCGATCCGCTTTCGAAGGTGCTGGCTCAGGATGAAATGCACGGAGGCGCCGTCGAATCGGGCCTCATGCGGCGGCGCCACGTCGGTCATCCCCTCACCGTAGAGGCATCCTCGGACACCCCACGCGCCCCGATCGAGGCAGGTCTCTCTAGGATCCGACGGAGCGGATGCCTCACCAGATACGGTGACGGTCGAGTTCGTTCGGTTTAGGACTGCAGACGCGTGGTCCGAATTACGCTCCTGCTCGCGACGATCCACGCGGCTGCGCCACCGCGCAGGGTCATCCCTTCGCATTGCCTTTTGGCAGCGCCGAGCCCGGTCCCCATCCGGCCACCGCGTCAAACCTGGCTCGGGCCATGCGACGTCGGAGATGAAGTTGTGACATTACTGCGCAAGGGCGCCGCGGGTGTTTAGCCTGGCTGCCGACTGCGCTTGACGATGGACGGCGCAGGCCGCACCGTCGCGGCGAATTCGATCTCAGGGCTGAGCGGCAGCGCCATATCGATGGCATCTCGTACGCGCTCGACCTCCTAAAGCTGGTGACGCCATAACGCCGCTAGCGCGGCAGCCAGACCGGGTCGTTACCGGTTCGGAGACAGGCGAGGTACTGGGCCGAGTGAGCGGAGCGCCCGGCTGAAGCAGAAGCGGTCGCTCACGTGGCGCCTTCCAGCGCGAGAATCAACCGACGCGACACTGCCGATACCCTGTGCTCGTGACCGAAAGAGACGTGAGCTACCTTGCGTTCGAACCGGTCTTCCCTCTAACCAGAGATCCGGGACTAGTGCGGTGGCGTAAGTCGTTGGAGGCCCTCCCCCCGTCGCAACCGACGCTGCGTGAAGCAACTGTTGATCCAGGCGACGCACGCCGTCTCAAAGACTTGCAACTCGCATGCGAGCCGATCATGGTGCAAACGGTGCAGCACAACGCAACGATGATCGCGGAGCATCTGGTACTCCTCGCCGAGATCGGCAATGTGCACGTGGGATTCTGCATGGCGTCGATCGGCAGCGGCCCTCGTGACCCGACGTTCATCCAGGTCGTGGCCGTGGCGCCGCCCGCACAGCGAAGGGGCGTCGCGATGGCGCTGCTCGATTCGATCGGGGGGCGTGCGCCGCAGCATGACATCGCTTTCGCTACCCGCGACGACAACACGGCAGCTCTAGCGCTAACCACGCGATTCGCCGAACGCATCGGAGCAAGTCTGCGGCCGGTGCCGCCGGGAACCTACCGGCACGGCGATCTCGGCACCGCACGTGGCCTGGGTTACCGTCCATGGCTCATCACACAGTCGAGGAATCAAAACAGCCGGTGAACTAAGCCGAGCCGATGAGACCAGAGCCGCTGGACCGCTCGGTCGTTGCAGCGACGCCTTGCTGACCGCACCAGTGGCGCATCCCAGGGCAGTCTTAAGCCCGCTGCACTTGCCAAAGCGAAACGTCGGCAGCCCACCGGAATTTTAAAGATTATAGATCACGCCGTCCTCCTCGAAGCGGCGAGGCGGGCGAACGGGCACTGGCGTCCCGTGACCACGAACCCATGCCATCGATCAGTCGCGGTGCTTCACAACCCTGGTGACTCAGGACAAACTGATCCAATGATGTTTGAGTCCGACCGCAGCGGCGTTCCTCGTGCGTACGTGACGGCAGACGTAGCCGCCGTCGACGCGATAGGTCTCGCAGCCGACTGGGGCTGGAACCTCAACACCGGCCAGCGCCTCGGCATCCTGATACCCCACCGCACTGCCATCGAAGAGAACTCGGGACTCGCGCAGCTTGACCGGTCCGGCGAGGGGGTCTTCGCGACGTGGCGCTACTCCGCCGCCAACGCCAAGACTTCGGGTCCACAAATCGCCTACTACCCCGATCTTGAACACCTTCTTGAGGTGGAACGGCGGATGCCTGCTGGCATCGTGCTCGTTGGGGCTGACGAGACACACCGCTCATGGGTCACCGCCTACAGCCCGACGCTGCTCGCCGGTAAACCGATAGCAGCCGTCGAGCCGGCGATCGATCCGGTTGTGGCCGTAGCCGTGGCGACCTTCACCGACTCCGTCAACTCCAGCACGGGGCTGGTCGACCGTCGCGACCGCTCGAAGGTGACGGACGGTCTGCAACGCCTGCTTCGCCACGGGTACGCGTTCACTCCGGAGCAGCTCATCGCAGCGGCCCTCAGCGCTAACTGGCAAGGGCGAGCGGCGTTCGCGTTGGGTGCACTAGCCGACGACGTCCTACGCGGGGTTCGCAAGCAGGTACGCGAGCGTTACGCGGACGGAATCGTCGAACGATGGCAAGCGGCGGCCTCCGACCGAGGTCGAGAGGGCGGACCCTGACGCGGACAACGCGGTCTTCCACTGGCGTTGAGAGCAGTGCTACGGCGGGCCGCCGCGCACTGCACCCCTGTCACCTTGGCTCGATAGGATGTTTCCGTGTCCCACAACGGGACGCACCCGGAAAGGAACCTCATGCCGCAGGAGTACGCCCCGGTCACACCGGCGCCGCTTCCGCACGCTCAGATCCGAGACTGGGCAGAACGAGTCGGCGAGCACTACAAGATCTACGGCTCATCCGGCCACGCCGATCTCGACACGCTCATCAAGTCGCTGGGCGGCAGCATCGACTACCGAGACGGCGAGGAATCTCTTCGGGTTCGGGCCCGTCGGGACTTCACCATCTACCTTCCGCACATGACCTCGGCGCGGCGAGATCGGTTCACCCAGTCACATGAGCTGGGTCACTATTTTCTGCATTACCTACTACCCGCGCGAGAAGGCGACATGGGATTCGGTCGTGGCGCCCGGAACGGAGCGGAGACGCAAGCCAACGTGTTCGCGTCGAGTCTGCTCATGCCGGAAAGCCACTTCCGCCGCGTTCATGAGCAAACCAACGGCGAGATCTGGCGGCTCGCTCAGCACTTCGACGTATCTCCAGATGCCGCACGAGTCCGCTGCGAAGTGCTGGGCCTCGGAAGTTGACCGGCAACTCCGACCAGGCGGATCCCCACTCACTGCTGTTCATGTCGGTCGACCTCGTCGGATCGACCAGCTACAAGCAGCAAAAGGGCAGTGACTGGCCACGTAAGTTCTTGCAGTTCTACCGTGAATTCCCGCAAGCCCTCGCCGAGGTGCAAAGCGATGTCTCGTCGGTGCGATTCTCCATGTGGAAGCCGATTGGCGACGAGCTTATCTTCACGTGCAGGGTCAATCACGAAGCCGAGGTAGTGGACGCGGTGCGGACGTGGCTGGCGGCGATGCGCCAGTACGAGGAACGGTCGCTTTCAGACGTGCCGCTGAAAACAAAAGGTGGCGCTTTCATCGCGACCTTCCCCGGTCCCGACACCCAAGCAACCGCTCCGCTGGACCCGTTCACGGAAACCTCTTCCCGCGATGTCCTCGACCTCAACGACGATGCGCTGCGAGAACGGGACCGGGACCGATTCATCTACGACTACATCGGACCAAGCATCGATACCGGGTTCCGAATCCTCTCCGCCTGCGACCAGCGCTACTTCACGATGAGCATCGAAGTCGCTTGGGCGTTCAGCTGGGGCGTTCGCGGACTTCAGCAGAAATCGCCCGACATTGCGTACCTTGGCGAACGTGACTTCAAGGGGGTGTGGGGTGGCCGGCGATACCCGGTGGTCGCGATCGATCGCCAATTCGAAGATGCCGTCAACGAAGCGATACGTGGCATGAGCAGCACGGCCGCCGTCGACGTCGAGGCGCTCTGCAAGGCATGTTTGGAATCCGAGGGATGGCCATCCCGAATGTATCTGCCGAAGTCAGACTTCGCTCCGTTCAAGCGGCTTCCCGAGGATGCACTGCGTGAACACCGCGTCCGAGACGTTGATGGAATTGAAAACGTCGCGACCGAGTTGGTACCCGCTCCCGCGAACGCCGAAATGTCACAGCTGCCGATGGGCGACGAGGACACGACCTCAGAGCCAGGTACGACAGGCACGCTTCCGCCGGCCGGAAGCATGCCTGAATCCTCCCTGGCGTGAGTGGATTGCAGTCCATCCGATTAAGGCTGGCAAGCGATTGCAAGCAAAGACAACGTTGGGCGCGATTGCTTTTACGTGCGCACCTTGGCGCCCCGGCCTGCCCGTCAGTCATGGCCCGCGGCTCGCCTTGAGTCACCCCAGAGTCATTTCTCACCAGTGCAGTTCTCTTCGAAGGCTGCGGACAGACGCACGCCGTCCTCAGGCACGAATATTGCCTTCGTCATGCGTGCATCGGACGTGGCGGGCGATATACGCCCACTTGAGTCGCGGGTGGTGGATTGGACCGTTCTGCGCAATGAGCCATCGCGCGCGAGGCATGAGGGACTCTTGGCGCGCAGTGGGAGCAATAGTACCGTGATGCGGAGCGAGGATCGTCATGTACCGCGCCCGCAGGTTCGGGTGCTGAAGCGATCGTCGAAGGCCAAACCCCTTCACATCCCCCATTGCAAGAAGCCGTCCACTTGCGCTGGAAAGTACGAGACTTAGCTCGTTGTTCAAACCTTGAAGGCGGCCGAACAGCTCTCGTATCGGTTGAGACTCAGAGACGCCTCTTGTCGTAGCGACGCTTGAACTGGTGGCAAGGCCGTCCCCTAGCTCGCGAGTGCCACCGCGGTCGCCCCTGTCGCCATGGTCGCTATCGTTATATAGCGCGTCTTCCGACTCATCGAACGGGCCGGCAAGGTCGTTCTGAGCTTGCTTCCACGGGTCGAAGGTTTCACGTTCGCTGACGTCGACCTCGATATCGGCTCCCCAGGACCTCCCGTAGGCTTTCCTGAAGGCCTCGTCGAGCCATCCGTTCTCCGGATGGTTCGCTAGTTCGCGGGCACGTCGGATGAGGGTTGTTGCCCGTTTCCCCCAGCCGACGGGCAATACGGCGGGCGGCCATAGCACATCCCAGTCTTCTCCTGCCATGTGGAAGGACTGACCGGCTTGCTTAGGGCGCGGGTTTAACTTGACCCCTCGTGCCGCCCAAGCGTCAACCACCTCCGCCATGCTGCCCGCCGGGTACGCAGGCATATGGGTTGCTAGAGCATGAAGCAGCGCGGGAACCCACCGGGCCGTCGCGGGCAGTTGCGGGTAAACGAACTCGAGAGACCCGCGCATGGCCGCCGATTGTGGCAGCAGCGCCGGCAGCGCCGCGAGTCCTTTCCAGTGGTCGGCGTCGAAGTGCGACACCGCAAGGCAGCGGAGTCGCGAGATACGCGGGAGGATCAGCGTCGCGAGCTGATGAGCTGACGGAGCGCCGGAGACGTCATGAAGGCTCCCGCAGTCGATGACCATCATCGAAGAAGTGCGGACACTATCGATCACGCTACAGGCGCCGTCGCCGACGTGGACAACCTCGACACTAGTCACGAGTTGTTCCAATTCCTCTCGTATGGGCACTTTTAGCGGCAGTTGCCGCCGAGATCAGCTGCGCCTGCCCGCCGCAGGCACGATGATTTGAAGACGACCTCTACCAAACACACATGTGTTGCCGACGGCATGCGCTAGACGTTCAAATCGGCCGTCACGAACGAGTGGTCCAGGCCAGCGTGCTGCATATCCGCGGCGTCGCTAACTGTTCCAGCTGTAGCCGGGAAGGTTCATGCTGGCGAGCACACGTTGGCGTTTCCAGCAGCCGGGGCAAGCACCGCAGGGAAAGTTTGACCGGTGGCACGATGCTGTTTCGGCGATGATGTTTGCACCGAGGCCTGCGGCGACTAGCAGTTCTTCGGTGGTGTAATTGATGGCTGGGGCTGAAATACGGATGCCGCCTTCCTGGTAGGCAACCAGTGCATCCAGCAGCCGGTAGAACTCTTCGGTACCGTCGAGGTGCCGATCTCCGTCGCCGCGGACAGTCCCGAGCGCGATGGCCTCCGACCCAGTTTTCAAAGCCAACGCCGAAGCGGCTGTTGCGAGGAACTGGTTGCGATACGGCCACCATTCGGGACTCGGAGCATCCTTCACTGCGTCTGCGTCGTCGTGCAGGATGCCCGATCCGAAGTCACGGATGCCGAGCGTGGCGACGTGCAGCCTAATGCCGTATTCCGTGGCGATTCGCTCGGCGGCACGTTGCTCCGTATGCGCTGGGCGTTGTCCATAGTCGAGATACAGCGCGTGCTGCGGACGGAGAAGCGCAGCGAGGGCGGAGCTGTCAAGGCCACCCGAGAGAAGCAGAAGCGTGTTGGGTTGCGAGTCAATCGACACGGGCACGTCTCCGACGCGGCGTGCCGAGGCCGATCCAAATGGCTCGGTAGAGCGCCGTCGTGACGTCCTGGTGCAGTTCGGCGTTCGTACCTGCGAGCATCGTTGTCTGGATGCCCCCCAGATTCGCGGCGACCCCGACGATCGGGATGTTGCGGGCTGTTGCCCATCCAGTTTCGAAGAGGGTCCCGGCGTCCCATCCGTCGAGTAGCGCCAGAACTACATCGCTGTCAGCGAGCCCGTCGAGGTCGGCTTGTGCCACTTCCTCAGCGCCGGGCCCGACGTCGTGGATGGGGCTGAAGACGTTCGCACCGGCTTCGAGAAGGAACATACGGCATGTGTCGACGAGCCATCGCTCGGCGACGGTGAAGAACGGGCCGGCCAGGTAAACCGTCGGCTGTCGGCCGTCGTTGTCGAGGTGCGTTCCCGTAAGCCCGTCAACGTCAAGTCCGGTCAGGAGTTGAGGTGGCAGCGCCATAGTGCGCGTCGAACAACACCATGCGGCTGCCCGGCTCGCAACGCGCGTTGCGTCCGTAGGGAACGCTCCGTTTCCCCACGCGTAAGCGAAGCCCGCTGAGAAGGCGTCCCCGCTTCCGATCTTCCAGACCTCGTCGGTAGGGATCGCACCGACCCACTGAGCGTCTTCGGCAGTTGCATCGACGACGAGGGCGCCTCGTGCGCCCGCCTTGACGACGACCACGTCGAGGTTCAGGTCGGCGATAGCTGCTCGCGCAGCGGCTTCGACGTCTTCGCGACGACCGATCGATCGAACTTCGCGCGCATTTGCGATGAGGGCGGTGGGACCGGCGGTGGAGCGCAACAGCTGATCGGTTCGTGCGTCGGTGACGCTTTGCGGGTCATAAATCAGGCGTTCCGAAGTGACCGAGATATCGCCGTCCTCGATCATGCCAAACGCCAGCACGGTGTCGTCCGCGACGTGACATGGCTGCTCAAGTCGCGCGGGGCGGCCGCTGATGGATGGCTCAGCGAATGGCGCGAGGTAGTTGAACGAGATCGCGTGGTCGCGCGGGACGGACTCCCCCGCAATGCCAAGCGTCGAGAGTCCTGAGCGGAAGAGTGCGTCCCCGGCGGCTTCAACGCTGCTCGTGAACGACACGTCGGGCATTCTGCTGAGCGCCGCCGCCGCGCGGAATCCGCTGCCACCGAGGTCCTCATGATGCTCCGGAGCCGTGACGCGCTCCTGGTAGGTGCCCCCTAAAATCTTCACGCAGCGCTCACTCGAAGCGTGATCGCGCCGGAAGTGCGGCTGACCTCCGCGAAGTATCGGAACCCAGCGCGGAGGCAATTGATGAGGCGTTGGTCCGGCATGACGGCGCCGGCAACTTGGCCTTCAGCAAGCACCGCCACGATCGTGGGGAAATCTCCTTCGACGAGTTGCAGGGTCAGAATGGTGCCATTACGTAGCTGATCGTCGAGGTGCGGGTCGGGCTGCTCGAGCGCCTTAAGAGTCGACACGCTGCCGCAGTCGTCTTCACGTCCACCGCCACCGAAATCAAGGTCCGGCCCCTCGCTACCACTCATGACGTCCCCTCGTTTCTGAGTACTGTAGCGGGTTTCGGGTCCAGCAGTTGGGATCGGTTCGGAGAGGGCCTGCGACGTGCCGCAGCTGCCTGGTCCATCCACACGACGGCGTCGAGATCTTGCGCGGGCACGCCGCCCACATCTGCCCACGAAATGAACGCTGACTCCATGAGCCGATAGTCCTTTGCCGGCGTCCATCTGCCGTCGAACACGCCGGCCTGGACGCCAGCACGCATGAGATGGATATCGATGATCGCTACGTCGGCAGATCCGAAGTGATTCCGGACGACCCAGCTCGCAGTCTTGAGTCCGACGCCCGGGAACGTCAGGAGCCATTCCCTTGCAGCGAGTGGCTCCGGCGGAGCTTGCTCGAACCGAAGTCGGTCGAGCGCGGCGGCGATACGAGCAGCCTTCTGGCGAGGAAATCGGTAGCGGAAGCTGCGCCCCGCATAGACGATCGGCTCGACCAGTCTTGAGTACAGCACTTCGGCGGACGCGGAGGAGCCTTCCGCGAGCAGACCAGCCGCACGAAGCGCGCGGAACGCTGCGACGTTCGCCTCGTACGTGATCCCATGGCCTCCGAGTAAACAGGCGACCACCTCTTCGGCGAAGGTCACGCCCAGGCGGTGGGGGGTGCGCGCAGTGGAAGCGCGGAGGAGCCACTCCTCGGTACGTGCGATCCAGTAGGCGGGCGATTGGAAGTGCCACGGTAATCCCCACCGGACTGGTCGCAAGGAACCGTCGATGAGCCGGAGTTGACGAACGTCTTCGGTCGGGCCGCCGCCGCCACTCGCATACGATCCAGTACAACGTGACACGACTCGACGGTAGCTCACAACAAAGCAACTGCGCGCGACCCGTGCCGCGACACGATCCACCGCCGACGTTCGCAATCGCTCGAACGCATCGAAATTTGACCCAAGAGGGGGACCATGAAACATAGCCTGACCCGCAGTTTCCGATTCGAGGCTGCACACGTGTTGCCGTGGCACCGAGGCAAGTGCTCGAGACTTCACGGGCACAGCTACCGCCTGGAAGTCACCATCACAGGTCCACTGGATGTGAACGGCATTGTTACGGACTTCGGTGAAATCCGGCAGATCGTGGATGCACACGTCGTACAGGTTCTCGACCATACTTACTTGAACGACCGCTTCGATAATCCGACCGTAGAGCTTGTCGCAAGCTGGGTTTTCGAGACGCTCGAGCCTCATTTGCGCGGGCTCACCTCGGTCCGGATGTGGGAGACCGCCGACTCGAGTGTGGCCGTGCACCGATGAGAGACCGATTACACGTTTCGGAGATTTTCACCTCCCTGCAGGGCGAGGGGCCGAGCCTGGGCGAGTACGCCGTATTTCTTCGACTGGGGCGATGCAACCTCAGCTGCAGCTGGTGTGACACCGCCTACTCGTGGGACTGGACGCGGTTCAACGAAGCGGAGGAGATCACCTCGATGCCGATCAGCGACGTAGTCGCGCACGTGCTGGCCATCAACCCGCGACCGTCTCTTCTCGTTGTCTCGGGTGGAGAGCCGCTTCTGCAGCAACCCGCGCTAACGCGACTTCTCGTGACGCTGAACGAGGCAGCGCCCGAATTGCGGGTGGAATTCGAGACTAATGGCACTATTCGCCCATCCCGCATGCTCGCTACGCGAGCAAACCGATTCGTCGTGTCACCTAAATTGAGTAACAGCGACGTGCCTCTCGAGCGCCGGATACGGCCGGAGACCCTTCGGACGTTCGCCACGGCCGACGCAAACGCCTTCAAGTTCGTAGTGTCGAATGTCGAGGATGTCTCTGAGGTCGTGGCTCTCAGCCGAGAGGTCGGTTTCTCGCGAAATCGGGTGTGGTTGATGCCAGAAGGAGCGACTGAACGTCAGCAGCAGCGATCGATGCGCCTCCTCGCCGACGCGGCAATCAAGGAGGGTTTCAACTTCACGCCGCGCCTGCAGGTCATCCTTTGGGGTGACGAGCGCGGTACATGACCCAGAACAGGCCACATACGGGGCGCGATGCAGTCGTCAATTCGTCGATTCGTCGGACGGCAGTCGACGATCGCAGTCTGCTGGACGCCGACCGCAGTGCGTGCGGCCTCAGCGTTGTTCGACGGGTCGCTCTTGACAGAGACTTTGGGCCGAACATCCTGCAGTTGCTTTCGGCGAGCTAGCGCTCGCGGTGTGAGCGTTGCGCGGTCTCTAGACGCGACGCGCACGCGGGGCCATAGAAGACCAACGCCACCTACCAGGCTGCGAACGCTGAAAAGACCGTGACCTCTATACTCGATGGCGCAAATCTCAGGGCAAATTTCTTCGCAACTCTGAGAAAGTAACGCGGCCTGCTGGCCGCGCTCTTCTAAGACCGGCCATGACCACCGACCTGACGTCTGCTGCCACCCGGTCGCCCTCGCTGGCGACCGGTGTCGCTCGACCCGCTGCGTCCCCGACGTTCCCTGGCGGGTGCCCGGACGCCGTGCGGCGAGACGGGAGCGCGCCGAGCGATTGCCATCGCAGCCGCCGCACCCGAGGATGACAGCAGCGGATGCGCCTTGTTCGCCCCTTCCAATCGCAACCCGAATCGACTGGACCGCGCATGAGAAAAGCAGAGTTCCCGGGCACGGCGTGGGCTGACGTCGTGTTCACCGGCGCCGGAGTCTCCATGGGACCGCCGACCGCATTGCCGTCCGGAGCGGATCTGACGGCTGTGGCCTGGCAAGCGGTCCGCGAATCGCTACCTGATTACCAGGCCGTGCTTAGCGATGCGGCGGAGGTGATTTCGACCCCGACCGCGTCCGATGATGGCGGCCTGCGCCTCGAACACCTCATGAATCTCATTGATCGGGTGCGCGCAGATCGTCCGCTGGTCGAAATCTACGACCTCGTGAAGGGTGGGCAGCCCAACGAACTGCACGCGCTGATCGCTGAGCTTCCTGCCCAGGTAGCGACGGTCAACATGGACCTTCTGCACGAGGCAGCAAGCCCTGGTGGCGTGAACGTGATGCATCTCCACGGTGACGTCGACCACGAGGACCGGATCTCGACCACGATCGAGCAGTACCTCATCGGGGTTCCGGACGCACTTGCGGAGCCCTTTGTTGACGCCATCGCGGGTCGTCGCGTCCTTGTCGTCGGCTGGGGCTCCCGCGATCTCGACATCGTCGAACTGTTCCTCCGCCACCCTCCCGCAGCGGTACATCTGATTCAGCACGGAAGTGCAGAAACGCAAGATCCGCAGTTGAGTGACCCTGCACGGATCTTCCTGCAACGCGTTGCAGCTCAGACCCGGCATGGGGCAGCGCCCGAGGTGACGTGGCAGCAGGCGGACGCCACCGAACTGCTTCGCACCGCAATGGGCCGCGAGCAGGAACGGCTGCACCCGGCCGATGCTCCGCGCCGCCGCGACTGGCCCGTGCCCGAACGGGCCGCGCAGGCGCTCGGCACCCTCTCCGAATCAGCGCGAGTAGCTGCCGCCATCCGTGTGCTTTTCGCATCCGGCGAGCACGAGGCGGTCATTCGGATGGCCGTCCTGGCTCGACGGCGCGGTGCAAGCAACGACGAGATCGAGACGAACCGCGGCCGATCCCTACGGAAACAGGGCCAGCACCGAGCCGCGCTGATGGCGTTCCTCTCCCTGCGCGGACGGGAAAACGGACCTAGGCCACGACCGCACCCGAACGAGATATCTGCTCTGCTCCCAGCGTTTGGACTACAGCGCGCCAGCACCATCTTCGACACTGCGCTAGTGGCGCGGGCCGTACGTCGCGGCCAACGCGCGGAGGAGGTGTTGCCGCTGGCACGGCGAGTGCAACTGCTGAACGTGCGCGGGCGGATTCGCGACACGGCGTTCGACGCGGAACGAGTCTGGCAGTTGAGTAACTCACTAGGGCCCCTTGGGCTCGGCAATCAGATCGACGCAATCACGTGGTCCGCAGACGCGCTGAAGCTGCAGGGTCGCTTCGAGGAAGCGATCCGGCGCATCAGCGAGGCATCCGACCGGATCCCGTACAGCAACCCATCGCAGTCGGCATGGGCGATGTGGAAACTGGCGGAATTGCAGCTCCTCGCCGGCCGGCCGGCGGAGGCGCTACAGACGCTCGACAGGGCCCTGCCGGACGTCCGGCGGGCGGCGGAGGCTTCTATCCGTTTCTGGATGCTCAGCACCCGAGCGGACGCAGAGCGAACCGTTGACCCTACCGCCGCGCGCGGACATCTCGCGGAGGCGGCGCGGATCAATCCCCGCGATCCGGAGTCCCACGCGTACTTCCGGCTGATCGCGGGCTCCTTAGACGCGGCCGAAGGGCGACACAGCTCCGCAACTCAGCACCTCCTCGCCGTTACCCGGATGGCTCGTTCCCCGTTGCGGCCTATCGCGACCGCGCTGGTGGCTGCGAAGCTCATCCGGATCGCGTTCGCATCAAGCCCGAGCGCCCATGAGTTGCGTCGCATCGCGCGTCGCTCGTACCGCATCGGTTTAGATGGGGGCGGTCAGCGGGCCGCTTCGATGCTTCTGGCGTTTGAGGATGGCGAGGACCTCACGCAGTTCCTGGCGCTTCCCATCCTCATGTGACCGAGCCGCCGCTCGCCTATCTTGAACAAGCACCGTGAAGACAGCGCACCCAGCCCATCCCGCCAACCACGGCACTGGCATATTGCGGCGCGCAATACCTGGTCAGGGTGCCAGCCCGAGATGCGGCAGAGGGCACGAATAAAGGGGGCCGGAGCCTGCGGCCGGCCAAACGGCGCGCTGCCTCGTCCGGTGCGCTCACAAGAGCGCAGATGCTAAGTCACGCGACAGTGAGGACGAGCACGCAGACGGAGCGGAGGGAAAGGCAGACGGCGAGCAGGGCGGGGAGGTGGTTAGTGTGCGCGGGAAGCCAATCGAGTGGGTGACGGCTGGCCTGTCGGTCCGCACGTCGATGCCGGACTGAAGCCAGCGGCACCGCGCTGAGAGCCAACAGCCGGCGCTGCGGCTCGCTCAGGGGTCTGCGCCGTAGTAGCGGCCGCTACCGAACCGGTGCGATCGGACGCGATCTGATTGATTACCGACGAACGAGCACCTCACCACGTCACGCGCTCAGCCGCCGAGCCGCGAGCACCTCGACGCGGAAGTGCCGGCCTTCATGTCGGCGGGGAAGACGACGACGAGGTCAGTCATGTACCGCCACGACGACCGGTCAACCACCGTCGAGAGACGCTCAAAGGACCGGACTGACCGGGGCGCGGCACTTGCCCACTGTCGGTACCTTGTAGGCCGCGCCGCTCTGCCCGGCTCAAGGCGGGCGCCAGCATCGACAGTGCTGTCCACCGGGATGAGGGGGGCGTACGGCGCCGCGCTCCGCGCTCCGTGCTCGTGCACCGCGTGGGTCCCGGCCTCAACCGACCCACACTCCGCTAGCGCCATCCCGGACACCTCGTGAACGTAAGTCTTGAGATGCGTGTGCCTTGACAGACTCGCCCGCGAGGAGTTGTATCAAGGAAGCCAAAAGTCTTCGCACTTCGCCCCGAGGTTCCACTCCCGGGATGATAAGGCGATATCCATCAGGCGGGGGATCTCAAAGATGAGAATTGAAAGTTCGACGTCCGGTATTGCAAGAATTCCGGGGCAATTTCGCATCACCGAGCTTGTTGGGACCGATGGGCGTCGGTCAGAATGAAACCGGTGTTGCGTTGCGATCTGGGGCGCCCGAGGGCCTTACTTTTCGATCTCGACGGGACAATCGTCGACACGGAAACCGCCTTTCGTGATTCCTGGTTACGAGCGGGATATGAATACGGGCTGCAAGCAAGCGCCCTTGACGTTGACAAGGTGGCGGCGAAACAGCTCGACGGCTTATCGACGGCCGAAGCTTTGTTTGGAATCCACGAGGAAAGTCTTCTTGTCGCGATCGCGGGGTTCGCGCACGACTATCGCCAGAAGGCGAGGAAGACGCTCGAGCTTTTGCCAGGCGTGGAGGACTTCATACTGAGCGCTCGCGGTAGCTCGGTTCGAACTGCACTCGTCACAAACGCCCCAGCCTGGCGCGTCCAAGAAGTTTTCGCAGGAGTGAAATTGACGACTGGACTGGATCTAGCCACCCTCTTCGACGTTGTCGTTCACTCCCATCACCGAGCACGTCCCAAGCCGGCTCCTGATCTCTACGAGGAGGCGGTGCGACTTCTCGATGTGCCGCCCGCCGTCGCTTTGGCATTTGAAGACTCCGTTACTGGCCTCGCCGCCGCGACCTCAGCGGGGGTGCGCTGCGTGCATATCCTGCAGGATTGCGGCCGAAGTCGCTGCATCAGGTACGCGGCTGCGTGCTTCCCTAACTTCATGACGGCAGCAGCGCACACCGAAGAGGGGTCAATGTGAGCCGTAAGAGCCAGCCTATCCATTTCCTCACTTCTGACGGCACGACCGAGCGACGAACTCGCGCAGCACTGACCCCTGCACCAGAACTCACGCAAGACCTAGACGCTCGGTTGCAGCGGATTGCCATCGTCATACCCGTCCTGAACGACCGACGGGTACATCAATGCCTCGATTCCATTCGAAACGATCTTGTTTCGGTGGTGATCGTGTCCAATGGGAGTACCAACGAGTTCAACGAAGAGCTGCGGCAGATTGAACGGCCGAATGTTACGATTATCACTTCACGCACGGCCGGAATTGGGCCTGCCTATAATCTCGGGATAGCACAGACGGACAAACCCTGGATTCTCCTGATGGACGCGGATTGCACGTTTGAGCCAGGCGCAGTGGAAGCGCTGGCGGCAGGCATGGATCTCGCGGACTTCGTGCGTGGGCGGGTTGTGTTCGATGAGAAATCTATTGAGACCTCTATACCTGCCAGGGCCCGCAGGTTCACGGAGGACGCACTGCATTCGCGCCGGATAACGGCGTATAGCCCACCTCTGCTATACCGCAAAGACGTCGTTGCGCTAATGGGCGGATACCATTTTGATGATCGGCTAGCATGGAGAGAAGACCGGGAGTTCGAGCTCCGGCGGCGCTCAGCGGGAATCGCCATCGCGTTCGCCATGGCGGGCGTGATACACCACGCACCCTTGAGGATCGCAGCGGATCTTCGGAGTCTTCGGTCATATGGACGAAGTGAAGCTGTGGGCCGAGCACTCGGACTCTTTCCAGCTGAACCCGCCCGATCGCGTGCTGCTAAGACTCTCCGCACCGCTTGGCGAGTGCTCTACCGAGATCACGCACCGGACGCAGCGGCGTACATCTTCGTTCGAAGGCTGGCGTTCAGCATCGGTCGTCTGGAGCAGATGTGGACGATTCGCATGCAGAACGCTCAAGATGGCAGCATCGTATCGAATGCTTTGTACCCTCGGAGAGATAGACGTGGGTGAGATGGACAAGAAGTTCGACCAGGATCTCTTCAAACCTGTTCATTGGCCGTGGGCCCAAGTTCGTGTCCGCTTTTGGAGGACGATGCCGGACCCGGAGTATATTCAAAGCGTCCATCTCGTCTGCATTGTAGACGATGCTGCAGGATCAATCGTGATCGTGCGCGAAGCCGCAGGTCCGTTCACCCTGCCAGGTGGCACACGAGAACCGGCCGAGACACTCGAAGACTGCGCACGGCGCGAACTCGTGGAGGAAGCAGGCGTGACAGCCGTCGGCCAGTTTCATTGGGTGGGGGCGCACGTCGGCATCGGGTATAAAGACCGGCCGTATAGGGACCATCTCCCGCACCCGTTGAAGGCTTGGGCTTGGGGCGTTGTGAGAGTAACGCATACGGGAAACCCTTCCAATCCGCCCGGTGCAGAGCAGATCGTGGAGGTCCGCAACGAGCCGATCGAGAATGCGAAAAAGCTTTTAGCCGAGCGCGACTATTGGTATCCAGCCCTCGTTGATGAGGCTGTAGCGCATTTGCGACAACAATGATAGGGGACCTGCCATGGCAGTGCTTTCACATGAAGATGACCCTTGGGCGGGGAGACGGTCCGTCCGCGGCTACCCCCTCGACGAATTGATCTCAGCCCTTCAGAAGCTCATCAGACGTTGCGAGATGGAGGAAGCAATCTTGGTCGCCCGCGAACTATGGGAAACGGGCGAGGATGTTGAAGACAAGCTTTGGGAGCGGCTTCGCGTCATTTCGGTGGAAGACCTTGGAGGGTCTGAGCCCCTGGTGATGCTGGAGGTGCAGACGCTAAATTACTTGCGAACTAGCCTCCCTCCCCGTTCACGTGACCGTTGGCTAATGGCTGTGCAGGCGGTGCGTCGACTGGCTGAGTTGCCAAAAGACCGGTCCACGGACGACATTGCGGCTTGGGCGATTCTGATGCTCACAACTGGCCGACGGAAGCCCACTATTCCGGACTACGCGCTTGATGTTCATACCAGGCGGGGTCAGCTGGCAGGCAAGGACTCACTCGATTTCCTCCGATCGAGTGCGAAAGTCGGCCTGCAAAGTTCGAGTTACGACGATCGTTACTGGCGGATGCTTGTGGAGGCGGCGGAAGAGGGGGTCTGGAATGACTAGTTCACGACAGCGCCGATCGGTGATCATAGACTGCGATGCCGGCGTAGACGACGGCTTGGCTCTTGCATACTGCGCATCCGTGGCGCCCGCACGCATCGCTGCTGTCACGACCGTCGCAGGAAACAATCGAGCTGCTGTAAGCGCCCGGAACGTACGTCTCCTCCTGCGCCTGCTGGGGCTACCGGAAACGATTCAAGTCGTTGCGGGGGCGGAGCGAATGCTTCACGGGCGCAGGCCGGACACGGCTGAACTCGTTCACGGTGATGATGGCTTGGGAGGGCAGGCGGAAGCTATGGGCTTGCCTGAGCAGGCGGAAGCCGTGCAGTCAGCCGCAGCTGAGTTCCTCGTCACCTATGCGCGGTCCCACGGTCCTGTGACGATCGTCGCTCTCGGTCCACTCACGAACCTCGCTCTCGCCCTGCAGCGAGACCGTCAGCTGCCCGACTTCATCGATCAAGTCGTGGTGATGGGGGGGGCCGTCGAGCATCCCGGCAATGGAAGCCCCACTGCGGAGGCCAACATTCGCAACGACCCGCAGGCAGCCAATGTCGTTTTGAACGCTGGCTGGAACATCACGATGGTTCCTCTTGACGTCACCATGCAACACCGACTCACCACATGGGATGCCGCGCGTCTCGCGAGTTCTAGAAACGAAGCAGTACGCCTTCTCGCCAGGGCTTCCGAGACGTACTTGACTTTCCACGAGGGGCGCCACTTCGCTGAGCGTGAGGGGGCGCTCCACGACCCGGTGGCAATGGCAGTCGCGCTCCGTCAGGTCGAGCTATCCCTCGCGCCGCACATGCACGTCGTCGTTGACGAACGCGAAGGTTTGACGTACGGCATGACGATAGCTGACGGGAGACGCAAATATCTCGGCTACCCCCTGAATGGTAATGAGAATTGCCGGGTCGTGCTGCAGCTGAACGATGACTTCCGACCAGCCTTTGTTGATGCTCTGATGCACCTCGAGCCGGTTGCACGATGAACGCCGGATACGGATCAGTCCTGAGGGATACCGGAGCGTTGTCGTTCTTCGTCTCGGCCGGGCTGGGCCGGCTTGGGATCGCGATGACCAGCTTGTCACTCGTGTGGCTGGTGCACGAAGCAACCGGTTCTTTCCTTCAGGCGGGGATCGTGACAGGCGCGTTCGCTCTGTGTGAGGCGATCGTCGGCCCTCTACTTGCTCGACTTGTCGACCGGTACGGACAATCAAAGGTCCTTCCTGCTCAGGTCACCGTGCACCTCTGCCTCGTAGTGACGCTAGTGCTCGCTGCGCGTTCGGCCGCGGACGTTCCGGTTCTCGTGATTCTCGCCGGCGGCGTTGGTGCCACGATCCCGCAATTTGGCGCACTGTCAGCAGCGAGGTGGTCCTTCCTGCTACGCGACACCCCATCGACGCTACAGCGCGCATTCTCTCTCGAGTCGATTGCGAACGGGACCGTCTTCCTTATCGGACCAGTAGTGGTCAGTATCTTGGGCGCTTCCGGGCTGGCCGTAGTATCGCAGTTGGCTGCGGGAGGTTTGATCTTTGTTGGCGGCGTGAGCTTAGCGCTGCTTGTAGGCACGGCTCCTCCGACGGCGGCAGGCCGACACACCAGGGCTAGACGGGCACGCGCCTTTGGACAGGCTGTTGTGGCACTAATCTTGATGAATCTCGCAATTGGTGCTTACTTCGGCTCGATCCAGGTCTCCGTGACGGGATTTGCTGTCACGGCTGGACAAGAGGGCCTCGCAGCGGTGGTGTTTCTCGTAGGAAGCTGCGCCGGGCTGTTTGGCGCCTTCGTGTACGGCAGGATCACGTTCAAAGGCGGGCCTGCGAATCGAACAGTCGTTCTCGCTTCGATATTCGCGGCACTCACTGCACTACTGCTCCTGGCGACCAATATCCCCACACTCCTCCCGATTGTACTGGTCACCGAGCTGCTGGTGCCACCGTTGCTGGTGAACCTTAGTGTGTTGATGGAGAGGGTGGCCGACCCGAATGCTCTAACACAAGCGTTTACTTGGGCAAATTCGGCCAGCGCGGCTGGTGCCGCGGTAGCCGCATCGATCGCTGGGGCGTTGCTGGACGCGCACGGCCGGTCGGGCGGCTTCTACGTGGTCATCGCTGGAGCTCTGCTTCTCGCGATTCTGGCGATTGTGAGCAGACCTGCCGCTATGCGTGCCCTGCGGGAAAGAACGGGAGTTGAATCGTGAAGTTGCTAATCGGTGGTGACGAGTTCGGATGGGGAAGTGTCGGGATACTGGCGGCCATCCTGAGCGAGCTCCGCGTTCTCGACCCCGGTCTCGATCTCGTCGGAATTGACACAGACTCTGGACGCTCTGTTCTTGAGAAGGAGGGCGTCCATACCTGGATCAGCTCTGAGTCCGACGAGGCGGACTTCGACGTCGCCTTGGATTCGCTGCAACCTCGCATAGCCTTGATTGCCTTGAACGCACGGGTGGCGAGTCGGCTTGTGGACAAGGGTATCCGGGTCGTTTACGTCGACACCATGCCCTTCATCTGGGGCGCTAATGACTTCTTACCAGTTGACGTAGCCATATACTGCGCTCAACGGTTTGGGTCGGCATCGCTCCGCCATGAATCCCCACTTGAGTCTGCCCATAATCTGCAGTGGGTTGGTGGAATTGTGGGGCGGCTCCCGACACCTCTCGCGGACGTCCCATCCGAATCCCCGGTTGTCGCGCTGGGCGGTCTGCAATCCCCAGCAAGCACAGAATCGAGTGTGCGAGCGTATCTCTCAACAGCAGTTGTTCCTACTCTTACTTCTATACTCGCAAACGGTACTGACGAAGTGGAGGTGGTGGGCAATGTGAGGAAGGACACGCTGCTGGAGGTACTCCCGTCCGCGCTTCGGCCTCGTGTCAGCGTGAGTCGGTACAGTCACGATGAGTTTTTAAGGCGCGTTGCTCGATCTCCTTTCGTCGCCACCTCGCCCGGCTTGACAACCATATTGGAACTGGGAAGGCTGGGCGTTCCGGCATTCGTTTTGCCTGCTCAGAATTACACCCAGCTACGCTTCGCCATGGAACTCGATCGCGTATGCGTCGAGCCGTCTGTCGTACGCTGGCCCGCGGATGTTGCGCACCCGCCGGCCCTCGATTACTTACTAGATACTCAAGGCGAAGACGCTGCGGTACGGCACTTATATCACTCAATCATGCAGGCGGCGGCGCCTGCTGACCTCCCGAAGTTCCAACGAGAGATGGCAAGATCGGTCGAAGTCGTTTTGACGAACGTGCTTCACACTCGGTCGACTCTCTCGCCTATGAACAGCTTGCTGGGCGACCGGGGAGCGCACGACGTTGCCGCTCGAGTGCTCGATCTGGGTCAGTCCGCTCCGAAGTGAAACTCGACGTCATGCAAAGCCGCCGCGATTGCCATATGCATGTCTAGGTATTTATACGACCCAAGTCTCCCACCGAACACGACGCCGCGTTCCTTAGATGCCAGGGTCCGGTAACTTCGAAGTCGTTCGCGGTCTAGTATCGAATTCACTGGGTAGTACGGCTCATCGTCTGGCGATGCAAAGCGCGACAACTCGTGCGCCACGACGGTCTGCTCAACTTGGCCATGCCGTTCTGGCGAGTAGTGTTTGAACTCATGTGAGCGAGTGAACGGCACATCAAGGTCGGCATAGTTCACCACTGCCGTGCCTTGATAATCAGAAACATCGAATCGGTGCCACTCGAAATCCAAAGTCCGCCAGGACAACGAGCCTGCAGAGTAGTCAAAGTATCGATCGAGGGCGCCAGTGTAGATGACTGGAATACGGCCAACGGTCTTTCCCTTACTGAAGCTCGACCTCACATCAAAAAAATCTTCTGAAAGGTGAACCTCGACACCTTCCTCGCTCGCCATTCGTTCCGCCATCACCCCGTAACCATCTATCGGCAGCCCCTGGTATTTGTCGCTGAAGTAGCGCGTGTCGTAGTTATACCTGACAGGCAGCCGGGTGATCACGTCTGCTGGAAGTTCGGAGGGCTTCGTTTGCCATTGCTTCTGAGTGTACGACTTGATGAGCGCATCATATAATCTTGGACCAATGGCCGCGAGTGCCTTGGCCTCAAGCGAATCGGCAACAGCCGATTGGTACGGTTCGGTATCCTTCTTGATCTGCACCCTCGCCTCGTGGGGTGAAAAGCTGGCTTCGTAGAGTTGATTGATCGTAGCCAACGAGATCGGCATCGGATACACCCTTCCTGCGTGCCTCGTGAAGACTCGGTGCTCGTAACGGTCCATCCGCGCGTATCGGGAGACGAACTTCCATACGCGTTCGTTAGACGTGTGGAAGATGTGCGATCCATACTTGTGAATCTCGATCCCGCTTTCTTTATCGCGGTAACTGTACGCGTTACCGCCAACATGGTCGCGCTTGTCGATAACCGCGACGTTGCGCCCCGTTCGCGCCAGCGCTACGGCGGCGGTTAAGCCGTAGAGACCAGCTCCAACCACCAAGACATCACATGACAGCATCGTCACCCCTAATAGTCGATTTGTGACGCTCACCGCTGGTGACGTCCGAACGAGTCCCGCTCTCGTCGATCGTACGCATGCTAGGCGCGGAACGGTATAGACACGGTCATTTGAGAGGCGTAGTCTCAGAATGAATTGATCGAGGGGGATCTATGACTGTGCTGATCATCGGTGGGGGCGGCTACATCGGCTCGCACATCGCAAGCGAACTTCGTCGATGCGGCCAAGATACATTGGTCGCGGACAATTGGGCGTCCGGCGTCAGACGCCTGGGCAATACGGTGCGAGCAGCGACGGTCGATATAACAGCTCCAGGAGCGAGCCATCAACTCGCGGCACTTATGCGCACTGAGCGCGTTCGGGTCGTCTTCCACCTGGCAGCTCTGAAGAGTGTTGAGGAATCGGTGCGTGACCCGAGGCGCTACATCGAAGTGAACGTCGCGGGCACAGCGGCGGTTCTGAATGCGATGTCGAACGCCGCAGTCCGCAAGCTAGTATTTGCCTCCTCTGCGGCTGTTTATGCGCCGATAGCGACGGGGCGAGTGACAATAGCTTCACCTATTGGTCCAGTCAATCCCTACGGGGTGAGCAAGCTTGAGGCTGAAGGGTTGATTAGGACTTATACCGGGCGGGGAATAATAGACGCAGTCGTCCTGCGCTTTTTCAATGTCGCCGGGTGTGAGTCACCGTCTCTGGCCGACCTCGAGGGAGTGAGTGTTATGTCGCAGTTTTGCCGCGCTGCCGCCAACGAAGGCCCGCTAGTGGTTCGTGGAACGGACTACAGGACGGCAGACGGCTCGGCAGTGCGCGACTACATCGACGTTCGTGATATCGCTGACCTTCACCGGCGTTTGGCTGAGGACCGGGCTTGGCCGCCCGGTATTCGCTACAGTAATGTCGGCCGTGGCTTGAGCGTGTCTGTTCTCGAACTCGCTCAACGAGTACAAGCGCTGGCACCTTCTAAGCCACCAATTATCTCTAGTGCAAATCGCGCGGGTGACATCGAGCAGATGGTCTCGAGCAGGGAAGAGACTCAAATATGCGAAGGGTGGCAACCGCGCTATGGACTCGACGATATGATCCGCGCAACGTTGGAGGCCCAGCTGGTCTACGCGTCGGACGGCGCGACGCCAGTGCCGGCGCGGACACCTGAGCATTAAGTCAAGCTCGTGGCTCTCTCCTCGACGTGGTGATCCTTTCACCGGCGGTCGTTAGGCACGCTCCAGTGGCTAGGTCAAACCTCCAGCCGTGAACCTGGCAAACTAGCTGTTCACCCTCAATGATTCCGGAGGTTGAGAAGTCGGCTCCGAGGTGAGGGCAGTTACGCTGCACCGTCCAGTCGCCGATATCGATCATCTCTCGAGCGTTAGCTTTCTCTGCATACCATCGCTCTATGTAGTCCATACGCTCCTGCGACAGGGACGTGAAAAAGGCGTAAAGCTGCTGGTTGAACTTTCCGATACGGCCGGTCCTGAACCGGAAAGACAGGAAAATCGTGTTGCACCAGTCTGGTTCTGCTGCTTGTATATTGGAGTAGACGAGCGCTGGCTCGATCTGGAACCAATACCGGGGTTTGTCCGCAGGTTCCCGATGGCGCACTTCCGATCGGCGAAAATCAAGCATCACATCGACGATCCCGAGGTCCAATGCGACGCCCCCAGCCAAAGCCGAGGATATGATAGGGGCGGATGCCATAAGAGGCTCAAACCAATTCTTCAAAGTCTGGAGGTAAAATTCTCCATCAACGTCTCCTGGAGGCGGTACGCGTGCTTCCTCAATCTCCTCCCGTCGATCCGTTGCCTGAACTTCGATATACTCTTGTGGATTGCGATAGACCCAATCGATCTGCTCTTCATCGAAGAGCGTCTGTCGCACCGCTGCGACGGAATTGTTTTCGAGTGTGATCTCGGTTCCGGCAACAAATCGTATCCCCTGCTGATCGACGCCTGATTCGCTAAGTTGCTCCAGGAATACCTCCTGCGACTCGAAGATCGACTCACCGTCAGGTCCTGTGCCATTCAACCACTGCAACGGCTCATCGAGGAAAGCGGGTGGCCCAGCGAACGGCACCACCGAGGTCGCGTCGATGGCTTTTGCATAGAAAATAGCGCGCTTTCGCTGCGACTGTCGTTTCAGGGCAGCAAACGACCGCATCGCCCTCGGGGACATGTCGTAACACATCGGCCACCAGATCGCTCCCGAATGCTGCATGAAGTGGATTCCGTACGGGCCAAACTCGCGAATCACATCAAGATTCAGCAGGTGGGCGTCATTTTGATTCAAGATCGTATTGCGACCGTCGCTCAGGCTCAGCGATGAATCGCCAATCGGCCCATCGCTCGGAGATCGCATCGGACTGATCATTGCCGATAGTCCGTCGAGCTGCACCGTGGTATTCGCTGGCATGCGGCGCAGGTTTGTGAAACCTATGTCGGTCAGGGAGCGTTCCAAGTCGGCAGTGGGATAGTCGGGCACGAGGATCGTCGTTCGCTTGTCGACCAGGTCGCGAAGTAAGCGTGCGTCCAAATGGTCCGCATGCCGGTGTGATATGTACATGTAATCAGGCCGCGAGAATCGTGACCAGTCAAGGCCTCGGTTGTCCGGATGGGGAAACCAGCTCCCGAAGAACGCAGGATTAAGCCATGGATCGCACAGTACGGTCGCGTTATCGGTCTCGATCCACAGTCCAGCGTGCCCCAGCCCCGTGATGCGCATGACATACCCCCGTTGTGTCGTCATCGACTACACGGGATAGTCTGCTCGGCATCGACGCGCTTTGCAACGGCTGTGCACCGATTTCTACCAGGGTCGTGTGGTCGATGATCTCGCCGTGTCCGTATCGCTGGGCGTGCCGCCTACTGGTGGCGAGAGTTTCGGTCCTCGGGCTCGGTCGCGGGGCCTGCTCTCAGCCCGCTCCACGTTCTCTTGGCGTTCCTCGTCCGTTTGCGCGGCTCAAAGGCGGACACCGTCGATTCGCCGCCGAAACCGACTGGAACTGGCCGGCTCGCCCGCGTCCTGTTCCAGCTCCCGCACCAGCGGGCAACCGCTTGTCGCCGTCCTGATGAAGATACCCGCGGCGCGCGTCGCGTCATGGCCGCGGTTCGCCGTTCGTGGCTACCATCGGCTCCGCGAGGCGCGACCCGAACAAGTGCTGCTCTTGCGGCGTGCAGGTCGCCCGCGCAGTGGCACCGGTCATGCTCGCTGCGGGCGAAGCTCATCGCGCTTGCCGGTAGTTAGCCAAGAAAATGGCAGGAGGGCGGGGTGATGCTCCCGTTTTGAAGGCGTGAGACGCCCGCACCGCGCGTCGACGGTGACGTCGGCCCAGATAAGGGTCGATCGAAGCCTAGCGACGTGTTTCGCCAGCCTGATACCCCCCAAAGAAAGAACGGGGTGCTCTTGCATGCGCTTCGGTCCGCGACAGCACAGCGGACTCGCGGCGCATCGGCGCATCGGCGCATCGGCGCATCGGCGCATCGGCGCATCGGCGCATCGGCGCATCGGCGAGGATCCTGTTACCGCCGGATCTATAATTTCTATAATCCGAGGCGCAGGCACACCCTGAGTGGCCGGTTGCAGTTAGCAACATTCCGAGCGCGACGGCGGCTGCGCTATCAGGAGCAGCCGAACTGCGGTGCGAAAGACAGCGGTCAGGAGAAGCAGTCGCGCCGCTATAGAGGTTTGTAACGACCGGGTTGCACTCCGGTACGAGCTGCACGGCATTGGCCGGCATGGGGCCGCTGTGTTTCCGCGCTGCGAGGCGACGAACGGCGATCGTTCTCGACTCGATGTACGAGACAGGTCGCACATTCCGCTTCAATGGACGGCAATCTCTTGTGCTTCCCACTAGGACCGCGGAAATCTGCAACAATGGGAGCAGCGAATCCTGACCGATAGGAGCATCCTGTGGCACAGAGAGTCACCACGCATCTCGTTGACGACCTCACTGGCGACACCATCGAAGACGGAGAGGGCAGCACTGTTACCTTCGGCTTCGACGGAAGCAATTACGAGATCGACCTCACCAATGATCATGCCGAGCAGCTTCGTGAGGCGTTCGCTGACTACGTTGCGGCTGCTCGGAAGGTGGGGGGTCGATCTGGTCGCAGCACCTCGGGAAGTGCTCCGAGGCGGGGCAATTCGGTAGAGCTTGCGAAGATCCGTGAGTGGGCGAATGCAAACGGCCACGACGTCTCGTCCCGCGGCCGCATCAGCCAGGTCGTTCGGGACGCGTACGACGCCGCGCACTGACAGTCGCGATCGCAACGCGGTTGGTGTCCGACATGACGCCCGGCCGCGTTGTCATTGGTAGCAACCATGCTGCCTTTTTCGCATCGGGCACCACGACCTCGAGGGCGAGCAACACACGCATCGAGCGCCGATCATCCCTCGTCGCAGGTCCGGACGAGGCCGCATCGCGAACAACCTCCCCTCCGAGAAGCACGCTCCCACGATCCGTGGACATGTTTCGCACGACGAGATGCCCTCCTGCGCTGTTTTCGCGTTCAGCGGTGTGCTCGGGAAGTAGACGCCGGGTTTCGCGCAATCGTCTGGTGGAGTTCAGCTTGTGGGCGAAGGACCGAGCCATGAGGTGACCCGAAGGTCCACCGTGAGAGCGGCCGGAGTGGCCCAGTAGTGGGCGGACAGCGGTGCTTGAATCCGAACTTCTTCCGGGCGCGCCGCCCAGGAAGCAGGACCAGTTTCGTCGTAGACGCGCGGCTCCAGCTCAATCTGAGTCAGAGGATCCCTTATGGTCGCGCTGACGATCACGAGCAAGGAGATGAACGCCGGAGGATCATCCTTTCCGAGGTTGTATCGGAGGTGCACGACAACGTCCGTGGCCGACCCTCGCTTGCCACGTTCAAGGACCAGACGTTCGACCGTGACGAGCGGATCGTTCGTCGCAGCCGCAACGGGGAACGTCGATAGCGTGTCGCTGTTGATGCCGACGAGAATCATCGCTCCTGCTTCCTTTTCTTTGAGCCTGAACTCATTGCCTGACTGAGGACCGGCCGTAGAGCGGTCGGATCGCAGATGGGCCGGGTCAGCCGCGCACAATGTGGACCCCACGGTTGCGTGTATCGAGGAGGGCGATGCTGCCAGCAAGGGGCGCACGAGCGAGAGCGTGAACATCGCCATCCGCTGCGGAGGTGTGGCTACCTGCGACGTGCATGTGTCCGTGGAAAGTGAGGTCGGGCCGGAGTCGTGTGCGAAGCGCAGTGACGAGTTCTCGAGACTCCTCGCTGGCGCGGAGGCGTTCGGAAGGCCACCGCGTTCCCCCGTTGATGATGGCGTCGATCTGTGCGATGCCCGCGTTGACCGCCTCGTGAAGGAGAAGAACGTTGATGTGCTGGATCGGCTGGACTGCGGCTGCTTCGTCCGCCGATGCGACCTCATGGGCGCTCCAACGCGACGAACCTGGTCCCTGGTCCAGGGAAGCAGCGCCGCCGAATGACAAGAAGGTGGTGTCTGCGATTATGAATTCGAAACCTCTGGGGAGGATCCAGATCTTCCGACTCACCCGATAGGGCCGGTCGGGATGCCGGCTGAACTCCTGGTGGAGCTGCTCCCACCACTCGTGGTTGCCGGGTGTGAGGAGCAGGCGCTCGATGTTGCGCTCGTGGAGTTGTTCGTCGAGCCACGGGAGTAAGCGCGGACCGAATTGAAGATGCGCGCCGCTCCCTGCCGGTGGAGCGGCGAAGCGGAGGTCTCCGAGGTGCAGGATCGTGCGGGTGGATGGGGCTTCTCGGTTGATGACCTCGAGGGTCGTCTCGATATGGGCGCGGTGTGATTCCCAGTCGCCGACAATAGCGACGGTGTGCTCTCCGGAAAGCGTCAGGTTGTGGGTCGGTGTGCCGGTTTGCGTGGGCCAGACGCGTCGTGAACTGGCGGAAAGCTTGGCGCGTGTGGGCGGGCGGCGTTGTTCGGACATTCGGCTCCTTCGAAGGATGTTCGCTCATGCTTCGGCCACGGCACTGGCGGCGGGTGGATAGCGGCTTGTTCCCGCGATCTGGCCGAGGTGTTGGCGGGTTCAACTAAGCGACCTCCAGAAGCGGAAGGGCGTTCCTGGTGGCGTCGTGAGATGCCGACCGTCGCCGAGGTGGCGACGAGCGTACTGGGCGGCGGTGCCGACATTGTCCTGGCCCATGTAGCACCGATCGGGGGTTCGAAGCGTGTTGACGCGATGCTTGCGCGCCGCCCACTCCGGAACATCGAGGACCGTGCGTACACCCAGCAGGGACGCCAGCGGATCACCGAGCTGTGGGACGATATTCGTCCGCAACTGTTATTCAACGGACACCATCACGTGCGCGCCGAAGGGCATCACGTCGATGGCCGCTCAATGTACTCGTTGAACCAGAATCAGCAGCCGGACAATCTCATAGCGCTCGGGCTTTTGGACTTGAACGTTCGATGGCTCGAAGCGCCCGGCTCTCCAACTTCCGACATGGGTTCACCGTAACCGGTCGGGCCGACGGCACCAGTCGCATGACCTAGTTGCCCGCAAGGCGGGCGGTGGCGTTGACCTCCCGCAGGTACGGCAGCATCTCGCTGACACGCAAGCTCTTCACTCCCGCTGCTTCGAGGAGCGGGCGAAGCGCCACACCTCTGTCGAGATGCTCGCACAACCAGGTGTTCCGAAGTCGCCGAGGATCGAGCGGCGGCAGGGAGGTCGGGAGTCGCAGCTGCCCCCGAATCTTCGCTAGCGGATCATCTGGGTCGCCGTTGTATCGTCCTGCGAGAGCCCCCCTCGGGCGGTCGACCCGCAGCTGATCTACGGCTCGGTCGTAGCGGCGGAGAATCGGGACGATCCTCCCCCGAGCAGTCCCCCGTGGGCGGGCATGAACCAGCCATCCGACCTCTTCCGAGGCGCCTGGGGTGATGTCCGCAGCGGTGAGTGGCCGAATCTCGATGCTGCGGAGCCCCGACCCGTGCGCGAAGATCAGAAGACACATCATGTATTGCCGCAGCCGTACGGTCGGTTGCAGCAATGCAGCGTCCCAGTAGTGCTCAATCTGCGCCGGGGAATATGGCGGGAGGAAGCGGTTTGGACGCAGGTAAGCGTAATCGGTCTCGGCGGGCCAGGGGGCCGTGCGGGTGGTAGCCCGCGCGACGCGACGCAACTGCGTGCGCAGCGTCGCGCGGGTGCCTGGGGCAAGGTCACGTCGACGTCCGGTCGAGAGGTACTCGTCGACGCGGTCCGGGGTGAGGACGCGGTCGGGAGTGAGGGGAAGGTCCTGCTCCAGAGCCCAGGCGGTGAAGCCGGCCAGTGCAGTGAGGAGCTTGTAGGCCGTATTCGGAGTCTTGGGGTCGACTGCGCGGACAGCGTCGCGGACAAACTCGATGTGCTGCGCATCCCAGAGCACAGCTTGCCGAGCACGCGGGAACCCATCGATGGTTGCGAGAACGGTCGCCGAGTGCGGGCCCCGGTAGACCAGCGACGCTTCTTCCGCTTCCACGGTGGTTGTCGGCGACTCGTTCTGCGGTGGCGTCTGTTCGCTCATGCGATTGATCCGGGCGGTGTCGAACCGAAGCGGCCGGGGTCATCGCCGCGTGCCCGGGCACTGTCCCGCGCGGCGGCGTGTGCGCCGACCGTGCGGCGAGCCCATCCCGGGTCGGCTGCCTCTCGTTCGGTCGCTTCGCGGAGCGCGGCCATGTACTTGGGGGTCGTACTGCCGGTGCTGCGTTGCAGGATGCGCGCAGCGCGCTGCAGAAGGCTTGATGCGGTCATGCGGGAGTGTCCGTTCTCGTGGTGGAGCGCTGGCGACGCGGCTTGTTGCGGAGGTGGCGGGCGACGACGGCGGGAGTGCGGCGGCGACGCGGAGCGGTGTGCGACGCGGAGGTGGTGCTGGTGGGGTCGATGTCGCCGTAGGCGTCGCGGAGCATGCTGATGTTCACCGCGATGCTGTTTAACGCGAACACGAGCGTGTTCGCCGTGGTTCCGAACATCGCCGTGCTGTTGCGGCGCATGGACCCTCGCCAATACTTGAGCTGAGCGTTCTGGCTCTCAACGAGGTTCCGCAGTCCGTAATGGGCGGCCCACTTGGTGGTGCCGTAGACAAACGTCTGCCGTTCCCATTCCGCTTCGGTGGGTGGGATGACGACTGTCTTGGCGCAGACGCACGGCGCCCCAGGTTCGCACGCTGTGCGTGGGATGTTGCTGCCCAATCGAGTCGAGGGCGGGTAGTTCACGCAGCGGACGTGGAGGGCACGTGCGGGACCCTTCAGTTGGACGCTGCCGTCGGGGTAGCGGCGGTTGGGGACGAACGCCCACGTGGCACGTTCGTCGTATGCGGCGTGGAGCTTGTCGCGCTTTTCGGCGGAGGTGCGCGCTTTGAAGCCGGGAAGCTTTCGCATCCGCTGCGGCAGCGAAGCGGGGAACAGTGACCCGTCCAGCCAGAACGCGCCGAGCAGCGTGTCTGCTGGGTGGGGTCGGCGTTGTGCGGTGTGCAGGTCATGCACGATGCGCAGGCCGCGCGTGCGGATCTGCTGTGCCCATGCTTCGGGGACGGCGTAGCTGTATCCGCGGTCGACGACGAGGGTGTTGAAGGTGATGCCGCCCAGAAGTGAGTCCAGCAGTGCGATGCCGGCGGCAGCTTTATAGCTGCCGGCTGCGCGCAGCAGGACACCGCGGATTAGCGGGAACCAGAAGCGACTCCCCGCTTCACCGGCGTCGACGAGGAGATGGCCATCACGCCCGTTGAAGGCGTTGGCTCCGCGTTCCATCGTTTTGGTCCGCCAACCGATGCGGGCCTCCAGGTCGGCGCTGACAACCGCTCGGCCGTCGGCCCCGGTTTTCGGCCAGACCGCTGCGTCGTGAGTCCACTCGCTGCTGGGCGCGGCGTCGTTGGGAGCGACTGGGTCAGGGCCGTCCGGGGTGGCAGTCCATGCCCGAGACTTCGCGCTGGTCTCGACGTCGGTGGAGTCCATCGCCTGCACCGGAGTGGGTGGAAGGATTGTGCGCCAGCCGGGCAGGCGACATGAGGCGCCGACGAGTGCGTTTGCGAAGACGTCGAGGCTCGGTAGCCAGCCCAGCCGCGGCGTCAGCAGCGCTCCGTCGTCGTCGAGACGGAAGATGCTTTCTTCCGGGTCGAGTGCCGCGCACAGTTGCCGCCACGGCACCTGCAATCGGTTGTAGGTGAAGCGACTGGACAGGCCGATGCGGCGTCGTTGGGCACGATTTAAGGTTGCCGCCCACCGGGTGAGGTCGGAGAGCAGGAAGTCCCGCTTGGGGTCCTGCACCTTGAACGCGATCGCCAGCTGCAGAACTGTGGCCATCGGCACCATTGCGGTCAGTCCGGGACGAGCGTGCTGCAGTCGGTCTAGGACCGGTCGCATCCCTGACCAGTTGAGTACCTCGACGGCGATGCGGATGGCTTCCGCGTTGGTGGGGATGACGCCTTCGGGAAGGTGGCCGGGCATCCGTCGGAAGCCCTCCGGGAGAGTGGAGTCAATCATCAGTTCGTACCCGTCAGCTGCGCGATGACAGCCGCGGTGTCCTTTCGGTGTAGGTGTGGGAGGAGAGACCCGAGGCGCAGGTCGGTGGCGCCTGCGGCGGCGGCGAAGTCGCCGAGGGGTACACCGTCGTTGAGAACGTCGACCATCCACGACATGCGGAGCCGCCGCAGCGAGAGCGCAGGGGCGTTGTCAGGAATGATCAGCCTCGCCTTCATCCGCGACATCGGCGCTTTCTGCTCATCCCGGTAGGGCCCGAGCAGCGGCCCCTCGGGATACTCCAGGGCGAGCTGCAGCAACGACTGCGTCAACGCGGCGCGGGCAGGCACAGTCCGGGCATACTCCCCTCCAACCCGCACGTGGAGCGCCCCGCGGCGCTCGAAGAGGTCAGAGGCATGCACATAGCGCATCTCGACACCACGCAATCCGACTCCGAACCCAAGCCCGAGAACGCCAGCGAAGAAACGCCGCCGGGCTTCAGTGGGCTGCACCGGAACGAGGCAGCGAAGCCCGCGTCGCTCGTCGGTGCAGTACGGCTCCGCGGCCAGGGGCTTCGTGAAGCGCGTGTCGGGGGGCGACCAGGCGGCGCGCCGTGTACTGGCTCGCCCGATCTGCCGAAGGGCGCCGCGCTTTGTGGAGCGAGAGTGCTCCCCGAGACGCTGCAGCTGTGTGGCGCAGTACCACTCGACGTTCTCCGGCGTGAAGACCGCTTCGGCCTCGAGGGGAACGTCCTGAGCGCTCAGCCAACGCACGTAGTCACATGCGGCAACCATGGCCTTGTACGCAGCCGTGGGAGTCTGCAGTCCTAGTGCGGCGACGAGTGGCCGGACGAACGCGTTCTGCTTCTCCCAAGTCGATTCATGGGCGTGCACAGAACGGTACCGATCAATGACCTCGTCGGCGGAGTAGACCCAAGCTCCGCCCACCCAAGCGCGGCTCACCATCAGGTGCTCCGCGTCCGACGGGCAGGCCGCGGCGCCGCTGGACGGCGCTGCACTCGAAGGGGTCCGCGTCGGGTGCGGTGAGGCACCTTGCAGGGCGGGGCCAACGGACCGGAAGGTGACGTGCTGGTACCCAGATGCGGATGCGGTGGAACCAGCTCTTGCGTGCATGGGCGCACGCCAGTAGCATCGAGGTGACTTACCACAGTTCCTCGAAGGCCATCAGCCACTCTCCCGACCAGGGGGCGGTTGGTGGCTTTTCTGGTTCTACCGTCGTGATGACGGTGATTCATGAGGTGAAGCGTGTTCCTTTCACAAGTTGGTGCGCCGCCAAACGCCGCGGACGTCGGTTCGCTCGATCAGACCCGACCTACGTAGCCCGCTGATCGCTTGCGCGATCTGGGTCGCGGTGCATTCGATTCCTCGCGCCTGCAGCGTCGCCCGGATAACTCCGGTTGCGGTGCCTTCTGCGGTGACCAACCGCAGAACGCGTTGCCGCAGCGGCATGCGTGCGAGCGAGGTGGCTCCCGGTGAGCCTCGATCCAAGCGCAGCCGTTCTGCTTCCCAGGACTCGGGCCCCGGGTCGCCGCCTTGCTCGGTGACAGCGCGCTGCAACTCCGCCGCAACGCTCATGAGCGTGCGGATCGTCTCGGCCACATGACCGAGTCGTTCCTCCTGCTCATGCACGTCGTGCATCGTTCGCGCTTTCACGGTCTCCACGATTGCTTGTTGCATGAGTTGTGTGAAGGGGCTGCGCAGTGAAAGCCGCACGTCCTGGACCGCTTTGTGTAGCACCACAGATCCTGAGAGCACGGCCTGTAGTCGAAGCCCGAGGATGCTGTGGCGGAGGAGCCGGGCGTAGTCCGACGGCTGCAACCAACGTTCGCCTTTGCGCAGGTTGTTGAACTGATCTTCGCTAAGACCAAGGTCTCGGCGGAGGGCGACCCGAAGCGCTGCAGTCTCGTGTCTGCTGCCTGAAACGTTGAGACGCTGCTCCGCCTGGCGGATGTATTGCACTACAACTCCGACCGCTTGGAACTCCGACCCGATGGCTTCGCAGCGCTCGCACCACGGATCGAGGCAGGGCCACTGCACCCGATGGTGCAGGGCAACCTCGAAGGGCCACCCACCTTGTTCCATCGCGCCAGTCTGCCAGCAACACGACAACAACACGCAACAAATCACGCATCAAGGACTCGGAGCCGTTGTTGTCCACAACAATCAGTGGAACGGACTGCCGCACGCAGGCACACGCCAGCGAGCAGCCCGCTTGACCGACCAATCGGTGCGAACGGCAGCCCGCAATCTCCAACGGATCCGTGCAGATTCGTGCTTGGACGGCCCCGGGCACGAGCAGCTTTGCTCGGTGTCGTCGTTCTCGCGCGGTCCCGTGCCTTGATCGCGCCCCGGAAGCTGATTACTAGGCGCCGTCGCGTGCGACGGTGAAATACGCGCGACACTCCGACTGGGACCCGGCGCACGGAGCGTACATCGATGCTGCCGAGCCGCTCGGCTCCTCCCGCAACTCAACCGCATCGGCGCACAGCGCCGGAGCGTCGTCAGAGTCGTTGTACTCGCGCCTCAATCGGACGGTGTGGACCATCGCTCACCGATCCTGACCCGGTCGATCAGGTCCGCGAACTCCAGCCAGCGGTCCTTATCGGCATCCGTTACCGCGAAGGACGCCAGAAAGGGCGTGCCGTCAACCAGAGGCTGCGCCTCGACCAGCCGGTCCACCACAGTGATCTCTTGCGTGGCCTCGTCATCGGCCTTCGCCGTGTCGCACAGATAGACCTGCAGCACCACTAGGTCGACAGCCACGACTGTCGCGCTGTCGCCGGTACCAATGGGCCAGAACAAGACACCGCGGGCAGCCCGTCGAAAGCGCGCGGTTTGTCTCGCCGCCGTTCGAGTTCCTCGAGAGCGGTCTCGCCACCTAGGAGCTATGAAGAACGACGACGACTTCCCGCTCATGGCCAAGCTGGTGATGTCGCAATACCGGCTCGAGACGCTCCACCCCTTCAGCGACGGCAACCGACGCGGCGGCCGGCTCATCGTGACCCTCCGACTGCTCATCGCTAAGGAGATCGATTACCCGATCTCGAGCATATCGGCCTACCTCGAGCGAAGGCGGGAGGCTTACATCGACGCTCCTCGTTGGGCGTCCGCGGCCAGTGACTTCGACCCGTGGATCGTCATGTTTTGCATCGCTGTTCACGAGCGTTCCCGCGCGGCGCTCCAGGTGATCGACGTGCTGCTCAGCTACCGCGACCCGGCCATGTCGAAAGCCGATCACGAGGGTATCCGGGAAATCACCGCAGAGGTCGCCAACGTGGTGGTGGGGCAGCCCTTCAACTCCATCACCGCGTTCGCTGAGGCCCGGACATTGCGTACAACACGACCCGACGCCTCATCCAGAAGCTGGAGCGCCTCGATGTGCCGCAGGAGGTGACAGGCGGCAACTACAAGAAGGTCCGCGTCGCCCGCGAAGTCACGTGCATCATCAGCCTGCTGTGACGACCTCTCGTCCCGCGGGCGCTACTCAGCCCGTAGGGCTTCGAACTAAAGACAAAGCAGCGGGTGCGCACTGTAGTCAGTGCGCACCCGTGCCGACCGTATTACATCCCAGCTCCGAAAAGCGAAGGCGCCCATCGGGGCCCTAAGAAGTATGCGATACGTACGGTTACAAATGCTTCCGTGGGTATCATCCTCGATCATCAGCTCGCCGATCGTGCACGCCTAATCTCCCGCCCCGCAAAACCGAACCTTCGCGGAAGTCCGTTGCTACATGCGATATCTTTCGGCCCGATCTGACCGGACGAGTCGACGAACGGACGAACGGACGAACGGACGAACGGACGAACGGACGAACGCACGAACGCAGCGACATGGCTCGATCACGGGTCAATGAGCGCAGCCATCCGGCGAGTCGACGACTTCGCCACGTGACTGACCCAGTTAGTTCAGAAACGCCATCAAATTGTCACGTCGGCGCTTGATGCGGCTTTCAAGCATCATGGACTCTGCGGGACCTGTAAACTTATCGATTGCCCGCCACAGCGCATGCGAGGGCTCCCCGACAAGTTTGGGCTGCAAAATTGCCATCAACTCCGTGAGCTGTCCCTGAGGGAATTTGAATGACAGCGTGCCCGCCAAATTTGGTCCCGAGACCTCCAGGAGCGCGAGCGCGGCCTCCTCGGGCGTGAGCTTGTCAAGCAGTTGCTGATATACGGGTTTTGCGTTCTGCCCGATACCGGTCCGACGCCCGAGGAACACATCCACCAGCACCGCAACGTACCGTTCGCGAACACCGGCCGGTACTTCCTGATCGCCGATGTAGTCCTGGATCTGCTTTGCGATGGGTGGTTCGTTGTAAAAGTTGTCGTAAGCCTCATGCGCGCCGAGCAGGCGGTCCACAAGAACCGCGATTTCCGCGACCCGTACCTCCGTTGGCAGGTAGGAGGCCCCTCCGACGGTCTCCAAAAACTCGCGTGCCAGAGAAGCCTGCTGAACGTCGAGGTTTGCCTTGAACCTCATGTACTTTACGCCGAATGTTGCTCGGGTCTTCTCCGGGATGTGCGGCCAGAGGTACGGCACGAGCAGCCGGATGTTGTCTCGTGCTGAGGTTGTCGAGTCGGGACGAGAATAGATTCCGAACAGGCCGTTAGCGAGAGCGGTCACTTGTTCAAACCGAAGCGCGGCGAACAGCGACTCGTATCCCGCAGCATCAGTCCTCGTCACCTTCTCTTCGCGGACGTTCCGCAACAGTCGCGAGGTGTCAACCATTGTCTGCGACTCGGGGAGGAGGATAACCTCGGCGATGCAGGTCTGTACGTAACCGAGAAGCTGGAATGGCTTTAATTCATGCTGATTCGGATGCGCAGCACTCGCATGGTTTCGCATGAATCGAACGACGTCGAGTTGGCGTTGGCCGACTGCGGAGATGAATCCCACTGTGGCTGCGGCACGGATCAGCTCGTCGTCCGTTATCTTTGCGAGGTCCTCGGGGTCCTGCAAATCCTTTCGCTTCTCTGGATCAGAAATGGCAAGGTCGAAGAAGTAACTGAGATCGTAGTCGACGATGCGGCGTCGAAGCTCACTGATCGTCTCGTCCCACAAATAATTTAGCGCTGCGTCAAAAAGACCAGCACTGACCGCGAGAGCGAACTTGGAAAGGTACATCGAGTTCGCCCGATACTCGGCCGGGAGTTCGGATATCGCACCCTGAAGATTGCTCAACACCTGCACGCGCTCCTGAACACCGATGAGGACTTCCTCCCGCGGGAGGCCCAGAGAGGACACGTGTCCGAGCATCAACTCCTCAAAATTGACGATCGACGTCGTCAGGTCCTTCACGCCCTCCAACACGACGACTTCGTTGCTCACTTTTCCCCCAGCCACGGCTGTCTCCTCATGCTCGACCATCACACTTCGCATCTCGCGTCGCCCGTCGATTCTGGCACTCACGCGCTCGGCGCAGGAGTCCCCAGCTCGCGGGGGAAGGGGGAAGGCAAGAGGCGGGATCGCCGACAGCCTGCTTTGGGCAGCAGAGAGGCTCAGCGTCGCTGGCGCAAAGTCCACTCTCGCACGGATAGGGGCCCAAGCGGTGCTTGAAGGTCGGTCAAGGTCCGGCCCGCCGCGGCCGACCGGCGCTCGGCTGCTGCCCGGACGAGCTGAAGGTACGGGTCCCGGATGAGGCGCAACGGTCGCACTCGCCATTTCACGGCCGTCACAAGCACAGGAGCCGTCACCGCCGCTGCGATAGGCGCTACGAACACCCAGCCGCCGCTACTGCTGGCGACAATGATGAGGACTGCAAGAGGAACGCCCCCGAGGTACGCGATTTCGACGTATAACGCGAGCCGGTCTGCTGCTTCGCCGTCGCTATGCAACCAAGTACCCCAGAGGGAAATTATGCCGGACGCACCCCAAAGCGCCGCAATGCTGAAGAGGACAAGGCTGAAGGCGTAACCAGTGAGGCTGGCCCCTGCGAACCAAACAGTCGAGACCAAGATGAGTATCGCCAGGAGGATGCTTCCCACGGTGACAGCGCAGATGCCCCATGTCAGCCGCCACAGAAGGGCGCGCACGCTCCGCCGCGCGTCCTCACTGTCCACCGGCGCGGCAGCGCTGGCGCGCTCTACGAGAGCTTTCGTGCGCTGCGACCGTGTGTGGACTGTGCACGCAGCACGGAGCCGTTCGTCTCGGCTCGCCACTGTAGTCACTGTTGCCAGGTACGCGACACCAACGAGAATGAAGCACACAAGGCCTACCGGATAGAGGTGCCCTAGGTCATCTGGGTGATCGACGCAATGAGCGGTGACCAGGGCAAACGTGACAATACTTGCTCCGGCGATCGCGGTCGGAGCATGCAGGCGCATCCATCGCTGGTCCGGGCTCGACCGGTCAGCGACGACGAGGGACAGGAGTGCCCCGACGAGGCACGGGAGCACCCAGGGCAGGTCGAAGAAGACTGCATCTCCGACTCCGACGACTCCTCGCATGGTGCGCGCGTAGTTGAAGCTCGCCGGTGCGCCGCAGGCCACCACGAGGACCCAACTCAGAGCAGCTGAGCCTGCCAAGACCATGCTTGCCGCCCGTGCCAGCGCAGAGGCCATGTTTGAATCCGCCGAGCCGCTCGATGGACCGGCGGGTTCTGCGGCGTCATTCACCGGAGTCTGCCGCTGTCGGCGCTTCGGGAGTCACGCCCTCTTCGGGCGTGATTCGCCATCGGCGGCCGGACGCGTCCGTTAGGACAATCCGGTTCACCCTGTAGCGGTCCGTCCTGGTGTATGGCCGAAGCACCCGGCCATACTCCTCCAAGCTCGTGGCGTACCCCCAGGTGTCATCTTTATACAGCTGCACGAAGAAGTCACCCGGAGGAAGCGTCATGATCCGAGCTGGGTCGAACACGCGTCCGTGCATCATCACCTCCACGATGACATCCCGGAAGGGTTTCCCGGACGCGTTTGTGATCACGAAACCGAACTCCTTGCCTGCACCTGCGACGTCTCCCCGGTACGAACCAGTCCACGCCCACAGCCCGCTCGCTTGAGCGCGTGCCTCCTGCTCAGCCCGCGTCCGACGATCTTTACGGTCTTGGAACAGTTGCATCGCGCCGAACACCACGGCCAACGTCGTCACCCACGTTGGCAGATCTCCCCAGAACCCCATCTTCCCTTCCCCAGTCGTGGCTCACGGTTCTCGAGCCGCGACACCCACGCTAGTGGCGTATGACAGATGAAAGCTGCGGTCGTTATTGCCCCACTTGGAGGGGCCCGCCGCTTCACGGCTTCAGATCTCGGCGAAGCGCTGCCGCCGTTCTCTTGCTGGTGGCATCGGACGACCTGGCGGGACATAGCTGGAAGCGCAGCACTGATCGCGACGTCCTGTTGTCGCGGTCGAGAAGCACTCGGAACTCCGTGCTCGTTGCTCCTGGCCTGGTTGCCCGAGCTGGAAGAACGGGTCATCGCGTTCACGGAGCGCGCGTTGCTCGTTCACTGGCGTCCGGGCGCGGCGCGAACCCGACTTGTATTCGGTACAGCGCGTCGATCCGCGGGACTGTGGGCTAGCTACTTTTCCGGGATCATCGGATCGTGGGCTTGGGGAAACAGATGGCGAGTGATGACGAGCATCAGGCCAACTACCTGCGCCACGCTGCCCCCCGCCCAAGTGCTGAGAACCACGGGGCTTGCTTCCTTGCCGAAGTAGATCATGTAAGCCACGATCCCTAGGACGCTTACGGTAGCGAACGCGAGCACGATCCCGTAGACGGTCCAGAACAAAACCGGCCTCCACTTCGTGTTTTGGCCGGCCTGGTTTGCGACTTCCTCGGCCTGCTTATTCCGCGCCGCTTCGTAGTCGTCGACCGGTGTCGACGCCGTCTGCATGCGGATGATTGCCTCTTGCCAGTTCGGCTGAAGCCCGTAGGGGACGTCTCCGCTCAGATCTTCTGCTGGCTCTTCACCAAAGTTGAGCGGAAGGTCGACATTCGGCTCCGTGTCGTCTTGGAGCCCGGAGTCGTCGTCAATGCCCGCCATCGAGCAGTCCGAGAGCGCGGAGACGGCTGCGGACTGCGGGCTGCGAGACGACGAAGCGATCCGACAGCGATGCAACGCTGAGGCCCTCGTCCGCCGCAGCGATGAACTCGCGCGTCGGCATCAACAGGTTTGCCGCGAAATGCTCTGCGAACCACTCGCGCGCGTCGTTGGGCTTGGCGTTGCGATGGTCGACGAACGAATACTCACCGTCATCTTGGCGCTCTCGTTCAAACCAGTGGCCGAGTTCGTGAGCGCACGTGAAGTTCTGCCGTAGTAGCGGCTCATTCGCGTTAATGACGATTTCAGCCGGTTCCCCAGCACGCTTGCTGATCATCCCCGACTCGTCGTCGTCCAGATAGGCACGGTAGACGCGCATGCCGAGCTTCATCGCTATACGTGCCGGGTCGACTGGGATCTGCCCGTCCCAGTGCTGCTGGAGGGCGCGGTGGGCCGCGGATCGAGCTACGTCTTTGACAAGTGCCATGGTCAGGCCTCCCTCCACACATGCGTCGTCGAATCAAACGCTAGCAGCGGGTCGTCTGTTCCCTCCGCTACGGCACGATCTGGATGCAGGTCCCCTCAGGCACAGCCGCGGTACCGCTTACGGCACGGGAGCTTGGGTCACACGGGCCAAAATTGATGTCGCACGGAGCGCCGCGTGCGTCCGAAAGCCCGCGACCAGATCCGCACCAACATTGAGATGTACGGCCTCAACCCATCAACATGGACGGGTCGAGACCGTTAACATCCCGAGTGCGGAGACGGAGGGATTTGAACCCTCGGTCCCCTCAAAGGGGACTCCACCTTAGCAGGGTGGTGCACTCGGCCTGACTATGCGACGTCTCCGTACGCTCTCGCGAGCGCGTGTCCCACCATACAGGAGGACGAGCGTCCTCTCGACCTCGCGCGACGACACGACCGACCGGGCGCGGACGACCGGTCCCCTGAAGTGGGGACAGGTGGGGGTTGTCGGGTCGTACCCCGACGCCTAGCATCGACGGGACGCGGACATCACGTTCCGGGGGCATCACCTCCCCCGTCGCCGCGACACAGCACCAGACGTCGTCCCCCCTTCTGCCGAGCCCGACGCACCCGAACGCGGCGGCCCGGACGGGGACGGCCAGGGGGCGCGGACCCGGTCCGCGCCCCCGCTCTGGGTGTCCCTCAGGTGACCGCCGCGCGTCAAGCAGCCGAACGGAACCGGTCCGGCAGGGCGATGAGGTCCTCGGCCAGGGCCAGGAGCTCAGACGCACACACGTCGAGCTGCCCGCGCTCCGCCGCAGCAGCCGCCCGCTCGACCTGCTGCACGCGCGCACGCCGTCCGACGACCGCGTCGATCCCGTTCGCCACGGCGACGTCGTCGGTGAAGAACGTGTCGAGCACCGCGCGCTGCGCCACGAGCCAGTCGGCGCTGACGATCGCACCGCGTCGCCGCAGGTACCACGCGCCGACCTCGACGAGTGCCCCGGCCTCGGTCAGGCAGGACCGGAGCACGTGCGCGTCGAACGGCTCGTCCACGCCCTGGCACCCGGGCGCAGGGTCGGCGATCATCGCCCGCGCGACCCGGAGCCGCTCGACCATCTGCCCGACCGACCACGGCGCGACCACGACCCCGACGTAGCGCTGCACGCTGACGAGTCGCAGCGACTCGAGCGGGACGAGGGCTTCGCGCACGGGTGTCCGGGAGACCTGCATGTCCCGCGCGATGTCGTCGAGTCGGAGTCGCTGCCCGCGGCGGTAGACCCCGCGCAGGACGTTCTCGAGCAGCTTGAGGAAGACGGCGTCCCGCAGCAGGCTGCGCCGGATGCCGTTCGGGTCGGGGACCCGGTCGTTCCCCGAGGACGATGACCGATCCATCGCCCCAGGGTCACGCACGACGACCACCGGGTGCTCCGGAGGCGGGCGACCGGTGGAACGATCCGGTCGGTGTCGGGATGTGGAGGAGTGACATGCCGAGACCCTCCCAGCGGGAGGGTCTCGGCGCTAAACATCACGTATACGAAATCCTACTTCTTGGACGCGTCGGTGAGGACCGACAAGGGTTGGGTGATGTCCTCCAGCCCCTTGCGCGCCGCATCGACCCCGAACACCAAGGCCACGACCCCGCCGGCGATCATCACCGCCGACCCGAGCAGGTACCCCCAGAACAGCGGTTCGCGCGACGACCCATCCCCGATGAACGCGCCGTAGATCGCGGGCGCGACCGCACCGAAGATCTGCGCGAGGGCGAAGAAGTACGAGATCGCCTGCGACCGCAGTTCGAGCGGGAAGATCTCGCTCACGGTGAGGTACGCGCTCGAGGCACCGGCCGACGCGAAGAAGAACGAGACGCACCAGAACACGACCTGCACCGTGGCGCTGATCGCGTCCGCTCGGAACAGGAACGCCGACGTCGCCAGCACGAGCCCGGACACCAGGTACGTCAGGAAGATCATCTGCCGCCGACCCCAGGTGTCGAAGAAGCGACCGAGGATGATCGGCCCGAGCAGGTTGCCGATGGCGAACGGGAAGAAGTACACCGACGTCTCCGAGGTCTTCAGCCCGAAGAAGTTCGTGAGCACCAGCGCGTAGGTGAAGAAGATCGCGTTGTAGAGGAACGCCTGCGTGATCATCATCGTCGCGCCGACCAGGGTGCGGGTCGGGTACTGCTTGAGCAGGACCCGCGCGATCGTGAGGAAGCCGACCTTGTCGAGCGGGGTGACGGTCATCGCCTTCGACTCGTCGACGTCGGGCAGACGGTGGCCCGTGCTCTTCTCGACGGAGTCCTCGATCTCCGACACCGTCCGTTCGGCCTCGTCCTCGCGCCCGTGGGTCATCAACCAGCGCGGGCTCTCGGGGATGTGCCGCCGCAGGAAGATGATCGCGATACCGAGCACCGGGCCGAGGAAGAACCCGATGCGCCAGCCGATGTTCTCCGCGAAGATCGACGGGTCGAGCAGGTAGATGTTCGCGAAGGCGCCGAGCGCGGCACCACCCCAGTACGTGCCGTTGATGGCGATGTCGACGTGGCCGCGGTACTTCGAGGGGATGAGCTCGTCGATCGCCGAGTTGATCGCCGCGTACTCGCCGCCGATGCCGAGCCCCGCGATGAACCGGAACGCCGCGAGGAACCAGAAGTCCTGCGCCAACCCGGCGATGCCCGAGCCGATCAGGTAGATCGCGAGGGTGAGGATGAAGAGCTTGCGGCGTCCGAGACGGTCGGACATGCGCCCGAAGACGAGAGCGCCGACGACCTGACCGACCAGGTAGATGGTCCCGAGCAGCGTCACCTGCTGTGTCGACAGGTCCAGGTCTGCCTGGAAGCCGGCGTTCGACACGATCTGGATCTCGAGTCCGTCGAGGATCCAGGAGACCCCCAGCCCGACCACGACGCTCCAGTGGAACCGCGTCCACGGCAGTCTGTCCATCCTGGCGGGGACCAGGCTCTTGATCGCCCCGTTCGTCGTACTGCTCACGAGAGCGGACCGTACTCCGGAGATTCCAGGCTGGTTCCCAGTGCGGTCGGAGCTTTGCGTCCTCACAGATTCAGGAAGTCGTGCAAGGTGAACAGGAGGCGCGGGACGGGCCGGCACCGTGCCTCCCGTCCGCCTCGCACCGGCACGACGCGCGACGTCACGACCGCACCCGGCGCACGTCCGCCTCGGTACCGTGGCGACGTGCCGCTCCAGAACTCGACCGACCGCATCCTGACCACGCACACCGGGTCGCTCCCCCGGACGCCCGAGCTGACCGCGCTCCTGGTCGCCCGCGACCAGGGGAAACCGTACGACGAACAGGCGCTCCGCGAGGAGACGGCCGCCGTCCTCGCGCGGACCGTCGACGCGCAGCTCGACGCGGGCATCGACGTCGTGAACGACGGCGAGGTCCCGCGCGTCGGCTTCTCGACGTACATCCGCGAGCGTCTGTCCGGCTTCGGCGGGTCGGGACACCGCAAGCCCACGCTCGACAGCGTGAAGTTCCCGGAGTACGCGGCGTTCCAGGCCCGGCAGATCGACGAGGGCGCCGAGTTCGCCCGCGTGTGGGACACCCCGGTGGCCCAGGGCCTGCTCGAGTACGACCAGGAGCGCGCCGGCATCCGCGAGGACCTCGACGGCTTCGCGCGCGAGCTCGACCGGAACGCCGTTGCCGGCCGCACCCCGGCGGGCACCTTCATCTCGGCCGCGACGCCGGGCATCGTCGCGACGACCCTGCTGCTCGACGAGGCGAACCCGCACTACCGCGACCACCGCGAGTACGTCTTCGCCCTGGCTGAGCAGCTCCGCGTCGAGTACGAGGAGATCGTCGCACGCGGGCACGTCCTGCAGCTCGACGCCCCGGACCTCGCCATGGAGCGCGTCATCCACTTCGGGGAAGCGTCGCTCGACGAGTTCCTCGCGGCCGTCGACCTGCACGTCGACGCCCTGAACCACGCGCTGCGGAACATCCCGAAGGAGCAGACCCGGTTGCACGTCTGCTACGGCAACTGGCAGGGACCGCACCAGGACGACGTCCCCGTCGACGTGCTGCTCCCCCACCTGTACCGGGCGGAGGTCGGCTCCTTCAGCATCCCGTTCGGCAACCCGCGGCACGCGCACGAGTTCCCGGCGTTCCGTGACCTGCCGCTGCCCGACGGCGCGGTGCTCGTGCCCGGTGTCATCGACGTCACGACGAACTACCTGGAGCACCCGCAGCTCGTCGCGAACCGGATCGTCGAGGCCGCCGAGGCCGTCGGGGACCCCACGCGGATCGTCGCGGGGACGGACTGCGGCCTGGCCACGTTCGCCAGCTACGAGTTCGTCGCGTCCGACGTCGCGTGGGCGAAGCTCCGCGCGCTCGTCGAGGGCGCCGAGATCGCGTCGCGCCGCCTGTTCGGCTGACGCTCCCGCCGCCCGTTCCGGCACGGTCGGCTGCGAGACGCCGGCGTCGGCACGAGGCGCACCCGATGCGGCGAGACGCCGCCGGACCCGGGGGCGTTCCGCGTGGTCGAGGGCGTCTCGCGGTACACGGACGCGGGCCGTCACCAGGCGGACGGGAGGCGCGCGGCGGGACCGCCACGCGCCTCCCGTCCGCATGTCGGTGCGCGGGCGTAGCGTGCGGACCGTGACCCGACCTGACATCCACACGGTCGGCGAGCTCCGCGCTGCTGGGCACGTCCAGAAGTCGGTCCGCGCCGAGATCCGCGACAACCTCCTCCAGGCCCTGCGCGAGGGCCGCGACCCCTGGCCCGGCCTGCACGGCTTCGAGACCACCGTCATCCCGCAGCTCGAACGCGCGCTCATCGCCGGGCACGACGTCGTGCTGCTCGGCGAGCGCGGGCAGGGCAAGACCCGCCTGCTCCGCACCCTGCAGGGACTGCTCGACGAGTGGACCCCGGTGATCACCGGGTCCGAGCTCGGCGAGCACCCCTTCGAACCGATCACGACGGCGAGCACCCATCGCGCCGAGGACCTCGGCGACGCCCTGCCGATCTCGTGGGTGCACCGCGACGAGCGCTACGTCGAGAAGCTCGCGACCCCGGACACCAGCGTCGCCGACCTGATCGGCGACGTCGACCCGATGAAGGTCGCGGAAGGGCGCAGCCTCGGCGACCCCGAGACCATCCACTTCGGCCTGATCCCCCGCGGTCACCGCGGCATCGTGGCGATCAACGAGCTGCCCGACCTGGCGGAGCGCATCCAGGTCGCGATGCTCAACGTGATGGAGGAACGCGACGTCCAGATCCGCGGCTACGTGCTGCGCCTGCCGCTCGACGTGCTCGTCGTCGCGAGCGCCAACCCCGAGGACTACACGAACCGCGGTCGGATCATCACGCCGCTGAAGGACCGCTTCGGCGCCGAGATCCGCACGCACTACCCGATCGAGCTCGCGGACGAGGTCGCGGTCATCCGACAAGAGGCGCAGCTCACCGCCGAGGTGCCGGACGCACTGATCGAGATCCTCGCCCGCTTCACCCGCGCCCTGCGCCAGTCGAGCGCCGTCGACCAGCGCAGCGGCGTCAGCGCACGCTTCGCGATCGCCGGGGCCGAGACGATCTCCGCCGCGGCCGTGCACCGTGCGGCGCGGCAGGGCGAGGAGCACCCGGTCGCCCGGCCGATCGACCTCGAGACCGCGGTCGACGTGCTCGGCGGCAAGATCGAGTTCGAGAACGGTGAAGAGGACCGTGCCGACGAGGTCCTCGAGCACCTCCTCCGCACCGCGACGGCCGAGACCGTGCGCTCGCGCTTCCGCGGGATCGACTTCGGTGTCCTCGTCGAGGCGCTCGACGGCGGCACGATGGTGACCACCGGTGAGCAGGTCAGCGCGCGGGCGTTCCTCGAGGGACTGCCCTCGATCGGCGAGTCCGACGTGTACGACCAGGTCTGCGAGCGGCTCGGGGCGACCGACGACGGCGAGCGGGCCGGCGCGATCGAGCTCGCGCTCGAGGGGCTCTTCCTCGCCCGCCGCATCAGCAAGGAGTCGGGGGGCGGCGAGGCCGTCTATGGCTAGTCGACAGAACCGCCGCCTGACCCGCGACGCCCGCTACGGCAGGTACGAGGGCGGGCCCGACCCGCTCGCTCCCCCGGTCGACCTGTCCGAGGCGCTCGACGCCATCGGCGAGGACGTCATGGGCGGCACCTCGCCGGAACGTGCCATGCGCGAGTTCCTGCGGCGCGGCGGGCAGACCCAGCGCGGACTCGACGACCTGATGCGCCGTGTCGCCGAACGTCGGCGCGAGCTCACCAGCCGGAACAACCTCGACGGCACCCTGCAGCAGGTCAAGCAGCTGCTCGACGAGGCCCTGCTCGCCGAACGCGGTGAGCTCGCCCGGAACGTCGACCTCGACGACGGCGACCGTGCACTGGCCGAGATGCAACTCGACAGCCTCCCGCCGTCGCCTGCGAGCGCCGTGCAGGAACTGAACGGCTACGACTGGAAGAGCCGGACGGCCCGGCAGAAGTACGACGAGATCAAGGACCTGCTCGGGCGCGAGGTCCTCGACCAGCGCTTCGCCGGCATGAAGCAGGCGCTCGAGAACGCCTCCGACGAAGACCGCGCCGCAGTCTCGGCGATGATGCGCGACCTCAACCAGCTGCTCGAGGACCACCGACGCGGCACCGACACGCACGAGCAGTTCGACGCGTTCATGGCACAGCACGGGCAGCACTTCCCGTCGCAGCCGAAGAACGTCGAGGAGCTGCTCGACGACCTCGCCGCCCGTGCCGCGGCCGCCCAGCGCATGCGGAACTCGATGACCCAGGAGCAGCGGGACGAGCTCGATGCCCTGGCGCAGCAGGCGTTCGGCTCGCCGGACCTGATGGGCCAGCTCGGGCAGCTCGACGACAACCTGCGCGCGCTCCGTCCCGGCGAGGACTGGGGCGGTTCGGAGCGCATGGACGGCGAGCAGGGCCTCGGACTCGGCGACGGCACCGGGGTCTTCCAGGACATCGCCGACCTCGACGCCCTGGCCGAGCAGCTCGCGCAGTCCGGGCCGGGGTCCGACCTGGCCGACCTCGACCTCGACGCGCTGCAGCGCCAGCTCGGGGACGAGGCAACGGTCGACGCCAGGACCCTGCAGCGGTTGGAGCAGGCCCTGCGGAACTCGGGCGCCATGAAGCGCGGCTCGGACGGACAGCTCCGCCTGACCCCGAAGGCGATGCGCCAGCTCGGCAAGAGCCTGCTCAAGGACGTCGCCGAGCGGATGTCGGGGCGGCAGGGCGCCCGCGACCTCCGCCGGTCGGGTGCCTCCGGCGAGCCCTCCGGCGCGACCCGCCCGTGGGCGTTCGGCGACACCGAACCGTGGGACCTGCCCAGGTCGATCACGAACGCCCTCGTGCGCACCGCCGCGGACGGCAGGACCGGGCCCGGCGTGCGCCTGACGATCGACGACGTCGAGGTCCAGGAGACCGAGGCGCGGACGCAGGCCTGTGTCGCGCTGCTCGTCGACACCTCGTTCTCGATGGCGATGGAGGACCGCTGGGTCCCGATGAAGCGCACCGCCCTCGCGCTCCACACGCTGGTCAGCACCCGGTTCCGCGGCGACGACCTGCAGCTCATCGCCTTCGGGCGCGAGGCCGAGGTGATGGACGTCGACCAGCTCGTCGGCCTCGACGCGCAGTGGGACAAGGGCACGAACCTGCACCACGCGCTGCTCCTGGCGAACCGGCACTTCCGGAAGCACCCGACGGCCCAGCCCGTGCTCCTGGTCGTCACCGACGGTGAGCCGACCTCGCACCTCGAGCCGAACGGTCAGGTGTGGTTCGGCTACCCGCCCGACCCGGTGACGATCGCGCTGACGGTGCGCGAGCTGGAGAACGCCGGTCGGCTCGGCGCACAGACGACGTTCTTCCGGCTGGGCGACGACCCCGGGCTGGCGCGGTTCATCGACGCGATGGCCCGGCGGGTGGACGGCTCCGTCGTGGCGCCCGAGAACGACGACCTCGGGGTCGCCGTGGTCGGCTCGTACCTCGGTGCACGTCGCGGCGGCGCGTCCCTGTTCGGCGACGACTGGACGGGCTGAGCGCGACCGGCTGACGGACGGGAGGCGCGGTGCCGGCCAGTACCGCGCCTCCCGTCCGTCACGCCCTGCGCCCGCATCCGCGCCCGCGTCCGCGCCGCAAGACGCAACCTCGGCGACAGCGCGCAGTGCTGTACCGCTGCGCGCAACCGGCAAGGTTGCGTTCTGCGGAGGGGGGGGTGCGTCAGAAGAGCGGCCAGGGGACGGCGGGGCCGTGTCCGGGCGGCGGCGGGAACATGCCGACCGCGCGCAGGGCAGCGCAGCGCGCACGGAGGTTGTCGACCTCGCCGCGGGTCAGGTGCTCGGCGAGCGCGACGCCCAGGTCGCCGCGGAGTGCCTCGGACACCCGGTCGAGCCCCTCGAGCTCATCGGGGTCGAGCGGCTCCCCGATCCAGCCCCAGAGGACCGTGCGGAGCTTGTGGTCGACGTGGAAGGTCAGGCCGTGGTCGACGCCGTACCGATGACCGTCCGGCATGGCGAGCACGTGCCCGCCCTTGCGGTCGGCGTTGTTCACCACCACGTCGAACACGGCCATCCGGCGGAGCGCAGCGGTGTCCTCGTGCACGAGCGTGACCGGCTGGTCGTGCTCGTCGATCGCCTCGAGCACGGGCAGCCACGGCGTGCCCTCGGCCTCGGCCTCGTCGGTGGGCACCAGGTCGACGGCGTCCTGCTCCGGGTCGATCTCCTGCCAGCGCTGCACCATGCCGGGGCCGAACGGGCCGTCGCCGAGCCACGTGGGCGGCACGATGCCCCATCCGAAGGCCTCGGAGACCAGGTGCGCGGCGACCTCGCGGCCGGCGAGGGTCCCGTCGGGGAAGTCCCAGAGCGGGCGCTCCCCCTCGACGGGCTTGTACACGACGGACTCGCCGTCGAGGTCGGCGAGGAAGGTGGCGTTCGAGGCCTCGCGGATGCGCGCCCGGATCGTCAGTGCACCGTCGGACTGGCGTGGGCCGTCGCTCATGCGCCGTCGGGGCGTCGACCCGCTGCGACGACCTCGCGCGTGCGTTCGACGAAGGCACGCGCACTGCCGACGGGGATCTTCACCTGGAAGACCTCGGCCGGCTCGGGCATCTCGACGACGGCCTCGACCTCGTCGCCGTCCTCGTTCGTCTCGGTGACGATCTCGAGCTCGTCCTCGATCGGGTACGCCTCGATGACCACCTGCGCGGTCGCCGGGTCGAACCCCAGGCTCAGCGCGCCCGCGCGGAACTCGGGCTCCACCGGCTGGTCGAGCGGTGCGGCGTCGCGGAGCTCGGACGGTGCTTCCGGCGGGACGCTGAAGCGGTTGTCCTCGACGGTGGCGACCTCGTCGAGGAGCTCGGCGACCTTGTCCGCGAGCACGGCCGACTGCTCCTTCTCGAGCGCGACGCTGGTCACCCGCTTGCCGTCGCGTGCCTGCAGGTAGAAGGCACGCTCGCCCGGGCGGCCGACCGTCCCGACGACGAGACGTTCCGGCCAGTCGAAGCCGTGCACGATGGTGGGCATGACCCGATTGTAGGAGCGTCCGGCTCCGTCCGTTCAGGGTCGCGCGGTCCCCGGCTCGCCGTGACCCACACCGCCAGCAGGACCGGACTCGCCGTGGCCGGCACCGCTGGCAGGACCGGACTCGCCGTGGCCGGCACCGCTGGCAGGACCGGACTCACCGTGTCCCGCACCGCCGCCGACCGCCGCGTCCCCGGTCGGCGCCGCTGCCGCCGCGAGCCACGACAGGTCTCCCGAGTCGGTGTTCGTCGCGACGACCTCGGGCCGGTGCTCGCCGTAGCGGACGACCGAGACGGACGCCGGACCGACCGCGATCCGCTGGAACAGGTCGAGGTGCATGCCGAGGGCGTCGGCGAGGACGGACTTCACGATGTCGCCGTGGCTCACCGCGACCCACACCGCGGTCGGACCGTGCGCGGCCTCGACCTCGGCGTCGATGCGGCGGATCGCAGCGACGGCGCGGGACTGCATGGTCTGCATCGACTCACCGCCGGGGAACACCACGGCGCTCGGGTTCACCTGCACCGTCCTCCAGAGCGGCTCCTCCGCCAGGTCCGCGAGCTTCCGGCCCTGCCAATCGCCGTAGTCCGCTTCGGTGATCGCCCGTTCGACGCGCACGTCGGGGTTGCCCTGCTGGCGGGCGAGCAGCGCGCGGGCGGTCTGTCGGCAGCGCTCGAGCGGGCTCGTGACGAGCGCGGCGAGCGGGATCGGCGCGATGCGCTCGGCGGCACGGTCGGCCTGCTCGCGGCCGACACGGTCGAGGGCGACCCCGGCGGTGCGACCCGCCAGGACGCCGGTCGCGTTCGCGGTGGTGCGTCCGTGCCGGACGAGGAGGACGGTCGCCATGCGGTCGATCCTAGGCCGCGGCGGGCACGGCCTCCGGCACGGTGACGACCCGCCCGTCGACCACCGTCACCAGGGTGTCCAGCGCGCCCCGGTGCACCAGGTCGTGCGTGACGAGCAGCGTCGCCGTGCCCCGCTCGTGCGTCAGCCGGGCGATCAGGTCCATGACGGCTCCACCCCGCTCCTGGTCGAGCGCGCTCGTGGGTTCGTCGACGAGCAGCACCTCCGGGTCGTGCACGAGCGCACGGGCGATCGCGACGCGCTGTCGTTGGCCGCCGGAGAGCTGGGCCGGCCGCTTGTCGCCGTGTCCGGAGAGCCCGACGGCGTCGAGCAGGGCGTCCACGCGATCGCGCGGGACACGAGCCCTGCGTCGAGCACCACGGGCGCCGAGGTGTCCCATCACCAGCAGCTGTTCACGCGCGGTGAGCGACGGCAACAGGTTCGACTGCTGGAAGACGAGGCCGATGTGCTCCCGGCGGAAGGTCGTCGCCTCGTCGCGGGACAGTGCCGCCACGTCGACGGTGTCCGCTCCGGTGCCGACGAGCACCCGACCCGACTCCGGGCGGATCAGCGTAGCGGCGACGGCGAGCAGCGACGACTTGCCGGATCCGGACGGGCCGGTGACGCCGGTGACATCACCCGACGGAGCGGTCAGGGAGACGTGGTCGACGGCCGTGACGCGGCGGTCGCCGTCGGGGAAGGTGAGGGTGACGTCGTCGAAGGTGATCATCGGTTGCTCCCGAGTGCGGTGAGGGGGTCGGCTGCGGTGACGGTGCGGAGGGCGACCGCGGCGCCGGCGAGACCGAGCACGGCCATCGCGACGCCGGGCACCAGGGTGGTGAGGGGGCTGAGGAGGAACGGCAGGGCGCTGCCGGCGACCGCGCCGAGCACGGCGACGAGCGCGGTCCCGGCGCCGATGCCGACGACGAGGACGACCAGCGCCTGGCCGAGCGCATCGCGGACCAGCGACCCCGTGCTCGCACCGAGGGCCTTGAGCACGGCGACGTCCCCGGCCCGCTGCATGGTCCACACCGTGAAGAAGGCGCCGACGACCAGCGCGGAGACGCCGAACAGCATCGCGATCATGAGACCGAGCGACCCGACCTCGGACCGGAAGGTCTCGAGCGCCGTCAGCGATCCGAGCGGTGTCGCGGCAGAGGTGTGCGTGGCCGCGGCGACGGCGTCCCAGTCCGGGGAACCGCTCACCGCGAGGAGCGTCGGTGCCCCGTTCCCCCCGAGCCGGCGGTCGGCGGCTGCCCAGGCGTCCGGGGTCATCGCGACGACCGGGGTGTGGCTGTACCAGGCGTCGCCGCCGACGGACGCGACTCGGTAGTCGGTGCCGGTGACGGTGATGCGGTCACCGACGTCGACGCCGAGCTGTGCTGCAGCAGCCGACGACAGGCCGACCGTGTCGTCGCGCGACGGTGCGGTCGCGGCCACGGCGCCGCCGCCGCCGCGCGACAGCCCGAACAGCGCGACCCCGACCGCCGATCCGGCGGCGTCGGACGGTGCACCGGCAGCGGTCGCAGCACTCGCGCGACCCTGCACGATGCCGACCGGGACCGCCTCGTCGACGCCCGCCGCCGTCTGCCAGCCGCGCTGCGCCTCCCGTCCGATCGTGGACGTGGCGAACGAGGGCTGACCGCCGGACGGTTGCTGCAGGACGAGCCGGTCGCCCGGCAGGTCGAGGACGGCGGAGACGTTCTGCGACGCCAGTCCGCCCGTCAGGCCCGCCAGGAACCCGACGAGCAGGGTGATGAGCGTCACCACGGAGCCGATGAGCACGAAGCGTCCGCGGGCGAACCGGAGATCGCGCCAGGCGACGAACACGGTCGTTCCTTCCCGGTCGCGGACCCTCCGCGACCTCTCGACCAGCGTCGCGACCGGCGGGCCGACGGTCATCGCCGGCACGGACGGTCCCGCGATCGAACTTCTGGTTGATCCGGTGCGGTCACGGCGTCCGTACGCTGTCGGGTGACATGGCCCACAGCACGCTCACCCCCGTCTTCGTCGGTCTCCGCACCGGCCTGCACGTGCTGTCCGCGACGCTCCTGGCGCTGGTCGTCGTCCGCATCGTGGTCGTCCACGACGCCACCGCCCCGCTCGCGGGCGTCCTGGCAGCGTCCTTCGCGGTCGTCTACCTGCTCGGCGCGGTGGTGGCACGGAGCACCGCCCGCCGCAGGAGGATCGCGGGCGCGGTCTGGGTCGGCGCGCTCTCGGTGGTGTGGGTGGCCCTCCTGGTGCTCGTCCCCGAGGCCGCCTACCTGGTCTTCCCGCTCTTCTTCCTGTACCTGCACGTGCTCCCCCGGGTGGTCGGTCCCACCGCGGTCGTGATCGCGACGGGTGCGGCGGTCGTCGCGCTCGGCCTGCACGGCGGGTTCACCGTCGGCGGGGTCGTCGGACCGCTCGTCGGTGCCGGGGTCGCGCTGCTCATCGGGCTCGGCTACCGCGCGCTCGCCCGGGAGGCCGTCGAGCGCGAGGCGCTGCTGGCCGAGCTCGTCGCAACGCGTGACCGCCTCGCGGCGACCGAGCGGGAGCAGGGGGTGCTGGCCGAGCGGGCGCGCCTCGCGCGGGAGATCCACGACACCGTCGCGCAGGGCCTGTCGAGCATCCAGATGCTGCTGCACGCCGCCGAGCGTGCGGACGGCGACCGGCCCGGCACGGAGCACATCCGCCTGGCGCGGCAGACCGCCGCCGACGGGCTCGCTGACGCCCGTCGGTTCATCCGGGAGCTCGCCCCGCCGAGCCTCGACCAGGGTCTCGCCGCGGCACTGCGTCGGCTCGCCGACCAGCAGTGGACCCGCGACGGGCTCCGGGTCTCGGTCGACGCGCCGGACACGGTCCTGCCGACCGAGGTCGGGACGACGCTGCTGCGCATCGCCCAGGGCGCGGTCGCCAACGCCGTGCAGCACGCGACGGCGTCGCACGTCGCCGTCGTGGTCACCGTCGACGGCCAGGAGGCACGACTGACGGTCGCGGACGACGGTGTCGGTTTCGATCCGGTCGTCGCCGGTGACCGCTCCGCGGCGTCGGACTCCTTCGGCCTCCGTGCCATGGCGGAGCGCGTCGAGCAGTCCGGTGGTCGCCTCTCCGTCGACAGCGCGCCCGGTCGGGGCACCACCGTCACGGCCGTCCTGGAGGTCCCGTGATCCGCATCGTCATCGCCGACGACCACCCCGTCGTCCGGGCCGGGCTCCGCGCGCTCCTCGACGGCGAGGAGGACATCGAGGTCGTCGGTGAGGCGGCCACCCCGGACGACGCGACCGCCCTCGCCGAGCAGCTGGCACCCGAGCTGGTGCTCATGGACCTGCAGTTCGGTCAGGACACCACCGGCGCCGACGCCACCCGTTCGATCCGCGCGCTGGAGGCAGCGCCGTACGTGCTCGTCCTGACGAACTACGACTCGGACGGCGACATCCTCGGCGCGGTCGAGGCCGGCGCGAGCGGGTACCTGCTCAAGGACGCCCCACCCGACGAGCTCGTCGCCGCGGTCCGGGCGGCGGCCTCCGGCCAGAGCGCCCTCGCGCCCACGATCGCCGGCCGCTTGATGGCGCGCATGCGGGCACCCCGGGTCAGCCTCTCGGTGCGCGAGATCGAGGTGCTCGGACTCGTCGCGGCGGGTGCCTCGAACGGTGAGGTCGCACGGACGCTGCACATCAGCGAGGCGACGGTGAAGTCGCACCTCGTGCACGTGTTCTCGAAGCTCGGGGTGTCGTCGCGGACGGCGGCCGTGTCGGCGGCTCGCGCGCTCGGCGTCCTCCGGTGACGGGGAGCGGGCGCGGCGGCGCGCAGAGCGCCACGTGGACAGTGGCCGGGGTCGCACCGGCGATGCACGAAGATGGAGCGGTGCTCGTCTCCATCGTCTACATGAGCCGCTCCGCGGTGCCCTTCGACGACGATGCACTCGCCGAGCTCCTGCGCGAGTCCCGGCTGCGGAACGAGGCGCTCGGGGTGTCCGGGCTGCTCGTGGCGAAGGGCGGGCGGTTCATGCAGCTGCTCGAGGGTCCGGCGTGGAGCGTCGACGACCGCTTCGGGGCGATCGCGCGCGACCCCCGGCACGGCGAGGTGAAGTCGCTGGTCCGCGAGGACATCGAGCGCCGACGGTTCGACGGCTGGTCGATGGCCTACCGGTCGCTCGACGACCGCGACGTCGCCACCGAGGAGGGCTTCAGCCCGTTCCTGTCCGGCACGATGGACTTCGCACCGGAGTTCGACGGCACGAGCGCCGCGTGGCTGCTCAAGTGGTTCCGCGACCGCGAGCTCACCGACCGCTGACCCGGCTCAGCGTGCCGCGTCGAAGGTGTTGGCGACCACCCCGAGCAACCGTGCCCGGTGCGCCGGCGCCGCGGTCGCCTGCACGACCACCCGCCACATCACGGCGACGGCTGGGTCGAGGTCCGCACGACCGCTCCGCACCTCGGCGACGAGCTGCACCCCGGTGAAGTACGGCACGACCGACCCGCCGAGTTCCTCCGGTGTCAGGTCGGTCTCGAGCTCCCCGCTGCCGATCGCGAACCGGAACACGTCGACGATGCCGCCGATCCACTGCTCGTAGAACGACGACGTCGCTCCGGAGAACTCGCCGCGCTCGAGCGACAGCCGGATGCCCGCACGGACGATCGGGTCGGTGCGGAGCAGGTCGGCGATGTGCTTCGACGCGCCGATCAGCGCGGCCAGCGGCGAGGTGGTGTCGTGGTGCACCTCGGCGAAGGTGCGGGCGTTCTGCTCGTCGATCACCCCGAGGGCGAGCGCGAGCTTCGTCGGGAAGTGGAAGTGGAGCGTGCCCTGCGCGACGTCGGCGCGGCGGGCGACGGCCGCGATCGACGTGGCGGCGAAGCCGACACGGTCGAACTCCTCCGCCGCGGCCACCAGGATCTGCTCACGTTTCCCCACGTGACCAGTGTTCCGGACGGGAGGCTCGAGGCGGGCCGGCACCGTGCCTCCAGTCCGAGGGTGGTCGCGCTGCGTCGCCGGGTCGACCGTCAGGCGGCGTGACGGGCCAGGGTCATCCGCTCCTCGGGGACGTCCTGCAGGTCGCGTCCGCGGAACCAGCGGAGCAGCCAGTCGGCCGGCGAGCCGGCCAGGTCGGCGGGCAGGCCGGAGCGCTCGGTGAGGAAGGTGCTGAAGCCGGGCTCCTCGCGGACCTCGAGGTCCGACGGGTTGCCGAACGCCATCGACCACCCGTCGAAGCGGCGGGTGTCGATGTCCTCGCGGGAGAGCGACTTGACGCCGTGGTGGCGGGTGTCGCGCTCGATCGCGGCGAAGCGGTCCTCGACGCTCCAGGACGGACCCTCGAGCACCTGCATGAAGCGACCGCCCTTGGCGAGCAGGAGGCCCGAGACACCGAGCGCGTCGTTGCGCAGGCGGGCTTCACGGAGCATGGCGACCAGCTGGTCGTCGGTCATCTCGTCGACGGCGACGGACATGTACACGAGGGAGGTGAGTTGGGTCATCGGCGCCAGTCTGTGTCCTGCTGTGGTGGAGGGTCAACGCGGTCGTCCGCACACCGCACCACGGTGCGGTGTGCGGACGATCGGCGGCGGGCCGCAGCTCCCGGCACGTCGGCTCAGGTCAGCGCGAGGAGCGTGTTCACCTGCTCGTTCACGCCGGTCAGTGTCGAGACCGGCTTGCCGTTCGCGTAGATGTCGTCGAACGCCGGCTGGACGAGCGCCTGGACATCTGCCGGGTTCCGCGTGACCGGGAACAGGAACGTCGTGCCGTCCGCCACCTGCTCGGTGAACGCGGTGACGTCGAGCCCGCGCTCCCGGAACGCGGCGACCGCGGCGTCGGTGCCCGACCGGCGGGCAGGGAAGACGATGCCGGCGCGGCCGACGATCTCCTGCGCCGCGGCGCTCCCGAGGAACGCAACCCACTTCGCCGCGGCCTCGGGGTTCCGCGCCTGCTTCGTGATCGAGTCGCCCAGACCGTTGAACATCGACGCGCGGTGGCCGACCGGTCCCTTGGGCGTCGGGGCGATGGCGACGTCGACGCCCTGCAGGTTGGCGTACGCGCCGATCATCCACGAGCCGTTGAACGACAGCGCAACCTTCTTCGACCCGAGCTGCACGTCCGGACCGGTCGTCGTCGAGAACACCCCGTACTTCGGCATGTAGCCCTTCTCGGCGAGCCCGAAGTACCAGGAGATCGTCTTCTGGAAGGCGGGGTCGTCGTAGCGGAACTCGTTCCCCCACGGGTTCTTGTTCGTGTAGAACCAGTCGATCGACCCCGTGAACGGCGACCACTGCGTCTGCCCGAAGCCGTCGCCACCGCTGCCGTTGGCGCTCATCCCGTAGACCGCCACGTCCGACCTGTCGAACCCGGGCTCGTCCCCGCGGCGCCCCTTGCCGTCGACGGTCAGGTGCGCGACCGCCTTCTCGAAGGTCCCGCCGTCGTCGGGGTTCCACTCGAGGGCGGCGAGGTCCTCGGCGGTGTACCCGGCCTTCGCGACGACCTTGCGGTCGTAGAACATCGCGATCGTGTCCCAGTCCTTCGGCGACCCGTACCGGTGGCCGTCCCGGCCCTTCCAGAGCTGCGCGAGGCCGGACTGGTAGTCGTCGTCGCGGATCGCGCTCGTCGCCTCGAGCTCGTCGAGCCTGTACAGCACGTCGAGGTCGGCGAACTGCGGGAACTTCGACAGGTGGTCGGTGAACACGTCGGGCGCGGTGCCGGCGATGAACCCGGCGGTGAGCTTCGTCCAGTAGTCGTTCCACCCGAGCTGCGTGATGCGGATCCGGATGTCCGGCTCCTCGCGCTCGAACGCCTTCGCGACGGCCTGGTAGGCGGGGAGCTGGTTGGCGTCCCAGAGCCAGTAGGACACGGTGCCGGTCGCACCGCTGCGGGGGTTCGGCGTGCTCGGTGACGAGCAGGCGGCGAGGGCGCCGAGCGCCAGGGCCGAGGCACCGCCCGCGAACAGGGCGCGGCGGGAGATGGAGTGCGTCATGTGCGGGGGTCCCTACTTGATCCCGGAGAAGCCGATGGAGTTGACGATGCGCTTGGCGAAGACGCCGAACAGCACGATCATCGGGAGGGCGGCGACGAGGGTCGCGGCCATGAGGCCCGCCCAGTCGGTGCCGGACTGCGGGGTCTGCGACTTGAAGACGCCGAGCGCCACCGTGAGGACGCGGGAGCTGTCCGTGTACGACACCATGAGCGGCCAGAAGTAGTCGTTCCAGGCGGTGATGTACGTGAGGACCGCGAGCGTCGCGATCGGTGCCGAGGCCATCGGCAGGATGAGCCGGAAGAAGACGCGGACCTTGCCGGCACCGTCGATGAGCGCGGCCTCCTCGACCTCGCGCGAGATGCCGAGGAAGAACTGCCGCAGGAAGAACACCGCGAACGGGGTCATCAGCATCGAGGGCAGCGCGATCCCGAGCAGGGTGTCGACCAGTCCGAGCGACTTGATCAGCGTGAAGTTCGGCAGGAGCGTGAAGATCGTGGGGACCATGAGCCCCGCGAGGAACACGCCGAAGACCCTGTCGCGGCCCGGCCACCGCAGGCGTGCGAAGGCGTAGGCGGCGCCTGCGGAGAAGAACACCTGGCCGACCGTGATCATCGTCGCGGTGATCACCGAGTTGAGCAGGTACTGCCAGAAGTTGATCGCCGCGCCTGATCCGCCCTGCGCCAGGGCCTCCTCCGTGGACTGCAGGCCGAACACGCGCTCGAACCCGCCGAGGCTGAAGCCGGTCGGCAGCAGCGAGGTGGGATCGGCGGAGATCGCGCCGTTCGACGACAGCGCCGTGCGGAGGATCCAGTAGAAGGGGAACAGGGTCACGACGATCACGGCGATCATCGCGGTCCAGGCGAGGACGCGTCCGACCGAGGGCTTCGGACGCGGGGGCTTCGCGCCGCGGGTGGTGAGGGCGCGCGTGGTGGTGGGCTCGACCACCGGGGGCAGGGTGCTGGTCATCGTCGACTCGCTTCCGGTTGCTTCGGTGGCCGTCAGTCCAGGTCGCTCTCGCCGGAGCGCGAGAGTCGGTACTGGACGAACGTGATGATGCTCAGGACGATGAGGAGTGCCACCGAGACGGCGGACGCGTACCCGAACTGGAACCGGCCGAACGCCAGGTTGTAGATGTAGTTCTGCACGACGTTCGTGGCGTTCGCGGGGCCACCCTGGGTGGTGATCGCGACCGTGTCGAACACCTGGAACGACCCGATGATCGTGATGATCAGGACGAGCGACAGGATCGGGCGGAGCAGCGGCACGGTGATGCGCCAGAACATCTTCCACTCGCTCGCCCCGTCGATCCGGCCGGCCTCGTAGACGCTCTCGGGCAGCGCCTGCAGGCCCGCGAAGATGAGGAGCGCGGTGTAGCCGACGTTCCGCCAGACGTTGATGAACGCGATGGTCGGGATGCCCCAGACGTCGCTCTGCAGGAACGGGATGCGGCCGACCCCGATCGCGGACAGGACCTCGTTGCCGATGCCGAGCTGCGTGTCGAGGATCCAGAGCCAGATGAGCGCCGCGACGACGTTCGACACGAGGTAGGGCGCGAGCACGATGCCACGCACGAAGGTCGACTGCGTGAGCCGGTGCATCATGACGGCGATGAAGAGCGCCAGGACCGTCTGGAAGCCGATGTTGAGCACCACGTACTCGACGGTGACGGCCATCGAGTTCCAGAAGATCGAGTCCTGCACCAACCGCTCGTAGTTCTGCAGGCCCGTGAAGACCGGCGGGGTGAGCAGGTTGTACGTGGTGAAGCTGAGCCAGATGCCCCGGATCGTCGGCCAGAGCAGGAAGACCACGAAGCCGATCGATGCGGGGGCGATGAACACGAGCGCGAGCCACAGGTCGTTCTGTGGTCGACGCCGTGGTGTGGTGGTCCGGGCACGGACCGCGTCGGTGCTCCGTGCGGTCCGTGGTGGTGCCGTCACCAGCGGTGACGACAGTGGGCTCTCGGTTGCCATCGCGACTCCTTCGTCTGCGGTGGACTGACGTCGGCAGTCCGTGGCCGGGAATCTACACGTGGGGACCCACCCTCACAAGCACTGATTTGTGGCGCGCTCCAGGGGGTTGTCACGTGTAGACCGCTGTGTCATGCTTGCCGCGATCGCGACGGAGCGACCTGCTCGGCGACACGTCCCCCACCTCGGAAGGTCACTGATGATCAGCATCGGAATGGTCGGAGCCGGCCAGTTCGCGCCCCAGTTCGCCAAGCTCTTCAAGATCCACCCGGACGTCGACCGGGTGTTCGTCACCGACGTCGTCGACGGCCGCGCCGAGGACCTCGTCGCCGCCCAGCACCTCGACGGCACCCTCGAGGACTTCGACGCGGTGCTCGCGTCGGACGTCGACGCCGTCGCGATCTTCACGCAGCGCTGGACGCACGGTCCGCTCGTGGTCCGCGCGCTCCGGGCCGGCAAGCACGTCTACTCCGCCGTGCCGATGGCGATCACCGAGGACGAGATCGCCGCGATCATCGAGGCCGTCCGCGAGACCGGACTCACCTACATGATGGGCGAGACGAGCCACTACAACCCGGCGACGGTCTTCGCGCGAAAGCGGGTCGCCGAGGGCGCCTTCGGTCGGGTGTTCTACGCCGAGGGCGACTACGTCCACGACATGGACCTCGGCTTCTACGCCGCGTACCAGTACAGCGGCGGCGAGCAGTGGAAGCGCACCGCGAGCTACCCGCCCATGCTCTACCCGACGCACTCGGTCGGTGGCGTCCTCGGCGCGATCCCCGGGCACGCGGTCAGCGTCAGCTGCATCGGCGTGAAGGACGACCGCGATGACGGGGTCTTCGACAAGGAGGTCAGCCAGTTCGACAACGACTTCTCGAACGCGACCGCCCTGTTCGAGCTCGACAACGGCGGCGTCGTCCGGATCAACGAGATGCGCCGGGTCGGCTACCCGTCGCACATCCGCGAGTCCCGCTTCCGGTACTTCGGCACCGAGGCCAGCTTCGAGCAGCTCGCCACCGTCAGCGTGTGGCAGGACAAGGAGGCCGTGCACGACGTCAGCGACCAGATCGACACCCGTCCGACGATGGAGCTCGACGACCCGCGCCTCGCCGACGTCGACCCGGCCCTCCGCGACGCGTTCGTGTCCGGCTACGCCCCCGTGCACGACGTCGACCGCCTGCCCGACGAGTTCGACGGGGTGCCGACCGGGCACGAGGGCAGCCACCACTTCCTGGTCGACGACTTCGTCCGCGCGGTCGTCGACGGGACGCTCCCCCCGGTGAACGCCTGGGTCGCGGCCCGCTACACGCTGCCGGGCATCGTCGCCCACCGGTCGGCACTGCAGGGCGGCGTCCGGCTCCCCGTGCCGGACCACGGCGACGCACCCGAGCCCGCCACCAGCGCCGTCTCGTCTAGGATCGCGAGCGAGTAGCCCTCGTGGTCCGGACCCCGCACGCCGCGGGGTCCGGACCACCACGGCCGGCCACCCGGGTCGGCCGCCCCGGAAGGTGACCCCCGTGAGCATGCCGTCGAGCCCGAGGGCGGTCACCCGCGCGGACGTCGCCCGGTACGCGGGCGTGAGCACCTCCGTCGTGAGCTACGTCGTGCACGACGGGCCCCGCCCGGTCGCCGCCGAGACGGCAGCGCGGGTGCGCGAGGCGATCCGCGTCCTCGGGTACCGACCGAACGCGAGCGCGCAGGCGCTCCGCACCGGGTCGTCGAAGATGCTCGGCCTGATCGTGCCCGAGCTCGACAACCCCTTCTGGTCGGAGCTCGCGGTGGCCGTCACGCACGCCGCGGCCGCCCGGGGCTACGACGTCCTCATCGCGAACAGCGACGGCGACGCCCAGCAGGAGCGGGAGCGGCTCCGCACGTTGTCCGCCCGCCAGGTCGACGGCATCATCGTGACGAGCATCATGACGCACCCCGACCTGTCGTCGACGACCGACCCCGGGATCCCGATGGTCCTGCTCAACACGTTCTTCGAGGTGCCCGAGTACGCGAGCATCGGCGTGGACGCCCTGCGCGGCGCCCGGGAGGGCACGCAGCACCTGATCGACCACGGCTACCGGGAGATCGGCCTGGTCATGGGGCACACCGGCTCGATGGAGCTCCGCGAGCAGGGATGGATGCAGGCGCTCCGTGACGCCGGGCTGCCGGACGGCCCGATCGCCCGGTGCTCGTTCGACCGCGCCGGCGGGTACGAGGCCGGTCTGCGGATGTTCGGCGGCGGCACGGGACCCCGCGCCGTGTTCGTGAGCTCCGACATGCAGGCGGTCGGGCTCCTGCGTGCCCTGTACGAGCTCGGGCTGCGCGCGCCGGACGACGTCGCCGTGGTGTCGTTCGACGGCGCGGCGGAGGCGGACTACACCAACCCGCAGCTCACCGTCGTCCGGCAGCCCGTCGAGGCGATGGCCGCGGCCGCGGTGGACCGGGTGCTCGCGCGGGAGGCACGCGACGACCGCCACCTCGACCTGGTGCCGGCGGAGCTGGTGCTCGGCGCGAGCTGCGGCTGCGACGTGCGCCGCTGACATGGTCCGTCGTTGCGTCGCTGACGTGCTCCGTCGTTGCGTCGCTGACGTGCTCCGTCGTTGCGTCGCTGGCGTTCTACGTCTTGTAGAGTGAGCGCTCGTGCGGCACCGTGCCGCACGTCCACCCGAAAGCCCGACAGGACCCTGCGCTCCGATGCCCGCCACCGCCCCGCCTCCGTCCCGCGGCTGGTTCGCCCAGCTCCTCCTCCGCCTGCACTTCACCGCCGGGCTCTTCGTCGGCCCGTTCGTCCTCGTCGCAGCGCTCTCCGGCGCCGTCTACGCCATGGCGCCGACGATCGAGCAGAACGTGTACCGGCACGAGCTCACGGCTCCCTCGACAGCCGCGGCGCTCCCCCTCGCTGACCAGGTCGCGGCCGCCGAGCGCTACGTCGCCGAGCGCCACCCGGACGACACCGTCGCCGAGGTCCGCCCGGCCCCGTCGCCCGGCACGACCACGCGCGTGATGTTCACCGAGGCGGGCCTGCTCGACTCCCAGACCCGCGCGGTGTTCATCGACCCCGGTGACGCCGCGGTCCGCGGGGACCTGCCGGTGTACGGCACGTCGGGCTCGCTCCCCTTCCGCACGTGGATCAGCACCGTGCACCGGAGCCTGTTCCTCGGCGACGTCGGGCGCCTGTACAGCGAGACCGCCGCGTCGTGGCTCGGCATCGTCTCGCTCGCCGGCATCGGGCTGTGGGCGTTCCGCCTCCGCAGAGCCCGTCGGAAGCGCGACCTGATCCTGCCGGACAACCGCGCGACCGGGTACCGGCGGATCTTCTCATGGCACGCCGCGACGGGTGCCGCGGTGCTCCTCGGGGCGCTGTTCCTGTCCGCAACCGGCATCACGTGGTCGCACTTCGCGGGCGACAACGTCACGGCGCTCCGGTCCGCGCTCAACTGGCAGGCACCGACGGTCGACACCGCGCTCGACGGCTCGTCGTCGGCGGCGTCAGGCGGCGAGCACGCCGGGCACCACGCCGGCGGCGCGATGCCGATGGCAACCCCGACGACGGCACCGGAGCAGTTCGACGAGGTCCTGGCGGCCGCCCGTGACGCCGGGGTCCGCGCCGCCGAGGTGCGGATCCGCCCGGCGACGACCGCCGGCACGGCGTGGACGGTCGAGGAGATCAAGCTCAGTTGGCCGGTCGCGATGAACGCCGTCGCCGTGGACCCGAGCACGATGACGGCGGTGTCCGAGGTCACCTGGGCGGACTACCCGCTCATGGCGAAGGCCGCCAAGCTCGGCATCAACACGCACATGGGCGCGCTGTTCGGGCTGACGAACCAGGTCGTGCTGCTCCTGGCGGCGCTCGGGATCGCGGCGATGGTCGTGTTCGGGTACGTCATGTGGTGGCAGCGCCGACCCGCCGGTGCGCGCTTCGGTCGCACCCCGGCAGCGGGAGCGCTGGCCCGGGCCCCGTGGTGGGGCACCGCCGCGGTGGTCGTCGTCGCCGTCGGCCTCGCACTGCTGCTGCCGGTCGTCGGGGTCACCCTGCTCGGGTTCCTGTTGGTCGACGCCCTGGTCACCACGTTCGGTCGCCGCACTGGGTGACCCCCTGACGGACGGGAGGCCCGTGGCGGTGTCGCCACGGGCCTCCCGTCCGTCAGGTGGTGCGGATCACGCGGAGGCCGGCTCCGAGATCGCGTCGCGCAGCGCAGACGCGGCGGCAGCCACGTCGTCAGCGCTGTAGATCGCGCTGCCGGCGACCGCGATGCGGGCGCCCGAGGCCTGCACGGCCTCGATCGTGTCGGTGGTGATGCCGCCTGCGACCGAGAACGGGACGCCCGAGGCCTCGCCGTCGCGCAGGAGGGTCTCGAAGGTGAAGCCCTCCTCGGCCTGCTCGTCGAGGCCGGCGTGCATCTCGACGAACGCGGCGCCGAGTGCGACGACCTCCTTGGCGCGGGCGACCTTGTCCGGCACGCCGATCAGGTCGACGACGATTCCCTTGCCGTGCGCCGTCGCGGCCTTCACCGCGCCGGCGATGGTGGAGTCGCCGGCGACGCCGAGCACGGTGACGAGGTCGGCACCGGCCGAGAAGGCGATGTCGGCCTCGAGCTCACCGGCGTCCATCGTCTTGAGGTCGGCGAAGACGACCTTGTCCGGGTGCGCCTCCTTGATCGCGGTGATCGCGGAGAGGCCGGCGCTCTTGATCAGCGGGGTGCCGAGCTCGATGACGTCGACGTACGGCGCAGCCTTGCCGGCGAGGTCGAGGGCGGCCTCGGTGGTCAGGGTGTCCATGGCGAACTGGAGCTGCATGGTGGGGTCCTTCCGGTGGTGGTTCGTGGGGGTGTCGGTGGCGGTGGCGGTCACGTGCGGCACTGCGTCCGGTGCCGTGCTCGGCGTCACTCGAGGTTGGCGTGCCGCGGCCACAGGTCGTCGGCGGAGTGCCCGCTGCGCTGCCAGAGCGCGTGGAACAGGGCGTCCCCGAGCAGCGCGACGCCCTGCTCGAAGAGGCTGCCGGCGTACTGCGCCGAGGCCGTGCCCGAGCGGTCGGTCTTCGTCGCCGCCGGGAGCACGAGCGTGGCGGCGGCGACCGCGGACAGCGGCGAGTCGTCCGTGGTGCTGACGGCGAGTACCTGCGCGCCGACCTCGGACGCGGTCCGGGCAGCCTGCACGATGCCACCCGTCGTGCCCGAGCCGCTCGCGACGAGGAGCAGGTCGCCCTGCCGGATCGCAGGCGTCGTGACCTCGCCGACGACGTGCACGTCGAGCCCGAGGTGCATGAGGCGCATGGCGGTCATCCGGAGTGCGAGGCCCGAGCGGCCGGCGCCGTGCACGAAGACGCGGTCGGCGTCGGCGAGCAGGTCGAGAGCGCGCTCGAACGGCCCCGGATCGGCGCCGCGGACCGTCGCGATGAGGTCCTGGAGTTCGGCGCCGATCAGCCCGAGGGCGTCGGCGGTCGTCGTGGTGGCCATGGCGACGATGCTCCTCGTGCGCTGTGGGCGCCGCCGCTCCCCAGGCAGGCGGCTCCCCCACCCGATCGGGTGGGATCATCCGTCCGGGTGGGACGGGTAGGTTCGGTCTCCGTGGAGACGGGAGCAGGTCTGGGGGCGGCGCCGGCGGCCAGCCGCATCGCAGCATCCGAGCACGCACGGACCGTCGCGGAGCAGGCCGACCGCCATGCCCTGACCCTCGAATCGGTCCTGGCCGCGCTGCGGTCCCCTCGCTTGTCCGACGCCGCTGCCCGGGCCGAGGCCGTCGAGATCGCCTCGGCTGCGCTCGTCGAGCTCCGCACCGTGACCGACCGGCAGCGGAGCACCCTGCTCGAACCGGTGACCGGAGCGTTCTCCCGGCTGCGCGCGGACCTCCGCCCGCTCGTCCGGTTCGGCGACCTCGACGTGCAGTTCGTGGAGCCGCCGGCGACCGGCCGTGCCCTGCCCGGCGACGTCGCGCACAGCGCGCGAGCCATCGTCCGCACGGCCGTGCTCGCCCTGGTGGACGACGGGGTCGCGCGACGTGTCCGCATCCAGTGGGACTGCGACGGGCGGAACCTGCTCATGCAGCTCCGGGACGACGGTGCCGGCACGCTCGACGCGCACGACGACGCGGTCCGACCGATCGCCGAGCGGGTCGTCGCCCTCGACGGGACGATGCGCGTCGACTCCACGCCTGGGTGGGGGTCGACCCTCGACATCTCGCTCCCCCTCGACCCGGCGCCGGGCGCGGTCGACCTGCCCGAGGACACGGACCTGACCGAGCGGGAGCGCGACGTGCTGCGGCTCGTGGTGACCGGCGTGGGGAACCGTGAGATCGCCGAGGGGCTCGGGATCAGTCCGAACACGGTCAAGTACCACGTGGCGAACCTGCTCCGGAAGCACGGTGCCCGGACCCGGGCGGAGCTCGCCGCGCTCGGCGCCCGGCCCTGACGCGGGCCGCCGTCGGGCACTCTGAGCGACGATCAGGGCGTGTAAAGAAACACTTTAGACGCCCTGATACTCTCCCGTCATGCCGGAGTCGATCGTCGTCAACCCGTTCAAGCCCGGAGCTGGCCGAGTCCCGCCGGTGCTCGCCGGTCGTGACGGACTCCTGAGGAGCATCGAGCGGACGCTCGCCGAGACCCTCGTCACCGGCGAGGGCGGTCGGCCCGTCGTGATCACGGGCCTCCGTGGGGTCGGCAAGACCGTTCTCCTCAACGAGATCGGCCGACGTGCCTCAGGAACGCGGCGGTGGTCCGTCGTCAAGCTCGAAGCGTCACGGAACCGCAGCCTCCAGCAGGGGTTGGTCCGTCAACTGCACGCAGCACTCAGGGGAACCCTCTCCCTCGGTGCGACGGTGGTCGAGCACTTCCGTGCTGCGCTCGGCGCCTTCCGCTCGTTCCAGGTGACGGTGGACCCGACCGGCACGTACAACTTCGGGATCAGTGTCGAGCCTTCGCCTGGTGTCGCCGACAGCGGCGACCTCGAGCGGGACCTCGAAGACCTCCTGCGCGAGGTCGGGATGGCCTTCCGGGCGATCGGCCACGGGCTGGCGATCACGGTCGATGAACTGCAGGAGGCGCCGAAGCACGATCTCAACGCCCTCAACCTCGCGCTGCACGCGCTCGGCCAGGACACGCTCCCCGTCCCGGTGTACTTCGTCGGCACCGGATTGCCGTCGCTCCCAGCAGTCCTCGCGGACGCGACGAGCTACGCGGAACGGCTGTACGACTACCGACGCCTCGACCTGCTCACCGACGAGGAGACGCGCTTCGCGCTCACGGACCCGACCGAACGCGCTGGCGTGTACTGGGACTCGAACGCCCTCGAGCTCGCTGTGCGGTCGATCCAGGGCTACCCGTACTTCGCTCAAGCGTGCGGGAAGCACGTCTGGGATGCGCGCGCCGTCGAGGACTCGATCGATGCTCTCTCCGCGGAGACCGGGGTCCTCGCTGCGCGGGACGAGGTCGACCAGGGTCTGTACCAGTCGAGGTGGGACCGGGCCACACCGAAACAACGCGAGTTGATGCAGGCCATGGCTGTCGACGGCGAAGGGCCCTCGGCGATCCAGGACCTGGTGGTCCGTACGGGCAAGACCCGCACCAGCGACCTCTCCGTCTCGCGGAACGAACTGATCAAGAACGGGCACATCTACGCGCCTGACCGCGGCTACCTCGCATTCACCGTGCCGGGGATGGCTGACTTCATCCACCGGAAGGCCAAGGGCTGACCTGCAGCAGCCCGTTCGATGCGAGCGCGTCAGGCGCCGGGCGCGAGCACCTGGAACATGACGTGGTCGCGCCACTCACCCGCGATGCGGATGTACTCCGGCGCGAAGCCGTACCGCTCGAAGCCGTTCCGCTCGAGCGCCCGCTGCGACGCGGTGTTCTCCGGGAGGGTCTCCGCCTGCACCCGGTGCAGCCCGAGCTCCCGGAAGGCGTGGTCGACCGCGAGCCCGACCGCCCGTGTCGCGTGGCCCTGCCGGGTGCGGTCGGCGCGGATCCAGTACCCGAGCGCCGCGGACTGCAGGGCCCCACGGGTGACGCCGCTCAGGGTGATCCGACCGAGCAACTCGTCGTCATCGCCCACCACCACGAAGGGCACCGAGCCGCCGTTCTGCGCGGCAGCGAGCAGGGCGCCGATGGTCGCTCGCTGCCCAGCCTCGGTGAAGTAGCTGTCCGCCCGCGTCGGCTCGAACGGCCGTAGGTGGTCGGCACTGGCGCGGACGATCGCGGCGAGTTCGGCTGCATCGGACAGCTCGATCAGTCGGAGGCGGGTCCCGGTGCTCATGGTGCGGAGGGTGTGGGATTCGAACCCACGAGACATTGCTGCCCACCTGTTTTCAAGACAGGCTCCATCGGCCGCTCGGACAACCCTCCATGACACGACCACGTGGCGAGACGTGACCGTGTCCCGGGCAGTCTAGCGGCCCGGTGTCGGTCAGCGCGGCAGCGTGTCGAGCGCCGCGGCCAGCCCGTCGTCGGTCACGCCACCGGTCAGCTCGTTCCCCGCGTCCACGACGTCGTCCGGGGCCTGCCCCATCACGACACCGCGGCCGGAGGTCGACGCCCACCGCAGCATGTCGATGTCGTTCCGCCCGTCGCCGGCCGCCATGACCCGGGAGCGCGGGATGTCGAGCCACTCGCGGACGCGCTCCATCGCGGTCGCCTTCGTCACGCCCTCGGGAGCGATGTCGAGCCACGACGTCCACCCGACCGAGTACGACACCTTCTGCAGTCCCATCCGCTCGACGACCTGCAGGAAGTCCTCGGTGTCGTGCCCCGGCGAGATGACCACGACACGCGTCGCCTCGGTGCCGAGCAGCTGCTCGAAGGGCACGTGCTCGCCGTGCACGGTCATGGTGTCGTCGGGGAAGTTCCCGGAGAGCAGGAAGTGCCCTGTCTCGTCCTCGACCCCGAACGCGGCGTTCGCCAGGGCTCCGTGGATGACCTGCAGGACCTCGGTCGGGTCGAAGCGCTCGACGTGGACCCGCCGGTAGGAGCCGTCGTCCTGCCGGGCGAGCGTGAGCGCACCGTTGGCGCACACGACGTACTTCGAGCGGAGCCCGAGGCGTTCGAGCAGCGGGATCGTCATGCCCTCGCTGCGCCCCGTGGAGAGCATGACCTCGTGGCCCGCGGCCTCGGCGTCGCGGACGGCGTCGATCACCGTGTCGGTGATGACACCGTCCTCGCGCATGGTCGTGCCGTCGACGTCGAGCGCGACGAGCCACCGCTTCGTGCGCGCGGGCGCCGCTGCACCGCCGGCAGCAGCGCGACCGGCAGCAGCACCCGCCGCACCGGCGGCAGCACCAGCGACCGAGCCGCCGCCCTGCGCCGACCCGTCGACGAACCGCTCGTGGGTGCTCATCGGGGCTCGATGACCTCGACGCCGCCCAGGTACGGCCGGAGCACCTCGGGCACGACCACCGACCCGTCGGCCTGCTGGTGGGTCTCGAGGATCGCGACGATCCACCGGGTGGTGGCGAGCGTGCCGTTCAGCGTCGCGACCGGCGCGGTCTTGCCGCTGTCCGTGCGGTACCGGACGTCGAGTCGGCGGGCCTGGAACGTCGTGCAGTTCGACGTCGACGTGAGCTCGCGGAAGGTGCCCTGCGTCGGCACCCACGCCTCGATGTCGTACTTCCGCGCAGCACTCGTGCCGAGGTCACCGCCGGCGACGTCGATCACGCGGTAGTGCAGCCCGAGGTCCTGCATCATCGACTCCTGCATGGCGACCAGGCGCTGGTGCTCCGCCTCGGCCTGCTCCGGGAGCACGTAGGAGAACATCTCGAGCTTGTTGAACTGGTGCACGCGGAGGATGCCGCGGTTGTCCTTGCCCGCCGACCCGGCCTCGCGCCGGTAGCAGGTCGACCAGCCGGCGTAGCGGATCGGGTCGCCGGACTCCACGAAGGACAGGATCTCGTCGGCGTGGAACCCGGCGAGGGCGACCTCGCTCGTGCCGGTCAGGTACAGGTCGTCGGCCTCGAGCCGGTAGACCTCTGCCGCGTGCTCGCCGAGGAACCCGGTGCCCGCCATCGTCTCCGGTCGCACGAGCGTCGGCGTGATGAGCGGCTCGAACCCGTGCTCCACGGCACGGTCGAGCCCGAGGTTCATGAGCGCGATCTCGAGCCGGGCACCGAGGCCGCGGAGGAAGTAGAAGCGCGACCCGGACACCTTGACGCCGCGCGGGATGTCGATGATGCCGAGGTGCTCGCCGAGGTCGGCGTGGTCCTTCGGCTCGAAGTCGAACGACGGCTTCGTGCCGACGGTGCGGAGGGTGACGAAGTCGTCCTCGCCGCCCTTCGGCACGTCCGGCAGCACGACGTTCGGGATCGCTCGGACGACGCGGTCGAAGGTCTCCTCGGCCGCGGTGACCTCGGCCTGGGCCTCCTTCACCTTCGCAGCGAGGGCCTGGGCCTGCTGCACGAGCGCGGCCTTCTCGTCCTTCGGCGCCTTCGCGACGGTCTTGCCGAACGCGTTCTGCTCGGCGCGGAGCGCCTCGAACGACGTGATCGCAGCGCGCCGGGCGGTGTCCGCGGACACCGCGTCGTCGACGACGGACACGGAGGCGCCGCGCGCCTCCTGCGAGGCCTTGATGAGGTCAGGGTTGTCGCGCAGGAGCTGCAGATCGATCACCGGATCATCCTAGAGGGAGCGTGTGACCGCCGGACGGGAGGCCCGTGGCGACCCCGCCACGGGCCTCCCGTCCGTCACCCGGTCGCGTCCGTCGGACGCTCGTCGCGCAGGGCGGCGACCATCCCGCGGAGCAGGCGGAAGACCGCTGCGCGGCCCTCGTCGTCGAGACCCCTGGTCATCCGGAGCTCGACCTGCCGGACCGCGGCACTCGCGGTCTCGCGCTGTCGGCGTCCGGCCTCGGTGAGCGTGGTGGGGAGCACCTTGCCCGACGTGGGGGCGGACGGCCGGGTGACGATGCCGTCGCGTTCGAGCTGCTGCAGGAGCGTGTTCATCGACTGCCGCGTGACGAAGGTGCCGCGCGCGAGCTCGGAGTTGGACATGCCGGGGCGCTGGGCGAGCAACTCGAGGCACGAGTAGTGCGTGACGGTCATGCCGAGCGGGCGGAGCGCGTCCTCCATGGCGGCGCGGAGGGCACTGGCGGCCTCCTTGAGGACGTAGCCGACCGAGCTGTCGAGGTCGATGCGGGCTTGACGCATGTCAGGATTCTGACACATACTGCACGTGTCAGGCATCTGACACAGACGAAGGAGCACACCATGCCCGCCACCGGGATCGACTTCACCTCGCTGCAGGTCCGTGACCTCGACGCCTCGCAGGCGTTCTACGAGCGGTACCTCGGACTCGTCCGCTCGCCCGCCGGGCCGCCGCACGCGGTGGTGTTCCGGACCGAGCCGATCGCGTTCGCGCTGCGCGACCTCTTGCCCGGGACCGACCTGTCCAGCGGGCAGCCCGCGCTCGGCGTCGCGCTGTGGTTCCACGCGACGGATGTGCAGGCGGTCCACGACGCGCTCGTCGCCGACGGGCACACCATCGTCACCCCACCGTTCGACGGGCCGTTCGGACGGACGTTCACCTTCGCGGACCCGGACGGGTACGCGATCACGCTGCACGACCGGCGGTGACCCGGGTGGGCGCCGGCCGGACCGGACGGGCAGGCGCCCGCCGTCGGGGCCGGTCGCTCGCAGGTGTCCGTCGGTAACGTCGGCGGCATGTCGACACCATCGGAGACCGCGCCCGCGGGCCAGGACGCCCTCCCGACCGAGCAGAAGACGGCCGCGGTCGTCTACAACCCGGTCAAGGTGCACCTGGAGACGCTCAAGAGCACCGTCGCGAAGCACGAGCAGGAGGCCGGCTGGGCCGAGACCCTGTGGTTCGAGACCTCGGAGGAGGACCCGGGCGGCGGCATGGCGAAGGCCGCGCTCGAGGCCGGGGCCGACGTCGTCGCCGCGGCCGGTGGGGACGGCACCGTCCGCGCCGTCGCCGAGGTCGTGCACGGGTCCCCCGCCGCCCTCGCCCTGCTGCCGAGCGGCACCGGCAACCTGCTCGCCCGGAACATCCCGTCGCCCATCGACGACCTGACGGCGAGCGTCCGGACGATCTTCCGGGGCGAGGACCGCCCGATCGACTTCGGCCAGCTCGAGGTCGAGCGCGAGGGCGGCGAGCGCGAGCAGTTCGGCTTCGTCGTCATGGCCGGGCTCGGGCTCGACGCCCGCATGCTCGCCAACACGAACGACGACCTGAAGAAGAAGGTCGGCTGGCTCGCCTACGTCGACTCGCTGTTCCGCTCGGTCCGCGATGCCGACGCCTTCGAGTTCCGCTACCGGCTCGACGGCGAGAGCAACCAGTCGGTGCGCGCGCACTCACTCATCGTCGGCAACTGCGGCATGCTGCAGGCCGGCGCGACGCTCCTGCCGGACGCCGAGATCGACGACGGCGTGTTCGACATCGTCGTCATGCGCCCTCGCGGCTTCTTCGGGTGGGTCCGCATCGGCGCGCGGGTGTTCTGGGAGAACGCGATCCTGCGCTCGTTCCGCCGCTCGAAGATCGGGCAGACCCAGGTCGGGAAGCGCATCGCCACCGCCGCTCGCGAGGAACGCCCCCTGCGGTACATCCGTGGCGAGGAGTTCGTGGCGCGGCTCGAGCGTCCGGACGAGTTCGAGATCGACGGCGACCCGGTCGGCGAGGTCGTCGCGTTCAAGGCGAGGATCGACGCCGGCGGACTCCGGGTGCGCGTCGCCGGCCCGCACGACCAGACCCGCAACACCCGCCGGGTCGAGGACGCCCACAGCTGACCGGGGCCCCACCCCCGCCCCGCAAGACGCAACGTCGGCGACACTGCGCAGCGCCGTACCGCTGCGAGGAGTCGCCGACGTTGCGTTTCGCGATCCTGCGTCCGACGCGCGGCGTCAGTCGGCGTCGGGCTCGCCGGAGACGATCGCGCGGAGCCAGTCCCGTGCCTCGACGAACGCCTCGTCCGAGTAGCGCGCGGAGACCTCCGGGCGGAAGCCGTCCGCCCGCGGGTACGAGCCGAGGAACGTCACGCGCGGGCTGAACCGCCGCAGGCCCAGCAGGGCGTCGGCCACACGCTCGTCGTGCACGTGGCCGTCGAGGTCGATCACGAACCGGTACCGGCCGAGCTCGTCGCCGATCGGCCGCGAGGACAGCAACCCCATGTTGATGCCCCGGGTCGCGAACTGCTCGAGCATGTCGACCAGGGCGCCGGGGTGCTCGCTCGGCAGCTCGACGATGACGCTCGTCTTGTCCGCCCCGGTGCGCTCCGGGATCGCGAGCGTGCGCGAGACGAGCACGAACCGGGTGACCGCCGAGGCGTTGTCGCCGATCGACGACGCGAGCACGGCCAGGTCGTGGTGGTCCGTGATGCCGGGCGGCGCGACCGCGGCGTCGGCGACGGGGTGCTCGTCGAGCAGCGCGGTCGCGGCGGCGACGTTCGACGACGCCGGGATGTGCCCGTGCCCGCGGACGTTCGCCTCGAGCCACCCGCGCGTCTGGGCGTACGCCACCGGGTGCGCGTTCACCGTGCGCACGTCCGACAGGGCGGTGCCGTGCCGGGCGACGAGCACGAAGTCGACGGGCACGAGGTACTCCCCCACGATCCGCACGCCGGGGATCCGCGCCAGGGCGTCCTGCGTGGCGCTGACCCCGCCGTCGACGCTGTTCTCGATCGCGATCACCGCGCCGACCGATCGGCCGGTGACGACGTCGTCGAGTGCCTCGCCGACGTTGTTCACGCTCCGCCAGGGCTTGCCGGCCGCGGCCTCGACGAGCTTCAGCGCCGCCTCGGTGAAGGTGCCGGCGGGTCCGAGGTAGGAGTACGTGTCGGACGGCGTGGCACGGTCGGTCATGCGCCAGATCCTACTGGTGTACCAGTGGCCCGGAGCGTTGCCGGAGCCGGGCGTCAGAAGCGCACGAGCATCGTGTCCGAGTCGCCGTTCCGCCCGACCGTCCGGAACCCGGCCCGCTCGTACGTGATCCGCGCCCCGGTGTTCCCGTCCTCGACGCTCAGGCTGACGCCCCGCCACCCCGCGGCCCGTCCGGCGTCGAGCAGCCGGGCGAGCAGCGCCGTGCCGATCCCCCGGCCCCTCCCGCGCTCCTCGACGGCCATCGTGAGCTCCGGGACGTCCTCGGCCACGAACCCGTACCCGGGGTCGTCCTCCGGCAGGAACCGTACCCACGCCACACCGACCGGGCCGTCGCCGTCCACCGCGACGACGCCGTGGTCGTGGGACGGGTCGAAGCCGACGACGTAGTGCGCGAACTCCGGGCGATCGAGGTCGGCGTCGACGAAGGACGCGGTCTGCCAGTTCATCGCCGCGAGCGTCGCGCGCCGCAGCAGTGCCCCGTCGTCGGCGGTCGCGTCCCGGAACAGCACGCCAGCGGGCGCCGCCGGAGCACCGCCGGCGCGGCCACCACCGGACCGTGCACCACCGGACTGTGCCCCACCGGTGAGGCGCTCCTCGCACAGCACCTCGTCCTCGTCCCGCGGGTAGGTCAGCGCCGCGAAGCGCCCCTCGGGGTCGAGCCGACCGAGCAGCGCCCGCGTGATGCCGTCGAGCTGGCGGACCTGCTCGTCGCTCAGCGCGTCCATGACGAACCGCCGGGCGGTCCGGACGTGGTCGGGCGCTGCCGCGACGATCGCCGCGAACCCCTCGTCGGTGAGCCGCACGTCGGTCGCGCGCCGGTCGTCGACGGAGGGGCACCGGGTCACCAGCCCGCGCTTCTCGAGCCGCGACACCACGTGCGACAGCCGCGGCAGCGACGCGTTCGTCGCCGCGGCGAGCGCCGACATCCGGAGCGTGCGCGACTCGGTCTCGGACAGCATCGCGACCACCATGTAGTCGAAGTGCGTCAGGTCCGCGTCCCGCTGCAGCTGCTGGTCGAGCGCGGCCGGCAGGAGCTCCATGACGGCGACGAGCTTCATCCACGCGCGGAGCTGGTCGCGCGTGAGCCAGGGCGTCTCGTCCGTCATGCCGCCATGCTAGCCATTGGTTGTCGATGCAACCAGTGGCGCCGGAGTCCGGCGCGCTCGCAGCACCCCGACCACGAGGGCGACGACCACCACGGCGAGCAGGACCCCCTCGACGACGAGCAGTCGCGTCGTGTAGTCGAACGGCAGCACGGTCGGGTTCTTCTGCCCGTGGTGCTTCGCCGCGATCTCCGGCAGGACCACCAGGGCGAGCACGCTCCCGAGCACGACGGCGGTCTGCACGACGACGAGCACCCCGGCACCGAGCCGCCGTCCGGTCCGGCGGAGCAGGAGCCCGGCGCCCACCACGAACGGCGACAGGACCGCGTCGTGCAGCACGACCGCACCGAGCAACCAGGTCGCCAGGCCCCAGATGCGGTTCGGCCGGACGGTCGTGACGAGCACGTACGCACCGAACGCCATCACCAGCACGCCCACGACGACGAGCACGATCCTCGCGGCCCTCATCGGATCACCTCGATCTTCCCGATCCACTTCGTCTGCAGCACACCGGGTCGTCCCGGCGCGATGACCCGGGCGGGGAACCCGTGGTCCAGGTCGAGCGTCTTCCCGTTCACCTCGAGCGCCAGGAGCGTGGTCGGGTCGGACGCGTACTCCGGGCCCATCTCGGTCACCCGGTAGCCGCCGCTCTTCTCGAGGCTCGTGATCCGCAGCCCGGACGCCGGCTCCGCCTGCACCGAGGCGAGCAGGTCGCGCATCCGCACACCGCGCCACGACGCCATCTGGCTCCACCCCTCGACGCACGAGATCGGCAGGTCGGCCGTGGCGGTGCCGAGGGCGACGAGCTCCGCGCGCGAGAACGTCCGCGTGACGTCCGGTCCGACCACCGTGAGCGTCCAGTCCGCCGCGGTCGCGGTCGCCAGCACCCCGGCTGCGCGTGCGGTCCGGTTGACGGGCAGGTCGTCCGGGCCGATGTACCGCTGCCGGGCGCCGAAGACGTTGAGGGGCTCGAGCAGCCGGTTGGACTGCCCGGCGGTGAGGGCGACGACCCCGACGGTCGCCGCGGTGACGCCCGCCACGAACCCACGGCGTGCGATCCGCTGGCGGGACCCGCTGAGCGCGTCGTCGTCGTGCTCTGGCCGGGAGGCGCGACCCGCCCCCGCCCCGTCGCCTGCGCCCGCTGCTGGCGCACCGTTCTTCGCGCCCAGCGACACCTCACGGCCCGCGCGCTCCGTGAGGTGTCGCTCAGCCCGTGAAGTCGTCGACACGCTCGGCGCAGCCGGCGCGGCCGGGCCGTCCACCCACCGGAGCAGGCGGCCGGTCAGTCCGCGGGGGTACGAGCCGGCCGTCTGCTCGTCCGCAGGGCGCGAGCCCACGGCGGGGCGGGCCTCCCGACCGTCCGGCAGCAGCTCGCTGCCCACCGTCGGGTCCGCGACGAACCGGCCGTCCGCATCGTAGGCGTCCCGCGCCCGCCAGTAGCGCGCGATGACCGGGAGCTTCGACGCGATGTGCACGATCAGCGATCCGATGATCACGTACGCCATCGCGTTGTGCACCTGGCGGAACGGGAACGGCCACGGGTACCACTGGTACGTGTTGAGCAGGCCGGTGCCGACCTGCACGATCGACGCCGACACGAGCACGGCGATCGACAGGCGCTCGAGCAGGTGCACGACGCCGCGGACCGGAGGCACCTGCGCCAGGGCCGGCATGACGACGTTCAGCTTGGCCAGGAGCAGCGGGATGATCGCGATGCCCGCCGTGATGTGCAGGCCCTGCGTGAACTGGTAGAGCTGCGTCGGACGGGTCGGGAAGCGCATCCACGGCAGCGGGTCCTGCAGCAGGTGACTGTAGACGCCGGTGCCGAAGCAGACCACGAACGCGACACCGAGCAGGCGCCCCCACACCACCGCCGAGCGGGCGTTCCGGTTCGGCGAGGCCATCACTGCCCGTGCGTCCAGCAGGACCCGTCGGACGATCGGTAGCCTCGGGGAACCATGAGCAGACGACCGCGCGCCGCCTCCGTCCCGACGTCCGCGATCGTCTCGACGGTCCTGTCCGTCGTGGGCGTGCTGGCGCTGGCGGGTGTCATCGCCTTCGGCATCACGCATCTGGGGTTCCTCCGTGCCGGTCATCGTGCACCATTCGTCGCCTGGACGCTCATCGCTTGGACGGTCTTCGCCGGGGCGGCCCTCGCGCTGCGCTTCGTGCCCCGCGAGTGGATGACCCGGATCGTCCTCGGCGGTGCGGTCGTGGTCGGGGTCGCGGCGCTCGTCGGTCCGCCGAACACCAGTACCGACTCTGCCCGGTACGCCTGGGACGGCATCGTGCAGCACGCCGGGATCTCCCCGTACGCCTACACGCCGCAGTCCAACGCGCTGGCCGACCTGCGCCCCGACTGGCTCTTCCCGGACAAGATCGACGGTACGTGCAGGCCCCTCGAACCGCGGATGCGCGGACTGGGCGACGGTGCGGACGGCCACTGCGTCGCGATCAACCGGCCGGACGTCGTGACGATCTACCCGCCGATGGCGCAGCTGTGGTTCGCCGGGGTGCGCGCCTTCGTGCCCGCGACCGCGCAGTACATGCCGTTCCAGGTCGCCGGCCTGCTCGTCTCGCTCGGTGTCACGATCGGCCTGGTGATGGTGCTCCGCCGGATCGGTCGACCGACCTGGTGGGCGGCGCTGTGGGCGTGGTCGCCGCTCGTCGCGTCCGAGGCGGTGACGAACTCGCACGTCGACGTCGTCGGCGCCGCACTGGCCACCGCGGGCGTCGTGCTCGTCGCCTTCGGCCGTCCGGTCTGGGGCGGGATCGCCCTCGGCGCAGCGACGGCCACGAAGCTCATCCCGGCGATCGTCTACCCACCGCTGCTCAGCCGGTGGCGCCACTGGTGGGCGGTGCCGGTCGGCATCGCGGTGTTCGCGCTGCTGTACGTGCCCTACGTGATCAGCACCGGCGTGAAGGTCCTCGGCTACCTGCCGGGGTACCTGTCGGAGGAGGGCTACGAGGACGGCTCCCGCTTCGCCCTCGTGTCCTTCGTCGTCCCCGGCGACGCCGCGACGGTCGTCGTCGGGCTCGTGGTGCTCCTGGCCGCCGTGGTCTCGTGGCGTCTCGCCGACCCGGCACGGCCCTGGTCGGCCGAGGTGTTCATGATCGGTGTGACCTTCCTCGCCGTGACCCCGCGCTACCCCTGGTACGCGCTGCTCCTCATCCCGTTCGTGGTGCTCTCCGGCCGGTGGGAGTGGATGGCCCTCAACCTCGCCATCGCCCTGCGCGGGGTGTGGCCGTCGGCGCCGGCGTTCCGGTGGTGGCTCCTCGCCGCGGTGCTCGTGATCCTGGTCGTGACGCTCGTCCGGACCCGGCGCGAGGACTGGGTGCGCTGGGGCCGTCGACTCGACCCGCGCAGACGAGCCCGCGTCAGCGCGGGGTAGTCGCGCAGCCGTCCCGTCGGCGCACGGGAGCCGCGCAGCGGTCTCGTCGGCGGGGCGCGGTAGCATCGGCCGGGTGACGGCGCGGATCCTGCCCTCGACCGGCCTGCTGCGCCGGGTGCGCAGCGAGTCGCCGGCCCTCCCCCCTCGACCGGACGACGACCCCGGCCTGGTCGACCGGTTCGCCCGGCGCGCCGTCGACCTGCGGGTCTCGCTCACCGAGCGGTGCAACCTCCGCTGCACGTACTGCATGCCGGCGGAGGGCCTGCCGGTGATCCCGTCCGACGCCCTGATGACGGCGGCGGAGATCGACCGCCTGGTCGGCCTGGCCGCCGGCACGCTCGGTGTCCGCAAGGTCCGGTTCACCGGTGGTGAGCCGCTCCTGCGCGCCGACCTCGTCGACATCGTCCGCCGGTGCTCCGCCCACGACGTCGAGCTGTCGATCACCACGAACGCGATCGGCCTGGCGAACCGTGCACAGGCGCTGGCGGACGCCGGACTGCGCCGCGTGAACGTCTCGCTCGACACCGTCGACCCGGACGTCTTCGCCGAGGTCACGCGGCGCCCGTTCCTCGACCGCGTGCTCGAGGGCATCGCCGCCGCGGCGGACGCCGGCCTCGGGGTCAAGGTCAACGCCGTGCTGCTCCGCGGGGTGAACGACCACCTGGCGGTCGACCTGCTCGCCTGGTGCCTCGAGCGCGGCCACGAGCTGCGGTTCATCGAGCAGATGCCCCTCGACCCCGGGCACGCCTGGGACGGCGCGACGATGGTCACGGCCGAGGAGACCCGTGCCCTGCTCGGCGAGCACTACCGACTCGAACCCGACGCGGCCCCCCGCGACGGCGCGCCAGCCGAGCGCTACCGGGTGTCCACCCTCGACGGCGAGCCGCTCGGCACCGTCGGCGTGATCGCGAGCATCACCGAATCGTTCTGCGCCGACTGCACCCGCACCCGCCTGACCGCCGAGGGGCACGTGCGCTCCTGCCTGTTCTCGGACGACGAGGTCGACCTGCTCGGCCCCCTGCGCGCCGGCGCCGACGACGACGTCCTGCTCGACACCTGGCGGCGGGCGATGTGGGCGAAGCCGCGCGACCACGGTGACGACGCCGACGGGATCGTGCACCCGTCCCGCGGCATGAGTGCGATCGGAGGCTGACCGGTGACGACGATGCGGTTCTTCGCCGCGGCCCGCGCGGCCGTCGGACAGGACGAGACGACGGTCGATGCCACGATGCTCGACACGCCGACGCTCGACGCGGCCCTGCGGAGCGTCACGGCCGCGGACCCGGACCGCTGGACGGCGCTGCAGGAGCGGTGCTCGTACCTGGTCGACGGGATCACGACACGTGACCGGTCGACGACGCTCGACGGTGTCGCGACCGTCGACGTGATGCCGCCGTTCGCCGGCGGCTAGGGCACCCTCACGCGGGCGCGTAGACGCTGACCTCGTCGGGCTCGACGGTCAACCGGACGTCGGTGCCCGGAGCGAGGTCGAGTGCCGCGGCGGTCGCCACGGTGACGTCCGCCACCAGGTCGCCGACGCGCAGCCGCACGAGGCCGTCCCGCGGCTCCACCGCGGTCACCGTCCGTTCGAGGCCGGGCCCGTCCCGCCGCACGCGCACGGCGGTCGGGTGCAGCGCCGCCACCGCGGGTCGGCCGGGAGGCACGGCGTGCGTCGCCGACACGAGCTCGCCCCCGCCGTCGGGTGCGATCCCGGTCGGGGTGGCCGTCCCCGTCACGAGCACCAGACCCGAGAAGGACGCCGAGAACGGCGACCGCGGCTGCCGGAGGACGACGTCCGTCGGGCCCTCCTCGACGACGCGGCCGTCCCGCAGCACCACGATGCGGTCGGCGAGCGCGACGGCCTCGAGCGGGTCGTGCGTGACGAGGAGCGTCGGGCGGCCGCCGCGTGCGGTGCGCAGGGCCTCGCGGACCTCGGTACGGGCGTCGACGTCGAGCGCCGTGGTCGGCTCGTCGAGCAGCAGCAGGGCCGGGTCGGTCGCGAGCGCGCGGGCGATCGCGACCCGCTGGGCCTGTCCGCCGGACAGCGTGGTCGGTGACCGGTCGGCGAGACCGGACGACCCGACGGCGGCGAGGGCCGTGGCGGCGCGGAGCCGTGCCTCCCGGCCGCTCGCGCCCGTGGCCCGTGGACCGAAGGCGACGTTGCCGATCACCGAGCGGTGGGCGAAGAGGTCCGGGCGCTGCGCGACCAGGCCGACCCGGCGGCGGTGTGTCGGTACGGCCGTCAGGTCGCGGTCGGCGAGCACGACGCTGCCGTCACGGGTGCGGAGGAGACCCGCGAGGGCCTCGACCACCGTCGACTTGCCGGCACCGTTCGGCCCCACCAGCGCGACGCACTCGTCCGGGCCGATCGTCAGGCGCACGTCGACGTCCCGCTCCGGGACGACGACGTGCGCGCGGAGCCCCGCTCCCCCGAGCGTCACGTCGTCACCGGCCGGCTGCGCAGGGTGGTGGTCCCGATCACGACGAGGGCGACGACGACGAGGACGAGCGCGAGGGCGACGGCGGTGTCCGGGTCGACCTCGCGCTGCAGGTAGACCTCGAGCGGGAGGGTCCGCGTGACCCCCTGCAGACTGCCGGCGAAGGTGAGCGTGGCACCGAACTCGCCGAGCGCCCGCGCACCGCAGAGCACCAGGCCGGAGGTGATGCCCGGGAGCACACGGGGCGTCGTCACGGTGAGGAACGTGCGCGTCGGCCCGGCGCCGAGCGTCGCGGCGATCCGCTCGGCCCGACCGCCGCCGGTGCGGAGCGACCCCTCGATCGACGATACGAGGAACGGCATCGATACGAAGACCTGCGCCATCACGACCGCCGTCGTGGTGAACGCGATCCGCAGCCCGTGCTCGTCGAGGAACGCGCCGAGCACGCCGAGCCGTCCGAAGGCCGCGAGCAGGGCGAGGCCGCCGACGACCGGCGGGAGCACGAGTGGCAGCAGGACCAGTGCCCGCAGGACCCCCACCCACCGCGATGTCGAGCGGGCGAAGAGCACGGCGAGCGGGTAGCCGAGGACGAACGAGACGCCGGTCGCGGCGGCCGCGGTGCCGAGACTCAGTCCGAGTGCGGTCGTCGACGCGGGCGACGTGACCAGGGCGACGAAGGACGACCAGTCGACCCGACCGACCATCGCTGCGACGGGTACGACGACGAACAGACCGCCGAGGACCGCCGGGACCGGCAGCCACCACGGCACGGGGGTGCGTCGGTGACCCTCCGGCGTCCGGTTCGGCGGCGTCCGGTTCTCGGGCTGGTGCATCGTGGTCGCCGTCAGGGAGCGCCGAAGCCGGCGGCGCTCAGGACCGCACGACCGGCGTCCGACCGGACGTACGCGGCGAAGGACGCGGCGAGCACCGGGTTCGCGGACTCCGTGAGCACGCCGATCGGGTACGTGTTGACGGCCTCCGACGACTGGGCGAACGGGACGCCCTCGACCTTGCCCCCGGACCCCTCGACGTCCGTGACGTAGACGAGCCCGGCGTCGGCCTGGCCCGACTCGACCTTGCCCAGGACGTCGGTGACCGACTGCTCCTCGCTCACCGGGCGCAGCTCGATGCCGGCGGCCCGCTCGACCTTCGCCGTCGCCGCGCCGCAGGGCACGGGGGCGGCGCAGGTGACGACCTGCAGGTCGGACGCGGTGAGGTCGCGGAGGTCGGCGACGTGCTCGGGGTTCCCGGGCGCGACCGCGATCTCGAGGGTGTTCGTGGCGAAGTCGCGGGGCCAGCCCGTCGCCAGGTCGGTCGTCGCGAGCTTCGCCATGTTGGCCTCGTCGGCGGAGGCGAACACGTCGGCCGGGGCGCCGTTGCGGATCTGCGAGACGAGGTCGCTCGAGCCCGCGAACGAGAACGTGATCGTTGTGCCCGGGTGCTGCTGCTCGTACTGCTTCCCGAGCTCGGTGAAGGTGCGCTGGAGCGAGGCAGCTGCGAACACCGTGATCGACCCGGACGGGCCCGCGCTGCCGGTGGCCTCCGCGCTCGCGGTGGTGCCCGTCGCACCGCTCGTGTCCGGCTGGGTCGTGCACGCAGCCAGGGTCAGCCCGGCGAGGACGATCGCGAGCGCGGAACTGGTACGCAGGAGCGGATTCACGGGTCGATCCTAGCCGCACGTGCGGTCAGGACGTGATGCGCAGCCCCTCCTGGCGCCAGGCGGTGATCCCGCCGTCGAGGACGGTCACGGGCGGTGCACCGGACGGGCGGTCCGCCACGGCTCGCCGCGCCCACGCCGTTGCACGCTTCCCGGACGCGCAGACGACCACGAGCTCCCCGTCCCGAGCGGATGCGCCGAGGTCGTCCGGGGTCAGCGAGCCCGGGACGACACCGGTCGCGCGCTCCTCGTCCGTGCGGACGTCGACCAGCACGATGTCGGCATCGTCGGCCATCCGTCGTGCGAGTTCGGCAGGGGCGATCCGCGGTGGCTCCGCGAGCGTCGGCGCCGCGGGACGGGTGGATCCGGGACCGCGACGCAACCGGCTCTCGGTCCAGCGCCAGCGCCGGGCGTCGACGGTGAGCACCCGGCCGAGCAGCGGTTCGCCGAGCCCGGCGACGAGCGCGGTGACCTGCGCCGCCATCACCGCCCCGACCGCGCCGCACAGTGCGGGCAGCACTCCGTCGGCCGCGCAGGAGCCCTCGTCCGGCAGGGCCTCGGGGTGCAGGTCGTGGAAGTCGACCGGTTCCTCGGCGGCGTCGTGGAAGACGGAGACCTGACCGTCGTAGCCGAGGGCGGTCCCCCAGACGAACGGCACGCCGGCCGCGGCGCACGCGTCCGACACGGCGCGGGTGACCTCGACGCTGTCCGCCGCGTCGACCACGACGTCGTGGTCGACGACGTGCTCGGGTCGGAACCGCTCGGCCAGTGCGACGACCTCGACGACGGCGTCGACGCCCCGGACCCGCTCGGCGGCGCAGTCGGCCTTCGGACGCCCGACGTCGGCCGCGGCGAACAGGGTCTGCCGCGCCAGGTTCGACGTGTCCACGGTGTCGTGGTCGACGATCGTGATGCGACCGAGCCCGGAGCCGGCCAGGTAGGTCAGCACGGGCGCCCCGAGGCCCCCGGCACCGACGACGAGCACCCGGGCACCGGCGAGCGCGTCGAGCGCGGGCTGTCCGGCGCCGTCGAGGGCTGCGGTGCGCGACGTGGTGCTCCGTCGAGCGGCGAGGGCCGCGGGGTCGGTGGCGGGGACGCTGGACTCGGTCGTGGTCACCGTGCGCGCTCCGGCTGGTCCGGCACCTCGACGGTGACCATCGTGGCCTTGACCGAGGCGACCGCGACGGAGCCGACCTCGAGCCCGAGGTCGCGGACGGCCTCGGCGGTCATCAGGGACACCACCCGGTTCGGTCCGGCCTGCAGTTCGACCTGGGCGACGACGCCCTCGACGACCAGGTCGGTGACGATGCCGACGAAGCGGTTCCGCGCCGAGCTGCGCACACCGGAGGGGTCGTCGAGACCGGCGTCACGACCACGGACGTGGGCGGCGAGGTCGCGTCCCTCGACCACGGTGCGGCCGGCGGCGTCCTCTGATCGGGGCAGCGTGCCGGCGTCGACGAGGCGTCGGACGGTGTCGTCGCTGACGCCGAGGTACCGTGCAGCGTCACGGATGCGGAGTGTCGTCATGGTGTCCGTGACCCTACGGCATGGCGAACTCTCACGGAGGGGACACCGGTACCGGGCACCTGCCCAGCCGGTGCCGCTACCGTCGCGTGCGTGACTGCACCCCAGACCGGCACCATCACCGTCCCCGCCTCCGCCGGGGTCGCGCCGGTCCGTACCCGTCTGCGGTCCGCCTCGGCGGCCCTCCGCATCGCCGCGGTCCGCACGCCGGAACTCACGGTCGGCGCGCTGGGCGTCCTCAGCGGGGTGCTGTTCTCGTGGGTCCCGTCGCTCTGGTACGACGAGGCCGCGACGGTCACCAGCGCCACGCGCAGCTGGCCGCAGCTGTGGGCCGAGCTCCACAACGTGGACGCGGTGCACGGCATCTACTACGCGCTCATCCACGCCTGGTTCTGGCTCGTGGGGTACACGCCGTTCACCCTGCGCTTCCCGAGCGCGCTCGCGATCGGCGTCACCGCCGGGCTCGTCGTCGCGCTGGGCCGCCGGCTGGGCGGTCGACGACTCGGCATCGTCGCCGGCCTGGCGTTCCTCGCGCTGCCGCGCGTGCAGTGGGCCGCGGGCGAGGGTCGCCCCTACGCCACGGTCACGACGCTCGCGGTCGGTCTGACCCTCGTCGGCATCACGGCCGTCCGCCGGACCCGTTCCGGAGCGTCGACGTCGTCCAGCGTCCGTTGGTGGGTCGCCTACGGCGTGCTCGCCCTGCTGGCGGTCTGCTTCAACGTCTACCTCGCCCTCGCCGTCGTCTCGCACGCCGTCGCCCTGGGCTGGACCTGGCTGGCGGAGCGCCGGTCGCACACGTGGACCCGACGAGCGGGAACCGGTGACCCCCTGGTGAGCCGGGTCGTCCTCGTGCGGTGGGTGGTCGCCGCAGCGGCGGCCGCACTGCTCGCTTCGCCGCTGGTGCTCGAGGTCGTGGACCAGTCCAAGCAGGTCGCGTGGATCTCCGGCATCACCGCCCGCACCCCCGACCAGGTGTTCGCCACCGCGTGGTTCGGCGGTATCAGCGCCTACGCCGCGGTCGCGTGGACGCTCCTGGTCCTCGGCACCGTGTCAGCCCTGGTCGCCGCGCACCGCCGCGTGCCCACCGTCCGGATCCTCCTGCGCGCCCAGGTGGTCCGGATCGCCCTGCCGTTGGCGCTCCTGCCGACCGGTGCGCTCCTCACCGCGACGGCGCTCGGCAAGCACCTGTACTCCCCCAAGTACGCGTCGCTGAGCATGCCCTTCGTCGCACTCCTCATCGCCCTCGCCATCACGGCGCTGCGGCGGCGGGCACTCATCGCGGCGCTGCTCGCGGTCTTCCTGGTGATCAGCGTGCCGAGCGCGATCGATGTCAAGACGCCCCGTGCGAAGCAGGACTCGACGTGGGCGAACGCCGCATCGATCATCGCCGCCGAGCGGGGCGCGAACACGGGTGCCAACGAGGGGGTCGTCTTCGGCAGCGTCTACGGCCACCCCGGGGCCACCGCGGAGATCATCCGCGTCTCCTACCCCTGGGCGTTCACCGGGATGACGGACCTGGGCATCCGGAAGAACGGCGCCGAGTCGGGCGTGCTCTGGAACCAGAACGGCGACCTGGCGTCGACGATCCCGGCGCGCCTCGGCGACATCGACACCGTGTGGTTCGTCGGTGGCACCCCGAAGGCCCGGGACATCCAGCCGGAGACGACCGAGGTCCTCGCCGAGCACGGCTTCCACGTCGAGCAGAAGTGGCGCACCGGACGGGTCGTCATCACCGAGTTCGTCCGCGACTGAGTCCCGGCTGTACGGTCGACCTGATCGTCGGTGCCCTTATCGCCGGTGCCCTGATCGTCAGTGCACGACGCGAGCGCCGTGCACCGGGCCGGTCGCCCGGACCGCCACGAGCCCGGCGGCACTGATCTCCACCTGCACCTCGAGCGCGGCATCGCGGTCGGCCACCAGGAACGCCACCGTCGGCCCGCTCCCCGAGACGATGCCCGCGAGCGCACCGGCCTTCTCGCCGACCTCGATCGTCGTCGCCAGCCCCGGCTGCAACCGCATCGCGGGCGCCTGCAGGTCGTTGTGCAGGCAGTCCGCCAGCAGGTCCGCGTCCCCGGCCCGGAGCGCCTGGAGCACGTTGGCCTCGACCACGGGCGTGGTGGGTGCCGGGCGGATGTCGGCGCGGTAGCGCTCGCGGTGCTCGTCGAGTGCGCGGTAGACCGCAGGGGTCGAGAGACCGTCGTCGCTGAGCGCGAGGACCCAGTGGAACTCGCCCTTGGCCAACGCCGGGCTGAGCTCGTCGCCGCGCCCCGTCCCCACGGCGGTGCCCCCGGCGAACGCGAACGGCACGTCGGCGCCGAGGCGGGCCGCCAGGCGCAGCAGCTCGTCCCGCCCGAGCGCGGTGCCCCACAGGGTGTCGCAGGCGAGCAGCGTGGCCGCGGCGTCCGCTGATCCCCCGCCCATCCCCCCGGCGACGGGGACCTGCTTCTCGACGGTGAGCCGTACGCCGCCGCGGTACCCGGCGGCCTCGGCCACGAGTCGGGCGGCGCGGATGGCCAGGTTCGAGTCGTCGGTCGGGACCGAACTCGTGTCGATCGGCCCCGTGAACCGGACCGAGAAGTCGTCGGCGGGTTCCGCGGTGACGTCCTCGTACAGCGACACCGCCTGGTAGGCCGTCGCCACGTCGTGGTAGCCGTCGTCCTGCAGCGCACCGACGGACAGGAACACGTTGATCTTGCCTGGGGCGCGCACCCGCACGCGGGTCGGTGCGGCCAGCGAGGTCATGCCCCCAACCTATCCCGCTGCGGCCGCCGCGAACCCCCGCGTCAGGTCGGCCAGGATGTCGTCCACGTGCTCGAGACCGATCGACAGGCGGATGAGACCCTCGCCGACGCCGGCGGCAGCGCGCTGCTCCGGGGTCATCTGCACGTGGGTCGTCGACGCCGGGTGGACGACGAGCGACCGCACGTCACCGAGGTTCGACACGTGGTCGAAGAGCTCGAGCGCGGCGACGAACCGTCGACCCGCTTCGACCCCACCGGCCAGGTCGAACGCGAGGACGGCCGACGGACCCTTCGGCACGTAGCGCTGCTGTAGGTGGTGCCAGGGCGACGTCGGCAGGCCCGCGTAGTGCACGTGCTCGACCTGCGCGTGCGCGTCGAGCCACGATGCCACCGCAGCCGCGTTCGCCACGTGCCGGTCCATCCGCAGCGACAGGGTCTGGATGCCCTGCAACACGAGGAAGGCGTTGAACGGCGCGATCGCCGGGCCGAGGTCGGCGGACAGCTTCGACCGGGTGCGCTGGATGAACGCGCGGCGGCCGAACTTCTCGGCGAAGGCCGTGCCGGCGAACCCGGACTGCTCGACCGTCGTGAGCTGCGGGTACTTCTCCGCCTGCGCCGACCAGTCGAAGTTCCCGCTGTCGACGATGATCCCGGCGATCGCACTGCCGTGGCCGGCGAGGTACTTCGTCGCCGAGTGCACGACGATGTCGGCGCCGTGCTCGATCGGCCGCACCAGGTACGGCGTCGCGATGGTGTTGTCGACGATGAGCGGCACACCGGCCTCGTGTGCGACGCCGGCCACCCCGGCGAAGTCGAGCACGTCACCGCGCGGGTTCGGGATGCTCTCGCCGTAGAACGCCCGCGTCTCCGGGCGCACGGCGGCGCGCCACTCGTCGAGGTCGGTCGGGTCCTGCACGAACGTGAACGAGATCCCGAGGTCGCTCAGGGTCGAGTGGAAGAGCGTGTAGGTCGCCCCGTAGAGCGACGCCGACGAGACGACGTGGGCACCGGCGCGTGCGACGCCGAGCACCGCCAGCGTGGTCGCCGCCTGCCCGGAGGCCAGCGCCAGCGCACCGACACCGCCCTCGAGGTCCGCGACGCGTCGCTCGAGTGCCGCCGCCGACGGGTTGTTCACCCGCGTGTAGGTGTGGCCGGGCGCGTCGAGCATGAACCGGGCCGCGGCGTCCTCACCCGAGGGGTAGACGTAGGCAGCGCTCTGCGCGATCGGGGGCACGTTCGCCCCGAAGCCCGGATCGGCCTTGAAGCCGGCCCGGATCTGCCGCGTCTCGAAGGCCCAGTCGTCCTCGACCGCCATCAGGCGACCGGCTCGGCGGGGACGGCCGCGCGCACGAGCGGGATGACCTGCTCGCCGAAGCGCTCCATCTCCTCGGCCTGCGGCGAGAACTGCAGCAGCAGGGTGTCGACGCCGGCGTCCTCGAACTCGCGGATGCGGTCGGCGACCTGCTGCGGCGTCCCGACGAAGCCGGGGCGCAGACCACGGTTCGACACCGAGTAGTCCTCGAGCGACGGGACGTGCTCGAGCTGCGACTTCGAGATGAAGTCCTGGTACGACTCGTAGGCCTTGCCGTGGCGGACGTCGGTGATGCGCGCCAGCTCGGCCTGTGCCTCCTCCTCGGTCTCGCGGACGATCACGTACGCGGCCATGCCGAACGCCTCGAACGGGGCCGCACCCGCGTCCTCGCGGCGGCGCTTCATCTCGGCGATCTTCGTGCGGAGCTCGTCAACCGTGCCGCCGTGCGTCAGGTAGGCGTCGGCGAAGCGCGTGATCGAGCTCTTCCCCGCCTCGCTCTCGCCGCCGGCGTAGATGCGCGGCGTCACCCGGGGCTTCGGCTCGAGGTGCGTGTTCTGCACGTCGTAGTACTCCCCCGTGAACGAGAACGGCGTCTCGGACCACAGACCCTTCAGGATCGCGACGAACTCCTCGGTGCGGGCGTACCGGTCGTCGTGCTCCGAGAAGATGCCGCCGTACTGCCGGGCCTCCTCGGCCCACCAGGCGCTCACCACGTTGAACGTGAACCGACCGCACGAGATCTCGTCGATGGTCGCGGCCTGCTTCGCCGTGACGGCCGGCAGGTGGTAGCCGGGACGCATCGCCGCCATGATCTCGAGCCGCTCGGTGGTCGCCGCCAGGGCCGCCGCCAGCGCCCACGCCTCGAGGCTCGGCGCCGCCGTCCCCTTGATGTCGTTGAGGTTGAGCTCCGGCACGAGCGTCAGGTCGAAGCCGATCCGCTCGGCTCGCTGGGCGAGCCGCTTGACGTAGTCGAAGGTGACGGGCATGTCCTCGTCCTCGACGTTGCGCAGCCAGCCGCCGAAGAGCGGGGTCCAGTATCCGAATCGCACGTGTGGTTCCTCAGGTGGGTCGTGACGGTCTGGAGGCGCGGGGCGGGCCCGCCACGAGCCTCCAGGCCGTTGGGTGGTGTCGTCTCAGGCCGTGGTCGCCGACGCGGCGTACGCCTGCTCGAGGAGCGCGCCGGTGAAGCGCGCGATCGCGCGCGGCCCGGAGACCGGCGCGGCCGCCTCGACGGCGGGGTTGTAGTTCGTGTTGGTGTTGACGTCGTAGACGACGGTGCGGCCGTCCGTGGTCTCCATGAACTCGACGCCGGCGACCTGGATGCGCTGGTCGGCGAGGAACCTGCGGAGCTGCTGCACGAGCGGGTGCTCGGCGGTGACCTCGTCGCGGATGCTGAAGGCGGCCGGTGCGCCGGGAGCCGCAGTGCTGGTCGTCTCAGAGCCGGGCACGTCGCACACGGCTCCGGCGATGACCTGCGGGACCTCGCACGCGTCGGCCGGGCAGAGTTCGAAGCTGCCGGCGCTCGTGTCGACCCGGACGGCGTAGACGAACTCGCCACCGACGAACTCGGCGCGGGTGATGAACGGCTCGCGGGCGGTCAGGAGCTCCTGGAGCAGCGTGATGCCGTCGACGGGAGCCTCGAACTCGGGGCTGTCGACGTACGCGTCGAACTCGGCGAGGGTGTCGAACCGGCGGACGCCGAGGCCCTTGCCGCCCTGGTTGTGCTTCGTGATGAAGGGGACGTCCTCGCCGCCGGTGAACGTGCGGGCGGCCTCGCGCAGGGCGGACGACCCGAACACGGCCGTGGTGCGGGGCACGTCGAAGCCGGCGTCGCGGAGCAGCCCGTGCTGGGCGACCTTCGACACCTCGAGCTCGAGGACGTGGCTGCCGTTCACGACCGTCGCGCCGGAGCGCTCGAGCCAGCCGAGCAGCGCGCGGGCGTACTCCTTGCTGTGCTCGTTGCCGCGGGTGTGGCTCGACGCGGACATCCGCGACCAGTAGACGCCGGGAGCGGGGTCGGCGGACAGGTCGATGCTGCCGAGGGCGCCGCCGTCGGTGAGCAGGAGTTCCTCGACCGGGACCCCCTCGGCCGCGAAGGCCTCGGCGAAGGGCGGGAACCACTCGGGGTTCTCGTGGATGACGTACACGCGCGGAGTTGTCACCCGGCCACCCTAGGCACGGTGTCCCTGGGGGTGCCAGGTGTGTGACGCGGGGTTGCGCCGCGCGTCCCGTGGCACAGGTCTCGCCCTCGCTCGTTCCTCACCGGTGTGCGAGGGTGGAACGCATGTCCCACCCCGTGCACGAGGAGACCGTCCGGTCCGGTCGGACGATGACGATCATCGGGTGGGCCGTCATCGCCACCGCCGTCGGGATCGCGGCGCTCGTGCTCGCGGTACCGGCCGGGTGGCAGGACCAGCCACCGACGGCGTCGGACGTCGGTGTCCTGGTGGTCACGCTCGGCCTCACGGTCGCGCTCGGCATCGGCTCGGTGCTGATGCGGATGACGGTCCGGGTGGACGAGGTCCTCGAGGTCCGGGTGCGTCCCTGGTGGTACCGGCGACGGATCGCTCCCGAGCAGATCACGGCGGCCGAGGTCGTGCACATGACGGGCGGCAACTCCGGCGGCCTCGGCATCCGGCTCGTCCCGGGCGGCACCGCGGTGTTGCTCGACGGTGGTCCCGGGGTGCAGGTCACGATCCGCGGGGCGCGGTCGCTGCGGTTCCGGTGCAACGAGCCGGACGCCGTCGTCGAGGCACTTCGGGCGCGGGGCGCGTCGACGGACTGAGGATCAGCGCCCGACGCGGTCGCTGTCGAACTGCTGCGTCCCGAGGACGCCGAGGAGCTCGAGCTTCTGCGCGTCCTCGCTCCCGGGCGGCGCGGTGAAGAGCAGGAGCGCCTGTGCCTGGTCGTCCGTGTGCAGCACCTGGCAGTCCACGGTGATCCGTCCGAGTTCGGGCTGCACGATCGTCTTGTTGTCCGACCACCGGGTCGCGACCTCGTGCTGATCCCAGATCTCGCGGAAGGCCGGGCTGCGACGCTGCAGTTCGGCGACGAGCTCGGTCGCCCGGCGGTCGTTCGGTCCCGCGAGCCCGACGGCGGCACGGAGCGACGCGACCACCACCCGGCCCAGCCGTTCGTGCTGCTCCGGCGCGTACTTCGCCTGCTCCGTCTCGGAGACGAACCAGCGCCACGCCTGGTAGCGCTCGTTGCCCGGCAGGGCGACGGAACCGCCGAGCAGCGCACGCGCGAGCCGGTTCTCGACGAGGGTCTCGCCCAGGTGGCTGACCACGATCGCCGGCGTGTCCTCGAGCCGGTCGAGCACCCGCAGGATGGCCGGGTCCACGTGGTCCGCACGGTGCAACCGGACCGGGGCGGTGTGCCCGGTGAGGTGGAACAGGTGGTCACGTTCGTCGAGGCTGCACCGCAGCGCCCGGGCGATCGCCGCGACCATCTGCTCGGACGGCTGCGGGCCGCGCTGCTGCTCGAGCCGCGTGTAGTAGTCGACGCTCATCCCGGCGAGGGCGGCGATCTCCTCGCGACGGAGTCCCGGCGTCCGCCGACGTGCACCGCTGCCGAGCCCGACGTCCTCGGGGCGCAGGAGCTCGCGGCGACGGCGCAGGAAGTCGGCGAGGGCGGATCGGTCCATGCCCCCATCGTGCCGTCCCGGCGCTCGGCGAGCCAGGGATCGGCGGTCCCCCGATGCACGCGCCCTGGAGCCGCCCCGGTCGCGGGAGCATCGTGGTCGTCATGGACACCACGAACAGCACCGTCTTCATCTCCGGCGCGACGTCGGGCCTCGGACTGGCCCTCGCCCAGCGCCTGCAGTCCGCGGGCAGCACCGTCGTGATCGGCGGTCGCCGCCAGGACCGCCTGGACGCCCTCGCCGCCGAACACGGCTTCGGTACCGTCGTGATCGACGTCGCCGACGCGGACTCGATCGCCACCGCCGCGGCCGACGTCATCGACCGCTACCCCGCACTCGACGCCGTCGTGACGATGTCGGGCATCATGCGGAACGAGGACCTGCGCGACCCCGGGCACATCGATGACGCGCTCGAGACCGTGCAGACGAACCTGGTCGGCACGATCCGCCTGATCGACGCCTTCCTGCCGCACCTGCTGACCCGCCCTGCGGCCACGCTCATCACGGTGTCGTCCGGTCTGGCGTTCGTGCCACTCACCGCCACCCCGACCTACAGCGCCACGAAGGCCGGTGTGCACTCCTACACGCAGGCACTGCGGCAGCAGCTCGTCGGCAGCTCGGTGGAGGTGCTCGAGCTCGCGCCGCCGGCGGTGCAGACGGACCTGATGGGCGGGGCGGACTTCGGCGGGATGCCCCTCGACGCGTTCAGCGACGAGGTGATGGGTCTGCTCGAGTCCGGTGCCGCACCCGAGATCCTCGTGCAGAACGTGCAGCCGCTGCGCTGGGCCGAGCGTGACGGGACCCACCAGCAGATCCTCGAGGCGATGGCCGGCCGCGGTCACTGAGCCACGTGCTTCGGCCGGGATCACGTCGAGCGGGAGGGACTCTCCCGCTCGACGCGCTCCCGCTGCGTCAGCGGCGGTGACGTCGAGCCGGGCCGACGCTCGCGGAGTCGACGAGCAGCTGCAGGGTCGCGGCGTCGACACTGCCGAACGCTGGGTCGACGGTCACCAGGGCTTCCGCCTCCACCGCGATCGCGGTTGCGACCTGGACGGCACCGCTGGCGGTCAGTCCGTAGTCGGCGACGAGCTCCTCGACGTCGTCCGTGACCGCGTCGATGCTCACCCAGTGCACGCGCGTCGACCACTTCACTTCGTTCCATTCGGCGAGCATCTCCGGTTGGCCGATCGAGTGAGCCGACTCGATGAGTTCCAGTTCGGTCGGACCGCTGTAGTAACAGTCAGTCCCGAGGAGGTCGAGACGCTGGAGGAACGCTGCCGCCTCAGGGTGCCCGCTCGCTCTGGTGTCCATCGCACGCCGGAGGAACCACGAGTCGACGACGACGCTGACGGGCGTACCGACGAACTGCTCGTAGGCGGTGACCCCGAACGATCCCGGGTCATGGAGCGACGACATTCGCCGATCAGCCGCGGTCGAGGAGACGAGATGCAGGACTGAAGTCCCTGCGCGAGACGAAGGAGTGCAACGCGCGGTGCAGCCGTGCCCGTCGCTCTTCGGGCGTTCCCTGAGGCACGGGTGTCCGGGCCTTGATCGAATCGATCTCGTCCTTCGAGAACACGTGGCGCTCGCGCGGCGAAGCCGTCATTCCTGCGACCTTGCTGAGGTCGACGTTGTCGGTGCTCATGATGCTCCTTCGAGGTGGTGTCTCGAGGGACGGTAGAGCCAAGCCGAGCCCCGGCAACAGCACTTCGTATGCATGTCAACCGCCAGGAAAGTCCGGCAGCAAGACGGACGGTGGCTCGACCTACGCTTCGTGTTCCAGCAGCGCGCCGTCAGGCGGTGGCGAGCACCGTCCGTCCGAGCTGCACGAAGTCGTCCGGCGACAGCGCCTCGCCCCGGGCGGTCGGGTCGATACCGGCGGCGGTCAGCAGTTCGGTTGCACGGGCGCTGGAGCCGAGCACACCGGACAGGCTCTGCCGGAGCATCTTGCGGCGCTGCTGGAACGCCCCGTCGACGAGGGCGAAGACCTGCGCGCGCAGGGCATCGTCGCCGGGACGCTCGCGCCGGTCGAAGCCGACGAGCACGCTGTCGACGTTCGGCACCGGCCAGAACACCTGGCGGCTGATCTGCCCGGCCGTCGACCACGACCCGTACCAGGCCGCCTTGACGCTGGGAGCGCCGTAGACCTTGCTCCCGGGCTCCGCCGCGATGCGGTAGCCGACCTCGGCCTGCACCATCACGAGCACCCGCTCGATGGTGGGGAAGGTCGCGAGCAGGTGCAGCAGCACGGGGACGGAGACGTTGTACGGCAGGTTCGCGACGACGTGCGTCGGCTCCTCGGGCAGTTCGTCCGCGGTCACGGCGAGTGCGTCCTGGTGGACGACCGACAGGCGCGCGTCGGGCTGCATGAGCGAGACGGTCGTCGGGAGCTGCGCCGCCAGCCGGCCGTCGATCTCCACGGCGGTGACGGACGCGCCGGTCTCGGTCAGGCCGAGGGTCAGCGACCCCAGACCCGGTCCGATCTCGAGCACGCGGGAGTCCGGCGTGACCCGCCCGGCCGCGACGATGCGGCGCACGGTGTTGGCGTCGTGCACGAAGTTCTGGCCGAGCTTCTTCGTCGGGGTGACGTCGAGCTTGGCGGCGAGGTCCCGGATCTCCGCCGGGCCGAGCAGCGCGCCCACGGCTACTGGTCCACCGTGACGGGCTCGGCGTCCCACGCCCCGTAGACGAGCTCGGTCGTCGAGGCGATCTGCGCCGCGAGCATCGACGGGTCCGTGCCGAGGGTCTCGGCCATCGACCGGAGCGTGAGCGGGATGAGGTACGGCGCGTTCGGCCGACCGCGGTACGGCGTCGGCGTCAGGAAGGGCGCGTCGGTCTCGATCATGACGAGGTGGCGCGGTGCGACCTCGAGGGCGTCACGCAGCGACTGCGCGTTCTTGAAGGTCACGGTGCCGGCGAAGGACATGTACCAGCCGCGCTCGGCGCAGAGCCGGGCGAGGTCCGGGCCGCCGGAGAAGCAGTGGAACACGGTCTTCTCGGGAGCGCCGACACGGTCGAGCACCTCCACCACGGCGTCGTGGGCGTCGCGGTCGTGGATCGTCAGCGCGAGGTCGTGCTCCTTCGCGATCCGGATGTGCTCCTCGAACGAACGGACCTGTGCGGCACGGCCGTCCTCACCCGTCCGGAAGAAGTCGAGCCCGGTCTCGCCGATCGCCCGGACCCGGGGCAGCGCCGCGAGCCGTTCGATGCCGGCGAGGTGCTCGTCGAGCAGCCCCTGTTCGTCGAGCACGGGCGCCTCGTTCGGGTGCAGCGCGACGGCTGCCAGCACGCGGGGCTCCCGCGCGGCGATCTGCGCGGACCACTCCGACGTCGCCAGGTCGGTGCCGACCTGCACGACGCCGCGGACGCCGACGCTCGACGCACGGTCGAGGTGCTCGCGGTAGTCGAGCGGACCGTCGCCGCCCTCGCCGACACCGTCGGCGATCTCCATGTGCGTGTGGTTGTCGTACACCGGTACGACGAGCGCCTGCGGCAGCGGCGGGTAGCTCAGGTCGCGCTTCGAGCCGCCGGACGCCCCCTCGCCCCGGGCCCGGACGTGCGAGGCGTCGGCCGCGTCGGTCACGCTGCGCCCTGCTCGGGCTGCTGCTCGATGCGCGGGAACAGGCCGGACCCGAGCGGCACCACGGTCTCGGCACCCTGCCACTCCCAGGCGCGGTCCACCCGCTGCTCGGTCACCGAGCCGCCGGCACCGATCGAGGCCCAGAGCTTCTCGGTCGCCTTCGGCATCACCGGGGACACCAGGACGTTCACGGTGCCGAGACCGCGGAGCGCCGTCGTCAGGACGGTACCGAGGCGTGCACGCTCCGCCTCGTCCTTCGCCAGCGCCCACGGCTCCTGCTCGGTGATGTACCCGTTCAGGGCGTCGACGAGCTCCCACACGGCGGCGATCGCCTCGTGCGGGGCGAACGCCTCGATCGCGGCGTCGGCGCGCTCGGTGACCGACACCGCCAGGGCGTCGATCGCCCGGTCCGAGTCGGTCAGCTCGGCACGCTCCGGGACCGCGCCGTCGAAGTACTTCTGCAGCATGGCGACGAGGCGCGAGGCCAGGTTGCCGAAGCCGTTCGCGAGGTCGGCCGAGTACCGGGCGGAGATGTCCTCCCAGCTGAAGTTGCCGTCCTGCCCGAAGGTGATCGCGCGCAGGAAGTAGTAGCGGAACGCGTCGGAACCGAACGTGTCGGTGATCTCCGACGGCGCGATGCCGGTCAGCTTCGACTTGGACATCTTCTCGCCGCCGACGAGGAGCCAGCCGTGCCCGAAGACGCGCTCCGGCACCGGGAGCCCGGCGGCCATGAGCATCGCAGGCCAGATCACGGCGTGGAAGCGAGCGATGTCCTTGCCGACGATGTGCACGCTCGGCCAGAGGCGCTGGAAGGCCTCGTCGTCGTCCGACCCGTAGCCGAGCGCGGTGACGTAGTTGAGCAGGGCGTCGAACCACACGTAGAGCACGTGGTCGTGGTCCCAGGGGATCTGGATGCCCCAGTCGAAGCTCGACCGCGAGATCGACAGGTCGCGCAGGCCCTGCTTGACGAAGGAGACGATCTCGTTGCGGACGCTCTCGGGCTGGATGAACTGCGGGTTCGACTCGTACAGGTCGAGCAGGCGCTGCTCGAAGTCGCTCATCCGGAAGAAGTAGTTGCGCTCGGCCAGCACCTCGACCGGGATCGAGTGGATCGCGCAGACCTGCTGCCCCTCGTACGCACCGGTGCCGGGCACCAGGTCGCTCGGCTGCTTGTACTCCTCGCACCCGACGCAGTAGAAGCCCTCGAACTCGCCGGCGTAGATGAAGCCGTCGTCGTACAGCTTCTGCAGGAACGCGGTCACACCGCGCTCGTGGCGCTCGTCGGTGGTTCGGATGAAGTCGTCGTTCGCGACGTCGACCGTGTCGAGCAGCGGCTTCCACGCGTCGGTGACGAGCCGGTCGGCCCACTCCTTCGGGGAGACGTCGTTCGCGCTCGCGGTGCGCAGGATCTTCTGGCCGTGCTCGTCGGTCCCCGTGAGCAGCCACGTGTCGTCGCCCCGCTGGCGGTGCCAGCGCGCCATGAAGTCCGCGGCCACCTCGGTGTAGGCGTGCCCGATGTGGGGCACGTCGTTCACGTAGAAGATCGGCGTGGTGATGCTGAACGAGGACCCGTCGGACATGCGGACCATCCTACGGGCGGCCCGGAGCCGCGTGACGCGCCCCGCGCGCCGCCTGTGGAGAACCGGACGGGAGGCGCGGGGCGGGCGGGCACCGTGCCTCCAGGCAGTCGCCGGTCGCGTCTACCGGGCTGCGAGCGCGCCCTCGTACAGGTCGCGCTTCGACAGCCCGGTCGCGTCCGCGACCGCCGCGGCGGCCTCCTTCATGCGCGACCCGGCGGCGACCCGCTCGAGCACGAGCCGCACCCCGTCCTCGATGCTCGTGACGTCGAGCACGCCGGTGGAGCCCTCGACCACGACGCAGATCTCGCCGCGCACCCCCTCGGCCGCCCACGCGGCGAGTGCGGCGAGCGAGTCGCGCCGGACCTCCTCGTGCAGCTTCGTGAGCTCGCGGCAGACGACCGCGCGGCGGTCGTCGCCGAACCCGGTTGCCATGTCGGCGAGCGTGTCGGCGAGCCGGTGCGGTGACTCGAAGAAGACCATCGTGCGCTGCTCCCCCGCGAGCGACGCGAACAGTCTCCGGCGCTCCCCCGCCTTGCGGGTCGGGAAGCCCTCGAAGCTGAAGCGATCCGTCGGCAGACCGGAGACGGCGAGGGCCATGAGGACGGCCGACGGGCCGGGCAGGGCCGTGACCGTCACGCCCGCGGCCGCAGCGGCCTCGACCAGCGGGAACCCCGGGTCGCTGATCGCCGGCATCCCCGCGTCGGTGAGGACCACGACGTCCTCGTCGCGGGCGAGTTCGACGACCTCGGAGGCCTTCGCACGCTCGTTGTGCTCGTGCAGCGCGATGAGGCGCGGCCGGTTCTCGATGCCGAGCGCGCGCATCAGGTGGATCGCGGTCCGGGTGTCCTCGGCGGCGACGACGCTCGCGTTCGACAGGGTCTCGACGAGCCGGCGCGACGCGTCGCCGAGGTTGCCGATGGGCGTTGCTGCGAGGACGATCACCTCCCCATTCTGGTGCCAGGTCCGCCGTGGCGGCGATCCGTAGGATGCAGGCGATGACCAGCGAGCTGACCGACGACCGCACCGCCCTCGTCGACGGACCGGTCGGCTCCCGCCTCGACGACTGGTGGGGTCGGGTCCTGTCGACGTCGCGGCGCGTCGCGCTGTGGCGGTGGACGGGTCCGATCGCGGTGACCCTGCTGGCGGCCGTGCTGCGCCTGGTCGGGCTCGGACACCCACACTCGCTCGTGTTCGACGAGACGTACTACGTCAAGGACGGCTGGTCGATCGTGCACCTCGGGTACGAGGGCACCTGGCCCGCGAACCCCTCCGGCGACGGAGCCCCGACGACCGACCAGCGGTTCGCCGACGGCGAGACCGACCTGTACTCGCGGGCGGCGGAGTTCATCGCGCACCCGCCGCTCGGCAAGTACCTGATCGGCCTCGGCATGCTGCTGTTCGGCGCCGACAGCTCGTTCGGGTGGCGGTTCACGGTCGCCGTGCTCGGCACTGCGACCGTGTTCCTGACCGCGGTCATCGCCCGTTCGCTGTTCCGCTCGACGGCGATCGGGACGCTCGCCGGCTTCCTGCTCGCGATCGACGGGCAGGCGATCGTGCTGTCGCGCGTGACGCTGCTCGACGGCATCCTGACGTTCTTCGTCGTGCTCGGTGCGAGAGCGCTGCTGCTCGACCGGCGGTGGGCGCAGCGGCGGCTCGACGACTGGGTCCGGCGGCGGGCGGACGGCGGTCGGGACACCCTGTGGGGACCGGTGCTGCTGTGGCGGCCGTGGCTCCTCGCGATGGGCGTCGCGCTCGGCCTGGCCTCGGCGACGAAGTGGTCCGGCCTGTACTTCCTGGCGTTCTTCGCGCTGTACTCCGTGCTCAGTGACGTGCTGATGCGCCGCCGGGCGGGCGTGGCCTTCTGGTCGTCGAGCGCGTTCCTGCAGCAGGCACCGGTGACGTTCCTGCTCACGGTGCCGATCGCCGCCGTGACCTACCTGGCGTCGTGGACGGGGTGGTTCCGGACGTCCGGCGGGTGGGACCGCAACTGGATCGCGTCGGGCGGGGAGCGCTGGACGGGGCTGCTCGCCTGGGTGCCGGACTCGTTCCAGAACTGGTGGCACTACCAGTCGGAGATCTACGGCTTCAACATCGGCCTGCACACCCCGCACTCGTACCAGGCGAACCCGCTGCTGTGGCTCGTCATGCAACGACCGACGTCGATGTACTACGTCGGCACGAACCGCGGTCAGGACGGCTGCTGGGCGGACCGCTGCGGCGAGGCGATCACCGGCATCGCGAACCCGTTCATCTGGTACGCCTCGGTGATCGCGGCGGTCGCCCTGCTCGTGCTCTTCGTGCTGCGGCGCCGGTGGGAGTACGGCTTCGTGCTCATCGGTGTCGCGGGCGGGTACCTGCCGTGGCTGCTGTACACCGACCGAACGGTGTTCCAGTTCTACACGGTGGCGTTCGAGCCGTTCCTCGTGATGGGGCTGGCTGCGGCGATCGGGCTCGTCGCCGGGTCACGGACCGATCCGCGGCCACGACGCACGAGGGCGCTGGTGTGGATCGGGGTGTACCTCGGCGTGGTCGTGCTGGCATCGGTGTACTGGTACCCGATGTGGACCGGGCTGCAGATGCCGTGGGACTTCATCCGGTCGCACTACTGGCTGCCGAGCTGGCTGTAGCCGTCCCGTCGGGACGCGACGGTCCGTTCCGTGTCGGTGCGCCACTGTCGGACGGGAGGCGCGGTGCGGCGCCGCCATGCGCCTCCCGTCCGGTGGACCGTCGCGGCGGCGACCGTCAGGGCTGGCCGTGCAGGGCGCGTTCGATGGCGGCGCGGTCGAGCGGGGCGCCGACCATCGGGTCGGTGGTGCCGCCCGGCAGCACGCCCTCGAGCACGACCTCGGCGTAGCGGCGCCAGGCGTCCGGGTCCTGCGCGCGGGTCATGTCGGCGACGGCGCCGACCATCGTGGTGAGCATCGGGAGGTCGGCGTAGCTGAACCCGGCGCGTACGACCCCGGCGGTGGCAGCACGCTCGATGATCGTCGCGACCTGGCGCTCGAGCCGGTCCCGCTCGCTGACGATCGACGGCCGCGCCTTCCCGGCACGCACGATCGCGTCGGCCAGGGCGCGGTCGCGGGCGCGGAACTCGAACACGCCCATCAGGTAGACGCGCAGTGCCTCGCGCGGATCGGTCTCCTGCGCGGCGCGGGCAGCGGCGGCGTTCATCGCTTCGAACTTGGTGGCGAGGAGCGCCTCGATCAGGGCGTCCTTGTCCGCGAACCGGCGGTAGACCGTGCCGACGCCGACACCGGCCTCGTGCGCGATGTCGTTGAGCGTGACCGACAACCCGCGCTCGGCGAAGCACCTGCGGGCGGTCTGCAGGATCAGCTCGCGGTTGCGCGCGGCATCGGCGCGCAGGGGGCGCTCGAGGTCGTGCGCGGTGTCGGTGGTGCTCACGCGATCGACCGTAGTTGAAGATTCTGGGAACAAACGGATGCGGTACGTCCGTTTCGGTCTACACTCGACACAAGCGGATGCACCACATCCGGTTCACCCTCCTCGCGAAGCGCTCGACGGCGCGTGCTCCGCCACCTCCACCCTTCTCAGAAGGAGGCTGCCGTGACGGCAGAACAGACCGTGCCTGCCCCGACCGGGTCGGCACCCACGACGACCGGCCGCGCTGCCGGCACCACGCCCGGCTCCGGCTCTGACCGCGCCAACCACCGCTGGATCGCGCTGGCGGTCATCGCCCTCGCCCAGCTCATGGTCGTGCTCGACGCGACCATCGTGAACATCGCCCTCCCGTCGGCACAGGCCGACCTCGGCTTCGGCACCGACCAGCGGCAGTGGATCGTCACCGCCTACTCGCTGGCGTTCGGCTCCCTGCTGCTGCTCGGGGGTCGCCTCGGTGATCTGTTCGGCCGCAAGACAACCTTCATCGTCGGCCTGGTCGGGTTCGCCCTGGCCTCGGTGCTCGGCGGTCTCGCGGACTCCTTCGGCCTGCTCGTGGCCGCCCGTGCACTGCAGGGTGTCTTCGGCGCCCTGCTCGCCCCCTCGGCGCTCGGCATGCTCACCACGACCTTCCGCGACCCGAAGGAACGCGGCCGGGCCTTCGGCATCTTCGGGTCGATCGCCGGCTCCGGTGCGGCGATCGGTCTGCTGCTCGGCGGCGTGCTCACCGAGTACGCCTCCTGGCGCTGGTGCCTCTACGTCAACGTCGTGTTCGCGGTGCTCGGCGTCGTCGGCGCACTCGTCTTCATGGCGAAGCCGCCGAAGGTCGAGCGTCCTCGCATCGACGTCGCCGGGGTCCTGACGATCACCGCCGGCCTGGTCGGCATCGTCTACGGCTTCTCGAACGCCGAGTCGAACGGGTGGGACGCCCCGCTCACGATCGTCATGCTCGCCGCCGGTGTCCTGCTCGTCGCCGCGTTCGTCGTGATCGAGACGCGGGTCGCGCACCCGCTGCTGCCGCTCCGCGTCGTCCTCGACCGTGACCGCGGTGGTGCCTTCATCGCGATCGGCCTCGTGGCGATCGGCATGTTCGGCATCTTCCTGTTCCTGACCTACTACCTCGAGCAGACCCTCGGCTTCAGCTCGCTGCAGACCGGCCTGGCGTTCCTGCCGATGCCGCTGTCGATCATGGTCTCGGCGACGCAGATCGGCGGGCGTCTGCTCCCCCGCGTCGGCCCGAAGGTCCTGATCTTCGCCGGTGGTCTCGTCGCGGCGACCGGACTCCTGCTGCTGCTCCGCACCGAGGTCGACAGCACCTACGCGGGGACCGTCCTGCCGGCGCTGATCGTGATCGGTCTCGGCATGGGCACGATCTTCTCGTCCGCCATGAACACCGCGACGACCGGGGTCGCCCGTGCGGACGCCGGGGTCGCCTCGGCGACCGTGAACACCATGCAGCAGATCGGCGGCTCGATCGGTACCGCCCTGCTCTCGACGATCTTCGCCGACGTCGTGAAGAACAGCCTGTCGGGGCTCTCGGCGGCGCCGACGAAGCTCCAGCAGGCCCAGGCCGTGATCGACGGGTACCAGGTGGCCTTCGGCATCTCGGCCGGCGTGCTCGTGCTCGTCGCCCTGGCCGGCGGTCTGCTCATCAACCGGCAGTCGGTGCGGCTCGCGAAGCTCGAGCGGGCGTCTGCAGCCACGACGGGGAGCATTCCGGCCGCGGCGCACTAGCCCGGGCAGCAGCGGCTGGCCCGGCTGCCCGGCTGCTGCCGCTGCCCGGGCCGCCACGGTCGCTCGGCTCTGCGACATCCCACGCGTCGATCGACGCGTGGGATGTCGCGTTCGCGGGCCGACGCCGTAGCCGCAGCCGAACGAACGGTCGACGCACACCGCTCCCGGTGCGAGCGGATTCGGTGGCCTCGCGCGCCTGAGATCGTCGTTGCGCAGTGTGTCGGACATCCGTGGACTCGTCAGAGGGCCGCGTTACCGTGGGCGACATGGCCCCCGTCCTGACCTCGCCCCTCGTGTCGACGCAGTGGCTCGCCGACCACATCGGCGCCGACGAGCTCGTCGTGCTCGACGCGTCGGTGCACACCACGGGGGTCGGAACGGCGATGCAGTGGCAGGCCGCCCGCGATGCGTACGAGCAGCACGGGCACGTACCGGGAGCCCGGTACGCCGACCTGGTCGACGACTTCTCCGCGCCCGACGCCGAGGTCCCCTTCACCCGACCGAGTGCCGAGCGCTTCGAGTCCGCAGCGCGGGCTCTCGGCATCACGAACGGCTCCACCGTCGTGGTCTACGACGACAGCGTCGGCGAGTGGGCAGCCCGGCTCTGGTGGATCTTCCGCGCGTTCGGCTTCGACGACGTCGCGGTGCTCGACGGCGGCTTCAGCAAGTGGCGGGACGAAGGACGACCCGTCCGCGTCGGACCGCTCCGTGGAGCGGTCCTGCCGTCGTCCACGGAGTCGTTCCTGGCCGGCGAGGAACGCCCGGTGTGGGCCGACCACGACCGTGTCCTGCGGGCGGTGCGCGGCGAGGAGCCGGCGGCGGTGGTCCTCGCGGCTCCCCCGTCCGCGCTCGGTGCCGACCACCCCGGGGTGGTCCCCGGCAGCACGGCGATCACGACGGACGACGTGGTCGACCCCGACACGAACACCCTGCGCCGCGGGGCCGCGCTCGCCGAGGTGTTCGCGCCGGTGCTCGACGCCGACGAGTTCGTGACGTACTGCGGTGTCGGCAGCGCAGCGTGCGTCGACGCGCTCGCCCTCACGGTGCTCGGACACGACCAGGTGAAGGTCTACGACGGTTCGCTCGCCGAGTGGTGGCGCCTCAAACCGGAGCTGGTCGCGTCCTGACACCCGCGCTGCCGGACGCCGGGGAGCGTCGCGGCACTAGCGTTGGCGCATGAGCACCAGACGCGCGGTCGTCCTCGGCGGTACCGGCGGGATCGGGTCCGCGGTGGTCCGAGACCTCCTCGACGTCTCCGGCCGAGGCGGCGACGACTGGCGGGTCGACGTCGTCGCGCGTCGCGGCGGTCCGACCGCCGATGCGCTGACCGCAGCCGGCGCCTCCTTCGTCGCCGGTGACCGACGCGACACGACCGTGCTCCGCGACCTCCTGCGCCCCGGTGCCGACCTGCTCATCGACACCGTCGGGGTGACCCGCGACGACGCCCTGCAGCTGCGCCCGTTCCTCGACGACCTCGGGTCGACCGTGTTCGTGTCGTCGAAGGCGGTGTACGTCGACGACCAGGGGCGGCACGCGAACGCCGTCGACAAGCCCGTGTTCGGCGGCCCGGTCACCGAACTGCAGCCCACCGTCATCGCCGGGGACGGCGACCCGACCTCGCGAGACGGCTACGGCGCCGCGAAGGTCGCCGCCGAACAGGTCCTGCTCGACCACGGCGCCCCGGTCACCGTGCTCCGTCCGTCGAAGGTGTACGGCGTCGGCATCGGCCGCCCGCGGGAGTGGTTCGTGGTCCGTCGCGCCCTCGACGGTCGGGAGCGCATCCTGCTCGCCGACCACGGCCGCGGTGTCGACCACACGACGGCCGCGAGCGGGATCGCATCCCTCGTGCGACTCGTCGCCGACGCTCCCGACCGCCGCATCCTCAACGTGGCCGACGAGACCGCGCCCGACGTCCTCGAGATCGTGCGCACCCTCGCCGAGCTCGTCGACCACCGCTTCGACGAGGTCCTGCTCGACCAGGACGCCCCCGCCTTCGTCGGCACGACCCCGTGGAGCTCGCCGTCACCGTTCGTCCTCGACACGACTGCGGCGCGCGCGCTCGGTTGGCACCCCCCGCGGTACGCCGACGCCGTCCGGTCCGAGGTCGACTGGCTGCTCGAGACCGCGCACGCTGTGCCGGCCGGCGGCGACGTCCCCTGGGCGGAGGACCCGTTCTGGGACCGCAAGTTCGACTACGGCCCCGAGGACGCCGCCCTGGCGCTGCTCTCCCTCGGCAGGGACTGACGCCGTGCCGCGGTCCGAGGTGCTCTTCGTCGGGGGCCGCTCCGGCGTCGGCAAGAGCACCGCGGCGGAGGCCCTGCACGACCTCCTCGTCGCGGCGGACGTGGCGCACGCCCTGATCGAGGGCGACGTCCTCGACCTCGCCCATCCGGCGCCGCACGTCGCCCACCCCGAGGTGCGGCTCGCCGAGCGGAACCTCCGGTCGATGTGGGCGGGGTACCGCGAGCTCGGACACCATCGACTCGTGTTCACCAACACGGTCTCGGTGCTCGAGCACGAGCGGCTCGCCGCCGCGATGGGCGACGACCCGCTGGTCACCGCGGTCCTGCTCCGCGCCTCCGACGACACCACCACCGGGCGACTGGTCCGCCGCGCGGGCGGTCCGGTCCCGCAGGCGCAGCTCGCCCACAGCACGGCGACGGCCGGGAGGCTCGACTCGGCCGCCGCGGACACGGTCGCCCGGGTGGACACCGACGGCCGCACGCCGGAGCAGGTCGCCCGTCGGCTCGGGGCGCTCACCGGCTGGCTCCCGGACCGACCGAGCACGTGACCCCTGCACACGAGAACGCCCCCGCCGACCGTGTGGTCGGAGGGGGCGCCCCGGTTCGTGCTGGTCGGATCAGGCCGAGTGCGCCCGACGTCGAGCCATGACCACCATCAGGGCCGTGCCGATGAGGGCGAGCAGCCCGGCGGCGATGCCTGCGGGTGCCAGGTCCGCGCCGGTGAAGGCGAGCTGACCGGTCGGCGTCGTCGCGACGGGAGCCGTGCCGGCCCCGCCCGAGCCGGCGGCCGGGGTGGTGCCGACCGGGGCGACGGCCGCGGTCACGGTGAACTCGACCGGGTCGGACGGGTCCGACACGACCGGTTCGCCGTCGGCGTCGACGACCGGCTCACCGTCGGCGTCGAGCAGGAAGCCCTGCGCGACGGCGGTGTAGTCCCCGGGCTCGACGGCGAGTGTGACGCTCCAGGTGCCGTCCGCACCGACGACGATCGGGTCGGTCGGGTCTGCGGGCTCGGCAGCAGCCCGGGCGTTCAGCTGGTCGGTCGGGACCGCGACGAGCAGGATGTTGCTCCCCGGCGTGCCCGTGCCCTCGAACGTGACGTTCGGGCCGGCGACCGTCGCGCCGTCCTCCGGGGCGGTGATGACCGGCGTGTCGAGCACCGGGGTGGTCGGCGTGGTCTCGGCTGCGGGCAGCGAGAACGCGACGGTGACGTCGCCCGTGCCGACGCCACCGGTGACCTGGGTCAGGCGGACCGACTGCGCGGCGGCGGCGTCGTCCGCGAAGGCCACGTCGACCGACCAGCGGTCGTCGTCACCGACGGTGGCCTGGACGAACGGGAAGTCGCCGGTGAGCGAGACGCGCGAGCCGGCGGTGCCGGTGCCCGAGAACGTGACCGTCCGGCTGGCGGTGGTCGAACCGTTCTGCGGCGTCTCGACCACGAGGGTCTGCGTCGCCGGCAGGTTGACGTTCACCGTGACACTGCCACGACCGGCAGCGCCGACGATCTGGTTGACCGTGATCGACTGCGCGCGGTCCACGTCGTCCGGGAAGGTGACGTTGCCGGTCCAGTTGCCGGCGGCGTCGACCAGTATGCCCGTGACGGGCGACCCCGCGGACGGCACGAGCGCGATGTTCGCGGTCGGGATGCCCGTGCCCGACACCGTGACGGTGCGCGTGGCGAGGTACTGCCCCTCGGTGGGGCTCGAGACCGTCAGCTGCGCGGGCGCCGCCGGCAGGTTGAAGGCCACGGTCTTCGGCTCGTCGAAGCCACTCAGGCCGACGATGCCGTCGACGAAGGCGGTCTGCTGGACCGGGGCGTCGTCGGCGTACTGGTGGTCGACCGACCACGCACCGCTCGCGGGGACGTTCGTCCGGGCGATGACCGCGCCGGCCTGGTCGTCCTCGTGGATGATGATCGTCGAACCGGCGACGGCCGTGCCCGAGAACGTCACGTCCCGGGTCGTGGTCGTCTGACCGGCGGTCGGCGAGGTCACCACGAGCTCGCCCGGGGCGGCGCTGGCGGATGATGCGGAGAGGAGTGCGCCTCCGAGCGCGAGTGAGACCACGGCTGGCACGGCCAGCAGGGTCCTCCACGACGTCTTCGTCACTGGGGTCCGTTCGTTCGGGCAGCCGTCACCAGGGAAGCGGCCACGCGGGAGGTGTCGCCAGGGAATTGAACGACCTCTCAACTCTATGCAGCTGTGAGGGATCCTGTACATCCTGCGATGAATCATCCGTCTCACGCACTCCGGACCGTCGTCCGGGCGCTCAGCGGCGTCCGAGCACGCTTGGAGGCATGAACGACAACCGGCTCGGAACCGCGGTCAGCCCGTACCTGCGCCTGCACGCCGACAACCCGGTGGACTGGCGTGAGTGGGGGCCGGAGGCCTTCGCAGAAGCGAGGGAGCGGGACGTCCCGGTGCTCGTCTCGGTCGGGTACGCCACGTGCCACTGGTGCCACGTCATGGCACGGGAGAGCTTCTCGGACCCGGAGATCGGCGCGCTGCTCCGTCGGGACTTCGTCGCGGTGAAGGTCGACCGCGAGGAGCGTCCGGACGTCGACGCCAGCCTGATGGCCGCCGCGAGCGCCTTCACGCAGCAGCTCGGGTGGCCACTGACCGCGTTCGCGACGCCCGAGGGGCGGGTGTTCTTCGCGGGGACGTACTACCCGCCGACCCAGGTCGGTCAGGTCGGATCCTTCCGCCAGGTCCTGGCGGCGGTGCTCGAGGCGTGGACGGAGCGGCGGCACGAGGTGGACGCGAACGCGAACGCGATCGCCGCGGCGATCGCGCAGGGGGCGACGGCCGACGCAGCCGCGCGCGGGTCGGGGGTGGACGCTGCCACGCAAGGTGGCGAGGGGCCCGACGGAGCCGCACCGGGCCTCCCGTCCGTCGACGCGATCCGAGCCGTCACCGCTGAGCTCGTCTCGGCGGAGGACACCACGTACGGGGGCTTCGGCGGCGCGCCGAAGTTCCCGAGCGCGCCGCTCCTCGAGTTCCTCGATGACGTCGCGGCCGACGGCGACGACGTCGCACGGGGGCTGCTCGATCGGAGTCTCGACGCGATCCGCACGACCGAGCTGACGGACGCCGACGGGGGTGTGTTCCGGTACGCGACCAAGCGCGACTGGAGCGTCCCGCACTACGAGCGGATGCTCTACGACAACGCGGGACTGCTCGCGGTCGCCGGGCCGGAGCAGGCCCGGGGCATCGCCGACTTCCTCCGGGACACGCTCCGCCGGCCGGACGGTGCGTTCGTCGCGGCGCAGGACAGTGAGTCGACCATCGACGGACGCCGCGTCGAGGGCGACTGGTACCGGCTGCCGCTGGACGAGCGCGGCGAGTTCGACCCGCCGCCGCTCGACGACCAGGTGCTGACGGGGTGGAACGGCCTCGCGATCCGCGGCCTCGCGCTCGCCGGGGCGCGGCACGGCGACGACGAGATGCTCGACCTCGCCCGCGGTGCTGCCGACGCGGTCCTCGCCGCCCACGTCCGCGACGGGCACGTCGTCGTCCGGTCGAGCACCGCGCACGGCACGTCGTCCGCGCCGCCGACGATCGAGGACGTCGGGCTGCTCGCCGAGGGGTTGCTCGAACTCGCGCTCGTCACGGGCGAGGTCCGGTACGCCGAGACGGCGCGGTCGCTCGTCGACGACGGCCTCGCCGGGCGGTTCGACACCGACCCGGTCCTCCGTGCCGCCGGTACGGCCACCGGCGAGCAGCCGCAGACGGCACTGCGGTCCGGCACAGTGGCGCTGGCGGGGGCGGCTGCGACGCTGGGTGCGCTCACCGGCGACCGGTCGCTCCGTGACGCCGCGACCCGGCTCGTCGCCGACCGTGCACACACCGGGACGGAACGGCCACTCGGCCACGCGGACGCCCTCGGGGTCGCCCTCGCCCTGCAACGGCCGTCGCGCGAGGTCGTCGTCGTGACAGAGGTCGTCGTGTCCGGGGTCGACGACCCGATGCGGCGGACGGCCCTCGCCGCCCGCCGCCCGGGCACGGTTGTGGCGACGGTGACCGCGGACCAGGCGCGAGGGTGGGCCGACGCCGGGTTCTCCCTGTTCGACGGGCGGGACGGCTCGGCGCCGGCCGCGTACGTCTGCCACGACCACGTCTGCGCGCTGCCGGCGAGGGACGTCGCTGCGCTCTCCGACCAGCTGCGCTGACGCCTGCCCCGTCCGGACCGCTATCCTGGAATGCTCATGTCTGCCACGCCCGTCATCACGTACCCGCCCGAACTGCCGGTGTCGCAGCGGCGGGACGACATCGCCGCCGCGATCCGCGACCACCAGGTCGTCATCGTCGCCGGCGCCACGGGCTCGGGCAAGACGACGCAGCTGCCGAAGATCTGCCTCGAACTCGGCCGCGAGTCGATCGGGCACACCCAGCCGCGTCGGATCGCCGCGCGGACCATCGCCGAGCGCGTGTCCGAGGAGCTCGGCGGCGAACTCGGCGACCTCGTCGGCTACCAGGTGCGCTTCACCGACAAGGTGAGTGCGAACACCCGGATCAAGCTGATGACCGACGGGATCCTGCTCAACGAGATCCACTTCGACCGCGACCTGAAGCGCTACGACACGATCATCATCGACGAGGCGCACGAGCGCTCCCTGACGATCGACTTCCTGCTCGGGTACCTGAAGCGCCTGCTCCCCCGGCGCCCGGACCTCAAGGTGATCATCACGAGTGCGACGATCGACCCGGAGTCGTTCTCGCGGCACTTCGGGGACGCACCGATCATCGAGGTGTCCGGCCGCACCTACCCGGTCGAGATCCGCTACCGTCCGCTCGTCGCCGACGACGACACCGACGCGGACGACGGCGACGACACCGACCCACGGACCGACGACAGCGGCAGCCGCGGCGGTGCGGGCGCGGACGACCGCGACGTGCTCCAGGGCATCACGGGCGCCCTCGACGAGCTCGCGCGCGAGGACCCGGGCGACGTCCTCGTGTTCCTGTCCGGCGAGAACGAGATCCGCGACGCGCAGGAGGCGATCGAGGGCAAGCGGTACCCGGGCACCGAGGTCCTGCCGCTCTACGGACGTCTGTCGGCCGCCGACCAGCACCGGGTGTTCGAGCGTCGGACCACCCCGGGCATCCGTCGCCGGGTCGTCCTCGCCACCAACGTGGCGGAGACCTCCCTGACGGTGCCGGGCATCAAGTACGTGATCGACACCGGCACCGCCCGCATCTCGCGGTACTCGTCGCGGGCGAAGGTGCAGCGGCTCCCGATCGAGGCGATCAGCCAGGCGAGTGCGAACCAGCGGTCCGGCCGCGCGGGACGCACGAGCGCGGGCATCGCGATCCGGCTCTACTCCGAGGACGACTTCGCACGCCGCCCGGAGTTCACCGACCCCGAGATCCTGCGGACGAACCTGGCGGCGGTCATCCTGCAGATGATCTCCCTCGGCTTCGGCGACATCGAACGCTTCCCCTTCCTGCAGCCGCCGGACTCCCGCGGCGTGAAGGACGGCCTCGACCTGCTCCGCGAGCTCCGCGCGGTCGATGGCGACGGTCGGATCACCAGGGCCGGGCGGCAGCTCACCCGACTGCCGATCGACCCACGGCTGGGCCGGATGGTGCTCGAGGCCGGCCGCCAGGGCGTCGGTCGCGAGGTCATCGCCATCGTCAGCGCCCTGAGCATCCAGGACCCGCGCGAGCGCCCGCTCGAGAAGCGCGCCCACGCCGACCAGCTGCACGCGCGCTTCGCCGACCCGACGAGTGACTTCCTCACCCTGCTCAACCTCTGGAACCACATCGAGGACAAGCAGGAGGAGCTGTCGTCGAGCGCGTTCCGGCGCCTGTGCAAGGCCGAGTTCCTCAACCACCTGCGCATCCGCGAGTGGCAGGACCTGTACCGCCAGCTGTCCCGTGCCGCGAAGCAGGTCGACGTCCGCGTCGGGCAGTCCCGCTCCGAGGACGGCGACGCCGTGCACCGATCCCTGCTCGCCGGGCTCCTCAGCCAGATCGGGCTGCGCGACAAGGAGAAGCGCGACTACCTCGGTGCGCGGGGCGTCCGCTTCGTGGTGTTCCCGGGCAGCGTCCTGGCGAAGAAGCAGCCCGACGCAGTGATGGCCGCCGAGCTCGTCGAGACGAGCCGGCTCTTCGCCCGCACCGTCGGACGGATCGACCCGGCCTGGGTCGAGCCGCTCGCCGGGGACCTGCTCAAGCGCACCTACGGCGAGCCCCACTGGGAGAAGAAGCAGGGCGCGGTCGTGGCCTACGAGCGCGTGACCCTGTTCGGCGTCCCGATCGTGCAGCGCCGCCGGGTGCAGTACAAGCGCGTCGACCCGGAGCACTCGCGTGAGCTGTTCATCCGGCACGCCCTGGTCGAGGGCGAGTGGGACGCGCAGCAGGCCTTCGACCGTGCGAACCGGAAGCTCCGCCGCGAGCTCGAGCAGCTCGAGGAACGCACCCGCCGCCGCGACATCCTGTTCGACGACGAGCGCGTGTACGAGTTCTACGACGCCAGGATCCCCGCCGACGTCGCCACGACGCGCGACTTCGAGGGCTGGTGGCGCACGACCCGTCGCGAGCAGCCCGACCTGCTCACGATGCGCCGACAGGACCTGCTCGACGAGGACGCCGCCGAGGCCGCCCAGGACGAGCAGGAGTACCCGACGCAGTGGCGCTCCGGCGACCAGCGCCTGGCGATCAAGTACCGCTTCGAGCCGGGCGCGCAGGACGACGGCGTCAGCGTGCAGGTGCCGCTGGCGCTGCTCCCCCGGATGCGCGAGGAGGGCTTCGACTGGCAGGTCCGCGGCCTCCGCAGGGAACTCGTCACCGCGCTCATCAAGTCACTGCCGAAGCAGATCCGCAAGAACGTCGTCCCGGCCGCCGACTGGGCCGAGAAGATCGTCGCCGAGCTACCGGACGACGCTCCGACCGAGCCGACCGAGTCCTTCCGCGCGACCCTCGCCGCTGCGATCCAGCGGATGACGTACGTGCCGGTGACCGAGGGCGACTTCGACCTGTCCCGGGTGCCCGCCCATCTGCTGCCCACCTGGGCGGTCGTCGACGAGCGCGGCCGCCGGGTCGAGTCCGGCAAGGACCTCGCGGCGCTGCAGACGAAGTTGAAGGACCGGACCCAGCAGAGCGTCGCCTCCGCCACGGCGAAGGCGGCGGCACGGCCGGGAGGCGCGGCGCGCGTCGCCGGGGCGTCCTCCGGCCCGCAGGTGGAACGGTCCGGCCTGACCGCCTGGCCGTCCGACGACCTGCCGCAGGTCCTCGACACGAAGCAGGCCGGTGGCGTGATCCGCGCCTACCCGTCCCTGGTCGAGGAGGGCGACGGCCCGAAGGCCACCGTCGGCGTCCGGCTCCTGGCCACTCCCGGTGACCGAGCGGTCAGCATGCCCGCCGGCGTCCGGCGGCTCGTCATGCACGCGGTGCCCTCGCCGGTGTCGTACGTGCAGTCGCACCTCACCGCGCAGGAGAAGCTCGCGCTCGCGGCCAGCCCCTACCCCTCGACCGCGGCGCTGTTCGACGACGTGCTGGCCGCGGTCGTGGACGCCGGCATCCGTCGCGCGCACCCGGACGGCCTCGTGTTCACGAAGGCGGAGTTCGAGGCCGTGCGGGACGCCGTCTCTGCCACGGTCGTCGACACGATGTTCACCGCCGTGTCCGAGGTCGCTGCGGTGCTCACCGCGCAGCGGGCGGCCGACAAGGCGATGAAGCAGGCGAACTCGATGGCCCTGCTGCCCGCGCTGACGGACATGCGGCAGCAGGTCGAGCGCCTGGTCTTCCCGGGCTTCGTCGCCGTCGCCGGACTCGACCGGCTCCGGCGGATCCGGGTGTACCTGCAGGGGGTCGATGCCCGCGTGCAGAAGCTCCTGCAGAACCCGGGGCGCGATGCGACGTGGATGCGCGAGGTCACCGTCGCGACCGACCGCTACACGGACGCCGGTGGGACCTTCCCGCCGTCTGCCGGCGCGCACCCCGAGCTCGTGCATGCCCGGTGGATGCTCGAGGAGTTCCGCCTCAGCCTGTTCGCCCAGGAGCTCGGGACCGCCGAGACGGTCTCGCTGCAGCGCATCACCAAGACCCTGGCGGCCGCCCGCTGACCAGGCTCAGCCGGCGTCGGTAGCGAGCCCCTCGACGACGGTGACGTTCGGCAGCGCGGCCAGGGTGCGTCCGGGCAGGAACACCTTCGCGCCGCGGAGCCCTGCGCCGACGACGACCTCGGGGGCGTCGAGCACCCGCGCGTCGACGTACACCGGCCAGTCCGCTGGGAGCCCGATCGGGGTGATCCCGCCGTACTCCATGCCCGTCAGCTCGACCGCGTCGTCCATCGGCGCGAAGCTTGCCTTGCGGACGTCGAGCAGCTTCTTGACGACCCGGTTCACGTCGAGCTTCGTCGACGCGAGCACCACGCAGGCGGCGTGGCGGACCTCGTCGCCGCGCTTCCCCGCGACGACGATGCAGTTCGCGCCGCCCTCGAGCGGGTACCCGTAGGCCTCGGAGAACGCTGCGGTGTCGGCGAGGTCCGGGTCGATCGGCGCCGCCTGGATCGTCGACAGGACGTCGCTCGGCAGTGCGACGAGCGCCTGGGCGACGGGGATCGCGAGGAACCCGGTGGCGACGAGGGCGGGGGAACGGTCGAGCATCGGCATGCCCCGAGCCTAGGGAGCACCCGACGAGCAGACGGTCAGCAGACCCGCCGAGCCGGCGAGCAGGAAGAGCGGTCAGGCGCGCTCGTGGATCGACCGGGCTCCCGGCACGGGCGGCGCCGGGTCGTCCGAGGCCTCGGGGTCGTCCGCCCGCGCCCACTTCACGGTCCAGCGGACGAGCGGCTGCCCGCGGTCCCACGCGGCCGTGATGTCGTCGAGCGAGCTCTCCAGCGGCAGGTGCACGAGCGCCGCGTAGTGCTGCATGCGGAGCAGGTCGATCCGCGGGTGGTCGGCGTCGTAGCCGCGCGGGGCGGTCTTCAGCGGCGGTCCGGCGAGCTCGTACCCGGCGTTGGTCAGCTCGTCGAGCTCCCGTCGCAGTGCTGCGGCCGCCTGCGGGTGTTCGTCGATCGTCGTGCGACCCGCCTGCAGCTGCGCGCGCGACGGTTCGTAGAGCCCACCGCCGACCTGCAGTCCGTCCGCCCCGGCGCTGAGGTACATGCCACCGGCGGTCAGCCCGGTGTCCTCGCGGTAGGGCCGCTTGTCCGGCGTGAACCGCAGGTCCCGGTGCTGGCGGAGCACCCGGCCCGGCCCGTAGCGTCGCTCGGCCTCGTGCAGGAGCGCCTCCATCGGGTCGCGGACGTACAGTTCCCAGTCGTCCCGGTGCTCCTCGAACCACGACTTCTCGTTGTGCGCGGCGAGCCCGCGGAAGAACGTCGCGAGCGCTGGTGAGAACGGCGTCGAGGGCATGCACCAGTGAACCGCCGCCCGGTGCACGCCCGTCGGCAGTCCGGGGTACGAGACTGACCGGGTGGACCGACTCCGACCGATCGACCTCGACCAGTGGCCCCGCGCCGAGCACTTCGCGCACTACCGGCGGGAGCCCTGCGCGTGGGAGATGACCGTCGACGTCGACGTCACGGCCTTCGTCGACGCAGCACGGGACGCGAGCGCGAAGACGTACCCGTCGCAGATCTGGGTGCTCGCGACGGTCGTGAACCGGCACGACGAGTTCCGCATGCAGCTCACCGAGGACGGCAACCCTGCGGTCTGGGACGTGGTGCACCCGACCTTCACGGTCTTCCACCCCGACACCGAGACCTTCTCGGTGCTCGTCGTCGAGTACGACCCCGACGCCCGGGCGTTCCACGACAGCGTGGTCGCGACGACCGAGCGGTACCGCGACGACCACCGCCTGTTCCCGCAGGGCACCGGGCGCACCGACCTGTTCGACGTCTCGACGCTCCCCCGGACGTCCTTCACCGGCTTCGCGCTGCACCTCACCGGGGTCGAGGACCACCTGGCCCCGGTGATCACGCTCGGGCGCTACCGACAGGTCGACGGGCGGACCGTCATGCCGATGGCACTCCGCATCAACCACGCGGCGGTCCACGGGTTCCACGCCTCGCGCTTCGTGACCGAGGTCGAGGAACTGTTCGCCGACCCGTCCTGGCTCGGCTGACCGCCGACACACCGCGCCGCGCCGCCGGGACCCCGTCCCCCGGACGCACACCCCACGGGCACCGGCCGGGAGCACCCTGTCCGACATGCACGACGACGAACTCACCGCCCTCGCGGTCTCCCGCGCCCTCGACAACGTCCACGACGGTGGCAAGCCCTTCGCCTGCCTGATCGTCCGCGACGGCGAGGTCGTGGTCGAGGCCGTCAACCACGTCGCCCAGACCGGCGACCCGACCGCGCACGCCGAGATCCGCGCGATCCGCGCCGCCGCCGAGCAGGACATCACCGACCTGACCGGGTACGAGGTCTTCGTCACCGCCTACCCCTGCCCGATGTGCCTCGGTGCGCTGTACTACGCCCAGCCCGACCGCGTGGTCTTCGCCGCGACGCGGGAGCAGGAGGGCGAACACTACGAGGACGGCAACCGCCTGATGACGCTCGCGACCTTCTACGACGAGTACGCCAAGCCGGTGGAGGAGCGCGCCCTGCCCACGGAGCAGGGCACGGTCGAGGACCCGACGGCCCCGTTCCGCGAGTGGACCGCCCGCCACCCGTCCTGACCCCGGTGGGACGACCACCGGACGGGAGGCTCGTGGCGGGCCCCGCCACGAGCCTCCCGTCCGGCTCCGGTCCCGGCGACCGCCGCCACCCGGACCTGAGGCGTCCCGCATCGACACCGGCGCCGCGACGGTCCAGGCTGGGACCGTGACCGACGACCGTCCCGCCCGTTCCTTCGGATCCGCCGTCGACGCCTACGAACGCGGCAGACCCGGTTACCCGGACGCCGTGGCGGCGGCCCTGGTGCCGGACCGCGCGCCCCTCGTCGTGGACGTCGGGGCGGGGACCGGGAAGTTCACCAGGACCCTGCTCGGCCGGGCCGACGAGGTCGTGGCGGTGGAACCGGACCCGGCCATGCGCTCGCGACTGGCCGATCTGCTGCCGACGGTGCGTGCGCTCGACGGCACGGGCGAGGCGATCCCGCTGCCGGACGGCTCGGCGGACGTCGTGACGTTCGCGCAGTCCTGGCACTGGGTCGACCGGGACGCCGGCGCCGCCGAGGTCGCACGGGTGCTGCGCCCGGGCGGGACCGTCGGACTCGTCTGGAACGTCCGCGACGAGACCCGGCCGTGGGCCGCACGCGTCGGCGCGATCGTGGCGCAGCCGGAGGCCCGCACCGTGCAGCAGGAGCAGCCGCTCCTCGGAGCGCCGTTCGGCGCCGGGGTCCACGACACGGTGCGGTGGACACACGAGCAGGACCGTGACGCGTTCCTCGACATGATCGCCTCGCGGAGCTTCGTCATCCTCCTGCCCGAGGACGAGCGGCGTGCGGTGCTCGACGCGGTCCGGCAGGTGCTCGACGAGGACCCCGGGACGGCCGGGCGCCCGACGATCCCCGTCGACTACGTCGCACACGTCCACCGGTACGTCCGACCCTGACGGCCCGGCGCCGGGAGGCCGGCGTCGGGCCCTGTCTCAGGGCGCCGGTGTCAGCCGGTAGAGCACCTGCGGGCGACCGCGACGGCCGTACCGGTGCGCCAGGTCGATGGCGCCCGTCGCGACGAGGTGGTCGAGGTAGCGCCGCGCGGTGGCGCGCGAGGTGCCCGTGGCCACGGCGACCTCGTCGGCCGAGCGCGCGGTCACGGGGTCGAGGGCCGCGACGACGCGACCGAGCGTGGTGGCACTCACGCCCTTCGGCAGGGCGTCCTCGGACGCGCCGGCCGAGGCGCGGGTCGGACCGACCACGCGCACCGACCCGGTGGCGAGCAGACGGTCGACGTCGCCCTGCCCCATCGGCACGTCGCGCTGCGCGTCGTCGCGCGACCGTCGCTCGGCGGCGTAGGCGCGCAGCCGGTCCTGCAGCGCCTCGCGGTCGAACGGCTTGAGCAGGTACCCGACCGGGTGCGCGGCGAGCGCCTGCCGGACGGTGACCTGGTCGCGGGAGGAGCTGACCACGAGGACGTCGGTGCGGTCGACGCCGGCGACGTGCATGCGGTGCAGGACCTCGATGCCGCTGATGTCGGGCAGCCGCATGTCGAGGAGCACGAGGTCGACCCCGCGCTCGACCGAGGCCAGCGCGGCGCCGCCGGACGCGACCGCCCCGACGACCGCGAACCCCTCGGTCGCGGCGACCCAGCGGGTGTGGAGCGCACGCGCGCCCGCGTCGTCGTCGACCACGAGCACGCGCAGCGGCGCGGACGCGGTCACGACTGCGCCGTCAGGTCGACGTCGAGCCGGGCACCGCCGAGCGCTGCCGAACGCCCCACGACCACCGATCCGCCACGTTCGGTGGCGGTGCGCCGGACGACCGCCAGGCCGATGCCCCGCCCGAGGCCGGTCTCGTCGGACTTCGACGACCACCCGCGGGTCAGCACGCGGTGGGCGTCGGCGGGGTCGATGCCGGGGCCGTCGTCCTCGACCGTGACCGTGACGCGTCCGTCCCGGAAGTCGACGCTGCAGGTGACGGTCCTGGCTCCGGCCTCGGCGGCGTTCCGGCACAGGTTCGCGACGACGAGCAGCACCGCGTCGTCGAGCACGACGTCGTCGGCGACCCGGAGCTCGAGCGCCGCACCGGCTGCGGTGAGCTCGGCGCGCACCGCCGCAACGGACGCCGTCGCCACCGCGCCCCGCCGCGGCGACCCGGCGCCACCGCCGCTCGTGAGTCCGGGTGCGACGGCGTCGATGTAGGCCATCGCGTCCTCGTCGTCCCCCTGCTCGACGAGCCCGCGCACCACGTGCAGCCGGGTGCCGAACTCGTGCGCCTGCTCGCGGAGTGCCTCCGTCGTCCACCGGATCCGTCGGCTCTCGGCGTCGACCGCGTCGGCCCGCCGCAACCGGCGGGCGATCACGAGCGACAGGAGCACGCTCGCGAGCGTCGCGGCGACGAGGGCACCGGTGCTCCACGGCAGCAGGGCCCCGAGGGCCCGTTCCCGGTCGGCCGCGATGGTCGACTCGAGCACACCGACCGCGACGACACCGACGACCTCGCCCTCCGCGTCGAGGACCGGCACCTTGGCCCGGAGCGTCGTGCCGGACGGGCCGGTCTCGGTCCCGACGAACCGGTCACCGCCGAGCACGGGGGCGATCGTGGTCTCGACCGGCTCGCCGCGTTCCGCAGGGTCCGGATGGGTGATGCGCACGCCCTCGTCGTCGGTCACCACGACGTAGGAGACGCCGGAGGCTCCCTCGACGAGCGACGCGATGGGTTGCAGCGCCGCGGTGGCCGATGCGAGGTCGTCAGCGTCGGCGAGCGCCCCGGGAGCGCCCCGGTCGACGGTCGACGACACCGCGTCCCGGACCTCGGGCAGGACGGCCAGGCTCGAGGCGACACCGGACACCTGGTCGACGACGGACGTGCGGATGCTGCGCTCCTGCACGGCGACGGCGATCCCGGTCGTGACGCCCGTCGCCGTGAGCACGATGACGCTCGGGAGCGCGAGGACCGCGATCCGCCGCAGTCGCCCGAGCCGTGCCCTGGTCACCGTGCGTCCCCCTTCGGCCGCGACGCCGTGAGCGTCAATGAGCACATCTCCGCCACGGGCTGCTCGTCCGGACGGCGGCTGCCATCGTACTGCTCGACCTGCGGCACGACGACGTGCGCAGGAGGGAGCCAACGATGACAGAGCAGTCAGCGCCAGGGCAGGCAGTGCCAGAGCAGTCCGTGCCGGTGCAGTCGACGACGGAGCCGCGTGCCCGTCGCCCCGTCGCGCGCGTGGTCGGAGCGGCCGTCGCCGCGGTGTCCATCGCGGTCGCCGCCTTCGGGTCCGTCACCTCGGCGGCAGCCGGCGGCGACCCCACCCGGTCCGTCACCCTGGTCGCCCCCGCAGCGGCCGGTGGCGGCTGGGACGGCGTCGCGAGGTCGATGCAGCAGGCGCAGCGCGCGAACGGCATCGTGAACTCCGTCCAGGTCGTCAACATGCCCGGCGCCGGCGGCACGATCGCGCTCGGCAACGTCGCCCGGCTCGCGGGACAGACGGACACGCTGCTCGTCGGCGGGACGGGACTGCTCGCCGCGGAGATCCAGTTCGGTTCCGCCGTCACCCACGACGACATCACGCCGCTCGCGGTCACCGTCGAGGAGTACGACGTCATCGTCGTGCCCGCAGACTCGCCCTACGAGACGCTCGACGACCTGGTCGCGGCGTGGCGGGATCGTCCCGGCTCGGTGCCGTGGACGGGCGGCGGCTCGTTCGACCAACTCGTCGTCACGGACCTCGCCGTCTCGGCCGGCATCGACCCGACGGAAACGAACTACATCCCCTCGGACGGCGGCGGCGAGGCGATCCAGGCGCTGCTCAACGGCACGGCCGCCGCGGCGTCGGGCGGGTACCCGGACAACATCGACCAGATCGAGTCCGGCCGGCTGCGGGCCCTCGCGCTCGTCGCAGCCGAACCGGTCGAGGGCATCGACATCCCCACGGCGGTCGAGCAGGGACACGACGTCACGCTGACGAACTGGCGGATGATCGCCGCGCCGGGCGGGCTCGACGACGAGCAGCGGACGCAGCTCACGGACATCGTGCTCGACACGGTCGACACCCCGGAGTGGGCGGACGCTGTGGAGCGGTACCACTGGACCGAGCGGATCATCACCGGCGAGGACCTCGACGCGTTCATCGACGAGGAACGCGAGCGGATCCAGGGACTGTACGAGGAGCTGGGCCGATGAGCCGTCCGAGCAACCCCACGTCGTCGTCCGCGGTCGTCGGGCAGCGGCTCACGCTGCGGGCCGAACCCGGTCGCGTCGCAGCGGTCGCGAAGGAGCTGACCACCCCGGCGCTCTTCACCGCCTTCGCGGTCTACCTCGTCGTCGGCATCGTGACGATGGAGGTCCCGGCCGGTACCGCGTTCCCCGGGCCCGCGGTCTTCCCCGGCCTCGTCGCCGCGGCACTCCTGCTGCTGGCCGCCCTGCTGGTCGTGCGGTCCGTCCGAGCGGCGCGCGGGCGGCGGGTCGCGGCGGTCGACGCACTGCCGGAGCCCGGCGTCGACACCGTGGAGGCCGTCCACACCGTCGACGGCAGCGGTACCGGCACCGAGACCCCGCGCGCGGTCCGCGTCGACTGGCGATCCCTGGCCTGGGTCGTCCTCTCCTTCGCCGGCTTCGCGCTGCTGCTCGGCGTGCTCGGGTGGATCGTCGGCGCCGGGCTGCTCTTCCTCGGCGTCGCGAAGGGGCTCGGCGCCCCGGGCTGGCTGCGGCCGCTCGTCATCGGGCTGACCGTGAGCGCGATCAGCTACATCGCCTTCGACATGCTGCTCGACCTGTCGCTGCCCTCGGGCATCGTCGGATGGGAGTTCTGACGTGGACGTCCTCGGTCTCCTCGGTGACGGCTTCGCCGGCGCCCTGACCCCCGCCAACCTGCTCTGGGTCGTCGTCGGGTGCCTGCTCGGCACCGCGGTCGGCGTCCTCCCCGGCCTCGGGTCGTCGATGGCGGTGGCACTGCTGCTGCCCGTGACGTTCTCGCTCGACCCGACGGCGGCGTTCATCATGTTCGCCGGCGTCTACTTCGGCGGGCTCTTCGGCGACTCGACGATGGGCATCCTGATGAACACGCCGGGGCAGGCCTCGGCGATCGCCTCGACGTTCGAGGGCCACAGGATGGCGTTGAACGGACGAGCGGCCCAGGCCCTCGCGACCGCCGCGATCGGGGCGTTCGTCGGCGGGATGATCGCATCGGTCCTGGTCGTCTTCCTCGCGCCGGCCCTCGCGACGTTCTCGTCGAGCTTCGGGCCGGCGGAGTTCTTCGCCCTCGCGCTCTTCGCGTTCGTCACGACGTCGTCGGTGGTCACCGACGATGCCCTGAAGGGCCTCGGATCGCTCTGCCTCGGGCTCGGCATCGCGGTGATCGGGGTCGACGGCATCTCCGGTGCACCGCGCTTCACCATGGGCGTCCCGGAGCTGTTCGACGGCATCTCGCTCGTCACGGTGACGGTCGCGGTCCTCGCACTCGGCGAGGTCATCTACGTCGCCTGCCTCGCCCGGCACCTGAAGGACGGCCGGATGGTGCGGGCAACCGGACGCCCGTGGCTGTCGAAGCGGGAACTCCGCGAGGCCGCACCCGCCTGGCTGCGCGGCACCGCGATCGGCCTGCCGTTCGGCGTCGTGCCCGCCGGCGGGTCCGAGATCCCGACCTTCCTGGCCTTCGGGATCGAGAAGCGACTCGACGCCCGGCGCAAGGACCCGCAGTTCGGCACGGGTGCGATCCGCGGCCTGGCGGCCCCTGAGTCCGCCGGGAACGCGACCACCGGCATGGCGATGGGCGCGCTGCTGTCCCTCGGCCTGCCGGTGTCGGCGACCGCCGCGATCATGCTCGCCGCGTTCCGCCAGTACGGACTGCAGCCGGGCCCCCTGCTGTTCGACCGGTCCCCCGACCTGGTCTGGGCGCTGCTCGCGTCGTTCTTCATCGCGATGGTCGTGCTGCTCGTCATCAACCTGCCGTTCGCGATGCTCTGGGCGAAGCTGCTGCGCATCCCGCGGGCGTACCTGTACGCGGGCATCGCGGTCTTCTGCGGACTCGGCATCTACGCCACGAGCGGTTCGGTGTTCGACCTGCTCATGCTGCTCGGCATCGGGCTCGTCGGGTTCCTCATGCGGGCGCTCGACGTGCCGCTCGCACCGCTCATCATCGGCATGGTGCTCGGTCCGCTGGCCGAGACGAGCCTGCGCGACGCGGCACTGAGCGCCGACGGCGACTTCTCGGTCCTGGTGGCCGGGCCGATCCCGATCGTGCTGTACGCCGTGCTGGCGGTCGTGGTCGCGGCCACCGTCACGGGTCGGGTCAGGGCACGGCGCGCGGCGCGGCGCGAGCTGGTCGACGCGTAGTCGGGTCGGACCGGACACCGCGACGGACGGGAGGCGCGTGGCGGTGCCGCACCGCGCCTCCCGTCCGGTGACGGGTCGGGTCGGGAGGCCCGTGGCGGTGCCGCACCGCGCCTCCCGTCCGCGACGCGGCGCGCTACGCTCGACCGGTGCGCGCGACCGTGCGGGACGTGGCGGCCCTCGCCGGGGTCTCCCCGAAGACCGTCTCCAACGTGGTGAACGGCGGCGTGCCCGTCCGCCCGGCGACCCGTGAGCGCGTCGAGCGCGCGGTGGCGGAGCTCGGCTACGTGCCCAACCTCTCCGCCCGCGGACTGCGGAACGGGCGCTCCGGCGCGATCGCGCTGACGCTGCCGGAACTCGGCAACGCGTACTCCGCGGAGCTCGCGCAGTGGTTCGTGGAGCTCGCGCGCGAGCGGGGCTGGACGGTGCAGCTCGACCAGACGGGCAACGACGCCGAGCGTGAGCGTGAACTCGTCTCGCGTGCCCGCGCGCACCTCGTGGACGGCCTGGTGCTCAACCCGGTGTCACTCAGCGCGAGCGTCCTGGCCGAGGCCGAGGGGCTCCCCCCGACCGTCGTCATCGGCGAGGTGGAGCCCGAGCGGGTCGACCAGGTGCACGTCGACAGCCGCCGCGCCGCCCGGGAGGTCACGACCCACCTGCTCGACCGCGGGCACCGCCGGATCGCCGTCGTCGGGGCGGCCAGGGCCTCCGACGCCACGGCGACGAGCGAGCTTCGCGACCGAGGCCACGCGGACGCACTCGGCACGGTCGGCCTCGAGGTCGACCCGTCCCTGCGCGTGCCGCTGCCGGCGTGGACGACGAGCGCGGCCGCGACGGGCTTCGCGGACTGGCTCGACACGCATCCCCTGCCGCACGCGGTCTTCGCGTACACGGACTCGATCGCGTTCGGCGTGCTGCACGTGCTGGCGGCCCGGGGTGTCCGCGTGCCGGAGCAGGTGAGCGTCGTCGGGTTCGACGACGTCGACGCGGCCGCCTTCGCGATACCGGCGCTCACCACGGTGTCGTTCGACCGGCGGGCCTTCGCGACGGCGGCGCTCGACCTGCTCACCCGGCGCATCGCCGACCCGTCCGCTCCGCCGGAGACCGTCGTCGTGCCGCACCGCATCGTCGAGCGCGCGAGCGTCGCCGACCGCTGACCCCCGACCCCCGACCGCTGACCGGCCACCCGGGCCGCGCCGCGTACGGTGCGCCGCATGAGCGCCGACGACCCCGCGATGCCCGTGCTGACCGCGACCGTCCTGCAGTCCCCCGACCCGGTGCGCCTCGCGCGGTTCTGGGGCGCCCTGACCGGGTGGACGGTGCACGAGGACGGTCCGACCTGGCTGCGGGTCCGCCCCGCTGACGGCGGCGTCGGGCTCTCGGTGCAGTACGACGACGCCTACCAGGCACCGACCTGGCCGCCGGCCCCGGGCACGCAGGGCATGCAGCTGCACCTCGACCTGCAGGTGGAGGACCTCGGCGCAGCGACCGCCCGCGCGCTGGAACTCGGCGCGACCGAGGCTGCATTCCAGCCGCAGGACGACGTGCGGGTGCTCCTCGACCCGGACGGGCACCCGTTCTGCCTATTCCTGCCGGGCGCCTGAGCGGCCCGGCGCCCGGCACGCGCGCGCCGGCACCGGCGCGAGACTCGGCCAGGCGGACGAGACTCGTGACTGGAAGCCGTGGAAGTGTCCGTCAGCGCGAGTCTCGGGGCGCCGACGACCCGGCGGCGCCCGCCGCATCGAGCACGACCTCGCGGGTCTGCTGCGCACCGAGGATCCGGAAGTGCCCGCCGACGGGCACCCGCACGTTCGTGGCCCCGGCGAGCTCGCTGCCTCCCGGGATCAGCGTGTCGAACACCCCGTACACGGACGTGATCCGGGCGTTCACCGCGAGGTCTCGCCCGAGCGCGGCGAGCACCGGGTCCGCCGCCCGGAAGGCCCGCAGGTGCGGCACGGGCGCCAGCCGCGCATACACCGACCCGCCGAACGGGGTCGACACCGCGACCATCCGGTCGATGCGCTCCCCCTCCGGCAGCGTCATCGCGTACTTGCCGATGAGACCGCCCTTGCTGTGCGCGACGACCAGCACGTCGCGGAGGTCCTGCTCCTCGAGGTACGCCAGGACCTCTCGGGCCGACTCCGGCACGGGTCGCAGGTTGTGGCGCAGGACGGGCAGCACGTGCACCGGGTGGCCGGCGTCGTGCAGGGCGTCCATGAGCGGCCGCATGAAGTGCCAGGTCTCGTACACGCCGGGCACCACGACGACCGGCTGACCCGTCCCGGTCCGGTAGTCCTCGGCGGTCGTCGGTCCGGTGCTCCGGAGCTGCCACCTGGCCGCGTACCACCAGTCGAGCACGGCCCACCACGCGCGACGCAGCAGCGGCACACGGCCTGGAGGCACGGCCGCCGTCCCCGACGCCGCACCCGTCCCCGGGGTGGTCCGGTCCGTCACCGCGCCGGCCCCGTCGCCGGGCCGTCGGCGGTCGGACCCTCGGTCGTCGGGCCGCCGAGCACCGGGCCGTCGGTGGTCGGGGACTCGCCGACCGCGTCCTCCGTCGTCTGCACGCGCCGGAACTCGTCGACCAGGGCGGCGAACGACCCGGGCTGCTGCTCCTGCACGTGGTGCCCGCCCGGCAGCTCGACCAGGGCCCCGCGACGGGCGGCGGACGCCAGCGCCGCAGCCCAGTCCCGACGGCCGATCGGGTCGCGGTCACCACGGACGACCAGGACCGGCTGCTCGAGGGTCGGCACGACGTCCTCGAGCCGGTACCGCAGCATCGGTCCGAGCTGCCGCACGTACTGCCGGAGGCTCCGCAGGTAGTCGGTGAGGACGACGGCGTTCATCCGGGGGTCCTCGACCAGCGCGTCACGCCCGAGGTCGAGCGCCTGCTGCAGCAGCGTCCGCCGAGCGGGGTCGACGACCGGCCCGACCAGGACGACGGCGGCGACGAGGCCGGGGTGCCGCCGGGCGGCCTCGGCGACGACCTGCGTGCCCATCGACTGGCCCACGAGCACCAGGTCCCCGGCACCCCGTGCGCGGACCGCGGACACGACCAGGTCGGCGAGCTCCTCGGGTGCGAGTGGGCGTCCGGCCGCGGGCAGTCCACCGAACCCCGGCAGGTCGACGGCCACGGTCCGGTACGTCCGGGCGAGGGACCGCTGCGCCCGGACGAAGGAGCGGTGCGACATCCCGATGCCGTGCACGAGCACCACGGTCGGGGCGAGGTCGTCGTGCAGCCGTCCCGCGGGAGCGAGGGTGCGGAGCCGCACGGGCAGCCCACCGACCTCGGAGGACTCCACCCGTGCGCGCACGGTGCGAACCTACCCGGCGGTTCCCACCGCGGTGCCAGGCCGGTCATCGAGAACTCTTGTCGGGGTGCGCTGCAGTGGGGGGCCATGGACGACAACGCCACCGACGCCCCGCCCCGCTCCGCCGCCGGACACCGTGCACGGACCTCGGCGCCCGGCTGGGGTGCGGCTCCGGCCGTCGCCCCCGCCCCGGCGCCCGGTCCTGCCCCGGCGCCCGATCCTGCCCCGGCCGCGGACACGGCGTGGACCACCGCCCCGCCGACCCGTACGGACCGTCCGTGTCCAGCGCGCACACCCCCTGGTACGGCCCCGCACCGAGCGGTCGCGTCCGGGGTCCCCGCCCGTCGTGGGTCCTGCCCGTGGTCGCCGTCGCGATCGGTGCCGGCGCGCTCCTCGTCGGCGGCGGTGTCGGGTTCGCGGTCGGCCACGCCGTCGGCACCCACCAGGCTCCGGCCGTACCGGGCGGCACGCAGCAACTCCCGGGCGGCGGCGGCGCCGAGGTCTTCCCCGACGGGAGCCAGGGCACGGGGAGCTGACCCTCGACGGCAGCGCCCGACGGCCCTAGGCTCCGCAGCATGCGCAAGGTGACCTCGGGGCTGTTCGCATCGATCGACGGTGTGGTGCAGGACCCGTACAAGTACCAGTACGACTCGTTCGACGCCGAGCTCGGCAGCGCCATGACGGCGTGGATGGAGCGCACCGAGACGGTCCTGCTCGGCAGGCAGAGCTACCTGGAGTGGTCCGAGTGGTGGCCCCAGCACGAGGACGACCCGTTCGGTCGGTGGATCAACCCGATCGAGAAGCACGTCGCGTCGACCACCCTCGGTGACGACCTGACGTGGCAGAACGCCCACCGGATCCAGGGCGACGTCGACGACTTCGTGCGCGACCTCAAGTCCGGCGACGGCGGCGACATCGCGGTCACCGGCAGCGTCACGCTCGTGCGTCACCTGCTGTTCGCCGGCCTCCTCGACGAGCTGCAGCTCATGGTGCACCCGGCGATCGCGGGTGCCGGGCGCCGGCTCTTCGAGCCGACGGACCCGCCCACCCGGCTGCGGCTGGTGCAGAGCGTGGTGACCAGCAAGGGGAACGTGCTGAGCACCTACGCGCCGTTCGCCGACTGACGGCGGCGGGGCGTGCCTCCCGGCCGGGTCCTGCGGGACCGCTCCATCGGCAGCCGGACGGGCAGGTGGACGGACAGGTGCCGAGACCGGCGTACCCTTCTGGGTGGCCGTCGACCGCACCACCCTGGAGAACACCATGTCCGAGGACACCCGCCCGCACGTCGTCATCGTCGGGGGTGGCTTCGCGGGGATCGCGGCCATGCGGGAACTCGCCGACGCCGACGTCCGCGTGACGCTCGTCGACCGCCACGTCTACAACATGTTCCAGCCGCTCATGTACCAGGTCGCCACCGGCGGTCTGAACGCGGGCGACGTCACCTACTTCCTGCGGAGCCTGCGGGCGAAGCAGTCGAACGCCGACTTCCGGCACGGGCTCCTCACCGGCATCGACACCGAGCACCGGATCGCCGAGATGTCCGACGGCGAGCACCTGCACTACGACTGGCTGATCCTGGCGAACGGTGTCAACACGAGCTACTTCGGAACGCCCGGTGCGTACGAGTACGCGTACTCGATGTACTCCCGCTCGCAGGCCCTCCGCATCCGCGACGAGCTGTTCACTCGCCTCGAGCAGGCCGCGGCGCAGCAGGGCCCGGACGAGATCCGCGTCGTGATCGTCGGCGGCGGCGCGACCGGCGTGGAGATGGCCGGCGCCCTCGCCGAGCTCCGCGACCAGGCCCTCGTCGGGGCGTACCCGGAGATCGAGCGCGGCAACATCTCGATCACGCTCGTGCACCGCAGCGGCGAGCTCCTCAAGCCGTTCGCCCCGCGTCTGCGCCGGTACGCGGCAAAGGTGCTCCGGAAGCGCGGCGTGGTGCTCCGGCTGAACACCGGCGTCGCCGAGGTCAAGGAGGACGGTGTCGTCACCGCCTCGGGCGAGTTCATCCCCGCGTCCCAGGTCATCTGGGCCACCGGGGTCGCGGCGCACAAGGAGGTCTCGGGCTGGGGCATGCCGCAGACCCACGGCGGCCGCATCCAGGTGAACGACGACCTGAGCGTGAAGGGCGTCGAGCGGATCTTCTCGGCCGGCGACATCGCGGCGCAGGACGACGCCCTCGCGCAGCTCGCCCAGCCCGCGCTGCAGGGCGGCAAACACGTCGCCCGCCAGGTGAAGCGCCTGCTCGACGGGAAGCCGACCGAGCACTTCAAGTACTTCGACAAGGGCACGATGGCGACCATCGGGACGAACGCCGCGGTGGCGCAGCTGCGCGGCGGCATCACGATGGTCGGCCCCGTGGCGTGGCTGGCGTGGGTCGCGGTGCACATCGCCTCGCTGCTCGGCAACGGCAACCGGCTGTCGACGCTGTCGCACTTCTTCGTCCGCTACCTGTGGTTCATGAGGAAGCGCTCGATCCCGATCGTCGGGGACGTCCGGCCCGTGCGCCCGAACGGCGACCGCGAGCCGGAGCCCTGGCAGATGCAGAAGGCCGAGTAGCGCCGACACTGCTGCGGGCTCCGAGCCCGCAGCGGCTCAGCGCGCGGCGACGTGCGCGTACGCCCCCGCGGCGATGTCCTCGAGCAGGGTCGGGCCGGTCGGCTCCCACCCGAGCAGCTCCTGCGTCGCGGCCGACGACGCCGACATCTCCGCGCCGAAGAACCCGCCGATGAACCCGAAGTGCGCGGCGGCGTCCGCGGGGTCGACGCTCGTGACCGGCAGCCCGAGCGCGTCCCCGATCGCCGCCGCGACGTCCCGCGTGGGGATCCCCTGCTCGGCGACGGCGTGCAACCGGGAACCGGCCGGCGCCTGCTCGAGCCCGAGCCGCACCATCCGGGCGGCGTCCGTGACGTGCACGGCCGCCCATCGGTTGCTGCCGTCGCCGACGTAGCCGGACACCCCGCGCTCGAGTGCGACCCCCACCAGGTACGCGACGAAGCCGTGGTCCCCGACGCCGTGGGTGGTCGGGCTGAACCGCGCGGCGATCGAGCGGACCCCCTGGTCGACGAAGTCGAACGCCCGGTTCTCGCTGCCGCCGCGCGGGCTGTCCACGCCCGTGAACGGCGAGGGATCGTGCTCCTCCGCCGGACGACCCGGTGCCAGGGCGGCGACCCCGGAGGCCACGACGAACGGCCGGTCGGTGCCCACGAGCGCGGTCGCGAGGGCCTCGACGGCGGCACGCTCGGTGGCGTTCGTCGCCGCCTGGTCGGACCAGTCGTGCTTGTTCGCGAGGTGCAGGACGCCCTCGGCGTCCGCCGCACCCCGGGCGAGCACCGCGAGGTCGTCGAGGTCGCCGCGCACGACGGTGACGCCCTTGGCCGCGAGCGCCGTCGCCGATGCGTCGGAGCGGGCGAGACCGGTGACGTCGTGTCCGGCGGCGAGCAGGTCGTCGACGGTGTGGGAGCCGATCCAGCCGGATGCCCCGGTGACGAAGACGTGCATGTGCGTTCCTTCCGCAGGGCCCACGACCCGATGTCATGGACTGACATCACCGTAGCACTCGATGTCAGCGACTGTCATCAGTAGGATCGTCCCATGGCGCGATGGCGATCCGGCACCCGGGAACGACTGCAGGCGACCGCGCTGCAGCTCTTCGCCGAGCACGGGTACGACGAGACGACCGTCGCCGAGATCGCCGCGGCGGCCGAGGTCACCGAGCGCACCTTCTTCCGCCACTTCGCGGACAAGCGCGAGGTCCTGTTCGCCGGACAGGACGACTTCTCCGGCATGTTCACCGGCCCGATCGTCGACGCCCCGGAGGGCACGCCGGCGTTCTCGCTCGTCCGCCGGTCGCTCGACTCCGCGGCAGCGTTCTTCCCGAACGACCGGCGCGACTGGTCACGAGGACGGCAGCGGGTCATCGACGCCGTCCCGGCCCTGGGCGAGCGGGAGCTCGGCAAGCTCGCGACCCTGAAGGTCCACCTGGGTGACGCACTGCGGGCGCACGGGGTCGACGAGCCGGCGGCCACGATCGCCGCGGAGACGGCGGTCACGGTGTTCCACCTGTCCTTCACGCAGTGGATCGCGAACGGCGAGGACCGCGACTTCGCCGCGATCGTGCACGAGCGCCTCGACGCCCTGACGCGGGTCGTGCACCCCGGTTCTTGAGCGTCCTCTTACCCGCGCAGGGCAAGCTCGTCGTCAACCGTTCGACCGATCCTCGCAGGGAGGAACCGTGGCGACGCAGACCCTCGCGCCCGAGCACACCCGGACGACCGACCGCAGCACCTCGGTCGGCCGTCGGTCCGGCGCTGCCCCGACGGCGCCGCCGCCCCCGCTGACCCGCCGGGCCCCGGCCCTCGACGGGCTGCGCACGATCGCGATCGCCATGGTGATCCTGTACCACCTGCACGTGCCGCAGTTCGAGGGCGGCTTCGTCGGTGTGACCGTGTTCTTCGCCCTGTCCGGGTTCCTCATCACGACGCTGCTGCTCGGCGAGCACCGGAAGACCGGGCGCATCCGGCTCGGGAACTTCTGGCTGAAGCGCCTGCTCCGGCTCTACCCGGCACTCGTCGCACTCGTCGTGGTCGGCCTGCTCCTGTGGAACTGGGTTGGCGACTACAAGGGCGCCTCCTTCGGCCCCGGCGAAGCCGCGTTCATCGCGCTGACCTACACGGGCAACCTGTTCCGCTCCTTCTGGGACACCACGCAGGGCGTCTTCGCGCACACGTGGTCCCTGTCGATGGAGGAGCAGTTCTACCTGGTCTGGCCGCCCGTCCTGGTGCTGCTCTTCCTGGTCCGTGCCCGCCGCCGGTGGCTCATCGCCGGACTCGGGACGGTCGTCGTCGCATGCTCGGTCGTCGCCGGCCTCGTCTACGCGAAGCCGAACAGCGGCGCGACCCCCGACGTCTACTTCTCCCCCGTCCTCGGGGTCGTCCCGTTGGCGACGGGCTGCCTGCTCGCCCTGCTGCTCGACGACGAGCGCGTCCGCACCTGGGCCGCCGGTGTCGCCGGGCACGTCGCGACCTGGGCCGGCATCGTCCTGCTCGCCGGCATCATGCTCTGGATCGGCGACGACTGGGCCCAGCACGCGTGGACGTTCAGCGTGGTGCTGCCGCTCACGGGCGTCGTCTCCGCGGTGCTCATCGGCGGGCTCGTGTCCGTGCGGTCGCCGCTGTCGGTCGCGCTCGCCTGGTCGCCCGTGTCGTGGTTCGGTCGTCGCGTGTCGTACGCCGCGTACCTCTGGCACCCGCTCGTCATCGCGCTCCTCGACCCCTTCGCCGTCGGGCCGTGGGGCAAGGTGCTCATGATCGCCGTCGCCGTCATCGTGGCGATCGGCGCCGCCTACGCCGTCGAGGTCCCCGTCGAGAAGGCGCAGAAGCGCTTCCGCGAGGCACGTCGGGTCGCCGCGGAGGACCGCGCCGAGCGCGCTCGCGTCACCACCTGACGACCGCTGCCGTCGTCCCCTGACGCGACCCACCGTCGGACGGGAGGCGCACGGCGCGGCCGCCACGGGCCTCCCGTCCGACGTCGGCTGGGTGGAGGCGTCGGGACCGGTCCGTAGGCTCGCCTGCGTGACCACGGAACGCGTCGACGTGCTCGTCGTCGGCGGCGGACCCGTCGGCCTGTTCGCCGCCGCGCTCCTCGAGCGGGCGGGCGTCACGGTCGCGGTCTGGGAACGTCGCGACAGCGACCCGACCGGCTCGCGGGCGATCGGGATCCACCCGCCGTCGCTCAACGCCTTCGCCGCGATCGGCCTGGACACCGCGGTCCTCGCCGAGGCGACGCTCGTCCGCACGGGCGTGGCCAGGAGCCGCGGTCGGGTGCTGGGCACGCTGTCGTTCGCGCGGGCGTCGCCGACGCACCCCTACGTCGCCACCCTCGACCAGCACCGGACCGAGACCCTGCTGCGCGGCCGGCTCGCGCCCGGGGTCCTGCGGACGGGCACGACGGTGACCGGCCTCTCCCGCCGCGACGAGCACGTCGTGGCGCACGGCGTCGAGACCGACGGTCGCCCGGTGGTCGTCGAGGCGGCCTTCGTCGTCGGGGCGGACGGGGCGCGGAGCGCGGTGCGCGACCTGCTCGGCATCGCGACCTCGGGGCGGGACTACCGCGACCGGTACCTGATGGGTGACTTCGCTGACCCGGAGCCCTCATCGGCCCGGTCGTCGGCCTTGGTCGACGTCGGCCCGGACGGCGTCGTCGAGTCGTTCCCGCTCCCCGGTGGTCGACGGCGGTACGTCGCACTGGTGCCGGAGGACGTCGCGCCCGCGGCCGCCGGCAGCGCCCCGGATCCGGGGACCGCCGCGCGGCTGGCCGCGATCGTGGCGGGGCGGACGGGTGCGACCCCCGACCCAGCGACCTGCACGATGACGAGCGGGTTCCGGGTCCGCCGCCGTGCGGCCGCGCGGGTCGGCGTCGGCCGCGTGGTGCTCGTCGGCGACGCCGCCCACGAGATCAGCCCCATCGGTGGTCAGGGCATGAACCTCGGGTGGCTCGACGCCGCTGCGCTCGCACCGCTGCTCGCCGAGGCGGTCCGGTCGGGGACGTCGGGTCGGTGGCAGGAGTCGGCGATCGCCTACGCCGTCGGTCGGCAGGCTGCGGCGCGACGGGCCGCGCGACAGGCGGAGCTGAACATGGCCCTCGGGCGGCCGACCGTGTCGCTCGGGTCGCTGGGGTCGGTCGGGTCGGTCGGGCGCGAGGTGCTGCTCCGGACGGTGCTGGCGCTGCCCACGGCGCACGGTCTGGCGGGTGTCTACGCGATGCGGTGGGCCTGAGCGGACCCGACGCTCGTGCGGCGACTGGTGGCGGAGCCGCGGCCGGTGCCGGAGCCGGAGCTCGTGCTCGTGCTCGTGCTCGTGCTCGTGCTCGTCAGGCGACGAGGCGCGCGCCGGCGAGGCCGAGTTCGACGACGAGCACGAGCGACGAGGCGATGACGAGGCGGAACAGCGCCCGCGTCGGACGGCCGGCGAGGACGAGTCGGATGCCGATCCCCGCGAGCACCACCACCACGGCGGCACCGACGACCGCGAGCGCGATGCCGGTGCCTCCGGTGCCTCCGCCGTCGCCGTTGCCACCGCCGGCGAGCTGTCCGCCGAGCACCAGCGCCGCCGCGACGACGAGCGATCCGAACGCCAACGTCCCCGCACCCCGGAGCCCCAGGCGGTGCGGGAAGCCGCGGACCCCGGTGGCCGCGTCGTCGAGCAGGTCGGGCAGCACGTTGGCGCAGTGGATCGCGACGCCGAAGACGGCGCCGGTCGCGATCGCCCACCACGCCGGCCACGCACCGGCACCGCCGGCGGCGACCGACACGACGGGGAGCAGGCCGAACGCCACGACGAACGGCACGACGGACCAGACCGTGCGCTTCAGACCGGCGTCGTAGGCCCAGCCAGCCGTGACGAGGACGACGTGCGCGACCGCGGCGACGGGCCCGAGGGCGATCGACAGCAGCACGGCGACCACGGCCGTCGCGAACGCCGCGGTCCGGACCGTGCCGACGGCGATGAGTCCGCGTGCGACGGGCTTGTCGCTGCGGCCGACGGCGCGGTCGCGGTCGGCGTCGATCCAGTCGTTGGCCAGGCCGATCGACAGCTGCCCGGCCACGACGGCGAGCGCCACGAGCACGACGAGCCACCAGGGGTGCCCGACGGCGGCGGCGATCACCGCGGCGAGGATCGTCACCGTGACGGTCGGACCGGGGTGCGAGGACGCGAACAGCAGGCGGACGGTCGAGGGCCTGCGGGTGTCGCTCACACCGGCGAGCGTACGGATCGACGGCTGCACGGGTGCGAGGACGGCCGGGGCCCGCGGCGCCTCGGAGGCCGAGGCACCGCGGGCCGTGGCTCGCTGTGGTCAGGCCGCGGGGATGAGGCCGTTGGGGTTCAGGACGTACTTCGTCGCAGCGCCCTTGTCGAACTCCTCGTAGCCGCGCGGGGCCTCGTCGAGCCCGATCGGCTTCGCATTGACGTTCTTCGCGATGCTCGTGCGGTCGTGCAGGATCGCCATCATCAGCTGCCGGTTGTACTTCATCACCGGGCACTGGCCCGTGGTGAACGACAGCGACTTCGCCCAGCCGGTGCCGAGGCTGAGCGACAGGGCACCCTTCTTCGCGGCCTCGTCGACACCGCCCGGGTCACCCGTGACGTAGAGCCCGGGGATGCCCAGGGCTCCACCCGCGGCGGTGACGTCCATCAGCGAGTTGAGCACGGTCGCGGGCGCCTCGTGCCCGGACCCGGAGCCGTGGCCCTTCGCTTCGAAGCCCACGGCGTCGATGCCGCAGTCGACGAGGGGTTCGCCGAGGATCTGGTCGATCTGGTCGGCCGGGTCGCCCTTCGTCAGGTCGACGGTCTCGCACCCGAAGCTGCGCGCCTGCGCCAGACGGTCGGCGTTCATGTCGCCGACGATCACCACGCTCGCGCCGAGCAGGAACGCGCCGGTGGCGGCGGCGAGACCCACGGGCCCGGCGCCGGCGACGTACACGGTCGACCCGACCTCGACCCCGGCGGTCACGGCGCCGTGGAAGCCGGTGGGGAAGATGTCGGAGAGCATCGCGAGGTCGAGGATCTTCTCGAGGGCCTGGTCGCGGTCCGGGAACTTCAGCAGGTTCCAGTCGGCGTACGGGACGAGCACGTACTCGGCCTGCCCGCCGACCCAGCCGCCCATGTCGACGTAGCCGTACGCGCTGCCCGGGCGGTCCGGGTTCACGTTGAGGCAGATGCCGGTCTTCCGCTCCTTGCAGTTCCGGCAGCGCCCGCAGGCGATGTTGAACGGCACCGAGACGATGTCCCCCACCTTGATGAACTCGACGTCCGGGCCGACCTCGACGACCTCGCCGGTGATCTCGTGCCCGAGCACCAGGTCGGTGGGAGCCGTGGTGCGACCGCGGACCATGTGCTGGTCGCTGCCGCAGATGTTCGTCGCCACGGTGCGCAGGATCGCGCCGTGGTTCACCTTGCGCCCGACGTTCGCCGGGTTCACGCCGGGTCCGTCCTTGAGCTCGAACGTCGGGTAGTCGGTCTCGATGACCTCGACCTTCCCCGGTCCCTGGTACGCGACTGCGTGGTTGCTCGCCATGTGATCCTCCTCGATCGTCGGCGGCTGGACGCCCGCGGTCGCGGGCGCCAGGTGTGGGTGGCGGGTCGGCCGGTCGGCGGGCGGGATGGTGCCCGCCGAGCGGCCGCCGCTCAGAACGCCGCGGCTCCGGCCTCGGCGACTTCCTGATCCTGCTCGATGGTTCCGGTCGAGACGCCGATCGCGCCGACGACGCGGCCGTCGCGGACGAGGGGGATGCCCCCGGCGAAGACGACGAGCCGACCTCCGTGGGCGTCGCTCAAGCCGAACAGGTCACCGGTGGGACGGGTGACGTCGTTCAGGTCCTTCGTCTGCGTCTGGAACGCGATCGACGTGTACGCCTTGTTGATCGCGATGTGGATGCTGCCGATGTTCGCGGTGTCCATGCGCACGTGTGCCTTCAGGTTGCCGCCGGCGTCCACGACGGCGACGTCCTGCGGCTGACCGATCTCCTCGGCCTTCGCGACGGCGGCGTCGATGACGCGCCGGGCGTCGTCGAGGGTGAGGCTGTCCTGGATCTTCTCGTTCGCCACGGTGTCGTCTCCGGCTTCAGAAGGTGCGGATCGGGATCTCGGCGGGAGCGGCGAGGAGTTCCTCGACCTCGTCGTCGAGCTTGACGAGGGTGATGGAGGCTCCGGCCATGTCGAGCGAGGTGCAGTACTCGCCGACGTAGCTGCGGACGGGGGTGATCCCCTGGGCCACGAGCTTCTCGTGGGCGATGCCGTAGAGCAGGTAGAGCTCGCTGATCGGGGTACCGCCGAGGCCGTTCACCATGAGCGCGACCCGGTCGCCGTCCGCGAACGGCAGGTCCGAGACGATCGGGTCGAGGAGGATGTCGACGATCTCGTCGGCGGAGACGATCTTCTGCCGCGCTCGCCCGGGTTCGCCGTGGATGCCGACGCCGACCTCGATCTCGTCGTCGCCGAGCTCGAACAGCGGGGAGCCCTTCGCCGGCGGGGTGCAGGCGGTGAGCGCGACACCCATCGTCCGGGTGACGGAGTTCACCTTCTGGCCGATGCGGACGACCTCGTCCAGGTCGGCGCCCGCCTCGGACGCGGCTCCGACGGCCTTGATGACGAAGAAGTTGCCCGCGACCCCTCGGCGACCGATCGTGTACGTGGAGTCCTTCACGGCGACGTCGTCGTCGATGAACAGGGTCTTCACCTTGATGCCCTCGGCGTCGGCGAACTCCTCGGCCATCTCGAACGCCATCTTGTCGCCCGTGTAGTTGTTCACCAGGAGCAGCACGCCCTTCGGGCTGTTCACCCGGCGAGCGGCGGCGACGACGTAGTCGGTGGGCGGTGCGGCGAAGACGTCGCCGGGACAGGCGGCGTCGAGCATGCCCTTCCCGACCACCATGACGTGCGCGGGCTCGTGCCCCGAGCCGGAGCCCTGCACGATCGAGACCTTGTCGTCGCGCGGAGCGTCGGCGCGGGCGATGAGATTGGCTTCCGGGTCGTAGCTCAGGGTGTCCGGGTTGGCGAGGGCGAGGCCCTTGAGCATCTCCGGGACGAACTGCTTCGGGTCGTTGACGAACTTCTTCACTGCGGTTGCCTCACTTCATCGTGGTGGTCGGGTACTGCGGAAGGTCGTGCGGTGGTGGTTGTCGGGTCCTGCGGGAGGTCGTGCGGTGGTGTTGCGCGTCACCAGTCGTCAGCGACGCGCTCGGCGAGCACGGCCACGGCGACCGCGCCGGGATCGGGCCAGCCGATGCTGCGTTCGCCGGTGTACGAGGCCCGGCCGCGGCGTGCCTCCAGCGCCGAGGTCGCGTCGGCGGCCTGTCGTGCGACCTCGGCCGCGTGCCGTGCGATCGCCGTCGCGTCCGCACCGGCGGCGGCGTCGGCTTCGATGGCGTCGGTCATCGGCACGATCGCGTCGAGGAGGGTCTTGTCGCCGAGGTCTGCACCGCCGCGCTTCTTGATCCCCTCGACCGCGGCTCGGAGCATCGCGACGACGTCGTCGGCCCCCAGGTCCTCACGGCCCTTCACGACCCCGGCCGCCCGGAGGAACGCGGTCCCCCAGATCGGCCCCGACGTGCCGCCGATCCTGCTGCTCATCGTCATCGCGACCTGCTGGAGGAAGGTGCCGGGATCGGAACGGTCGTAGCCGTCGAACCCCTCGAGCACGTTCTCGAACCCGCGGGCGAGCGAGTACCCGAAGTCGCCGTCGCCGGCCACCGCGTCGAGGTCGCTGAAGTACGTCTCGTTCTCGACGCAGGTGGTGGCGATGAGCCGGACGGTCTGTTCGAGGTGCGTGGTGGCGGCGGTGGTCATCGTGGTCCTCCGGTCGGGTTCGGGAGCTGGGTGAGGGTGTCGAGCGTGACCTGGCCGTCCGGTTCGACGTGGGCCGGATCGGCGATGACGTGGGCGGGGGTCTCGGGCAGGTCGCCGAGTCGGTCGACGACGAGCGCGGCACCGGTGAAGTCCTCGCCGGCGGTGTAGCTGCTGACGGTGACGACGGTGGTCAGGCCGGCGCCCAGCGCTGCACGGAGCCCGTTGGCGCTGTCCTCGACGACGACCACGTCGGCCGGGTCGACGCCGAGCTCGCGGACGGTCAGCTCGTAGACGTCCGGCGCCGGCTTCTTGCGCGGTACGACGTCGCCGGCGAACACGCGGAACCAGGTCGCGGCGTCGTCGCCGACCGCGTGCTCGAGGACGGCGCGGACGGATGCCTCGGCCGAGGTGGACGCCACCGCGAGCAGCCACCCGGCGTCGTGGGCCTCGTGCACGATCCGGGCGATGCCCGGTCGAGCGGGCATCACGCCGTCGCGCACCATCGCCGTGTACCGCCGGGTCTTCTCGGCGTGCCACTCGGCGACGAGCGCGCGCTGTCCGTCGGGATCGGCGGGGAGCCCGGCACGGTCGACGAACTCCGGCGTCAGCAGGGACGCCAGCCGCTCCTTCCCGCCGCCGATGCGCAGCACCTCGGCGTAGTCCTCCTCGCTCCACCGGACGGGCAGGTCGAAGTGTGCGAAGGTCGCGTTGAACGCCGGCAGGTGCCCGTCGCGCTCCGTGTCGGCCAGGACCCCGTCGCAATCGAAGACCAGCGCGCGGGTCACGGCCGACCCGCCGTGCTGTCGTCGGCCTTGCCGTCCGCGCCGAACCACGCGACGTGCTCGGCGATGACATCGGTCACGGCGGACTCGATCGCGGCGACGAGCTTTGGCGGGTCCCAGGAGTCGGTATCACGGGCGTGCTCCAGGTGGGCGAGCGATGCCCGCATGTAGGCGTGCTTCACCGCCGTCGAGATGTTCACCTTCGAGACGCCGGCGTCGATGAACGCCCGGAAGTCCTGCTCGCCGAGACCCGTGCCGCCGTGCAGGACGATCGGGCGGTCGGTCAGTCGCGCGAGCTCGGCCGCGCGCTCGGGGAGCAGGACCGGATCCGCCTTGTACAGTCCGTGGCTCGTCCCCAACTGGGGCGCCAGGAGGTCGGCACCGGTCTGCTCGGCGACCTCGGCGAGCAGCTCGACCGAGTACGCGTGCCGCGACTCGTCGCTGCCGACCCCGTCCTCGACACCGAGGATGTTCTCGATCTCCGACTCCACGTCGACACCGGCGGCATGAGCGGCCGCCGTGACCTCGCCGGTCTCGCGCACCGCGTCGTCGAGGCCCCGGTCGGAGGCGTCGAACAGGACGCTCGACCACCCGGCGGCGATCACGTCGTCGAGCACCGCCCGGTCGGGACAGTGGTCGAGGTGCAGGGCGACCGGCACAGCGACGTCGCGGGTGAGCGCTCGGAAGAGGTCGGTCGTGAAGGCGGTCCCCGAGCTGCGGACGGTCTTCACGGAGATCTGCACGATCAGCGGAGCGCTCGTGCGGACCGCCGCGGCGACCACCGCCCGCATGCTCAGTTCGTCGAACACGTTCACGGCCGGTACCGCGTACCCGCCGTCCCGTGCGGTCCTGGTCAACGTCCTGGTGGACACGTCCATGCCTGGGTCCTCACTTGCGTCGTTGCGTCGTGGGATGTCGTCTCCGTCGACGACTGCTCGGACTGTACCTGTCTATACCGGACTCGACAAGTATCATGAGCGGCTACCGGATGTGCATCCGCGCAGGGAACGAGGTGGACCGTGCTCGACGAGGTGGACCGCGATTCCGCCGTGCCCATCTACCAGCAGCTCGAGGACATCTTCACCGCGAAGATCACCGGCGGCGAGTGGGCACCGAGCCAGCGGATCCCGTCCGAGAACGAGTTGAACCGGTACTACGGCACCAGCCGGATGACGGTGCGGGGTGTGCTCACCAAGCTCACCACCGACGGCCTGCTCACACGGGTCCCGGGCAAGGGGACGTTCGTCGCGCCGGAGAAGATCAACGCGGTGTCCCCCGCGTACCGCGGCATCCGCGAGCAACTCGAGGTCCTCGGGTACGACATCAGCACCGACCTCGTGTCGATCGACCGGGGCCCGGCGCCGGCCCGCGTGCGGGACCGTCTGGGACTCGGCCGCGACGACGACGTGTTCGCGATCGTCCGCCTGCGCTCGGTCGACGGCAAGCCGCTGAGCGTGCACAGGTCGTTCGTGCCGGCCGCCCTGGCGCCGACGCTCGACACGCTCGACGTGGTCGGCGAGCAGCTCTGCGTGGTCCTCGAGGACGCCTTCGACCTGGCGATGCACGAAGTCGCGGAGGGGCTCGAGGCCGTGGCGGTCGCGGATGCGGACGCATCGCTGCTCGGACTCCGACACGGCGATCCCGCACTGCAGCTCACCGACGTGATCTCGGACCGCGCCGGCACGACGTTCGAGTACTCGACGATCGTCTTCCGCGGCGACCGGATGCGCCTGCAGTTCGACTACACACGACCCTGACCCGACCACTCCGCAGCGCCCGCGAGCGCTACCGGTCCACCTGCTTCGCGTACCAGCGGTCGGAGTACGGCTCGGCGTTGAAGGGTCCGACCCCCCGGTAGCCGAGCCGCTCGTACAGGGCGCACGACTAGGCGAGCTCCCCGCGGGTGTCGAGACGGACCACGTCGATGCCCAGTTCCACGCACGCCCGCTCGACGGCCGAGACCAGCTGCCTGCCGACGCCCCGTCCTCGGGCCTCTCCGCGGGTGAACACCTTGGTCGGTTCTGCGACGTCCCCGAGGAAGCGTGCACCGGCGCACCCGACCGGCTCGCCGTCGTCGAGTGCGACCAGGAGCACGCTGGTCGTGCCCGTCAGGTCGTCGGACGGCTCATCGCGGAGGGCCTGGTCGACCTCGTCCTCGGACAGCGCCACCCTCGCCCGACGGCTCACCGCGGCCGGGCTCCCGCTCTCCACGGAGCCCGAGACGACCTGGTACGACGTCGGCGACGAGCAGGCGGGTCCACCAGCTCCTCGTGCAGGACCCGGACGGCTACCTGCTGCGCTTCCAGCCCTCGATCGGCCGGCGCTAGCCGACGATACGAGCGGACGACACGACCCGCCGCCGCCCGCGCAGCAGCCCCGACGCCAACGCGATCCCGAGCAGCACCACCACCCCGCCCACAGGCTCGTTCCACCGCAGCGGCTCCCCCAGCACGAGGACCCCGAGTGCGACCCCGACGACCGGCGTCAGGTAGGTCACCGTGGAGGCCCGGCCGGCGCCCCACGCCCCCACCAACCGTGTGTTCCACGCGTAGGCCAGCCCCGTGCCCACCGCACCGAGCGCGACCATCGCGGCCACGATCCTCCAGTCCAACTGCACCGGACCCGTGGCGATGACGGGCGCGACGAGCAGCATGAGCAGCGCGGCCAGGCTCAGCTGCACGGTCGCGACGGTGGTCGGGTCCTGCCCGCTCCCGACGCCGAAGCGGCGGAGCCACGCCAGGCCGATGCCGTACGAGGCGGTCATGCCGAGCAGCGCGAGCTGCCCGGGCACGGTGGCGAGCACGGCGGGGTCGCCGACCAGGTCCCAGGGTCCGACGAGCACGAGCACCCCGACGATCCCGAGGGCGATCCCGCCGAGCTGTCGGCGACTCAGCCGCTCGGACGGCACGAGCACGGCGAGTGCCAGCAGCGTCATGATCGGCGTCGTCGCGTTGTAGATGCTCGCCAGCCCCGACGGCACGGTCTGCTCCGCCCACGCCATGAGCGACGACGGCACCGCGTTCAGGAAGACCGCGACGACGAGCAGGTGCCCCCACACGCGCGGCTCCCGCGGCCACCGGCGACGGGTGACGAGCAGCACGATGACGAGCGTCACCGCGCCGAGCACGGTGCGCACGGTGGCGACCTGCTGCGGTGCGAGTCCCTCGAGGCCGATCTTCGCGAAGAAGAAGCTCGAGCCCCAGGTGAGGGCGACCAGGACGTAGAGGAGGGCGTTCACGAGCGCTAGCATCGACCACCACGCGGGCATGTGTCGAACGACTGCACCGCATGACGGCATGAAGGGAACGCATGAGCCTCTCGATCCAGCAGCTCCGCGCGTTCGTCGCGACCGTGGACGCCGGCTCCTTCACCGGCGGCGCCTCCGCACTTGGCGTCGGCCAGTCCGCCGTGTCGCACGCCGTCGCCGGGCTCGAGCGCGAGGTCGGCGGCCCCGTCGTCCGCCGGGGCGGCGCAGCGGTCGTGACCCCGCTCGGCGACCGCATGCTGGCCCACGCCCGCAGCGTGCTCGCCTCGGTCGACGCCCTGGAGGCCGTGGTGCGGCCCGCCACGGCCCGCGGCACCGTGCGCCTCGCCGCCGTGCCGACCGTCTGCCAGGGCCTGCTGCCGCGGCTCCGCGAGCTGTGGGCGGTGACGCTGCCCGACGTCGACGTGCAGGTCTACGAGGGCGACGACGACGAGATGCCCGAGTGGCTCGAGGGCGGCACCGTCGACGCGGCCGTGCTCGTCGACCCGGTGCCGGTGCCCGACGGCGGCGTGGTCGTCGCGCGCGACGAGATGGGTGCCGTCGTGCGGCGGGACCACCCGCTCGCGTCGAGTGCGGCGCTGACGCTCGACGACCTGCACGAGGACGGCCTCGTCGCCGGCGGCGGCGGGTGCGAGCACCAGATCCAGCGGATGCACGAGCTCGCCGGGCAGCCGTTCCGCTGGGCGCACCGCGTGCGGGAGATGAGCACGATGTTCGGCATGATCCAGCGCGGCGAGGGGGTGTCGATCGTGCCGACGCTCGGTCGCGTGATGCTGCCCGACGACCTGGTGATGCTGCCCGTGGAACCGCGGTACGTGCGGACGCTGGTGCTCAGCGGCCCGGCCTCGCGGCCGTGGCACCCGCTCGCGCATGCCCTCGTCGCTGCGGTGTGACGCGTCCCGCCGGCTGCTCCTCCGGCCCCCGGCCGACCCGCCGCGGAGTCTGAACGCCTGCACCGTGCCCTCGGCAGGATGGAACGCGTGCCCGACATCCACGTGAAGACCTTCCGCGACCCCGACGAGGCCACCGCCGAGGCAGCCGGCCTGGCCTGGCTCGCCGAGGCCGAGGACACCGGCGGCACCCGGATCGCCCGCGTGCTCGACCACCCGCAGCCGACCGTCCTGCACCTGGAGCGGATCGCCGACGGCTCCCCGACGCGGGCGCAGGCCGAGCGCTTCGGCCGGTCGCTCGCGCACACCCACGCTGCCGGTGCGTCGCACTGGGGCGCGCCCTCCCCCGGGTTCCCGACGAGCGGAGGGCTCCGGATGGGCCGTTCGCGCACACCGTTCACCACCGCGACCGACGCTCCGGCGAGCTGGGGCGTGTTCTTCGCCGAGTACCGCATCCGCGACTTCGTCCGCCGCATCGTCGACCGGGGCGGGTTCGACGCTGCCGAGGCCGCGGTGTTCGACCGCGTGGCCGACCGGCTCGAAGACGGCACGCTCGGCTCCCCGCAGCCCCGGCTCGTCGGCGACGCGCCCGCGCGGATCCACGGCGACCTCTGGGCCGGGAACGTGCTCTGGCCGACGGACGCCGCGGAGCCGACCGGGGCGGTGCTCATCGATGCCACACCGCACGGCGGGCACGCGGAGACGGACCTGGCGCTCCTGGCACTGTTCGGCCTCCCGCGGCTCGAGACCGTGCTCGCCGCGTACGACGCCGAGTCCCGCCTCGCCGACGGGTGGCAGGAGCGCGTCGAGCTGCACCAGCTCGCGCCCCTGCTGCTGCACGTGTTCCTGTTCGGCGGGTCGTACGCCGACCACGCGCTGCGCGCCGCCCGCCGCTACGCCTGATCCGACCGGCGGCGCTGCGGTCTTAGGAAGCGCCAAGGCCGGACATCGGATCGGACCAACCGGCACGGCGATGCTCGCTGCCATGACCACGTACCCGATCCCCGTGACCGACCGTCACGACCGAGCGCAGCCGGGAGCGCCGACGCGCCGCCCGGCCGTCGCCCGTCTGTTCCTCGGCGAGCGCGAGGACGCCCGCTGGCTCCGCCCGACCTTCTGGGCGCTCCTCGTCGTCACCGCCGTCGTGTACCTGTGGGACCTCAGCATCTCCGGGTACGCCAACAGCTTCTACGCCGCCGCCGTGCAGGCCGGCACGAAGTCGTGGGAAGCGTTCTTCTTCGGCTCCCTCGACTCGTCGAACTTCATCACCGTCGACAAGCCCCCGGCCTCGCTGTGGGTGATGGTGCTCTCGGCGCGGGTGTTCGGCTTCTCGTCGTTCAGCCTGCTGCTCCCCCAGGCACTGATGGCCGTCGGCTCCGTCGCCCTGGTGTGGGGGACGGTCCGGCGCACGCTCGCCCGCCTCGGCACGACGACCGCGAACGTCGGCGCGCTGCTCGCCGGGTTCGTCGTCGCCGCGACGCCGGCCGCCGCGCTGATGTTCCGCTTCGACAACCCGGACGCGCTCCTCGTCCTGCTCATGACCGCGGGTGCGTACGGCACCGTCCGGGCGCTCCCGAAGGGCAGCTGGCGGTGGATCGCCCTCGCCGGCGTCGCCCTCGGCTTCGCGTTCCTGACGAAGATGCTGCAGGGGCTGCTCGTCCTGCCGGCGTTCGGCCTCGTGTACCTGTTCGCCGCGCGCACGACCTGGGGTCGGCGCGCGATCGGCCTCGGCATCGCCGCAGTGTCCCTGGTCGTCTCCGCCGGGTGGTGGGTCGTCGCCGTGGCGCTCTGGCCCGCGGAGTCCCGCCCCTACATCGGCGGGTCGACCGACAACACGGTCCTCGACCTCGTGTTCGGCTACAACGGGCTCGGCCGGATCTTCGGCGGCTCGGGCAACGGCGGAGGCGGTGGCGGCGGTGGCGGCATGGGCGGCACTGCGGGCGGCTCCTTCGGTGGCGCCACGGGCCTGGACCGGCTGTTCTCCTCCGAGATGGGCCTCGAGATCTCCTGGCTCCTGCCCGCCGCGCTCATCGCCCTCGTGCTCGGCCTGATGGTCGTCGGCCGTCGGCACCTCGCCGACCCGGCACGCGCCGGCCTGGTGCTCTGGGGCGGTTGGCTGATCGTCACCGGACTCGTGTTCTCGTTCATGTCCGGCACGATCCACCCGTACTACACGGTCGCCCTCGCCCCGGCGATCGCCGGCCTGGTCGGCACCGGCGGCGCCCTGCTGTGGCACGCCCGCGAGCGCATCACCGGTCGCCTCGGCCTCGCTGCGATGGTGGGCGGCACCGCGTACTGGAGCTGGTGCCTGCTGAACGAGAACCCGACGTGGCTGCCGTGGCTCCGCTGGGTGGTCCTGGTCGGCGGCCTCCTGTCCGCTGCGGCGATCGTCGTCGGCAGCGTCCCCGGCCTCCGCAAGGCCGTCACCGTCGGCGTCCTCGCCGGCACCCTGTTCGGCCTGACCGGCACGACCGCCTACGCGCTCGCCACGACGACCGTCGCGCACTCCGGGTCCATCCCGAGCGTCGGTCCGGCGGGCAGCGGCTCCGGCGGCGCAGCAGGCTTCCCCGGCGGTGGCGGCGGGCAGCCGGGAGGCACGGGAGGCCCCGGCGGATCGGCCGACGGTTCCCAGGACGGCGGGTTCCCGGGCGGCGGTCAGCCGCCGACGAGCGCGGCGCCGGAGGGCACGACCGGCGAGCAGCCGACGATTCCCGACGGCTCCGGCGAGGCGACCTCCGGGGGCGCGACCTCGGGTGACGCGACCTCAGGCGACGCGACCTCGGGCGACGGCACCCGGACCGGCGGCGGTACGACAGGCCCCGGCGGCACGACGACCTCGTCCGCGCTGACGAAGCTGCTCGCCGCCTCGGACGCGAAGTGGTCGGCCGCGGTGAACGGCTCCCAGTCCGCCGCGCAGCTCGAGCTCGACACCGACACGGCTGTGATGGCCATCGGCGGCTGGTCAAGCGACCCGGCGCCGACGCTCGCCGAGTTCCAGGCCTGGGTCGCGGCCGGTGACATCGGGTACTACGTGTCGTCGGGTTCCGGCGGCGGGACGGGTGGCGGCCCGGGCGGCGGATCGTCGACCGCGAGCGCCATCCAGGAGTGGGTCGCCGCGAACTACGAGGCGACCACCGTCGGCGGCCAGACGGTCTACGACCTGAGCGCGTCGCAGTGACGCACGACGAGGACACGGCGGTGGCTAGGCTCCGTGCCATGACGGAGCGTCCCCTGCAGCGCACCGACGGCACGCCCGTCCGTGTCCTCGTCGTCGACGACGAGCACGCGCTCGCCGACGCCGTCGCCCTCGCGTTCGAGGGCGACGGCTGGGCCGTGCGCGCGGTGCACCGCGGACGGGACGTCCTCTTCGCGGCGCGGGAGTTCCTCCCCGACGTGGTCGTGCTCGACGTGATGCTGCCGGACATCGACGGCTTCGAGGTCCTCGAGCGGCTCCGCGACGCCCGCGATCCGGTGCGCGTGCTGTTCCTCACGGCGCGGGACGCCCCCGAGGACCGGCTCGCCGGGCTCACCGGCGGCGGAGACGACTACCTGACGAAGCCCTTCGGCATCGACGAGCTGCTCGTCCGCGCCCGGATCCTGGCGCGGACCGCACCGCAGGTCGTGGCAGCACCCGGGTCCTCCGCGATCGTCGTCGGGGACCTGCGACTCGACGAGGAGGACCGCTCTGTCCTGCGCGACGGCGAGCCGATCGACCTGACGCCGACGGAGTACGAGCTCCTCCGCCACCTCGCCCGGAACGCGAACCGGGTGCTGTCCCGCGAGCAGATCCTGGCGAGCGTGTGGGGCATGGACTTCGGCACCTCGTCGAACCTGGTCGACATGTACGTGTCGTACCTGCGGCGGAAGCTCGACGCCGGACGCGAGCCGATGCTGCAGACGGTCCGGGGAGCCGGCTACGTGCTGCGGCCGACGACGTGAGCCGGCCGGACCGGGCGGGTCGCGCCTCTCCCCACCGGCACGGCCGGCCCGCCACTGGCGCGTCGGTCCGGAACCGGCGACGTGGGCCCCGACCGGAGCGCGCCCCGTCGCTGCGGTGGCGGATCGTCGGGGCCGTGGCGTTGCTGCTCGTCGCGACGAACGTCGTCGTCGGGGCGGTGACCGTGATCGCGTACCGCGAGTACCTGGTCGGACGGCTCGACGCGGAGCTGGCGACCGCGGCCGGACGGACCCCGGGCGGGCAGCCGCCGTCCGGACCGCCCCCGGACTCGTCCGGCGCACAGCAGGACCCGGAGAACCGGTTCATCGGGGCACCCGGCCAGGCCGCCGACACCGTCGTGGCGATCCTGCGCGACGGCGACGCCGTGCTCGCCGGGTACACCGACAGCCAGGGCGAGCAGCACCGCCTCAGCCGGGCAGAGCAGTCCGTGCTCGCGGACGTCGCACCCGGTGCGGAGCCCACGACGGTGCAGCTCGGGTCGCTCGGCGCCTACCGCGCACAGGCGGTGACCCGCGGCGGCGACGTGTTCGTGACGGCGCTGCCCCTCGGCGACCTGCGTGCGTCGGTCGTCCGGCTGGTGGTCGTCATCGGGAGCACGACGCTGCTCGCGCTCCTCGTCGCCGCCTGGGCGCTGACCCTGGCGGTCCGACGGTCGCTGCGTCCGCTCGAGCGCGTCGCGTCGGTGGCGTCGAGCGTCACCGCGCTCGACCTCGAGCGCGGGGACGCCGACATCGCCGTCCGGGTGCCGTCGACGGACCTCGTCGTCAGCCGCGAGGTCGGACAGGTCGGCACCGCGCTCAACCGGCTGCTCGGGCACGTCGGCCGGGCGCTGACCGTCCGGCGCGACGCCGAGCGGGGCATGCGGACCTTCGTCGCCGACGCCTCGCACGAGCTGCGCACACCGATCGCGACCGTCCGCGCCTACGCCGAGCTGTCCGCCGGTGCCGACGACGTCGCGGCGCTGCACCGGAACGCCGAGCGGATCGGTCGCGAGGCCGTGCGGATGGGCGACCTGGTCGAGGAGCTCCTGCTGCTCGCCCGGCTCGATGCGGTCGCCCTGGCCGCCGGACCGGCTCCGGTGCACGACGCCGTGGACCTCACCGCCACCGTGGTCGAGGCCGTGATGAACGCCCGGACCACCGCGCCCGACCACCGGTGGACGATGCAGCTCGCCGACGACAGTCCCCTGACGGTGTCCGGCGACGCGGGGCAACTGCGGCGTGCCGTCACGAACCTGCTCGCGAACGCGCGGACGCACACACCGTCGGGCACGACCGTCGTGGTGTCGTTGCAACGGGTCCAGCACCCCGGGCCCGGCGAGGCCGACACCGGCGGGCTCGCGCGGCTCGTCGTCGCGAACGACGGGCCGCCGATCGAGGCCGAGGTCCTGCCGGTCCTGTTCGACCGCTTCACCCGGGGCTCGTCGTCCCGCTCACGTGAGCAGGGGACGAGCGGACTCGGGCTCGCGATCGTCCACGCGGTCGTGGCAGCACACGGCGGGACGGTCCGGGTCGCGTCGGAGCCCGGGCGCACCGCGTTCACGGTGGACCTGCCGGAGACCGCGGATCGATCCGACACCTGACGATCCCGGTGCACGATCCCCGCGGTCGGCGGACCGGGATCGGCACGCGTCCACCGCACGGTCGTCGCACGCTGCCGAGATGAAGGCGCTTCCGTGCACCCCGACGAGTACGCTGCGGGCACCGGCGGAAGGGGACCGTGATGGACCAGCGACACGACGACGTGCGGAGCGGCGGTCCTCGAACGACGGGCCAGCGGTTCGCCCGGCTGCCCGAGCGGGCCCGCACCGAGGACCTGGTCGTCGAGGTCCCGGCGTTCGAGGACGACCGCCCCCAACCCGAACCCGAGCCCCCAGCCGCCGCCCCCGAGCTCGTCGCGGCGACCCGGTTCGCGCAGACCTCGCACGCGACGCCGACGATCCGGCGGACGCAGACGCGCGCCGGGCTCTGGATCGCGGGCGTGCCCATCGCGGCGCTTGCCGTCGTCGCCGTCGTGCAGATCGTCCTCGGCGCCACCGGCTGAGCCGCCCCACCGCTTCGCTGAGCCGTCCCACCGCTTCTTACGGGCACCACAGGGTGCTGCTGCGGTCCGCATCGGCACGCTGCCGAGCCTGGGCGGCATGACGGAAGCAGCCACCCCCCACGACAGCAGCACCCCGCTCGACAGCAGTACCGCGCTCGACATCGACATCGTCGTCCCCTGCTACAACGAGCAGGGCACGCTCGCCGCCCACGTCCGGCGACTGCACCACTTCTGCCGGACGTCGTTGCAGCACACCTGGCGCATCACGATCGCCGACAACGCCTCGACCGACGACACCGCTCGGATCGCCGACGACCTCGCCGCCATGCTGCCGGAGGTGCACGCCGTCCACCTGCCGCTCAAGGGCCGCGGGCGGGCGCTCAAGGCGGTCTGGGCAGCGTCCCCCGCGGCGGTGCTCGTCTACGTGGACGAGGACCTGTCGACCGACCTCGCGGCACTCGAGCCCCTCGTCGCACCGCTGTTGTCCGGGCACTCGGACGTGGCGATCGGCACGCGGCTCGCCGGGTCCTCGCGGGTCGTCCGGGGCGGCAAGCGCGAGTTCATCTCCCGCTCGTACAACCTGCTCCTCCGCAGCACGATGGGCGTCTCGTTCTCGGACGCCCAGTGCGGGTTCAAGGCGATCACCCGCCAGGCGGCGGACCACCTGCTGCCCCTGTGCGAGGACGACGCGTGGTTCTTCGACACCGAGCTCCTGGTGCTGGCCGAGCACGCGGGACTGCGCATCCACGAGGTGCCCGTCGACTGGGTGGACGACGTCGACTCGTCGGTGCACATCGCCTCGACCGCGGCGGAGGACCTCAAGGGCATGTGGCGCGTCTCCCGCGGTCTGGCGACCGGGCGCATCCCGATCGCCCCGGTGTACGACGCGATCGGACGGCAGCCCTTCACGACGCCGCACGTGGGGATCGTCGGGCAGCTCCTGCGGTTCGGCACCATCGGCGTGCTGTCCACCGTCGCCTTCGCGGTGCTCTACGCCCTGTTCCGCCCGGCGATCGGGGCGCAGACGGCGGACTTCCTCGCGCTCCTCGTCACCGCGATCGGGAACACCGCACTGAACCGACGCTTCACCTTCGGGGTGCGCGGCCGTGCCGGAGCCGGGGTCCACCACGTGCAGGGGCTCGTCGTGTTCGGCATCGCGTGGGCGATCACCGCCGGGTCGCTCGTCCTGCTGCACGCCACCACGCCCGGGGCATCGCACGGCGCCGAGGTCCTCGTGCTCACCGGTGCGAACCTCGTCGCGACCCTGGTGCGCTTCGTCCTCTTCAAGGCCTGGGTGTTCCGCACCCGGCGCCGTCCGGTCCTCGTCCACCCCACGGCATCCCCCGCAGCCCCGTCCGCGCCGGCACCCGCCGACGAGCGTCCGGTCCTCGAGGAACGCGCCGGCTGACCGCCCCGCGCCCGATCACCCCCGCGAAACGCAACGTGGGCGACTGCTCGCAACGGAGTACCGCTGCGAGCAGCCGCCCACGTTGCGTTGTGCGGAACCGGCACCAGCGTCGGAACCGGCACCAGCGTCGGGACCGGCACCAGGACGGACGGGAGGCGCGTGGCGAGCCCGCCCCGCGCCTCCCGTCCGGCCGGTCTGTTGCACCCGCGGTATACCAACCCGTAGCATCGGCTCACCGTACCACCCCCACACAGGGCCGCGACCGCCACCACCGGTCCGCCCGCGGCGAGCGCTCCACCGATGCAGCCCTGGCCGTCCGCTGCCGGCTGAGCCCCACTGGACCCGCACGTGAACCCCTCCCCCTTCGGTCTGTACGACCCTGCCCGCGAGTCGAGCGACTGCGGCGTCGGCTTCATCACCCGCCTCGACGGCACCCCGAGCCACGACGTCATCCGCAAGGGCGACGAAGCGCTCTGCTCGATCCCGCACCGCGGTGGCAAGTCCGCCGAGGGCGTCGGCGACGGCGCCGGCGTGAGCATCGACCTGTCGGTGGAGTTCTTCAGCGCGATCACCGGCGAAGCCCTGCGCGCCGGGCACTTCGGCGTCGCGAACTGCTTCGTGCCGTCCGACCCGGCCGAGCGTGCCGCCGCCGTGCAGACCGTGACCGGTGCGATCGAGCACGAGGGCTTCGAGCTCCTGCTCGTCCGCGACGTCCCCGTCGACCACTCGGTGGCCCGCCCCGAGGCCGAGCAGTACCAGCTGCCGATCGTGCAGTGGGTGTTCCGTTCCCCGGAGTCGTGGGAGCGCCCGGAGGTCGACGCCGCCGCGAACCGTGCGCTGCTCGCCGTCGAGCGCGTCTCCTACACGCAGGCCGCCGAGGCGCACGCCCCGCACGCCGCCCTGTACCCGCTGTCGCTCAGCGCCCGGACGCAGATCCTCAAGGGCCGTCTGAACTCGGGCGAGGTCATCTCGTACTTCCGCGACCTGACGGACCCGCGGCACTCGGTGCGGACGCTCTACTTCCACACCCGGTTCTCGACGAACACCGAGCCGCACCCGACCATGGCGCAGCCGTTCCGGCTCATGGCGCACAACGGCGAGCTGAACACCGACCGGAAGAACCGCCTGTCGGACGAGGCCCTGGCCGCCGCCCGCACGCGCAGCATCGTCCGGCCGCCCGGGCAGTCCGACTCGAGCCGCCTCGACCAGACCCTGCAGAGCCGCGTGTTCGACGACGGGCTCGAGATCGTCGAGGCCGTCGTCACGCTGATGCCGCCGGCGTGGGAGAACGACCGCACCCTGACGCCCGACGTCCGGGACATGCTCGAGTACTTCTCGCTGTACGAGGAGAAGAACGACGGGCCCGCCGCGGTGATCTTCAGCGACGGCGACGTCGTCGGCGCGCGGCTCGACCGCCTCGGGCTCCGTCCCCTGCGCACGGTGCGGACGGACGAGTACCTGATGGTGGCGTCCGAGGCCGGTCAGGTGGCCTTCCCGGCCGACGAGGTCGTGCACCGCGGTCGGATCGAGGCCGGCGGCATGCTCGTCGTCGACCACCGCACCGGATCGGTGATGCGCACCGACGAGGTCCTCCGGATGCTCGCCGCCCGGCGCGACTACGGCACGCTCCTCGACGCTGCCCGGGTGCACCTCGACGACCTGCCCGCGCCGGCGTACGACCGGACCACCAGCACGCTCGGCTACGACGGCGACCTGTCGCTCGCGGGCCGGTACGTGGCGTACTCGCTGAACCAGGAGAGCTTCCGGTTCATGCTCGACCCGATGCTCGCGAACGGCTCGGAGCGCATCTCGGCGATGGGCTACGGCACCGCCATCAACGCGCTCAGCGACACCGAGGGCGGTATGGCGAAGTACTTCTCGCAGCGCTTCGCGCAGGTGACGAACCCACCGCTCGACTCGATCCGTGAAGCCGACGGCATGTCGATGCGCGTCGCCCTCGGCACCAAGCCCGACGGCACGGGCAGCGGGACCGGCAGCGGCACCGGCGCGCCCAGCCGGCAGATCGTGGTGGACTCCCCCGTCCTCGGGCACCTCGACATGGTGCGCCTGCGCGACCAGACGATCGTGCCGCTCGAGCGCTTCGACATGCTCTACGTGCCGGTCCTCGGTGACGAGCGGGCGAACGCGGACGCCGTCCGCGCCGCGACCGAGCACCTCGCCGAGGCCGTCGTGGCCTTCGCCGAGCGCTCCGGCGGCATCGCGGTCCTCACCGACCGCAGCGTGTCCTCGACGCACGCCCCGCTCCCCGTGATCCTCGCCGTCGCCGCAGTGAACCAGCGGCTCATCGAGACCGGACTGCGGCTGCGGGTGTCCATCGTCGCCGAGTCCGGGCAGCTGCCGTCGTCGCACCACGTCGCGACCGCCCTGGGCTTCGGGGCGTCGGCCGTGTACAGCCTGTCCGCACGGCTCCGTGCGGAGGAGCAGTACCCCGCCGAGGCCGCCCCGGCCGGCGAGTACACCGCCACCGACCTGGCCCTGAAGCGCTTCCGCAAGGCCGCCGAGAAGGCCCTCGCGAAGACGATGGGCCGCGTCGGCCTGTGCACGGCCGAGAGCTACATCGGCGGCGAGTTCTTCGAGCCGAACTACCTCGACACCGGCGACGACCTGTTCGCCCGGGTCTTCCCGCACATGGCTGCCCCGGTCGGTGGGGTCGGCTTCGCCCGCATCGCGCAGGCCGCCACCGACTGGCACGAGCGCGCCCGGACCGTCGCGTCCGAGGGCCAGGTGCCGCTGCTCGGACTCTTCAAGGAGCGCTCGGACGGTGCGGGGCACTCGTTCGGCGTCGCGAGCGTCCGCGGCTTCGGCGGCATGACCGAGGAGCGCCCGGCCTTCGAGCGCTCCGGCGACGCCGACGCGCTGCGGCTGCTCACGCTCCGGCAGCTCGACGACTCCTTCGGCATCTCCGACGCCGCGTACCGGAACACCGGCTACGACCGGCTCAGCGACGCCGAGATCGACGCGCACCGGATCACCCCCGGGTACGTCACGTTCCTGCAGACCACGCACGACGAGCGCTCCCGCCGCCCGGCGGCACTGCGCGACGTGCTCGCGCTGCCCGCCGACGTCACCGGCATCGACGAGGCGGAGGACTTCGCCCGCGAGCTCGGCCGCTTCGCGACCACCGGCAACGCCAGCATCACGGTGCGCGGGCTGTCCGGCTCGCGTCCGTCGTCCCAGGACGGTCTGCCGGGAGGCACGACGCGCTTCACCCTGCAGCTCACGTCGACGGGACCCACGGGTGCACAGCGTCACCGTGCCCTCGCGGACGGGCTCGCCCTGCTGCACCCCGGCACGGTCGACGTCGACGAGGTCGCCGACGACCACGTGACGCTGCGCGCCACCGGTGCGGCCGCAGACCTGCTCGGTCTGCTCCAGCAGGCACCGGCGAGCGTCGACGTGACCGAGGTCCAGCCCGCGCACGAGATCACCCGGACCCTGGCATCGGGAGCGATGAGCCACGGCGCCCTGGTCGCGACCGCGCACGAGGCCGTCGCGCACGGTACGAACATGGTCGGCGGCATGTCGAACTCCGGTGAGGGCGGCGAGCACCACTCCCGCTACGGCACGATCCGCGGCTCGCGCATCAAGCAGTTCGCCTCGGGTCGGTTCGGCATCTGGGCGGGCTACCTGGCCGACCCGATGCTCGAGGAGCTCGAGATCAAGATCGGCCAGGGCGCGAAGCCCGGCGAGGGCGGCCAGCTCCCCGCGCCGAAGGTCACGGTGGACATCGCCGCGGCCCGTGGTGGCACGCCCGGCGTCGAACTCATCTCGCCGCCGCCGCACCACGACACGTACTCGATCGAGGACCTCGCGCAGCTCATCCACGACTGCAAGGCCGCGCGGGTCCGGGTCGTCGTCAAGCTCGTGTCCTCCGAGGGCATCGGCACCATCGCGGTCGGTGTCGCCAAGGCCGGCGCGGACGTCATCAACGTCGCGGGCAACACCGGCGGGACCGGCGCCGCCGCGGTCACGAGCCTGAAGTACGCCGGCCGCTCCGCGGAGATCGGCGTGGCCGAGGTGCACCAGGCCCTCGTCGCGAACGGCCTGCGCCAGAAGGTCACGCTCCGCTGCTCCGGCGCGCACCAGACCGGTTCGGACGTCGTCACGAGCGCGCTGCTCGGCGGGGACTCGTTCGAGTTCGGCACGACCGCGCTGATGATGCTCGGCTGCGTCATGGCGAAGAACTGCAACGTGAAGTGCCCGGCCGGTCTGACGACGAACGCCGAGGCCTTCGAGGGCGACCCCCGTGCGCTCGCGCAGTACCTGCTCAACATCGCGCACGACGTCCGGCAGATCCTCGCGCGCCTCGGCCTCCACTCGCTCCACGAGGCCCGCGGCCGCACCGACCTGCTGCAGCTCCTCGACCACCCGGCGTCCGTCGGTCGGCTCGACGTCCGGAACCTGCTCGCGCGGGTCCCCGAGAAGGTCGTCACCGACCCGGAGTACCTCGAGAAGGACTTCCGCACCGACGACGCCCTCATCGAGCAGGTGCGCGCGGCGCTCATCGACGGGCACGACCACGCGCTGGTCGTGGAGGGCATCATCCTCGGCAACGCCGACAAGTCGGTCGGCGGGCAGCTCGGCATCGACATCGAGCGCATCCTCGACCACGAGCTGCGGGGCATCGACCTGTCCGCGCACCCGGCGATCTCGACGGACGACCGCGGCCGCCGACGGCTCGTCGACGGTGCACTGACGATCCGCACGAGCGGCTCGGCCGGGCAGTCCTACGGTGTCTTCACGAACGACGGCACCACGCTCGACCACACCGGCACCGCGAACGACGGCGTCGGCAAGAGCCAGTCCGGCGGGCGGATCATCGTCCGCGCCCCGGGCGGCGGGAGCACCGAGCGGGGCGGCAACGTCCTCGTCGGCAACTTCGCCCTGTTCGGCGCGACCGGCGGCCGCACGTTCGTCGAGGGCGAGGCCGGCGACCGGTTCGCCGTCCGCAACTCCGGCGCGACCGCGGTGGTCGAGGGCTTCGGCGACTTCGGGTGCGAGTACATGACCGGCGGCGCCGTGCTCAACCTCGGCGGCTTCGGCAAGGGGCTCGGCAACGGCATGTCCGGCGGCTTCCTCTACCAGTACGACCCGTCGGGCACGGTGACCGAGCGCGCGAGCACCGACTCGCTCCTCGTCTTCCCCGTGACCGAGACCGAGCGCGGCGCGTTCCACGAGGCCGCGGCGAAACTCCTGCTCGAGTGGCACCTCGAAGCCACCGGTTCACGCCTGGCCGAGCGGCTGCTGGCGGACTGGTCGACCACCCGCGAACACGTGTTCGTCGGGATGCCGCGCGCGCTCCTGCTCAGCCAGGACGCCGACGAGATCCTCGGCGCCGCGACCCGGAACGAGCTGCTCGACGAGCTCGCGGGCTCCGTCGCGACGGACCGGGTCCGGTCGTTCAAGGTCGACTACCGCGACCGCCGGACGGTGCTCGACGGCCGTGCCCCGGCGCTCGGTGACCAGGGCGACGACACGTTCTCGCTGCTGTCGTCGTACACCGTGCTCGGGGTCGCCCAGGACGTGGCGCAGGAGCGGGTGCCGGGGGCCGCGCCGAACGACCCCCGCGTGACCGAGGCCGTGCGGAACCTCGTCCTGACCGAGGACTTCCAGGTGAAGCAGCGCGTGGTGAAGTACCTCCGCAGCACGTTCGACCGGTTCGCCGACGACGAGCTCGCGACCCTCATCGCCGTCAAGCGACTCGACGACTCGAAGCGTGCCCTCGCGCAGCGGAACAACCGCAGCGCGGACATGCCGGGCACCACGGGGTGGATCATGCACCAGAACGCCAAGAACGCCGGCCGGGTCCGCGCGGCCCGCTTCGACGAGCTGCTCGCGACCGCGGCGCTCGAGGACATCGCCGCCCGCGCACCGCAGGCCCCCGTCGAGGTGGTGTCGGCATGAGCACGCTCCCTCCCACCGGGCAGCTGATCCCGGTCGACGCACCGTTCTCGGCGGCGCAGGAGTCCTGGCTGGCCGGGTTCATCGCCGGCATCGCAGCGGCGGGCAAGCGCGCCGCCGGCGGTGCCCCGACCACGACGGTCGACGTGCTCTTCGGCACCCAGACGGGCAACGCCGAGTTCCTGGCCGACGAGCTCGTCGCCGGTGCGAAGGCCCGCGGGCTCGGCGGCCGGGCGACCCCGCTCGACGCCGTGACGCCCGAGCAGCTCGCCGGCATGTCGCACGTGCTCGTCGTCACCTCGACGTACGGCGAGGGCGAGATGCCCGACAACGCCGGCCTGTTCTGGGACGCGATCCAGGCATCCACGGTCCCCCGGCTCGAGGGACTGCAGTACGCCGTCCTCGGCCTCGGCGACACGAGCTACGACGACTTCTGCCAGGCGGGCAAGCTCCTCGACACCCGGTTCGAGCAGCTCGGCGCGACGCGGATCCACGACCGGGTGGACTGCGACGTCGACTTCGAGGACCCCGCCGCGCTCTGGAGCGCCGCGGTCCTCGACCGGCTCGCCGCAGCGGCCGGTGCCCAGCCGGGCGCGTCCGGCCCCGCCGCCGGGGCGACCCCCTCGTCCGCCGCAGCCGGCGGTGCGGGGGCGGGTCGTGCCTCCCGGCCGGGGTCGCAGTGGACCAAGCGCACCCCGTACCGTGCGCCGCTCGTCGTCAACCGGCTGCTCTCCGCACCGCGCAGCGCGAAGGAGATCCGGCACTTCGAGTTCGACCTCGGCGACTCAGGCATCGAGTACGCCGCCGGCGACGCGCTCGCCGTCGTGCCGCACAACGACCCTGCGCTGGTCGACGAGCTGCTCGCGCACCTCGGCGCCGACGGGTCGACGGACGTCGACGGGCGCCCGCTCGCCGAGGTCCTCCGCACCGAGCGGGAGATCCGGACGCCGTCGAAGGACCTGGTGGCCGACCTGGTGCAGCGGGCGCCGGCGTCGGAGCTCGCGGCCGTCGTGTCGCACGGCGACAAGCACGAGCTCGACCGGTGGCTCTGGGGCCGTGACGTCCTCGACCTGCTCCGTGACGCCGGCAGTGCCGCGCCGACGACGGAGGAACTGCTCCCGACCCTGCGCGGCCTGCAGGCACGGCAGTACTCGATCTCGTCGAGTCCGCTCGCGCACCCGGGCCGCGTGCACCTCACCGTCGCGTCCGTCCGCTACGGCGACGCGCACCGGACGCACGCCGGCGTCGCCTCGACGTACCTGGCCGACCGGGTGCAGGCCGACGGCGAGGTCGGCGTGTACCTGCAGCCGAACGCCGCGTTCGGGGTGCCCGCCGACGGCGACGCCCCGATGGTCATGATCGGCCCGGGCACCGGGATCGCCCCGTTCCGCGGCTTCCTGCACGAGCGTGCCGCCGCGGGGGCCACCGGGCGCAACTGGCTGTTCTTCGGCGACCAACACCGCGACACCGACTTCGTGTACGAGGACGAGCTGACGGAGCTGCAGGAGCGGGGCGTGCTCGACCGGCTGGACCTGGCGTTCTCGCGCGACCAGGCCGAGAAGGTCTACGTGCAGACGCGGATGCGGGAGCAGGCCGCGGAGCTGTACCGGTGGCTCGAGGACGGTGCGCACGTGTACGTCTGCGGCGACGCGTCGCGGATGGCGAAGGACGTCGAGCAGGCGCTGCTCGAGGTCATCCGGGCCGGGCGGGGCCGCGACGAGGACGACGCGCACGCGTACCTGGCGGACCTGCGGCGCGCGAAGCGCTACGTGCGCGACGTGTACTGAGCCGCGCGTCGCCTGGCGGGCCCGGGCGTACCTGGCGGAACCGGGCGTACCTGGTCGATCGGATCGACCAGGTACGCCCGTTCTCGCATCGCATCGCAAGCGCTCTGGGAAGGAACGGGCACGCGTGAGGGACCGCGGGGCGCAGGAGCGCGCAACGACGGACGGGAGGCGCGGTGCCAGCTGGCACCGCGCCTCCCGTCCGTCGTGGGGTCGCGTCAGTCCTGAGCGGTCGCCTCGTAGTGCCGCGCGCCACCGCGCACGCCCGCGAAGCGGTACGGCGCAGCCGTGACGCGGGGACGCTCGACGTCCTCGCTCGTGGCGGCGCCGGCGGCGTGCAGCTCCCGGTACGCGTCGACGGTCAGCGGCACGCGCGCCTCGAGCAGGTCGCGGACGCGGCCCTCGCGGCGGTGGGACCGGTAGTCCGGGCGCACGATGCCGGTGATGAGCTCGCCGACGCTGCCCGAGCCGTAGCTGAACAGGGCGATCCGCTCGCCGGCCAGGTCGTCGTCGAGGTCGAGCAGCGCTGCGAGCCCGATCCAGAGCGACGCCGTGTACGTGTTGCCGGTCTGCTTGTTGTAGGTGAAGCCGGTCGCCAGCTCGGACTCGTCGAAGGGCTCCCCGACGTGCTGCGTGAGCTTCCGGTGCGCCTTGAGGGCCATCTTCGTGAAGGGCTGGTGGTGCACGAAGCGCGCGATGTCCCCGTACGCCGGGCCGCCCTGCGACGCCAGGTCGTCCCACGCCCCGACGAAGGCGTCGACGTAGGCGCTCACCGACAGTCGGCCGTCGACGAGCGCGGTCGAGCGGTCGTTCGGGCGCCAGAAGTCGTCCACGTCAGCGGTGAAGACCCCGGCGGCGGGCTCGATCTCGATCAGGTCGGGGTCCGCGGAGACCAGGATCGCGGCGGCGCCGGCGCCCTGGGTGGGCTCGGCGGCGGTGTCGACGTCGTAGCGGGCGACGTCGGCGGCGATGACGAGGACGCGTTCGTGAGGTGCCCGCGCGATGATGCCGAGGGCGAGCTGCACCGCGGCGGTCCCCCCGTAGCAGGCCTGCTTCAGCTCGACCACGCGGACGTTCTGCGGCAGGCCGAGCAGCCCGTGCACGAAGACACCGGCGGCCTTGGACTGGTCGACGCCGGACTCGGTCGCGAACAGCACCGTGCGGATGCCGTCGACGCCGTGGCGGTCGATGAGCTCCTTCGCGGCGGCCGCGCCCATCGTGACGATGTCCTCGTCGGGGGCGGGCACGCTGAAGGCGTCCTGGCCGATGCCGACGTGGTACTTCGCCGGGTCGACGCCGAGCCGCTCGGCCAGGTCGTCGAGCTCGAGCACGTGGTGCCCGGTCGCGATCGCGATGTCGTGGATGCCGACACGCAGGGTCTGCTGCGGTACGGGCTGCTGCTGGACGGTCATGCGGCACCTCCGGCGGGCTTCGACCCGCGACGTTCCATGGCGACGTGCGCCGCCATCAGCTCCCCCGGGTTGGTCTGCGCGGCGAGCAGCGACAGCTCACCGCAGAGCACCGTCGCGGCGCACAGGGCGGCCAGGCGGCGGGCGTTCGCGCCGGGCTCTCGGTCCTCGCGGCAGCCGAGGCGCACCAGGGCGTCCTCGACGACGGGCAGGTCCCCGCCCTTCCCGTTGCCGACCGTGCCGACGATCAGGTGCGGCAGCGCGGTGGAGAAGTACAGGTCGTCGCCGCGGGCCTCGGCGTAGGTGATGCCCTGGGAGCCCTCGACGATGTTCGCGGCGTCCTGCCCGGTGGCCAGGTAGAAGCCGAGGAGCATGTTCGCGTAGTGCGCGTTCGCGGAGCGCAGGGCCCCGGCGATCGTCGACCCGACCAGGTTCTTCGCGACGTTGAGCTCGGCGATGCGCTCGGCGCTCGACCGCAGCCGCTTCTCGACGATCTCGCCCGGGATCACGATCTCGGCGATGGTGTTCCGGCCGCGTCCGCGGATGCCGTTCACCGCGGTGGCCTTCTTGTCGGTGCAGAAGTTGCCGGAGACGCTGACGTACCGCAGGCCCGGCTCCCAGCCGAGGATCGCGGGCAGCAGCCTGTCCGCCGCCTGCGTGACCATGTTGTGGCCGGAGGCGTCGCCCGTGGTGAACGCGAAGCGCAGGAACAGCAGGTCGCCGACGATCTCGGGGTGCACCTCGATGAGCTTCGCGAACCGGCTCTGCCCGGCGACGATCTGCTCGAGCTCGTCCTGGCGCGCCAGGATCCGCCCGGCGGCGATGTGCGCGGCGGCGGCGCTGTCGGCCTTCACGACGACCGAGCGGGTCATCCGCTCGTCGACGACGGTCGCGACGATGCCGCCCTCGACCATGCGCGAGATGCGGGCACCGCGGCCGACGGACGGCCACAGCGGCGACTCGTACGTGGCGAGGGGCACCTCGTGCTCGCCCTCGACGGCGTTGCCGCTCACGCGGATCGGCCCGACCCACTTCGTCGGGATCGGGGTCAGCAGGTCGGTCATTCGACGCTCCCTTCGGGCGCTTGCACCGCGACGCTGAGGTGTCTGATGTCGTGCGCCTCCCAGGCGCGGTGGATGCCGGCGAGGTCGGTGTCCGCCGGGACGAGCGCGATGCCGCAGTCGCCGCCGCCGGCGCCGGACGGCTTCGCCGCTCCACCGGCCGCCTCGACCACGTCGCACAGGGTCGCGAGGCGCTCGGTCTCGATCTGCGAGCCGACCGACGCACCGAGGCGCTGCATGAGGACGCGGGCGCGCCGCAGGGCGTCGAGCGTGGTCGCGGCGTCGCCGGTCTGGAGGCCCGCGGTCAGGTCGTCGACGCAGGCGCGGCTGTCGTCGAGGAACGCCTGGTACCCGCCGTCGCGGTGCTTCCGGACCACGCTGACGAGCTTCGTCGTCGACGCCGGCGAGCCCGTCCAGCCGACCAGCAGCTCCAGGTCCTTCGGCGCCGGGAGCCGCTGCACGTCGAAGCCGGTCCAGGCCTCGGTGTCGTCGAGGATCGCGGTCACGGCGTGGCTGTCGAGCATCGCCACGAGGCGCTCGCGGTCCGGCGCGCTGTAGCGGAGCCACCCGCCGAAGGTGCTCGCGGCGAGGTCCCCGCCGGACGCGCGCGGGTTGACCCGGACGGTGGCGAGCAGGGCGACGCGGAAGCGGTCGCGCTGCGAGAGTCCGATGCCGTAGAAGCGGTCCAGCGCACCGACGGTCGCGACGGTCACCGCGGCCGAGGACCCGAGCCCGAACTTCCGCCCGCTGGCGTCGTCGAGCTGGCTCTCGATGCGCAGGTCGTGGAACCGTGGGGCGATCCCGCGCTCGGCGCGGAGCTTCTCGACCAGGTCGATCGTCGCCATCACGTAGTCGTAGGGGTGGTGCTCCCGGTCGAGCGCCAGACCGTCCTCGTCACGGGTCCAGGTCAGCGGCAGGTGCCCGTACTCCTCGGAGTGCACGCTGCCGGAGCCGTGGCCCTCGCTCACCCGGGCGGTGATGGCGCGGTCGAGGGCGATGAGCACGGACGGCTGCCCGGGCTCGACGACGGCGTACTCACCCGCGACGAACAGCTTGCCGTGGGCGCGGAACTCGATCACTCGGCGGACTCCTCCGGTCGGACGACACCCACTCCGGGTGCACCCGTTCCTTCGGAGCGGACGACCTGCGCGCCTGGTCCGGTGCCCGACTCGATGACGTCTCCCAGGCCGGCGAGGGCGGTCGCGACGGCACTCCGGTCCTCGGGCTTCGTGAGCACGACGACGTTCGGCCCGGCGTCGGCCGTGGCGTACGCCTCGGTGCCCGCGGCACGCAGCTCCGCGACGGCGTCGAACACGGCGACGCTGCGGGCGTTGAGGTACCGGATGGGCGGGAAGGCGCCCTCGATCGTGGCGTGCATGCGGAGCGCGTTGCTCTCGGTGAGCTCGCCGATGCGCGTGAAGTCCCCCGCGGCGCAGGCGTCGAGCATCTCGTCGACGGTCTCGGTCGTCGAGGTCACCCAGGCCGGGTAGAACGGCGAGGTCGCGATCGTGCGGCGCATCGCCTCGCGGGAGCCGATCGCCTTCTCGCCGGCCGAGATCGTCACCACGACCATGGCCATCGGCGGGGCGGGGACGCGCTCGGCGTAGGAGCCCTGGTCGTCACCCGCGTGCCACACCGCGACGCCGCCGGGGATCGACCGGGTGGCCGACCCGGACCCGCGACGGGCGAGCCGGGACAGGTCGCGCTCGGACAGGTCGAGTCCGTAGGCCGCCGCGGCCGCGGTCGCGAGCGCGGCGAAGCCGGACGCGCTCGATGCGAGCCCCGCGCCGGTCGGCACGGTGTTCTCCGAGACGACGGCGGCACGGTCGGCGGAACCGGCGAGGTCGCGCACGAGGTCGAGGAACTGCTGCACGCGGAGCAGGGCACCCTCGGGCGCTGCTCCGCCGTTGAGCACCAGCGAGTCGGTCTCCGCCGACCCGTCGAGCGTGACGGTCGTCGTGGTCGGGAACACGTCGAGGCCCATCGACACGCTGCCGGTCGCGGGGAGGGCGAGCTGCGCGTCGGCCTTGCCCCAGTACTTCACGAGCGCGATGTTGGGGTGCGCGACGGCGGTGGCGGTCATCAAGCGCGGGCTCCGATCGTGGTGGTCCAGGTCTCCGTCGCGCCCGCGGCACGGAGTGCGGCGGACACGCGGTCGGCGTGCTCCCCGTCCGCGACGAGCGCGAGGACGCATCCGCCGCGCCCACCGCCGGTGAGCTTCGCGCCGAGGGCGTCCGCACGGCGTGCGGCGTCGACGAGCCGGTCGAGGTCCGCGCTCGACACGTCGAGTTCGGTGAGCAGTTCGTGCGCGGCGTCCATCGTGGCACCGAGGGCCTGGGCATCGCCATCCTCGAGCGTCCCCCGTGCGCGTCGCGCGAGGGCGCCGATCGCTGCGACGACCGTGTCGACCGAGGCGGGGTCGGCGTCGTGGCGTTCCCGGACGGCCGCGACGGCCGCGCGCGTGTGCCCGGGGACGCCGGTGTCCGCGACGACGAAGGTGAACGCCGCGCCGAGCGGGACGGGCTCGACCACGCCGCCCTCGAACCACACGGGGACCTCGGCGACGACCCCTCGGGCGTCGAGGCCGGACGGACGACCGTGGGCGACGCGCTCGCACTCCTGCACGAGCTCGTGGTGCTCCTCGGGGTCGAGGGTCCGGCCGAAGACGTCGGCCACGGCCGCGGTGACGGCGGCGGCGACCGCGGCGCTCGATCCCATGCCGCGGGCGGTCGGTACAGCGCTGTCGACCCGCACGTGCACGTGCTGTTCCTCCGCGCCGAGGTGGCGGAGCGTCGCGGTGACGGCCGTCACGGTCGGCAGGACCGCGGCGGGGGCGGTGTCGAGTGGCCCCGTGTGCACGGTGGACTCGAGTCGGCTGCCGTCCTCAGGGGTCACCGGGGTCACGGTCGCGGTGACGCGGACGTCGAGCACGGGGAGCACGAGTGCGGGTACGCCGTACACCACGGCGTGCTCGCCGATCAGGATCGTCTTGCCGTGGGACGACGCGGTGCCGGTGCGGAGGGGGCTCCCTGCGCTCGGGGTCGCGGTGCTGTCGGTGTCGTGGTGGGTCATCGTGGGCTCAGGTCAGCCTAACCGGCCGGACAGGTCGCCGTCCGGGGATCGACTGCGAACAACCTGGTTGTGCACAACCGAGTTGCGTGCCACACTTACAGCATGCCGGTGACCGACGAGATGGTGTGCTTCTCGCTGTACGCGGCGTCCCGGGCCACGACCCAGGCGTACCGCGCACTGCTCGAGCCCTGGGGACTGACCTACCCCCAGTACCTCGTCCTCGTGACCCTGTGGATCGAGGGCGACCAGACCGTCTCGACGCTCGGCGACCACCTGCAGCTCGACTCCGGGACCCTGTCGCCGCTCCTGCGCCGCATGGAGCAGGCCGACCTCGTCCGCCGCGAGCGCCGCAGCACCGACGAGCGCGTCGTCACCGTGACCCTCGGCGAGCGCGGCAGCTCGATCCGCCCCGAGCTCGCGCACGTCCCCGCCCGGATCGCGGCCGGGATGGGCCTGTCCGACGAGCAGGCCGCACTCGAGCTCATCGCGACGCTCCAGCGCCTGACCGCGACGATGCACGCCGCCGGCACCACGACCCCCGACACCCCCACAGCGTCGGACGACTGACCCCACGAAGGAAGGAAGGACCCCCATGGACGTCCTCTACACCGCCGAGGCCCTCGCCACGGGCGAGGGCCGCAACGGCCACGTCGCCACCAGCGACGGTCGCGTCGAGCACGACCTCGCCATCCCGAAGGAGATGGGTGGCTCCGGCAACGGCGCGAACCCCGAGCAGCTCTTCGCGGCCGGCTACGCCGCGTGCTTCCACTCCGCGCTGCAGGGCGTCGCCCGCGCGCAGAAGGTGAAGATCACCGACTCGACCGTCGGCGGCCGCGTCTCGATCGGCCCGAACGGCCAGGGCGGGTACCAGCTCGCCGTCATGCTCGAGGTCGTCATCCCGGACGTCGAGCACGACGTCGCCCAGGCCCTCGCGGACGCTGCACATCAGGTCTGCCCGTACTCGAACGCCACCCGCGGCAACATCGACGTCACCATCGTCGTCTCGGAGGACTGACCCATGACCGACACCACCCCCACCACCATGCGCGCCGTCGTCCACGAGACCTTCGGTGAGCCTGCCGACGTCCTGACCGTCGCCGAGCGGCCCGTCCTGCAGCCCGGCCCCGGCCAGGTGCTCGTCCGGACCGTCCTCTCCCCGATCCACAACCACGACCTGTGGACGATCCGCGGCACCTACGGCTTCAAGCCCGAGCTCCCCGCAGCGAGCGGCACCGAGGCGCTCGGCGTCGTCGAGGCCCTGGGCGAGGGCGTCGACCGTCTGCAGGTCGGCCAGCGCGTCGCCGGTGGCACCTTCGGCGTCTGGGCCGAGTACTACGTCGCCGACGCCGCCGGCCTCGTCCCCGTGCCGGACGCCATGCCGGACGAGTCCGCCGCGCAGCTCGTGTCGATGCCGTTCAGCGCGATCAGCCTGCTGCACTCACTCGACCTGCACGAGGGCGACTGGATCATCCAGAACGCCGCGAACGGTGCCGTCGGCCGCATGGTCGCGCAGCTCGGCAAGGCGCGCGGCATCAACGTGATCGGCCTCGTCCGTCGCGCCGAGGGCGTCGAGGAACTGCGCGAGCAGGGCATCGACCGCATCGTCGCCACCGACGCCGAGGGCTGGCAGGACCGGGTCCGCGAGCTCACCGGCGGCGCCCCGATCGTCGCGGGCGTCGAGTCCGTCGGCGGGAAGGCCGCCGGGGACATCGCCTCGGTGCTGGGCGAGAACGGCACCCTGGTCGTCTTCGGCGCGATGGCGTCGCCGACGCTCGAGATCCCGTCGGGCAAGGTCATCTTCGGCCAGCTCACGGTCAAGGGCTTCTGGGGCGCGGTCGTCAGCAGGACCATGCCGGCCGAGACCAAGGGCCAGCTCTTCGGCGAGCTGATCACCCGCGTGCTCGACGGCTCGCTGACGCTCCCCGTCTCCGAGACCTTCGTGTTCGAGGACGCCCGCGACGCGGCGCGTGCCAGCGACACCGCCGGCCGCGTCGGCAAGGTGCTCCTGCGCCCGTAGCGCGTCGCGACCACGTGACGGACGGGAGGCACGGTGCCAGCTGGCACCGTGCCTCCCGTCCGTCACGTGGCGGGGACCAGTGCCCGCAGCACCTCCGTCTGTCCCAGCCACCCGACCGGTCGGCCGTCCCGGTCGACCACCGGCAGCCCACCGGTGTCCGCCGCGTCCACGACGTCCTGCACGACGGACGCCAGACCGGACGCTGCCGGGACCGCCCGCACCTCGGACGCGACGTCGAGCACCGGTCGGTCCGCGACGTCCACGTCCGTCAGGACGGCCTCACCGGCAGACCGTGCCGACACGACGCCGGCGAAGCGCCCCTCGGCGTCCACGACGACCACGGCAGTTCCCCCGGACGACGCGAGGGCGTCGAGCGCCTGCGCGGCGGTGGCCGTCACCGGGACCACCGTCCCGAGGTCCCGCGCCGCCGCCCCTGCCGTCCCGCCCGGGAGTCGACGGGCGGGGACCGCGGAGTCGGTGAGGTCCACGCCGCGCCGACTGAGCTTGAGCGTGTAGACCGTGTCGCGGGACAGCACCTTCGACACGGCCGTCGCGACGACGACCGCGACGACGACCGGCAGGACGAGGGCGTAGTCGCCGGTGAGCTCGAACAGCATGATCCCGGCGGTGATCGGAGCACGGGTCGACCCCGCGAACACCGCCCCCATCCCGACGACCGCGAAGGCCGCGACCTGCCCGCGCAGGGCCGGGTCGACCGCGGCGGCGACCTCGCCGAACGCGGCGCCGGTCATCGCGCCGATGAACAACGACGGGGCGAAGACACCGCCCGAGCCACCGATGCCGAGCGTCAGCGACGTCGCGAGGACCTTGCCGACCACGAGCACGGCGAGGAAACCCAGGGCGTACTGACCGGCCACCCCGCGTTCGAGCACGGGGTACCCGACGCCGTACATCTGCGGCAGGGCGAGCAGCAGCAGCCCGAGGAGCACCCCGCCGACGACCGGCCGAGCCCACTCCGGACCGCGCGTCGCCCTCCAGAGCAGGTCGCAGGCATCCTCGACGAGGTAGAGCACCCGCGTGAAGCCGATCCCGACCGCACCCGCGAGCAGCCCGAGGAGCGCGAAGAGCAGGTACTCCGGCGGGGTGATGCCCCCGATGGCCGGCAGGTGCAGGAACGCGGTGTCGCCGAAGACCGCACGCCCGACGAGCGCGGCCGTCACGCTCGCGATCGCGACGGCACCGAACGACGTCGGGGTGAAGTCGCGGAGGAGCAGTTCGAGGGCGAAGAAGACACCGGCGACCGGGGCGTTGAAGGTCGCCGAGATGCCTCCGGCAGCACCGCACGCGACGAGGGTCTTCAGCCGGACCTCGGGCATCCGCGCCCAGCGACCGATCGTGGAGCCGAGCGCGGAGCCGATCTGGATGATCGGCCCCTCCCTGCCGACGGAGCCACCGGCGCCGATGCAGATCGCACTGGCGAGCGCCTTCACGACCGCGACACTGCCCCGGATCCGTCCGCCGTTCCGGTCGACCGCGAACATCACCTCGGGGACGCCGTGGCCGCGCGCCTCACGCGCGAAGCGGTGGATGAGCGGGCCGTAGAGGAGTCCGCCGACGACGGGCGCCAGGACGACGAACCCGCTCCCGAGCCAGGGCACCCACGGGTTCGCCGGGTGGCCGGTGGTCGCGGAGTAGTCCGTGTGCCCGCTGAACACGAGGGTCGCGTGCTGGATGAGCCAGCGGAAGACGACGGCGGCCACCCCGGCTCCGGCACCGACGACCAGGGCGGGGATCGCCAGCCGCACGGCGGCGCCGCCGAAACGGGTCCCGGCGGTGTGCAGGTGGGCGCGGGCTGGAGCAGTTGCGGACACGGTCCTCCATCAGTTGTACGAGCACAATAATTGTACGTGTACAACTGTGGGACGTCGAGGGCTACCCGCCGAAGCCCGAGACCTCCTCCGGGAGCGGCTCGTCCATCGCCGTCCGGAGCGCCCGCATGCCGGCGACCACGGTGGCTCGGTCCGACTCCGGCACCCGGTCCAGCACCTCGGCGAGCTCGCGGCTCCGACGGGCACTCACCTCGTCGACGAGCGCGCGACCACGGTCGGTGGCGGCGACGAGCACCTCGCGTCGGTTCAGCGATCCGGGTCGACGCTCCACCCATCCGCCGGCCACCAGCCGGTCGACGTTCCGCGTGAGCGTCGACGGCCCGACCGCGAGACGCTCGGCGAGGTCACCGGCGCGGGTCGGCCCCAGCGTGGTGACGAGCACGATGAGCCGGAACTGCGGGACGGTGACATGCTCGAGCGCGGTCGTCATGGACCGCGCGACGACGCCGAGCAGGCCCCGGGACGCCGCGAGCACCTCGTCGATGTCGGACATGCCCACCATCCTCGCAGTCCGTCACATGGCCTCCTTGATGCCGCGGCGCACGAGCCAGGCGTTGACCGGGTAGGCGCAGACGAAGCCGGCGACCATGGCGAGCTGCATCGCGACCCAGAACTCGGGCGAGAAGACGCTGGCCCGGCCGCCGAAGACCGCCGGGAAGACCGCGAGCTGCCACACCGCCATGAGTCCGTACATCCCGACCTGCCACGCGATGATGCTCAGCGTGTCCGCCTTGAGCGCGGCGACCAGCCCCGCACGGACCCCGAGCCCGCGCATCGGGGCGATCGCGAAGTACTGGAACCCGATGCCCAGCAGGTAGGCGAGCACGAAGTCCACGACCCACCCGGCGACCATGCGGTCCTGGTACAGCGAGCCGAGCCCGACCAGCGCACCGAGCGCGGGGAACCACGCCAGTCCGAACTCCCCGACGAGGTCACCGAGCGCGCACCCGGCACCGCAGTGACTCGTGTCGATCGCGGTCCCCGCCCACCGCCCGTGGTCCGGCGCGGTGGCCCGACCCCGCCGGAGGTAGAAGACCAGCCAGGCGACACTGCCGAACAGCATCGTGAGCGGCCACACGAGCGCCATGACGCCCATGTGCGGAGGGTGCCGCACCACGTCGACGGCGACGAACACGGCACAGCCGACCGCGACCACGAGCAGCGCTGCACACGCGACGGTGAGTGCGACCGGGAAGGATCCGGCGCCGAGTTCGACCACACCCGACCTCCTGTACTTGTACGGCTACAACGACGGGCCGAGCCTACGGCTCGGGCGCACGCCCCTTCCCAGCAGGACGGGGGACGGACGGGAGGCCCGTGGCGGTGTCGCCACGAGCCTCCCGCCCGTCGTCCCGCCGGGTCTAGCGGCGGGACGCCTTCTGCGGCACCGTGAAGATGTTGCCGGTGGTGACGCCCTCCTCGACCTCCTCGAGGGTGCGGCCGCGGCTCTCCGGCACGAACTTCCAGATGAAGACCAGGGCGAGCACGCCGACCACGGCGAAGCCGAAGAAGGTCCCGGTGATGCCGGTCGCGGCCACGATCGTCGGGAAGTACAGCCCGAGGAACGCGTTCGCGATCCAGAGGCAGAAGACCGCGATGCCCATGCCGAGCGCCCGGATCTGCGTCGGGAAGATCTCGGACAGGATCACCCACGTCGCGATGTTCAGGAACGTCTGCATCGATCCGACGAACGCGACGACCAGGAACAGGATCACCCACGGCCGCGCGGGGTTGCCCTCGACCAGGGTCATCGACGCGATGCCGATCAGGAAGTGGCACACCGTCGTCAGCGAGTAGCCGATGATGAGCGTCGTGCGGCGGTTGATGCGCTCCATGTTGGCCAGGGCGATGACGCCTCCGACGACCGCGATGACACCGGGAGCGATGTTCGCGATCAGGGCCGCGGACTCCTGGAAGCCGGACTCGATCAGGACGGTCTGGCCGTAGTACATGATCGAGTTGATGCCGGTGAGCTGCTGCGCGACACCGATGCCCGCGCCGATGAGCACGATCCGGATGAGCCACTTGTTGCCGAGCAGGGTGCGCCAGCCGCTGACCCGTTGTACCCGCGCTTCGGCCTCGTTCGTGCGCTTGATGTCGTCGAGCTCGGCCTTCGCGCGCTCCTCCGACCGGATCTGTCCCAGCACCGACAGCGCTTCACCGTAGCGCCCCTTCGACGCGAGCCAGCGCGGCGACTCCGGGACCCGGAGCATGCCGACGAAGAGCGCGATGGCGGGCAGGGCACAGACGGCGAGCATCACGCGCCAGACGCCGTTGCCCTCGCCCCACAGGTTGCCGATGATCGCGTTGACCACGAACGCGGCGAGCTGACCGATCACGATCATGAGCTCGTTGCGACCGGAGAGCGATCCGCGGATCTCGTACGGCGCGAGCTCGGCGAGGAAGACGGGCACGACGGTCGACGCGCCGCCGACGGCCAGACCGAGGAGGACCCGGCCGACGACCATGACCCCGAAGGCCGGGGCGAAGACGCACGTGAGCGTGCCGACGAAGAAGGTGACCGCGAGCAGGATGATCGTCTTCCGGCGTCCCCAGCCGTCAGCGATCCGACCACCGAGCACCGCGCCGATCGCCGCGCCGAAGAGCAGCGAACTCGTGACGACGCCCTCGGTCAGGTTGGTCAGGCCGAGCTCCTCCTTCATGGGGAGCAGTGCACCGTTGATCACACCGGTGTCGTAGCCGAAGAGCAGGCCGCCGAAGGTGGCGACGAGCGCCAGGACGCCGAGACGGCGACGGTGGGGACCCTCCCCCACCGGTGGAAGTGCGACGTTCGGTGCTGTCGGCTTGATGTCGACCATTCGTTGACTCCTTCGTCGGGTGATCGCGCGGCGTTGCGTGCAGCGATCGTACCCCGATTCCATGTCCTGTCAATTGGACATTCTGTCGACCTGACGTTTGGACCGATCCAAGAAACGCCTGATGAGCGAGGGAGCGGTCCAACAGCCGACCCGACCGCGCGTGGCCAGCGCAGTGCTGCTCAGTCGGTGTCGGACGGGCCGTCGCCGAGGACGTCGCCGAGCGAGGCCATGCCGGCCCCGTGGTCCGTGTACCGGCGCACGGTCCGGCGGGCCGCGGCGCTCGCCGCTCCTCCGAGCGCCGGGTTCCGCCGGGCGGCGTCGGCGACACGACCCGCGTGTCCCGCGGTCGACAGCAGGACGTTCGCCAGCGCGCGGGCGGCGCCGGGCTCCGGGACACCGGTCACCGTCCAGGCGCTCCGCAGCTGCTCGTCCGGCGTGACCCCGCGGCGGGTGCCCATCCGGTGCCAGTCGGAGAGTGCCCCCTCGGTGCGCTCGGCGGCCCGTTCGACCTCGCCCGCGCGCCGCCGCTCGACCGCGCGGACGGCATCGGCCGAGGCGTCGTCCGTCCCGTGTCCCCGCCCCTCGACCGCCGCGGCACGCCGGCGGGCAGCGGTATCGTCACCGCCCGCCTCGGCGATGCGAGCGGCGTGTGCGGCGGCTGCGGCGGCGAGGATCTCGTGGCGGTCCATGCTCCGACGGTAGCCGCTCGCACCGACAGCAGTGTGCCCCCGGACACATCCCCGTCGGCGCGGCCCGAGGTGCCTCGGACCCCGCGGTAGCATCGGGAACCGAGGGGGAATCATGAACCGAACCGTCGCGACCGGCGCCACCGCTCTGGTCGTCGCCGTCGCGCTGTCCGGTTGCTCGCTGCTCGGCGGGTCCGACGGAGCGCTCCCGGCACCCTCGGTCCCGCCGACGGCGAGCCGGACGCCGGCACCGACCGCCACCGCGACCGAGGACCCGGACGCCGCGCACATCGAGGCCTCGGCGACCCCGCGCGCGCCCACACCGGTCGCGACCGAGGCCGCCGTCCCCGACCCCGTGCTCACGCCGATCCCGGCCGGCACGGTCCTCACCGAGGGCGACGTCGCGTCACCGAAGGGCAGCATCCACTTCCACTACCGGGTCGTGGCGGACGGCGACGACACCTTCACCGCGCAGTACACCGGCGTCACCTCGTCGCTCCCGGTACCGATCGGCGTGGGGTTCTTCGAGCGCGAGCGGCAGGTCGGCGACGGGCTGACCTACCCCGGCGTGGGCGACGCGGTGCTCGGAGGTCCGACCGCCGCGCCGGTGTCGAAGGACGTGCCGCTCGACGGATCGGGCGTCGACCCGTCCGGGCTCGTGACGCTCGTGGTGTCCTCGGCCGCCGATGCCGGGCAGGTGGACCTGCCGATCGAGATCGCGGGTGGCAAGGTGCTCGCGGTCGCCCCCGTGCGGTGGTCGGTGCCCCAGCGGCAGACGAACGTGCACCCGGTCGACGGCGGCGCTCGGGCGAACGCCGCCGGTCCGGTCACCGCGACGACCGCCTCCGGGGCACCGCGGTCGTACACGGTCGCCCGCGACGACCTGATCGGTGACGTCGCCGCGCGCTTCGGCATCAGCGTCAAGGCGCTCGTCTGGCTGAACGCCGACGTGCAGGTGTTCGGCGACGACCAGTACCTCTACGAGGGCACGACGCTCAACCTCGACCCGCTCGCGCGCTGACGCGGTGCCGCGCGGTCCGTCAGTTCCGCGGGGCGACAGACCACCGTCGACGGTTCGCGGCACCCTGTCGCTCTGGCGGAACCCCCCGGCGGACGGGAGGACCAGGGCGGGCCGACCGTGCGACGGACGGGAGGCGCGGTGCCAGCTGGCACCGCGCCTCCCGTCCGTCAGGGGCGTGCGTGGCTACTCGCCGCGCAGCTCCAGGTACTTGGCGATGAGCGCCTTGGTCGAGGAGTCCTGCGACGCGAGCGCGTCCTGGTCGCCGTCGACCGCCGGGGCGATCTGCAGCGCGAGCTGCTTGCCGAGCTCGACGCCCCACTGGTCGAACGAGTCGATGCCCCAGATGGTGCCCTCGGTGAACACGATGTGCTCGTAGAGGGCGATGAGCTGGCCGAGGACGCTCGGGGTGAGCTCCGGCGCGAGGATCGAGGTCGACGGCTTGTTGCCCGTGAAGGTGCGCGCCGCGACGATCCCCTCGTCGGTGGTGCCCTCGGCGCGGACCTCGTCGGCGGTCTTGCCGAACGCGAGCGCCTTCGTCTGCGCGAAGAAGTTCGCGAGGAACAGCGCGTGGACGTCCTGGCCCGGCTGCACGGCCTTCCCGTCGCCGGACTCGTCCTTGAGCGGACGGGCCGGCTTCGCGACGGTGATGAAGTCCGCCGGGATCAGGCGGGTGCCCTGGTGGATGAGCTGGTAGAACGCGTGCTGACCGTTCGTGCCGGGCTCACCCCAGAAGACCTCGCCGGTGTCCGTCGTGACGGGCGAGCCGTCCCAGCGGACGCGCTTGCCGTTCGACTCCATCGTGAGCTGCTGCAGGTACGCGGCGAAGCGGTGCAGGTACTGCGTGTAGGGCAGGACCGCGTGGCTCTGCGCACCGAGGAAGTTCGTGTACCAGACGTTGAGCAGGCCCATGAGGACCGGGACGTTCTGCTCGAGCGGCGTGGTGCGGACGTGCTCGTCGACGGCGTGGAAGCCGGCGAGGAACTGCTGCCAGTTCTCCTTGCCGATCGCGATGACGACCGAGGTGCCGATCGCGGAGTCGACCGAGTAGCGGCCGCCCACCCAGTCCCAGAAGCCGAAGGCGTTCTCGGGGTCGATGCCGAACGCGGCGACCTTGTCGAGCGCGGTCGAGACGGCGACGAAGTGCTTGGCGACGGCGTTCGACTTCTCGTCGTCGGACGCGTCGGTCAGGCCGAGGCGCTCCCAGAGCCACTGGCGGGCGAGGCGGGCGTTGGTCAGCGTCTCGAGCGTGCCGAAGGTCTTCGACGCGACGATGAAGAGCGTGGTCTCCGGGTCGAGGTCCGCGGTCTTCTCGTAGATGTCGGCGGGGTCGATGTTCGAGACGAAGCGCGCCTCGAGCCCCTCCTGCACGTAGGGCTTGAGGGCCTCGTAGACCATGACCGGGCCGAGGTCCGAGCCGCCGATGCCGATGTTCACGACGGTCTCGATGCGCTTGCCGGTGACACCGGTCCACGAGCCGTCGCGGACCTGCTCGGCGAAGGCGTAGACCTTGTCGAGCGTGGCGTGGACGTCGGCGTCGACGTCCTGTCCGTCGACCACGAGGGCGGGCTCGATGCCCTTCGGGCGTCGGAGCGCGGTGTGCAGGACCGCGCGGTCCTCGGTCACGTTGATGTGCTCGCCGGCGAGCATCGCCTCGAAGCGCTCGGCCACGCCGGTGTCCTTCGCGACCTGGAGCAGGGCGCCGAGGATCTCGTCGTCGACGAGGCCCTTCGACAGGTCGACGGTCAGGTCGGCGGCCTGGAACGTGTAGCGCTCGGCACGACCGGGGTCGCTGTCGAACCAGCCGCGCAGGTCCGGGGTGAAGCCGTCGGCGATGCCGGCGAGCTTCTTCCAGCCGTCGGTCGATGTGGGGTCGACGGGAGCGGATTCGGTCACTTCGGTCCTCCTGGGTACCTTCAAGACGTACTGGACCGCGGGTCACCGCAGCGCTGCGTCGCGGACCACGTCCGAGCGTAGTGCCGTCGGGGTGTCTCCGCGCACAGCCCGACGGCGGCCGCCCACGGGCCGAGCGCCGGCCGACCCGGCTCCGCACCCGTCCAAGCGCCGCGCGCCGCGTGACTAGGGCAGGAGTGCTGCGAGGGCGTCGGCCACCGGACCGTCGGTCGCCGCCCGCCAGCCCCGCCCCGCCCACAGGTGGAGCCGGTGCGGGTCCCCGGTGGCGGCTGCCTCGCTCCGGATCGGCCGCGTCAGGTGGTGCAGGGCCGGGTACCCGAGCGGGGCGTCCGGGTGCGCACGCGTGAACGCGTTGGCGAGGCTCCGCGCGGGGCGTCCGGTGAAGGCGCGGGTCACGACCGTCCGGTCGAAGGCCCGGTCGGTGAGCGCGGCACGGTGGGTGGCGGAGGTGCCGGCCTCGTCGGTCCGCAGCACGGCGGTGCCGACGGCGACGGCGGCCGCACCGGCGTCGAGCTGGGCGCGGACCGCCTCGGCCGTCTCGAGTCCGCCCGCCGCGACCACGGGCAGCCGCACGGCGGCGGTGACCCGGCGGACCAGGTCCTGCAGCGGCACGGGCGCGGGCGTCGCAGCCGCGTCGAGGACCGCCGAGTGCCCGCCCGCGGCCTCCCCCTGCACGAGCAGCACGTCGACACCGCGCTCGGCGGCCGCCCGTGCCTCGGGGACGCTCGTCACGGACTGCACCGTCAGGACTTTCCGGCGGTGGAACTCGCCGACCACCGACGCAGCCGGGAGTCCGAAGGTGAACGACACGACCGGCACCGGGTCGTCGAGCAGCAGTCCGACCTTGTCCGACCACGCGTCGTCGTCCTCGTGCTTCGGGGGCAGCGGGCGCCCGGCGTCCGCCTCGAGCTCGGCGCGGTAGGCCTCGTACACGCCGTCGTTGATCGGCACCGGCGATGGCACGAACAGGTTCACACCGAACGACGCCGTACCGCTCGACCGGACCTCGGCGACCTGGGCGGCGAGGGCGTCGGCGTCGAGGTACCCGCCGGCGAGCTGTGCCAGGTGCCCCGCGCGGCTCGCGGCCGACACGAGCGCGGGCGTGCTCGGCCCGCCCGCCATCGGCGCGACGTGGACGGGTGCCGCGGCACCGAGGACACCCGGGAGGGATCGCATGCGCCCATCCTGCCCGCCCCGCCCGGAGCCGGAGCCGGAGCCTCGTCCGTCAGTCCGACGGCGTGAAGCGCCGCAGCCGCAGGCTGTTCGTCACCACGAACACGGACGAGAACGCCATCGCCGCACCCGCCAGCACGGGGTTCAGCAGTCCCGCCATCGCGAGCGGGATGGCCGCGACGTTGTACGCGAAGGCCCAGAAGAGGTTGCCGCGGATCGTCCGGAGCGTCGCCCGCGACAGCCGGACCGCGTCCGCCACCACGGTGAGCCGACCGCTGACGACCGTGACGTCGCTCGCCGCGATCGCCGCGTCGGTCCCCGCTCCCATGGCGATGCCGAGGTCCGCGGCCGCGAGCGCCGCGGCGTCGTTCACCCCGTCGCCGACCATCGCGACGGTCCGCCCCTCGGCCTGCAGCCGCCGGACGGTCTCGAGCTTGGACGCGGGGGTCGCCCGGGCGTGCACCTCGTCGATGCCGACCCGGTCAGCGACGGCGCGGGCGGCGCCCTCGTTGTCACCGGTGAGCAGCACCGGACGCAGGCCGAGCGCGACGAAGCGCCGCACGGCCTCCGGCGCCTCGGGCTTCACGGTGTCGCCGACGACGACCGCGCCGAGCAGGGCTCCACCCCGGGCGACGAGGACCGCGGTCCCCCCGTCCGCCTCGGCGGCACGGACCCGAGCAGCCAGGGCGTCGTCCACGTGGACGGCCCAGGCCTCGGCGAGCCACCGGGCGGTACCGACGACGACCACCTCGCCGTCGACCACGCCCTGCACGCCGGCACCCGGGGTCGCGGTGAACTGCTCGGCGACCGGGACGTCGAGACCGCGCTCCCGGGCGGCCCGGACGACGGCCCGGGCCACGGGGTGCTCGGAACCGTCCTCGACCGCGGCGGCCAGCGCGAGCAGTGTGGCGTCGCCGTCGGGCACGGGACCGACCGGCAGGACCGCTGACAGGCGCATCTCCCCCGTCGTCACCGTGCCCGTCTTGTCGAGCACGATCGTGTCGACGGCGCGGGTCCGTTCGAGGGCCTGCGGGCCGCCGATCAGGATGCCGAGCTGCGAACCGCGGCCCGTCCCGACGAGCAGGGCCGTGGGCGTCGCGAGCCCGAGCGCACACGGGCAGGCGATGATGAGCGTCGCGACGGCGGCGGTGAAGGCGGCGGTCAGCGAACCGCCGGCCACGAGCCAACCGTCGAAGGCGACCACGGCGAGGCCGATGACGACGGGCACGAAGACCGCCGAGACCCGGTCGGCGAGCCGCTGCACGGCGGCCTTGCCGGTCTGCGCCTCCTCCACGAGACGCCCCATCCGGGCGAGCTCGGTGTCGGCACCGACGGCGGTGACCTCGACCACGAGCCGACCCCCGACGTCGATCGTGGCGCCCGTGACGCGGTCGCCCGGACGGACCTCGACCGGGACGGACTCACCGGTGAGCATGCTGAGGTCGACGGCCGACGAGCCCTCGCGCACGATGCCGTCGCTCGGGATCCGCTCGCCCGGCCGGACCACGACGACGTCACCGACGACGAGCGAGGCGGCCGGCACGCGGACCTCGGTCGGACCGGACGGCCCGTCGCGCAGGACCGACGCGTCCTTCGCGCCGAGCTCGAGCAGCGCGCGGAGCGCCGCTCCGGACTGCTGCTTCGCCCGGGCCTCCATGTACCGCCCGGCGAGGATGAAGACGGTGACGGCTGCGGCCACCTCGAGGTACAGGTCGCTCGCCTCGGGGTCGGACGCGAACCACGAGAACGTCATGTGCATCCCGGGGCGACCAGCGTCGCCGAGGAAGAGCGCGTACAGCGACCACCCGAACGCGGCGAGCACCCCGACGCTCACCAGCGTGTCCATGGTCGCGGCGCCGTGCCGGGCGTTCACCCACGCCGCACGGTGGAACGGCAGCGCGCCCCAGACCGCGACGGGCGCGGCCAGCGCCAGGGCCGCCCACTGCCAGTTCGGGAACTGCAGGACCGGCACCATCGAGAGCAGCACCACGGGCACGGCGAGCACCGTCGAGACGACGAGCCGCTGCCGCAGGGGCGCCGTGGTCTCGTCCCGGGCAGTGTCGTCGTCCGCGTCGACATCGGCCCCGGGCGCTGGCTGCCGCACGTGCACGGTCGCGCCGTACCCGGCGGCCTCGACGGCCGCCACCAGGGCAGCCGTGTCGACCGTTGCGGGATCGGTGACCGTGACCTGCGCCTGCTCCGTGGCGTAGTTCACCGTCGCGGAGACGCCCGGCAGCTTGCCGAGCTTCCGCTCGACGCGGTTCGCGCACGAGGCGCAGGTCATCCCCGTGATGTCGAGCTCGACGACGCCCTCGCTCACCGGGTCACGACCTCGTACCCCGCCTCCGCGATCGCGCCGCGCAGGGCCTGGTCGTCGATCGGGCGGTCCGACGTGATGGTCACGGACGACGATCCGCCCGGCACCAGGTCGACGGCGACGGCGGTCACACCGGCGAGCTCGGAGACCTCCTCGGTCACGCTCGCCACGCAGTGCTCGCAGGTCATCCCGGTCACGGCGACGGTCTCGGTGGTCATGGTTCCTCCTCGGGAGTGGTGGTGTGGCTCAGGAGCGGACGAGCCGGGCGATCGCGTCGCTCGCCTCGCGCACCTTCGCGTCGGCGGCGTCGCCGCCCTCGGACACGGCCTCGGCGACGCAGTGGCGCAGGTGGTCCTCGAGCAGCGAGAGCGCGACCCGCTCGAGCGCGCGGTTCGCCGCGGAGATCTGGGTGAGCACGTCGATGCAGTAGGTCTCGTCCTCGACCATGCGGGCGATCCCGCGGACCTGCCCCTCCGCGCGGCGCAGCCGCTTGAGCAGGTCGTCCTTGTCGTCGATGTACCCGACGTGGGCGTGCGGTGCGTTCGGCATCCTGACCTCCGTGCTCGACAACACGGTACCCCCATGGGGTATTCCGCGCCTCGAGCCCCGGGACGAGTCGCAGAATCTCCTGAGAATTGTTCACTGATCGACAGCATCGCTCGCATCCGCGGTGGGCGGACCGCGCGACCCGACGGATCGCCGCGCTGGTGCGGATCGAGCCGGGACGCGTCGGACGGGAGGCCCGTGGCGGTGCCGCCACGCGCCTCCCGTCCGGCGCCGCCCACCACGGTCACGGGAGCGCGCATCCCGGACAGTGCTGGCATGATGCGCGGGTGAGCACCTCGTCGACGAACGGATACCGCCGGCTGCGGTTCACCGAGAGCGACGGCACCGACTACGCGCGGATCTTCTCCGCCGAGTACAACGGCAGCGACCTCGGGACCGAGACCTACGTCACCGAGGGCACCCGCTACGAGTACACGATCGTCGGCGACGACGACGTCACCCTCCGCACGATGCGCGCCGAGGGCGGGCGTCGAGGCGGGGTGATCGGCCCGCGGAAGGACCACGTGGTGTTCTGGCTCACGAAGGGCCGGCTCGAGATGCACTTCGCGGACCGCACCAGGGTGATCGAGCCGGGGAGCCCCTACATCGCCTCGGCGTCCGAGGCCTACCGCTTCGAGTCGGCCGACACCGTCTACAACGGCCTGCACGTGTCGGACCCCTTCCTCCGGTCGGTCGGCGAGGAGCTCGGCTACCGCCTGCCCGAGGGACCGCTGCTGTTCGACCAGCAGGACGAGGCGATCGCGCGGCGCGAACCACTCCGTCGCCTGGTGCAGGACCTCGCACCCGCCCTGCTCGACGAGCGCGTGGTGGGGTCGATGCGCACCGCGCTGAACCGGCGGCTCGCCGTGGTCGTGCTGGACACCTTCCCGATCCGCAACCGCGGCCAGGACGTGCCGGTCGCGAACCGTCTGCGCGACGCGATCCGGTACATCGAGGCGCACGCGCAGGACCGTCCGTCCGTGCCGGACATCGCCGCGGCGTGCGGACTGAGCCAGCGCGGGCTGCAGGACGTCTTCGCGAGGACGCTCGGCACCACGCCGAACCGCTTCATGCGCGACCACCGGCTCGACTGCGTCCGCCGCGAACTGCTCCGCGCGGTCGGTGACGAGGGCGTGACCCCCGTCGCGCGGCGGTGGGGCTTCACCAACCCCGGGCGCTTCGCCGCCGCCTACCGGGAGCGCTTCGGGGAGGACCCGGCTGCGACCCTGCGGGGATCACGCGCCGCGCGTCCCGAGTCCGGCCGGACGTCCTGGCGGGTCCGTCGCGCCGTCGCGCACATCGTCGAGCACGCCGGCAGCGACCTGACCGTCGACGACATCGCCGACGCGGCGGGGGTCCGACCGCGCCGGTTGCAGCAGCTCTTCCAGCAGGAGTGCGGGCTGTCGCCGATGGCGTACGTGCGCTCCGTGCGGGACGCTGCGTCGCGCAACACCGGGGCCGGTATCGGCGGCTCCGACTGACCGCTCCCCCTCGGGGTACACGGAGAACCGCCGTTCTGGCGCTTTCCCTGGAAGAGCGCTGAAACGCGGGACACGCGCGTGACGAAGGTCGGTGTCAGCCCGTCTCATCCGTGAACAGCAACCGCTGGGAACGAGTCCCGGCGGGCACTCGAAGGGAGCAACCAATGGCTGACACCACCAACCTCACCTCTGCCGCCACCAGCTCGACCGGCAGCCACGCGTCCGGCTCGGCCTCGGGCAAGACCACGATCGACGACACCGTCGTCTCGAAGGTCGCCGGCATCGCCGCCCGCGAGGTCAACGGCGTGCACTCGCTCGGCAACGGCGCCGCCCGTGCCATCGGCGCGATCCGCGACGCGATCGGCCAGCGCGACTACGGCCAGGGCGTCAAGGTCGAGGTCGGCGAGAAGCAGGTCGCCGCGGACGTGACCATCGTCGCCGAGTACCCCGTGTCGCTGCAGCAGGTCGCCGACGGTGTCCGTTCGTCGGTCGCCCGCGCCCTGCAGCAGATCGTCGGCATGGAGGTCGCCGAGGTCAACGTCACCGTCCAGGACGTCTACATCCCGGGCGACGACGACGACAACGACGACAAGAAGGAGTCCCGCGTTGAGTAACACACTCGTCGGCGCACTCATCGGCGCCATCCTCGCCGTCGTGGCACTGCAGTTCGGGTTCTGGGGCTTCGTCCTGGTGATCGTGTTCGGGCTGATCGGTGCCCTCGTGGCCGCGATCGCGACCGGGAAGATCGACCGCGGCGCCCTGACCGACGTGCTGACCGGACGCCGGAGCTCCCGGTGAGCGCCGGCCCGGGGAGCCTCCCGGTGAGCGCGGTCCCGGGCCGGGTCGAGATCACCGCCCGGGCGCTGACGGCGCTGGCCCGGGCCGTCGCAGCGGAGCGTCTCGGCGCTCCGGCGAAGCGGCTCCGGGTCGGGTTGGAGGACCACGACGGCGCGCTCGCGCTCGAGGTCACCGGCCCGATCGCCGCCGGCGGGGACATCGTCTCCGCCGCCACGACGGCCGCTGACACGATCCGCTCCCGCGTCGGGGACCTCTCCGGCCGACGGGTGGGTCGGACCCACATCGAACTGACCGGGATCGTGCGTGAGCACGAGGGCCGGGTCCGGTAGGAGGGGCCATCATGAGCATCGAACAGCTCGAGAAGCGGCTGCGTCGTCGCAGCGTCCACCGGTCCCGGTCCACCGCCCTCGCCGTCACCCTGATCATCGTCGTGGTGGTCGCGGCGTGGATCGGCACCGAAGCGGTCCTGAAGGCCATCGGGCAGGGCCCGCTGCTGGCGGACCCGCAGACCGTCGCCGACACCGCCCTCAAGCCCGACGCGGCGTTCACGACCATCGCCGAGGTCATCGCCGCCGTCCTGGTGATCCTCGGCATCATCCTCATCGTGTTGGCGGTGAAGCCCGGCCGGCAGCCCCGGTCCGGGATCGACCGGGACCGCGGCGCGGTCGTGATCGACACTCGCATCCTGGCCTCCACCGCCGCGAACGCCGCCGCCCTGGCAGCAGGCGTCCCCGAGTCCAACACCACGGCGTCCGCACGCGGCCACCACACCGAGGTGCACGTGGTGCCCCTGTCCGGCATCCCCGTCGACCGCACTCAGGTCGAGCACGCCGTGCAGGAGCGGCTCGGCCGGCTCGGCGGCAAGCACGGCCGGTCCGTGAAGGTCACCGTGGAAGAGAAGGGAACCCTGGCATGACCACCACCAACCGCGGCTTCAACCGGGTCCTGCTGTTCCTGATCGGCCTGGTCAGCATCATCGTCGGCGTGATCATCGGCGCCGGCGTCCTGCAACCCGTCCGCGACGCCCTCCAGCAGTACGTGACCCTGCCGACGAAGGTCACCGTCCCCGACACCGCCCTGTGGATCATCGCCGCCGTCTGCGCGGTGGTCATCGTCCTGGCGGTGATCGTGGTGTTCACCCGCGGCGGCGGCGGCACCAGCGTCGCCGTCCGGGAACGCTCCGGCGACGACCAGGTCACCGTGAACGTCGCCCTCGTCCGGGACGTCATCGACCACGAACTCACCGGTGTCCACGACATCGTCGGATCGAAGGTCGACACGTACCTGGTCAAGAAGACCCGCGCGGCACGGATCAAGGTCCACGTCCGCCGCGGCGGGGACGCGGTCACCGTCCTCGACGCCGTCGAGAACGCCCTCACCACCCTCGACCGCACCCTCGGCCGGCAGATCCCGGTCCTGGTCCACCTCACCGGCGGCACCCGCACCGCACTGGCACGCACCACCCGCGTCCAGTAGGCCGGACCCGGCACACGACGCCGGACACGAACGCACCACCAGCACCACCGCAAGCGGGCCGGACGAGGCGACCAGTGCCTCCAGGCCGTCACCACCGGGCGACAGCCCACGAGCAAGAAGGGAACCCACCATGGGACTCGACGACAAGATCAAGAACGCTGCCCAGGACCTGACCGGCAAGGCCAAGGAGGCCTTCGGCAACGCGACGAACAACGACGAGAAGGTCGCGGAGGGCAAGAAGGACCAGGCCGCTGCGAGCGCCAAGCAGACCGGCGAGGACGTCAAGGACGTCTTCGGGAAGTAGCGGACCACGGCCGTCGCCCCCCGACGGGGGCGACGGCCGTCCTGTTCACGAGGAGGAAGCCATGCAGCACGATCCGAACGCCCGGACGCAGATCACCGAGGTCGACCTGCCGTCCGAGCTGACCACCCCGCTCCCCGAGGATGCCGGGCCACTGGTGGTCGCCGCCCGCACCGCGGCGGAGACGGCGCTCGGCGTGCCGGGCGTCCACCACCTGGGCGGGCTCGTCGCCCGAGCCGCCGACCGTGTGCGTTCGCAGCTCGGTCGCACCGCCGGCGCCCCCGGCGTCCAGGTCGACGACAGAGACGGCACGCTCGACGTGACCGTCTCCGTGGTCGTCAGCTACCCGCGCCCGGTGCTCGAGGTCGCCGACGAGGTCCGCCGTCAGGTGGCCGCGGCGGTGTCGCAGCTCGGCGCGGGACAGCCCACCACCGTCGACGTGCGCGTGCTCGACGTGCACGGTCCCTTCGACGACGAACCGACGCCGGTCGACAAGGCCCGCGAGGCCGTGGGTGACGCGGTCGACCGCACGAAGGAGGCCGTCTCCGGCGCCGCTGAGAACGTCCGCGACGGAGCCGCCGACGTCGCCGAGCGGGCGCGCGATGCCGCGCGCGACGCCGCCGACGCCACGCGGGAGGCCGCTGGCCGCGCACGGGACGCCGCCGGTGACGCCGTCGACCGCGCCCGGGAGACCGCCGCCGACCTCGGTGATCGGGCATCCGAGGCGGTCGACACCGCCCGCGAGGAGACCGCGGACGCCGTCGACGCGGCGCGGGAGAAGTCCGCCGACGCCGTCGACGCGGCGCGGGAGACCGCGTCCGACGCGGCTGAGCGTGCCGCGGAGAAGTCCTCGGACGCCGGCGACGCGGCGAGGGAAGCGGTGAGCGCAGCGAAGGACGCGGCGAAGGACGCCTCGCAGGAGATCCGTGACCGTGCATCCGGTGCCGCCGCGGCGGCGACGGACGCCGCAGCGGACGCCGGTGCCGCGGCCTCGGACGCGGCCGACGCTGCGGCGAGCGCGACGAAGGACGGCGCGACCTCCTCGGCGCACGGCGACACGTCCCACGCCGCTGGGACGTCCGACTCCGCCGACGCGTCCGACACCACCGACACGGACGAGCGCGTCGCCGAGGCGCTCGACGAGGCGGCCGACCGCATCGAGCACGCCGCCGACGTCGTCCGCGACGAGGCCGACGCCCGTCACGACGGCGCCGCCGAGCACCGCAGCGACGACGGCGAGGGTGACGGCGAGGCACGGCGATGACCACCGCGTGGGCGGGACGGCGGGGCTCGACCGCTCGTCGTCCCCGTCCGCGCGGCGTCTGGATCACGTCGGGCATCGGCATCGTGCTGGTGCTCGCCGTGGCCGTCGGCGCCTACCTGCCGCTGGTCGGGTTCCTCGGCGGGATGACCGCAACCACCGCCGGACTCGTGCCGTTCCCGTTCATCCGGATCACCCTCGTCACCCTGCTCGGCGTGGTGGTCGTCCTCGCCCTGCTGCTCTGGGCGCTGACCCGGCGCCACACGGTCACGTCGGTCTTCGCGGTCGTCCTCGCCGTCCTGGTCAGCCTCGCGGTCACCGCCTACCCCGTCGTGACGATCGCCATCGCCTCGGCGGACCGTGCCGGTGACGTCTGGCCGATCATCACCGAGCTCTGGCAGCGCTTCACCGGCTGACCGCGCCGCCCGGCACCACAGTCCCACGACGGACCCGCGACCCGAACGCGGGTCCGTCGTGTCGTCCCTGCGTCCTCGTGGTCCAGCGACGGTCGTCCGGCAGCACGCTCGACACGCCCGGTTGCACGAACGACGGGGTCGGTTCGTCAGGATCGGGCCTCGTCGGACATCCTCTTGGTGAAGGGGGTGACCGTGGACCGAGACGACGACCAGACGCTCGTGGAGCGGATGGCCCGGGGCGACCGCGCCGCACTCGCGACGGCGTTCGACCGCCACGCCGCCGTGCTCACGCGCGGCGCATGGGGACTCGCGGCGACACCGGACGCCGCGCGGTCGCTCGTGCAGGACGCCTTCCTGCAGCTCTGGGACCACGCGACCGACGTCCGACTCGCATCGGCGTCGCTCCTGCCGTGGCTGCTCGCCGCGTGCGCCGGGCGCGCGTCCGGTGCGCTGCCCGGCGATCCGCTCCGGTTCGTCCGCTCCGACCTGGCCGGCGCATCGAGCGACGACCGCGCGCTCTGCGAGCGGTGCGTCGTGGACGGCCGCTCCTACGCCCAGGCAGCCGACGAGCTCGGACTCCTCCCGTCGGCCCCCGGCCGTTCGAGCCGTCCGGGCCGCGGACCGCGGAAGGCGGTGACGCGTGATGGACACTGAGCCGCCCCGGGGGGACGACCTCCAGCGCCTGCTCGTCACGATGAAGCAGGACGTCCTGGCACGCACCGTGCCCCGGCGCACGCCGCGTCGTCGACGGGTCGGGATCGCGATCGGCGTCGTCGCCGCACTGCTGCTCGGCGCCGCCGGCGGCAGCGTCGCACTCGGGCTGATCCCCGGTCCGGACGCGCAGCCGACCGCACCGACGACCTCACCGACCGCCGTTCCGACGCCGAGCCAGACGCCGGACCGCGCACCGGTCGTCGACAGCCCCCGCCCCACCCCGACGCCGAGCCCGACCTCCACCCGCCGACCGTTCGCGCTCGACGACCCGGGGACGTGGACGATCTCCGGTACCGAGATCGGGCCGATCGCCGTCGAGGGTGACTACTCCGCCGAGACCGATGACCTCACCGCCGCGTTCGTCCACGACCCTTCGTGCTCCGCCGTGTGGAAGCTCCGTGGGTCGAGCGTCCCGGCGCGGGAGCAGCCGACGCTGTTCATCGTGCGGGACGACGCGGGCGGGATCTCCGGCGTGGACATCTCGGGATCGTCCTCCCGAGCCGCTCCGACGACCGTCGAGGGCCTCGGGCTCGGCAGCTCGCTCGACGAGCTCCGTGCGGCCTACCCGGACCTCCGGTACACCGTCTCCGGTGTGGACGACCCCGATCCCGCCGACGGGAACCCCTACGGTGTCTGGACCACGAGCATCAACGGTGTCCACGTCAGCTTCTCCGTGACGTCGACCGAGCCCGTCAGGGACATCTGGGTGAGCGCGGACTCGGCGATCCCGCCGTACGAGTTCTGCGGGTGACGCGGTCGCGCGCCGGTCAGTGGGCGGCGCTCGACCCGCTCCGGAGTCGCCGGAGCCCCTCGTCGATCGAGACCGTCGGCGCCCAGTGCAGGTGGGCCCGTGTCCGCCGCTGGTCGAACCAGTGCGCCGTCGACAGCTGCTCCGCGAGGAACCGCGTCATCGGCGGCTCGTCCGCCCCGGGACGCACCCGCCATGCCGCCTCGACGACCGAGCCCGCCGCGCGGGCCAGCGCCGCGGGCACGTGCAGCCGCGGTGCCGGGACCCCGGACGCCGTGCAGATCCCCGCCAGGAGCTCCCCCACCGGTCGGGGTTCGCCGTTCGTCACGACGTAGGCGTTGCCGTGCAGGGCGTCGTCGGCCGCGTGCTCGAGCGCGGCGACCATCGCCGACGCGGCGTTGTCGACGTAGAGGGTGTCGATGAGCGCTGCGCCCGAGTCGAGGAGCGGCAGCCGCCCGGCGCGTGCGCGGTCGACGATGCGGCCCACCAGCTGGGTGTCCCCCGGCCCCCACACCAGGTGCGGGCGGACGGCGACGACCGCGAAGCCCGGCGCGTCCGCCGCGAGCGCCAGCAGCTCGGCGGCTGCCTTCGTGCGCGCGTAGTGCCCGCGCGCAGCCGTCGGCTCGGCGGGGTCGGCGGCGGCGCCCGCCAGGGACGACCCGGTGTGCGCCACGGACGGCGACGACACGAAGACGAAGCGCCCGACACCGGTGGCGCGTGCGGCATCGAGCAGCGCGCTCGTCCCCGAGACGTTGACGCGGGCGAAGTCGGCCGGGTCACCGGCGAGCGACACCTTCGCGGCCAGGTGCACCACGGCCTCCACGCCGGCGACCGCGCGCGCGACCGCCGCGGTGTCGGTCATCGTGCCGAGGGCGTCCTCCACCCCGTCGACCCCGGACGGCCGGCGCTGGAAGGTCCTGACGTCGTGCCCGGCGTCGCGCACGGCGGCGGCGGTCGCCCGGCCGAGGAACCCGCTGGCCCCGGTGACGAGGACCCTCACGGGCGGACCATCCGGCCGCCGCCGAGCACCGTCGACGCCCATCGCGACAGCCGTGCGCGATCGACCTTCGAGTTGTGCCGGATGTCCGTCGGCAGGACCGGGACGACGAGCACCGCGGCGAGCGGCACCCCTGCGGCCGCACGGACCGCGGCGGCGAGGTCGGCCGCCGCGAGCCCCGGACGTCGTGCCGCGGGGACGGTCTCCACGACGGCGACGACCTGCTGGGTGCCCGTGGGACCGATCCCCGCGATGCCCGCACGGCCGACCCCGTCGACCCGCTCGATCCGCTGCTCGGGCCCGACCGGGGTGACGACGCCGTCCGGGGTCGTCACGACGTGCTGCAGCCGGCCCTCGATCCACAGGCGTCCGCCGGCGTCGAGGTGCCCGACGTCACCGGTGCGGTGTCCACGCGGGTCGTCGACGCCGAGCCGCGACACCCGGTCGGTGCGCCAGAGCCGGTCGTACCGGTCGCGGACGTGCGGTGCTGCGACGACGACCTCGCCGGTGACACCGGCGCGGTCCGTCAGGGCACCGGTCGGCGCGCCGTCGTCGTCGAGCGGCGCGATGCGCACGCGGACCCCGGCCGCTGGCCGCCCGACGCAGATGCCGTCGTCCGGAGCGGCGGCGGCCGACCGCACGCCGTCCAGGTCGACGTCGGTCATCAGCAGCCCCTCGGTCATGCCGTAGGGGGTGTGCGCCGCCGCGTTCGGCATCAGGTCGGTCGCCGAGGCGAGGAGCGAAGCAGACACCGGCGCGCCCGCGGACAGGAACAGGCGCACCCGCGCGAGCGACTCCCGGTCGGTGGCGGTCAGTGCCGAGGCCGTCGCCACGACGTTCGCGAGCGCCGCGGGCGAGAGGAACACCACGGTCGCGTCGGCCGCGGCGACCGCATCGGCCACCGCCCGCGCCGTCAGGGTCCTCGGCGCGGTGACGTCCATGTCCGGCGCGACCGACCGGGCGCCGAGCGCGGGGCCGAGCAGGGCGAACGGTGCGAAGCCCGCGACCAGGCCGGTGCCGACGCCGACGCCGTACTGCGCCGCCAGGACGTCCCGCACCGCGGCGAGCTGCCCGTGCGTGTACACGACGCCCTTCGCCGGCCCGGTGGAGCCCGAGGTGAACAGGACGGCGGCGGGAGCGTCCGGCGAGGGCGCTGCGGGCAGCTCCGCACCGGCCGCGAGTCGACGGGCACCGCGTCGGGCGACCTCGACCAGGGTGTGCTCCACGCCGAGCGCCCGCCGCGCGGGCGCCGGGAGCGTGACCGTCGCGATGCGTCGTCCCGGCCAGCCCAGGGCGCGGGCGGCGGCCAGGCCGGGCAGCGCGCCGATCACCCAGTCCGGTCGGGCACCGCGGACGGCGCGGGTCAGGCCGCGGAGGCCGAGCCCCGCGTCCGCGACGACGACGACGGCACCGATGCGGACGCAGGCGTACAGGACGGCCGTCAGGTCGGCACCGGGCGTGACGAGCAGGGACACCCGGTCACCGGGGCGGACGCCGAGGTCGGCGAGGCCGGCGGCGACCTCACGCACCCGACGGGCGAGCAGCCGCCACGAGACCGTGCGGGGCCCGCCGGCGGTCGCCATCTCGACGAGCGCGGGCTCGTCGCTGTCGCGCAGGTCGTCGAGCGCAGCCCACAGCGGGCGGTGGCCGGGACCCGCGTCGGGCGACGCGTCTCGAGCCGCATCGCTCGAGACCGGTCGGACACCGCGAGCCTCGGCGGCGGCGGCAGGAGCACCGGCACCGGCATCGGCCTGGAGGCTCGGCTCGCCACCGTCGGGCGCGTGGCCCTCCGGCAGGCGGTCACCCAGCCAGTCGAGGACGGTCCCCGCGACGTCGGCGTCGTCCGGCAGCAGGTGCCCGGCACCCTCGAAGCGGTGCACGTCGGCGTGCGGCACCCGGTCGATCAGGTCGTCGAGGTAGCGCTCGAGGAACACCGGGTCGCGCGGCCCCCACATGACCAGCGCCGGGACGTCGAGCGCGGCGACACCGGCGGCGATGCGGTCGAGCTCGCCGGCGCTGTGGTGCGTGGCGTCGACGGGGATGTCCGCGACGAACCCACCGATCCCGCCACGACGGGCGGCGCCGCGGTACGGGGCCCGGTAGGCGTCGGCGACGGGCCGGTCGAGCTTCGGGTGCGCGATGGCCAGCGTCGTCTCGAGGAACGCCGGGGTCAGCACCGTCCCGCGCCCGAGCACGTCGGGGCGCAGCGCGAGCCGCAGCGGTGCGGGGATCGGGGCGTCGTCGGGCTGGTGCACGGCGGTGTTGCACGTCGCCACGCCCACCACGAGGTCGGGGTGGTCGACCGCCCAGCCGAGCGAGACGACACCGCCCCAGTCGTGCCCGAGGGTGACGACGGGTCCGGTGAGCCCGAGCTCGTCGGTCAGGGCACCGAGGTCGCGGACGCGGTCGGCCAGGCGGTGCTGGTCAGCGGTGCGCTCCGAGAAGCCCATGTCGAGCTGGTCGACCGCGACCACGCGCCAGGCCGGGCCACCGGCCCGGGCGGCGTCGAGCGTGCGGGCTGCGACGGTCCGCCACAGGTAGGACCACGTGGGGTTGCCGTGCACGCAGAGCAGGGTGCCGACCGGCGTGACGCCGAGCGCGTCGAGCTGACCGGCCGTGTCGAGGAGGTGCCAGGTGCGCGCGGGGCGGGGCGGGCCTCCCGGCCGACCGTCCGTCGACGCGGGGACCGTGACCAGGCGGGACCAGGCCGGGTCGAGTCCGGGCAGGGGCGGCGGGAGCGTCGCCGGAGCCGTGCTGGCGGCGACGCGCGGGAGGCCGGACCTCACCAGCGCAGTTCCATCATCGCCGTGTTGATGCCCGAGCCGACGCCGCCGAGGAAGACACGGTCGCCGCGCGTGATTCCGCCGCGGTCGACCTCGTCGGCCAGGGTGATCGGGATCGACGCCGGACCGACGTTGCCGTAGCGCTGGTACGTGGTGGGGACCTTGGTGCGCGGGATGCCGATGGCCTCGACGAACGCGTTCGTGTGCACGTCGGAGACCTGGTGCAGCACGTAGCGGTCCATGTCCGCCCAGTCGAAGTGCGCCCGTGCCTCGTTCCAGGCGGCGACGACCAGCTCCATGCCGCCCTTGAGCAGCATCTTCGCGTCCGTGAACATGCCGTCCACGCTGCCGACGCACAGGTCGTACCACTGCGTCGCCGCACGGGTGACGCCGCCGATGATGCGGTGCCCCTCGGGGTGGACGTCGGACGGGCCGAGCACGGCGGCCGCGGCACCCGACCCGAGGGTCAGGCTCGCGAACTCGCTCATGAAGTCCTTGCGGTTCCGGCCGCCCTGGTTCAGGCGGTCGATCGTGTTGAGCTGCACCTGGTCGGCGTCCTCGCCGTCGACGATGAGCGCGTACTTGACCTGGCCGGAGTCGATCATCCCCGCGGCGACGCTCATCGCGTTGACGAAGCCGAGGCACGCGTTCGCGATGTCGAAGTTGATCGCCGACGTCGGCAGCCCGAGCCCGTGGTGCAGGCGGACGGCGACGCTCGGCTCGAGGTGCGGACGGGTGACGGAGGTGTTGATGAGCAGTCCGACGTCCTCCGGCCGGATGCCCGCTTCGGCCATCGCGCGGCGGCCGGCGTCGATCGCGGCGTCCTGGAAGGTCTGGTCCTCGCCCCAGTTGCGGCGCTCGGTGACCCCGGCGACCCGCTCGAGCAGACCGGTCGGGAGACGGAGCCGACGCAGGGCCCCGCGGAGCTTCGCCTCGATGTCCGCGGACGTCGTCACGCGGTCCGCGACGGTCGTCGCCACCGACAGGAGCGACACGTTCTGGTGCTTCGCCGTGGCGTTGCCGGGGCGCTCCGGTTCGCTGCTCGTCGACTGGTCGACCGGTCGTTCCGTCATGATCGTCACCGACACATACTTCCGCATCTGACCTGGGTACGCGATCCGGGTGCGCTGGGCGGCACCGGTCAGGCGTCCTTGGGCAGCTTGCGGACCTTCGACCGACGGCGGCGGCGGTCCGGGATCATCGAGCGCATCTCCTCGAGCTTGCCGAAGCAGAGCAGGCGGTCGCTGGCCTGCAGTTCGACACCGCTGCGGGGGTTCGGGATCACCGAGGCCCCGCGGTGCAGGGTCAGGACCGTGATGTCCCGGTCCCACAGCCCGGACTCCTTGATCGTCTTGCCCACCAGGTCGGCGTTCGTGTGCACGAGGAGCTCGGCCACGCCGTAGCCGGTCGAGACACTGAGGCGCTGGCGGACGTCGATCTCCGGGAACGCGACCTGGTTGCCGATGAAGTCGATGATCGCGCCGGCGACGTCGAGACCGGTCGCGCGTTCGATGCCCTCGAGGCCCGGGGACGAGTTGACCTCCATCACGAGCGGCCCGTCGTTGCCCTCGAGCATGTCGACGCCCGCGACGCGGAGGCCCATGATCTGCGCCGAGCGCACCGCCGCCTCCTCGTACTCCGGGCTGAGGGTGACCTTCTCCACCGTGCCGCCGCGGTGCACGTTCGACCGGAACTCGTCGCCCGACGCGCTGCGCCGCATCGCGGCCACCACCCGGTCCCCCACGACGAGTGCGCGGATGTCGCGGCCCCGGCTCTCCGAGATGAACGCCTGGATGAGCACGTTCTGCTTCGTGGAGTGCAGGGTCTCGACGATCGACTCGGCGACCTTCGCCTCGGGCGCCAGGATCACGCCGATGCCCTGCGTCCCCTCGAGGAGCTTGATGACGACCGGCGCCCCGCCGACGCTGTCGATCGCACCGCGGACGTCCGCGCGGCTGTTCACGAAGGTGGTCGCCGGCATGCCGATGTGGTGCCGGGACAGGATCTGGTTCGCCCGGAGCTTGTCGCGGGAGTTCGTGATCCCCGTGGCCGTGTTCGGCGTGTAGACGTCCATCTGCTCGAACTGCCGGACCACGGCGGTGCCGTAGTAGGTGATCGAGTTGCCGATGCGCGGGAGCACGGCGTCGTAGTCGCTGAGCAGTTTGCCGCGGTACAGCAGGTCGGGCTCCTCGCCGGACAGGTCGATGGCGAAGCGCAGCGTGTTCAGCACCTTGACCTCGTGTCCGCGGTCGACCGCTGCGGCACGCAGACGCTGCGTCGAGTACGCGTGCGGGGCGCGCGACAGGATGGCGAGTTTCATCGGGGTTGCTCCACGGGGTCGAGACGTCGACGGCGACGCTCAATCAAAGCATGCGACAGGATGGGCACATGGCCCGGAACCCGACGATCGCAGGATGGCGTGAGTGGGCTGCCCTGCCCGGGCTGGACCTGCCCTGGATCAAGGTGAAGCTCGACACCGGGGCGCGGAGCTCGGCACTGCACGCGTTCGACCTCGAGGAGCTCCCCGGCGACCGGGTGCGCTTCTCGGTGCACCCGTGGCAGGACACCGACGCCGACGCCGTCACGCACGAGTGCGACGTGCACGACCGGCGGATCGTCCGGAGCTCGACGGGGCACACGCAGGAGCGCATCGTCGTGCTGACGCCGATCACGCTCGCGGGCCGCACGATCGATGCCGAGGTCACGCTGAGCAACCGCGACCAGATGGGCTTCCGGATGCTCGTCGGCCGCGAGGCGCTGCGCCAGGGGTTCCTGGTCGACCCCGCCCGGTCGTTCATGGCGGGGCGGGCACCGAAGGAGATCCGGCGGCGCAACCGCGGTCGCGCCTGAGGCGCGGTGCGGCGCGGCGCTCGCGCTTGCACCGAGGGGCGGCGCGCTGTGCTCCCGCACAACGGGAGGCACGCCGCGCCACGTCGTTCCGTGGTGCGGCGTGCTTCCCGTCGTGTGCGCCTCCCAGCATGCGTCCCGCACGAAGGCGGACGGGAGGCGCGGGGCGGGCTGGATCCGCGCCTCCCGTCCCACGAAGGGCCGTACTCCACAGGCTTCGTCTCGCTCTTACTGAAATGCTACGTTTCACACCTTGCCGGTCCGGTCATGGGGGTGGAACGTGGGGTTCGAGTTCGACGACGCCGCAGCTGCGCGGCTCGCAGCGTGCGCTGCGCACGCGGCGTTGGCGCTGCGCGGGAGTGCATGGCCGCGACGGAGCGCTGCCGAAGCAGCGCTGCGGGACTTCGACGGCGGGTACGCGCGCCTGTTCGAGACGGCCAGGACCGTCGAGTCCGAGGACCGGGTACGCCTCGCACGCGCGCTCGACGACCTCGCCGACCAGGTGCGGATCGCCTTGCACCAAGCCTCGCGGGAGCGCCGGCGCCGGTCGGAGCTCGCGGCCTGGCAGCGACGAGCGGCCGACCGCCAGCACGCGCTGGTCGGCGTGGGCGCCGTGTGGGAGCCCGTGCTCGACGCGAGCGCAGCGGTCTTCGATCCGGAGCCCGCCGATCCCCCGATCAGACCGGCGCCCGTCACCGCGACCTTCCGCGCTCGACACCGACGACGGACCGGAGCGCAGTCGACCGGGCGCAGCAGTGCCGATCCGGACCGGTTGCGACAGTTCGCCGCCGCGGCCCAGGCGCAGGACGGCGCGACGGAGCAGGACCTCGTCCGCGTCCGGAACGCGTGGGCGGGGTTCCGGGACCGGTGCGGGTGGGTCCCCGTCGAGGCACCCCCGCTGCCCGGCGGCTTCGGCGAGTACCTCGACGAGAACGCCGAGGACGCCCGGTGGGCGGCGCGGGTCGCCGACGCGTTCGAGGCTGCCGGCGGAGGGTCGGTCGCCGACGTCGCGCTCGACGTCGCCGGAGCGTCGACCCTGTCCCCGGCTGTACAGCGGCTGCTGGACCCGTCCCTGACCCCGGCGCAGGTCGCGGCGGCGTGGAAGGAGCTCGGGCTCACCGCGGAGGACATCGCGGCGCTCCCGCTGCGCACACAGGTGCAGGTGGCGAACCTCGACGGGGTGCCTGCCGTCGCTCGTGACGTGTCCTCGCGGCGGGTGCTCGCCGTGGCGATTCGAGACCCGGAACGGATGTACCGACTCTTCGGCCTGATCTCCACGTACGGCGCGGTGAGCATCGAGGAGTTCACCGCGCAGGTCCGCGCGCTCGCTCAAGGCCTCCAGCGAGCTGACCGGATCGCGGCCGAACTACGCGCTCCGTCGGACGCAGTGGCACAGCTCGTCGGTTTCGGCGTCGCGAACGGCGCCCCCGTCGCCGCGGTCGTGCTGGGCAACCTCGACACCGCCGAGAACGTCACGGTGAGCGTCCCCGGAGCGACGACGACCCTCGGCAGTACGCTTCAGAAGGTTCGCGCTGCGTCGGGACTCCTCGGCTCCGCTGCAGACATCGACGGCGCGACGTCCTACGCGGTCGTGTCCTGGTTCGGCTACCGCGCACCTGCTCTGCCCGAGGTCCCGGCGCAGGGACGAGCTGCCGCCGGTGGGGCCGAACTGGCGTCCTTCCTCGACGGCATCCACGAGAGCCGAGGGGGCGCGCCGCGTCGACTCACGGTGCTCGGCCACTCGTACGGCTCGACGACCGCAGCCGAAGCACTGGTTCAGACCCGACACCGCGTCGACACCTTCGTCACCTACGGATCGGTGGGTATCACGGATGCGACCGAGCCGGAACACCTCAACGTCGACCGCGTGTACGCAACGGAAGGGCAGGCGGACCACACCGCCATCACCGGCAGGATCGGCCGGACCGATCCACGCGACCTGCCGGACGTCGAGGTCTTCAGCTCCGAAGCGGCGGGCGGCCTCGCGGCCGTGACAGGCCACGACATGTACCCCGAGACCGCCGGCCAGGTCGGTTACCTGACCCCCGGTTCAACTGCTCAGGACACCATCTCGCAGATCATCGCAACGGGAGGGCGAGGATGAAGACCATGCGATCGATCAGCGTCCTCATGGCAATCGCCGTCTGCACTTGGCTCCTGTCCGGGTGCACGGCAGGAGGAGACCGCATGCCCGTCGACGCCGCAGGGACAACGCAGGAGGACGTCGCACGGATGTCGCTCCACGAGGAGTTCGACCGGTACCACGAGCGCTACGAGCGGATGCAGCAGGTGCTCGCTGCCGCGCAACGCCAGGTGCACGACGGCGAGTGGCGATGGACCATGGGCGACCGCGTCCCCGGCATCGGCGGTGACGGCGTTGCCCCGTTGGTCGGTTCGACCACCGAGAACAGCTACGACCTGCGCACATCACGCGTCTGGTCCTCCCCCGACGCTGGCAACGACCGTCGTGAACTCCGACCGATGATCGACTACTTCGAGGACCAGGGCTGGCCCTGGCGAGAGCGCACGCTCGGGAAGAACCACGATGTGTGGGCGGTCACCGACGACGGCTGGCACGTGCGGTACCTCATCGTCGACAACGGCCACCACGCGCTCACCGTGTACAGCGGACTCTTCTGGACCAACGACGGACTCGAGCTCACCGAGGCCGTCGGCGGCCGCAACGACGGGGAGTACCCCGAGGAGTCCCTCCCCGGCGAGTACCCGCCGTTCCCGGAGTGGAGCGACCCGATCATCCGACCACCGAAGACCTGAGTGCGCGTCACGCCCCGCTCCGCGGATGACGCTCCGTGACGACGGCCGTTCCCCTCCCGAGGACACCTGCCTACGCTCCACGCACCGGCCCGCTCGCCGGTGACCCGGACCCGAGGAGACCGACGTGACCGACCAGACCATCGCCCGCCAGGTGGACGACTTCAACCAGGGCTTCACCGCCCAGATCGGCCCGGAACTGTCCGCGGTCTTCGACGGTGAGCAGGCCGACCTGCGCGCCTCGGGCGTGCCCGACGGTGTCGTCGGTGTCGGTGAGACCGCCCCGGACGCGCGCCTGGTCACCCCGGCGGGCGAGGAGACCTCGCTCGCGGCGGTCCGCGGCTCCGCCCCGACCGTCGTCGTCTTCTACCGCGGCGCCTGGTGCCCCTACTGCAACATCACCCTGCGCACGTACCAGCAGGAACTCCTGCCCGCCCTGCAGGAGCGCGGCGTGCAGCTCGTCGCCGTGTCCCCGCAGACGCCGGAGGCCGCCGAGCAGTCGATCGCGAACGGCGAGCTCGCCTTCCCCGTGCTCACCGACCCGGAGAACGTGCTCGCCGGACGCTTCGGCATCGTCACCGAGCCGAGCGCCGCTGCGCGGGCGGCGCACACGCAGCTCGGCTTCGACGTCGCCGACAGCAACGCCGACGACACCGCCGCCATCCCGTTCCCGTCGGTCTTCGTGATCGACGCGGACGGCGTGGTCCGCTTCGCCGACGTGCACGTCGACTACACGACCCGCACCGAGGTCGCGGACGTGCTGACCGCGGTCGACGACCTGGTGGTCCCCGCGCACTGAGCGGCCGGCTCGCAGTCGTCACGGACCGGACGGGAGGCGCGGCGCAGGTGACGGACGTCCGTCACCCGCACCGTGCCTCCCGTCCGCATCGTGGGCCGGCCGGCAGGGCAGTCCTGGCCCGACCGTCAGGGCAGGAGTGCGGTCGCGACCGCCCGGGCGGTCGTCGCGTCCGCAGCTGGGTCGCGCAGGCGCATCGCCAGCGACCCGGAGACGACGAGCAGCAGCTGTTCGGCGAACGCGGGGGCACGGTCCCCGACGAGCGGACGCGCGGTCTCCGTCAGACGCCGGCGCAGGGTGTCGGTCTCGCGGTCGAGGACGGCGCGCAGGTCCTCCGGGGCGTCGACGTACTCGGCAGCGGTGCCGAGGAACGCGCACCAGCGGGAGCCCGCCGGGGTGGTCCGGTAGTCGTCGAGGGCGTCGAACACGGCGAGCGCCCGGCCGCGGTCGTCCGTCGCCCGCTCGAGCGCCCGGTCCCACGTCGCGACCCAGTCCTCGTGGCGTCGGTCGAGTGCCGCGGCGACGAGGGCCTCCTTGCTCGGGTACCCGCGGTAGAGCGTCGCCGACGACACCCCCGCGCGCTCAAGCACGGCGTCGATCGGCGTCGCCGCGATGCCCCGTGTGAAGAAGAGCTCCTCGGCAGCGTCGAGCACCCGCTGCTCGGTCCCTGGACGCATTGCCATGCCGCCAGCCTAGGGTCGCAGAAGTGAAACGATCGTTTTCGTTACGGACTCGCATCCTGGTGCTCGGCGGGCTCGGACTCGTCGCCGCGACCTACGGGCTGGTGCGCCTGGCGTACGGGCTCTTCCTGCCGGACGTGCAGCGCGACCTCGGCTTCGGGGCGGACGTCGGCGGTGCGGTGTCCTCGGCCGCTTCCGTCCTGTACTGCGTCGGCGCCGTCGCGGGGTTCCTCCTCGCGGGCCGGGCCGCCCGGTGGCTCGTCGTCGGCGCGGCGCTCACGGCGGGCGTGGGCGCGATCGTGATGGCCGCGAGCACGACGACCCCGGTGTTCGGGACGTCCGCCGTCGTGGCGTCCACCGGGGCAGGGCTGGCGTCGCCGGCGATGGTGCAGCTGGTCGCCGGCCGTGTCGACGGCGCGGTGCGTGACCGGGCACAGGCGGTCGTGAACTCCGGCACGGGGCCGGGGCTCGTCGCCGCCGGGGTGCTCGCGCTCGTGCTCCTGCCGGACTGGCGCACCGCGTGGGCCGTCGCCGGGATCGCGACGCTGCTGGTGGGGGCCGTGGTGTTCCTCGCGGCGGGGACGACCGAGCGCGCGGTCACGTCCGGGCCTGCTCCGCAAGCCGTGCTGCCCGACCGCTCGTGGTTCGGTGCGCAGGTCGCGCCGGTCGTGGTCGCCCTGCTCTTCGGCGCCGGCTCGGCGGTGGTCTGGACGTACGGTCGCTCGGTGCTCGTCGGCGCGGGCGTGCCGAGTGCACTGACCGTCGTCGCGTGGGTCGTGCTCGGTGTCGGCGGGGCCTCGGTGGCGGTGACGGCCCGGTGGACGAGCGGGGTGCCCGCCGCTCGGACGTGGTCGCTGACGACGACGCTCGCGGCCGTCGCGGTCCTCGCGCTCGGGCTGCTGCCCCACCTCGTCGTGGCCGCCCTGGTGGCGTGTGCGGTGTTCGGGTGGGCCTACACCGCGGCGACCGGCGCACTCATCACGTGGACGACCGAGACCGACCAGCAGCACGCGGCCGCGGGCACCGCGCTGCTCTTCGTGGTGCTCGTCGCCGGGCAGGCGCTCGGGGCGGCGGCCGCCGGTGCGCTGGTCGAGCCGGCGGGCACGGAGGCGACGTTCCTGATTGCAGCGGCCGTGGTGGCGATCGCCGCCGCTGTCCCGCTCCTGGTCGCCCGCCGGGGCCTGCGGTCGGCGGTGCCCACCCGGTAGCGTTGCCCGCATGGGGAGGACGACGGAGAGGTGGGCCCGGCTGCCCGTCGGGCCGCGGGAGCACCGCCAGGACGAACTGCTCGCGCTGGTGCTCGGCGTCGGCCTGGCCGTCACGACGACGCTGTACGGCGCCGCGGGCGTGTACGAGGACGAGCAGGCACCGTGGTGGGTCTCGGCGCTGATGGTCGTCGCGAACGCCGCACCGATCGCGTTCCGCCGCCGGTGGCCGATGACGGTCGCCGTCGTGTCCGCGCTGGCGTTCGCCGCGACGCAGCTGCTCCACGTGCCCGAGATCGTCCTCGTCAACTTCACCCTCTTCATCGCGCTCTACACGGTGGGCGCCTGGTGCTCGGACCGCGTCCGTGCCGAGGCGGTCCGCTGGGTGATCATCGGGGGGATGTTCGCCTGGGTGTTCGTCTCGCTCTCGTTCGGGTGGGCGGTGCCGAGTGCCCTGCCGAACGACGAGGACGCGCTCATCCCGCCGTACGTCGCGTACTCGCTGGTCAACATCCTGATCAACGTGCTGTACTTCGGCGGTGCCTGGTACGCGGGCAACCGGGCGTGGGCGGCCGCGGGCGCCAAGCACGACCTCCGAGAGCGCACCGCCGAGCTCGCGGCCGAGCGGGAGCGCACGGCGGCCCAGGCGGTCACCCTCGAGCGGGTCCGGATCGCCCGCGAACTGCACGACGTGGTCGCGCACCACGTGTCGCTGATGGGCGTCCAGGCCGGAGCCGCGCGCCGCGTGGTCGACCGCGATCCTGCGCAGGCGACCGCCTCGCTCACCGTCGTCGAGGACAGCGCCCGCACGGCGGTCGAGGAACTCCGTCGCATGCTCGGCACCCTGCGCGAGGACGACCGGGGTGCGAGCGCGACCGACACGGCACCGAGCACGGCAGGCCTCGGCCGGGTGCCGGAACTCGTCGAGGCCCTGCGGACCGCGGGCCACGACGGCGACCTCGTGGTCGTCGGCGACGAACGCCCGGTCCCGCCGACCGTCGGCGCGGTGGCGTTCCGGATCGCGCAGGAGGCCGTGACGAACGTCGTGAAGCACGCCGGGCCGACCGCCAGGGCCGACCTGCGGCTGCGCTACCTCGACGACGGCATCGAGGTCGAGGTCACGGACGACGGACACGGCGCCCGAGCGGCCCGCAGCACGAGCGGCAGCGGGCTGGGACACGTCGGGATGCGGGAACGCGTCGCCGCGGTGGGTGGACGCATCGAGATCGGGCCGCGTGCCCGGGGAGGGTACCTGGTACGGGCATGGCTGCCGACGACCTGACGATCGTGCTCGCGGACGACCAGGACCTGGTGCGCGCCGGCTTCCGCGTCATCCTGGAGTCCGAGCCGGGCTTCCGGGTGGTCGGCGAGGCCCCGGACGGAGCCGCCGCGGTCGACGCCGTCGTCGCACTGCGGCCGGACGTGGTGTGCCTCGACGTGCAGATGCCGGGCGTCGACGGGCTCGAGGCGGCACGGCGGATCGGTGCGCTGCCGGATCCTCCGGCGGTCCTCGTGCTCACCACGTTCGACGACGACGACGCCCTCTTCCAGGCGCTCGAGGCGGGGGCGAGCGGGTTCCTGCTGAAGAACGCCTCCCCCGAACGGCTGATCGACGCCGTCCGGACGATCGCAGCCGGGGACGCGTTGCTCGCCCCCGACGTCACCCGTCGGGTGATCAGCCGCGCGACCGCCGGTCACGGGCCGGACTGCCCCGGGGCCGACGGCGGCGACGGTGGGACGGCCGCTCCGGAGACCGGCGCGGCCGCGATCGCCGCGGCCGGCCTCACCGAGCGCGAGGCCGAGGTGCTGCGCCTGCTCTCCCGCGGGTACAGCAACGCCGAGATCGCCCGCGAGCTCTTCGTCGGCGAGGCCACCGTGAAGACGCACGTGTCGAACGTCCTGCAGAAGACCGGAGTGCGGGACCGGATCCAGGCGGTCGTCTGGGCCTTCGAACGGGGCGTCGCCTCCGCGAGCTGACGGAGCGCCGACGGAGTCCGCTCCCCCGTGCGGTGGAGCCGAGGCTCCGGGAAGTCCCACCTCGTGCCGGAGGTGGGACGGGCCTGCCGGACCGTAGCGTCGAGACGTCGGCGAGGACCGCCGGCGGAAGGGGACGGGCGATGCTCACCATCGAAGGGGTCACGAAGCACTTCGGCGACCGCCGGGTGCTCGACGACGTGGGGTTCTCGGTCGGCAGCGGTCGGCTGACCGGGTTCGTCGGCGGCAACGGCGCCGGCAAGACGACGACCATGCGGATCCTGCTCGGCGTGCTGCAGGCGGACAGTGGACGGGTGTCGATCGACGGCAGCGAGGTCGGGCCGACCGACCGCCGCCGCTTCGGCTACATGCCCGAGGAACGCGGGCTCTACCCGAAGATGGCGGTCGCCGAGCAGATCACCTACCTGGCGCGTCTGCACGGCGTCGACAAGCGGACCGCCGGGCAGCGCACGGGCGCGCTGCTCGAACGCCTCGACCTCGCGCAGCACGCGGGCGACGCCGTCGAGAAGCTCTCCCTGGGCAACCAGCAGCGTGTGCAGGTCGCCGCCGCACTCGTGCACGACCCCGAGGTCCTGGTGCTCGACGAGCCGTTCTCGGGCCTCGACCCGATGGCCGTCGACACCGTGCTCGGCGTCCTCCGCGAACAGGCCGCCACGGGCGTCCCGGTGCTCTTCTCGAGCCACCAGCTCGACGTGGTCGAACGGCTCTGCGACGACGTGGTCGTGATCGCCGACGGCACGATCCGCGCCGCCGGCTCCCAGGAGGACCTGCGCCGCAGCGCCGGGCCCGCCGCGTGGGAGCTGCTCGTCGACGGCGACGTCGCCTGGCTCCGCGACGAACCGGGTGTTACCGTGCGCGAGTTCGACGGCGGCTACGCCGTGTTCGAGGCCGACGACACCACCGCGCAGCGCGTCCTGCAACGCGCCGTCCAGCACGGCACGGTGGGGTCGTTCGCCCCGCGGGTGCCCCGGCTCAGCGAGGTCTTCCGGGAGGTCGTCCGATGAACAGCTCCTTCGTGCAGGCGGTGCAGCTCGTGACTGCCCGCGAGATCCAGGCCCGCCTCCGCAGCAAGGCCTTCGTGGTCTCGGCGGCGATCCTGCTGGTGGTCGTCGTCGCCTCGATCGTGATCGGCGGCATCGTCGGCAAGGCCACCGCGGACGACACGACACCCGTCGCGGTCGTCGACGGGGTCTCGCTCGAGTCCACCGACGGGTTCGACGTCACCCCGACACGCACGGTCGCCCAGGCCGAGCGCCTGGTGCGCGACGGCGAGGTCGATGCGGCGATCGTGCCGTCCGACGACGCCCTCGGCTACTCGGTCGTCGGGCTCGACGACGCTCCGACCGACGTCGTGGACGCCCTGAGCGTCACGCCCCGCGTGGAACTGCTCGACCCGGGCGCCCTACCCGCCGGACTCGTGTCGCTCATCGGCATCATGTTCGGCGTCGTGTTCTTCGCCTCGGCCGTGACCTTCGGCTCGTCGATCGCACAGAGCGTCGTCGAGGAGAAGTCCACCCGCGTGGTCGAGATCCTGATGGCGGCGATCCCCGCTCGGGCACTGCTCGCCGGCAAGGTGCTCGGCAACAGCATCATGGCGTTCGCGCAGATCGTCGCGATCGCGGTCGCCGGAGTCGTGGCGCTGGCGGTCACCGGGCAGGACAACCTGTTCACCCTGCTCGGCCCGAGCGTGCTCTGGTTCGTCGGCTTCTTCGCGGTCGGCTTCGTGCTCATCGCCGCGCTGTTCGCCGCGTCCGCCGTGCTCGTCTCCCGCCAGGAGGACGTCGGCAGCGTCACCATGCCGGTGATGATGCTCGTGATGATCCCGTACATCCTGATCGTGGTGGCGGCGGACGACCCGACGATCGTGGGGATCATGTCGTACGTCCCGTTCAGCGCGCCGATCGGCATGCCGATGCGGATCTTCCTCGGGACCGCCGAGTGGTGGGAGCCGATCGTGTCGCTGCTCGTGGTCGCCGCGTCGGTCGTCGTCGTGGTCGCCGTGGGTGCGCGCATCTACGAGAACGCGCTCCTCCGCACGGGCGGTCGCGTGAAGCTGGCGGAGGCGCTGCGCGGCTGACGCCGCCGCGGCGGACGGGAGGCACGGGGCCAGCTGGCACCGTGCCTCCCGTCCGTCTCGTGGTCGCGTGGGAGCGTCGGTGGACGCCGCCTGCACGCGCCCTGCCCGTCAGAGCTGGCCGAAGGCCGCCTGCACGCCCAGGCTCGTCCCGGCGACGAGCACCCAGAGCACGATGCCGAGCAGCATCGGCCGGAACCCGGCACGACGCAGGGCCGCGAAGTCCGTCGAGACCCCGACCGCGGCGAGCGCCACCGTGATGAGGAACGTCGCCGCCGTCGAGAACCCCGGAGCGGCCGCCGCGGGCAGGACCCCGGTGGTGCGGAGCAGCACGACGACGAGGAACCCGACCAGGAACCACGGGACCAACCGCAGCACGCGGACGCCCCCGGCGCGACGCGACCCGTCCGCGGTGTCCGGCCGCGTGCGAGCGGTGCGGCGTGCCTCCAGGCCGGCCAACCCGATCACGATCGGGATGATCATCAGCGTCCGGACCAGCTTGACGACGACCGCGGTGTCGGTCGCCTGGCGGCCGTACACCGTGGCGGTCGCGACGACGGACGAGGTGTCGTTGACCGCGGTGCCCGCGAAGACGCCGAACGCGTGCTGCGACAGACCGAGCGCGTGTCCGACGAGGGGGAAGACGAATACCGCAGCGATGTTGCAGAGGAAGATGGTGGACAGCGCGTAGGCGACCTCGGCGCTGGCCGCCCCGACGACGGGTGTGACGGCCGCGATGGCGGAGGCCCCGCAGATGCCGGTTCCGACGCCGATGAGCGTCCGGAGCGTGCTCGACACCCGGAGCAGCCGGCCGATCCCCCACGCGGCGACCAGGCAGACCACGAGCGTCGTGAGCATCACGGGCAGGGTCTCGCCACCGATGCGCAGGACCTCGCCGATCGACAGCTGCGCACCGAGGAGCACGACCGCGGCCTGCAGGACCCGGCTGGACGCGAACTTCACGCCGGGCTGGAGCCCACCGAGGTCGGCGGTCCCGTCGTCCTGCTGGCGTCGACGCCGCACGAGCCACCCCACCAGGGCGCCGAGCAGGACGGCCGGCACCGGACCGCCGACGACGGGGACCGCGCGGCCGACCAGGGTGGCGGCGATGCCGATCACGACGGCGAGGGCGACACCGGGCAGGGCGGCGGTGATCGCCGGGCGGGTCAGGGTCACCCTGACATCATGCCACCGGCACGACGGCTCACGGCGTCGGTGGGACGTCCCCGGACATCACGACCCGGCCGGTGGCGTCGCTCCACGTGTAGGTCGCGGTCGCCCGGCCGGACGGGTCGGCGTTGCTGTCCGAGCCCTGCGGGTACCGGTACTCGACGCGGATCGCGTCCGCCGACTCCCGCGTGACCTGCGGGACGAACGGGTACTGCTCCTTCGTGGCCGTCCCGAGGTACGACCCGTCGTGGAACAGCAGGATCGCGACCGGGGAGCTCGCGGTGGCGTCGGCCACGCTGACGCTCACCGCGGACAGTGCGGCGCATCCGTCGTAGGTCGAGGTGTCCGCGTGCGAGGCGTCCCAGCGCGCGGACTCGAGTCCGGCGGGCAGCGGCAGGTCCGCGATCGGCCCAGCGGCGGCTGCGGCACCGTCGGACGGTCCGCAGGACGGCGTCGCGGTCGGTGCCGACGACCCCGTGGCGGGTGCAGCGCCCGCAGCGGACGAGGCCGACGGCGAGGGTGTGACCGTCCGCGTCACGGTGGCGGTCGGTCCGGCGTCGCTCCCGCCGGTGCACCCGGCGAGCGCGAGGGTGGCTCCGGCAGCGACGAGCAGCAGGCCGACGGGACGGGAGTGACGGGTGAGACGCATGAGACCACCCTGCTCCTCGCGCTGTCCGGACGTTCGTCCCCCGACCGCACCACCGGCTGGAAGCAACCCCTTCCTCCGGCGTACCATCCAGGCGGAAGCAAGGGCGGTTCCGAACACCTCCCGAGCGCCGACCTCACGGGCCGGTCGAGTCAGACACAGATCAGAGCACGCCGTGACCGAACACCTCATCGAGTACGTCGCCCGCGACCGAACGGGCATCACCACCGTCGTCACCACGACCGGTGTCTTCGACGTGGACACCGTCATCGACCACATCCGCGCCGGCCACGCCGGCTACTACGTCGCTGCCGACTCGTGGAAGCGCACGCCGGTCCGGAGCATGTCGTTCATCGGCGGCTCGTACCTGTTCGCGAACTGGGACGGCACGAAGCGGAACATGCTCCACGACCTCGCCTTCCGCATGCCGACGCGTGCGGTCGAGGTCGTCCAGCAGCCACGGCGCTCGTGGCGGCTGACGCGCGCCCTGCGCGGACTGTTCTCACGGGCGGCCTGACCCCCCGACTGCAGACGGACGGGAGGCGCGGTGCCAGCCGGCACCGCGCCTCCCGTGGCGTGCGTGGTCACGTCGTGACCCGTGGGCGGCTCCGTCGTCAGACGTCGCGCTTCTTCACCGCGGCCAGCGCGACCACGCCGATCGCGACGACCCACGCCGCCAGGACCCCGCCACCGGCCCAGCCGTCCAGCACGACGCCCTCGGGTGCAGGCTGCGCGGCGGAGCGTTCGTAGGTGTAGAGCTGGCTGCCGGCCTGGTCGGGCAGGAACCGCGACACGTCGAGGAGCCACTGCTGGTCCACCAGACCGGCGACGAGCTGCAGCACGATCGGCACGACGAGCAGCACGCCGAGCGCGATGGCGATGCCGCCGGCGCTGGAGCGGACGAGGAGCCCGATGCCGAAGGCGAGCAGGGCGATCCCGGTGACGTAGACCGACGATCCGAGGACCGGCATGACGACCGCGGGATCGGCCAGATCGGCGTGCACGCCCTTGTCCGCCTGGAAGAACGCGACGAGCGCGACGCCGATCCAGGTCGAGACGGCGCTGACGACGAAGGTCGCGACGGCGAGGACCACGGCCTTGGCGAGGATCGCACCCGTGCGTCCGGGGTCGGCCGTGAAGGTGGACCGGACCTGGCCGGTGCCGTACTCCCCGGTGATGATGAGGACTCCGAGCACCGCGGCGACCAGGACGGTGAACCCGACGGACGAGGTGCTCAGCAGGACGATCTGCCGGTTCGCGATCTCCTGCGTGACCTCGGCACCCTCTGGGAGTCCCATCACGGGGGCAGCGGCGCCGATCATCGCGCCGAGACCGATCGTGAGGGCGACGATGATGGCGTAGCACCACCAGGTGGACCGGATGCTGCGGAACTTGATCCACTCGCTGCGGACCAGGCGGCCGAACCCGAGGCCGACGCCGCTGGGCATGCCTGTGGCGGTCGCGGCGCTCATCGGGCGACCTCCGCCTGGTACTCGACCTCGTCCTTGGTCAGGGCCATGTACGCCTCCTCGAGGCTCGCACCCATCGGGGTGAGTTCGTGCAGCACCGCACCGCTCTGCGCGGCGATGGTGCCGATCTGCTGCGCGTCGGGCCCGACCACCACGAAGGCGCCGTCCTCGCGCGGGGTGATCGACGACGCTGCGGAGCCGACGGCCCCGAACAGCTGGTCGGGGTGCGGTGTCCGGACGAGGGTGCGTGCACCGCCGCCCTGCCCGCTGCCGGCGACGAACTCCGCGATCGGAGCGTCCGCGAGCACCTTGCCGCGACCGAGGACGACGACGCGGTCGGCGGTCTGGGCCATCTCGCTCATCAGGTGGCTGGAGAGGAAGACCGTGCGCCCCTCGGACGCCAGGTGCCGGGCGAGCTGACGCACCCACACGACACCGTCCGGGTCGAGGCCGTTGACCGGCTCGTCCAGGATCAGGGTCTTCGGGTCGCCGAGCAGTGCCGCCGCGATGCCGAGCCGCTGCCCCATGCCGAGGGAGAACCCGCCGACGCGCTTCTTCGCGACCGACTCGAGCCCGGTGAGCTCGATGACGTGGTGCACGCGGGACTTCGGGATGCCGTGCGTCGCCGCGAGCGAGAGCAGGTGGTTGGAGGCGCTGCGCCCCGAGTGGACGGCCTTCGCCTCGAGCAGCGCCCCGACCTGGCGGAGCGGGTCGCGGAAGGACCGGTACTCCTGCCCGTTGACCCGCACGTGACCGCCCGTGGGCGTGTCGAGGCCCATGATCATCCGCATGGTCGTGGACTTGCCGGCACCGTTCGGGCCGAGGAAGCCGGTGACGATGCCGGGTCGGACGACGAAGGAGATGTCGTCGACGGCGGTCTTGGCGCCGTAGCGCTTGGACAGATGCTCGATCTCGATCACGTCGTCCACGCTATTTCCGCGGGCCCGTCGAGCGCGTCCCCCCACGGGTGGAGACCCGAGGTCATCCCAGCGGAGGACTCGCGCGTGCCCGACCGCGCTGGACGACCACCCCGACGCCGCACCAATCCGGCTGCGCAGCTGCTCCGAAACCCCTGTACGACGACGACGCTGCCCCTGTGCGGTGACCTCGAGACGCCGTCGTGGAACGCATTCGGAAGGACAGCACCATGACCAGCAACGCAGCATCACCCCGCACCGGGTTCGCTTCGACCCTCGTCCAGAAGGGCGCCCTGCTCTTCGGCGTCGTCTTCCTCATCGTCGGCATCGCCGGCTTCATCCCCGGCCTGACCATGGACATGGGCACCATGTCGTTCGCCGGCAACAGCTCGATGGCCATGCTCCTCGGGCTCTTCCAGGTGTCGGCCCTGCACAACATCGTCCACCTGCTGTTCGGCATCGTCGGCATCCTCGCCGCCCGATCCGCAGCCGGCTCGCGTTCCTACCTGCTCATCGGCGGCATCATCTACGCCGTCCTGTTCGTCTTCGGCCTCTTCGTCGCGAACATGGCGGGCGCGGCGAACTTCGTCCCGCTGAACAGCGCGGACAACGTGCTGCACGCGCTGCTCGCCGTCGCGATGATCGTCCTCGGCGTGCTGCTCCCCCGCGCGGGTCGCACCGCGCGTTGATCGACCTCGGTGGGCCGTCCGGTGCTGGGCGGTCCGCCGGACCAGCGGTGGCCTCCCCGGGGATCAGGGGCCATCGGGCGCCCCCGTCGCAACAGCGGCGGGGGCGTCGTCGTGTCCGGCAGCCAGGCTCACGAGACGTCAGAGGCGCAGCGCGAGGGCGTTCGCGGTCAGGCCCGCCGCCGTCCCGCAGAGCAGCACGGTGTCACCGCGACGGAGTCGTCCGTCGTCGAGGCACCGCGCGAGCATGAACGGCACCGACGACGACACCGAGTTCCCGAACGCCGCGACCTCGTCGACGTACTTGTCCGTCGGGATCCCGATCCGGCGCATCGCGAGCCCGATCGCCCCGCTGGCCTGGTGCGGGACGACCAGGTCGACGTCGTCGAGCCCGAGCCCGCTGCGCTCCCAGAACCGCGCGAAGAACCCGGGCAGGACCCGGAGCATCCCGGTCAGGGCACGGCGGCCGTGCATGTCGAACAGGTAGTCCGCCGGGTCTCCCTCGGCGTACCGCTGCGCCGGGTACCGGGACAGACCGCCCCGGAGCTCGGTGTCGTGGGCGTGCTCCGGCCAGGTCTGCTGCAGCGCCGAGAGCACACCCTGCGTGCCGTCCCCGCGCGTGAGCACCACGGCGGCGGCGGCGTCCGAGAACAGCTCGGCGGACTCGCGCTGCGTCGGGTCCAGGAAGCGCGACCCGACGTCACCGGACACGACGAGCACCCGCTCGTGATCGCCGTCCTCCAGGTAGCGGGAGGCGACGTCGAGCGCCGTGATGAAGCTCGTGCAGGTGGAGTTGACGTCGAGGGCGGCCGCCCGGGCGTCGGGTGCGACCCGCTCCATCACGAGTGCCGCCGTGCACGGGATCGGCTGCACGCCCGCGGCGCAGGCGGCGATCACCAGGTCGAGGTCGGCGGCGTCGATGCCGGCGCGCTCGATCGCGCGCGAGGCTGCCTCGGCGAGCATGTCGAGCTGTGACACGTCGTCGGCGATCCGGTAGCGCGTGACGGTCCGGGTGCCGCTGCCGTAGGTGACCCTCCGGTCGGGCAGTGCCGTCCCCCAGCCGGCGATGGCGCAGTGCTTCATGGTCCCCCTCGGTCCTCGTCGTCGTCGGCGAGCAGGTCCACCCCGGTCCGGTGCTCGTCGTGGCTGAACAGCAGTCTGACACCCGCGCGCTCGAGTGCGAGCAGGCGCTCGGCGGTGTCGCGCTGCGCTCCGGAGTCGTGCGCGACCGCGCGCGGCAGGAGACGCAGGTCGTGTTCCCGCCCGAGCAGGTCACGGCTCCACGCGGCGTCGCCCGCGAGCAGCACGCGGTCCTCCACCAGCAGGCCGAGGTGTCCGTCCGCGTGTCCGGGCAGGCGGACGAGGCGGGTGCGACCGTCCCCGAACGGGTCGGCCGTCGCGAGTCCGGCCCCGGCGAGCGGACCGGTCGGGGCGGGGCCGAAGGCGCTGTCCGGGACGACCCGGAGCCGGTCGACGAGCCCCTCGGGCAGCAGTCCGCGCAGCTGCCCGGCGAGCAGCCGTGGGCGGGCGACGCTGCGGGCGATGCCCTCGGTGACGAACACCGTGGCGTGCGGGACGGCGGCGAGTCCGCCGACGTGGTCGGGGTGCAGGTGGGACAGGACGACGTGCGTGACGGCGTCCGTGTCGACGGCGTCGGCGAGCGTGCTGCCCGTCGGGACCACGGGTGGGAGCAGGCGTCGGTACGCCCACCCGGCCGCACCGGTCCGCCACGGCAGGGGTGCGTACCCGGTGTCGAACAGGACGGTGCGGTCCGGACCGGTCCAGGTGAAGACGTTCGCGGGGAAGACCCGGCGTCCGCGCGGGGCACCGCGGACGAGCCCGCGCAGGTCGTGGGTCGTCCACCCGCAGGCGGCGGCGCGCAGGACGCCGCGCGGGCGCTCCGCCACGCGACCGTCCGACGGACGCTCAGTCACGCGGCTGCTCCCCCACGCGACGGCCCCGCTGCCCGGCGACGGCGTAGCTCGCCAGTGCCGCGTCGAGCCCGACGACGGGCTCGTAGCCGAGCACCCGCCGCGCTCGGGTCAGGTCGAGCGTCTGCGAGTGCGTGATCGTCGACACCGTGTACCGGGTGATCGGTGGTTCCGGCTGTCCGGGCAGCACCGTGCACACGGCCTCGAGCACGGCGGCCAGCGCGGACACCGGCCCGGCGGGCAGGCGCAGGTACCGCGGGCGCACCCCGAGTCCGGTGAGCAGCTGGTCGAGGAGCTCGACGAACGGGCGCGGGTCCCCGTTCGTGATGTTGAAGGCGAGCCCGGCGGCCTCCGGTACCTCGGCGGCGAGCCGGACGGCGTGTGCGACGTTCTCGACGGCGGTCAGGTCGACGAGTCCGCGTCCGCCGCGCAGGAGCGGTACCCCGACCCGGTCGTGCACGCGCAGCAGCCTCGGCACGAGTCCGGTGTCCCCCGCGCCGACGATGCCGCGGGGGCGCAGGACGACGATCTCGGGTCCGTCGGGGTCGCCGCTCGCGGCACGGAGGAGTGCCTCCGCGTGCAGCTTCGAGCGGATGTAGTGGTTCATCGGGCGGCTCGGGTCGACCTGGTCCTCGCGGATGTCCAGCCGGTCGCGGGGTGCTGCGTAGATGCCGGGCGACGAGACGTGCACGAGCCGCCGCGCCCCGACCCGTCGCGCGTACTCGAGCACGCGGGCGGTGCCGGTGACGTTGGCGTGCTCGAAGGCCGACCAGGGCCCCCACGGCGAGCTGAGCGCGGCACAGTGCACGACGACGTCGGCGGGTACGTCCGAGCGGGCGAGGTCGTCGAGGGCACCGACGTGCACGTGACCCGCGGGCAACGCCTCGGGCCGACGGCCGGAGGCGGTGACGCGGTACCCGTGCGACCGCAGGGTCCGCACGACGTGACCGCCGACGAACCCGCTCGCCCCCGTGACCAGCGCGCGCTCTCCGCTACCCGTCGCCCCCACGGTCCCGATCCTACGGGCCGGCCGGGCGGCCCCTAGGCTCGGCTCGTGCGCATCGCGCTGGTCACCGACTACTACCTGCCGACGCTCGGGGGCGTCCAGACGGCGGTGCGCTCGCTCGCCGAGGCCCTCACGACGGCCGGGCACGACGTCACGGTCTTCTGCCCCGACGACCCGGCCGGCCCCGCCCACACGCCCGGCGGCGCAGCCGCGCCGGCTGTCGTCGGCCTGCCCGTGTCCCCCGTGTTCCGTCCGGACGGCTACCCCTTCGCCTGGTCCCCGCGTCGCGTCCGTGCCCTGCTCCGCCGCGAGTTCACCGCGCGCCGGATCGACGTCGTGCACACCCACTCCGAGATGTTCGCCGCGCTCGGCGGGCTCCGTGCCGCGCAGGACCTCGGCATCCCGGTGGTCCACACGATGCACGGCCGCATCGACGTCTACACGCGGAACGTCCTGCCCGTGCCGACCGTGACGACCGCACTGCTCGCCGTCCTGCACGCGACGCAGGTCCCCCGTCGGGGCGTCCACGTCGCGGCCGATGCCCCGTACACCCGCACCCGGACGGCACGTCGGATGTGGCGGGTCATGCTCGCACAGTCACGGGCGAGCGACCACGTGGTGGTCCCGTCGCGGCACTTCGCCGACAAGCTCGTCGACCGGGGCGTGCGGACCCCGGTGTCGGTCGTCTCGAACGGCATCGAGCCCGCGGTCCTCGACGCGATCGGGCCGGCGTCGGTCCGGACCCGGGCGGTCGACGAGCCGCTCCGGGTGCTCTGGGTCGGCCGGCTGTCGCCCGAGAAGCGCCCGGAGGTCCTGGTCGAGGCCGCCCGCTCGTTCCCGCCCGGCACCGAGGTCGACGTGCTCGGCGACGGCGTCGCGCGTGCCGCGGTCGCTCGGGCGGTGGTCGGCACCCCGGTCCGGCTGCACGGTTCCACCCCGCACGACGAGGTGCTCTCCGCCATGCGACGCGCGCACGTGCTGGTGTCGAGCTCCGTCGACTTCGACAACCAGCCGATGGTGATGCTCGAGGCCGTCGCCACCGGCCTGCCCGTGGTGCACTGCGACCCGGACCTCGCCGAGGTCGTCCCCGAGGGCGGCGGCTTCACGACACCGACACCGGATGCCGCAGGCATCGCGGCGGTCGTGCGGCGGGTGCACGAGGAGCCGGAGCTCCTCGAGCGGGCGAGTGCCGCCCTGGTCGCGGCCCGCGGCCGCGTCGAACAGCGCGTCGACGGACTGGTCGCGGTCTACGAGAGCGTCCTGCGCCCGTCCCGCACCACGTGACGGCCTGGAGGCTCCCCACCATCCGGCACCGAGCCTCCAGACCGTCGTGTGGCCGGTCAGACCGTGGCGGACGCAGCCTGCAGGGTCGCGGCGAGCGGGTCGAAGTCCTCGGGCAGCGACGCGATCGGCGCGACCGTCGACGCGACCTCGACGAACGCGCGGCGCGCGACCGACTCCTCGACGGCCACCATGGTGTCGAGCACGTGGTAGCCGACCTCGCCGGTCGCGATGTGCGCACCGCCCCCGCGGATCGCCCGTGCCATGTCGAGCACGCCGAGACCGCGGCCGACCGTCGGTTCCTCGTCGGACAGGGTCTCCCACTCCTGCTCGATCGGGAACGACACGTCCGCGCCGAGCGGTCGGGCGATGCGGATCGGGTGGCCTCCGCCGAAGGTGTTCGGGTCAGGGAGCACGATCGTGCCCTCGGTGCCGTTCACCTCGAAGACGCCGTGCCGGAAGAGCGGGGTGTCGAACGACAGCAGCGACTGCGCGTTCCCGCCCTGCTCGAACGACGTGAGCACCGAGAGGTGCGTCGGGACCTCGACCGGGAACTCCTGCCCCGCGTTCGGTCCGACCACCAGCTGTCGGGTGTCGCGCGACCGGGTCCCCGTCGCCACGACCGACGCGACCGGGCCGAGCAGGTGCACGAGCGCCGTGAAGTAGTACGGCCCCATGTCGAACAGCGGGCCGGCGCCCTTCGCGTAGAGGAAGGACGCGTTGGGGTGGAACACGTCCGGTCCCTGCCACTGGAAGCTCGTGACGGCGGTGAGCGGCGTGCCGATCGCGCCGGCCTCGATCGCGCGCTTGGCGGTCTGCCACCCGGCGCCGAGGACGGTGTCGGGCGCGATGCCGAGGCGCAGGCCGAGCTCGTCGGCGAGCGCCACGAGCCCGGCGGCGCTCGCGCGGTCGACGCCGATCGGCTTCTCGCTCCAGACGTGCTTGCCGGCGCGGAGTGCCGCCGTGGAGACCTCGACGTGCGTGGCGGGCAGGGTCAGGTTGACGACGATCTCGACGTCGGGGTCGGTGAGCACCTCGTCGCCCGTGCCGGACGCGGGGATCCCCCACTTCGCCGCCGTCGCCGCGGCGCGCTCGGTGTCGATGTCACCGATGCGGACCACCTCGACGTCCGGGAAGGTCGTGAGGTTCGTGAGGTACTGCTCGCTGATCATCCCGGCGCCGATGAAGCCGACGCCGACGCGTCCCGTGCGGGTCATGCGGACACCCCCGTCGTGGCGGTCGCGTCCGATCCGGCGAGCGTGGCGTGCAGCCAGCGGTACGACTGCTCGACCCCGTCGAAGATCTCCCCGTCGAAGCCGTCGAACTCGATGACGGCGTACTCGAGCGCGGTCGCCGCGGCCAGCGCCTCGGCCAGACGGACGTCGCCCTGCCCGGCCGGGGTCTGGTCGGTCGGCACCTGCGCGGTGGAGATGCCCTCGCGCATCGGGCCGTCCTTGACGTGCACGGCGACGATGCGGTCACCGAGCTCCTCGACGAACGGCACCAGGTCGATGCCCGCGGCGGACGCCCAGTACAGGTCGAGTTCGAGCACGACGCGGGGGTCGAGCAGGTCGGCGAGCACCCGCAGCGCGGGCTTCCCGTCGATCCGGGGCCGGAGCTCGTGGTCGTGGTTGTGGTAGCCGACGCGCAGGCCGTGGGCGGCGGCTTCCTCGGCGGCGGCGTTCAGTCGGGCGGCGACCCGCTCGACGCCCTCGCGGGTCGTCCAGTGGTCGGGCCCGACGAACGGGTCGATGACGATCTCGAGCCCGAGGGCCGACGCCTCGGCGAAGGTCTCGGCGTGCGACGGTGCGGTCATCACGGTGCCGTCGGGCAGCGGGATCGTCTCCTCGACCAGGAAGGCGTGACCGGTGCGGGCGCTGATGCCGTGCGCGTCGAAGGCCGTCCGGAGCTCGGCGGCGCGACCGACGAAGGCGAACGCCTCGACGGTGTCGAACCCGATGGCGGCGAGGCGTGCGACGCCTCCGTCGAGGTCGGGCGCGAGGGCCTTGTCGACCGTGTAGAGCTGGAGCGAGATGCGGGGTGCCACGGTGGTCACCGGACCTTCTTGATCGGGAGGATGACGAGCGCGCCGAGGAGCACGGCGACGCCGGCGCCCCAGAGCATGAGCGTGTAGTTCTGGCCGCCGCCGATGCCGAGCAGGAAGAGGCCGACCGCCGGGGCGAGCGACTGCGGCAGGGCGTTGGCGATGTTGATCACGCCGAGGTCCTTGCCCGGGCGCTCCGGGTCGGGGAGCACGTCGACGACGAGCGCGGTGTCGATCGCGGCGTAGATGCCGTAGGCGAAGCCGAGCACGATCTCGGCGAAGTAGAACCCGCCGACCGACTCGACGTGGGCGAGGATGATGAGGCCGACGGCGGTGAGCGCCGTGGAGCCCCAGACGAACACCTTGCGGCGACGGACGCGGTCCGACACCCAACCGGACACCGCGGCGCTGACGAGCAGGGCGACCGTGTAGAGGAGCACGCCGAAGGCGACGGTCGCGGTGGCCTCGGCGACGTCCTTGATCCCGATCTGCTCCTGCATGTAGAGCAGGCGGTAGGTCGTGAACATGAACGTGCCGAAGGTGATGAGGAACCGGCCCCACCAGGCGAGCCCGAAGTCGGGGTGCTTGATCGGGTTGGTCCAGAACGACGCGATGAGCGTGAGCCAGCTGAAGGGCTTGGTGGTGGCCGGGAGCTCGTCGCGGGCGACGACCGCGTAGACGAGGATCACGACGATCGCCAGGATGCCCGGCGCGATGAAGAGCACCGGCAGGTTGCCGACCAGGTACACGGCGAGGTAGAGGCCGGCGAGGATCGCGATGTTCTGCGCGAGGGCGATGACGCTCGAGGCCTTGCCGCGCTGGAACTCCGGCACGTTGTCGGCGAAGCTCGCGGTCAGCGTGGCGAGGACGGCGTTCGCGGCGACCTGGGCGAGCACCCACGCGATGGTGAGCTGCAGCACGTCCGGCGCGAACGCGAGCCAGGCGAGGGCGACGACGAAGACGACGACGCCGATGACCATCCACGGCCGACGACGACCCCAGCGGGTGCGGGTGCGGTCGGAGAGCGCTCCCGCCAGCGGGTTGGCGAGCAGGGCGCCCAGGGCACCGAACGGCAGGACCGAGCCGACGATCGTCTCGGGGCTGTCCGGGTCGAGCACCGTCGCCTTGATCGACATGCTCACGAACACCGGCGTGAGCAGTGCGGCGAAGAGGCCGAACTGGGCGAGGCTGAGCGCCCAGAGGTACTTCGGGCCGACCCGGACGGTGCTGACGCTCTGCGTGAGGCCCTCGACCGAGAACGCCCGCGATGCCGCTGCGGGGTCGGCGCTCGTGGCTCCGGCGGCCGCGGTGACCGGCGGGTTCGCGGTACCGGCGAGACCGGACTGCGGTTCTTCCTTCGACGTCGGTGTCGACATGACTCCTCCTCGAGCCATCGGGGGCGGGTGCCCTCTGAATACCTAGTGCTGGTAGGTGAGCAGGACAGTAACACTCAAAACCTTCCTGCGGAAGCTTTTTCTCGACATGTGTCGCGAGCGCCTCCGCGGGACGCAACCTCGGCGGTTCCACGCAACGGTCCACCGCTGCGGACCGTCGCCGACGTTGCGTTCTGCACTTCCCCGGAGCGACGCGGAACACCGCGCCTTGCTCGCGTGTTGGGTCGTGCGACGCCCGATCGACGGGCGCCGCTGACGGAAGGTGCACCCATGACCCAGACGGTCCTCCTCGAGGTCCAGCTGCGCGACGACGTCGCGCAGGACACCATCGAGTCCGCGATCAGCGAGACCCTCGCCCAGACGGCCACCTTCGCGGGCAACGAGTCCCTCGAGGTCCTGGTCGACGACACAGACCCGCTGCACCTCGTCGTGCTCGAGCGGTGGACGACCCCGGCCGACCACGACGCCTACGTCGCCTGGCGCGCCACCGACGAGGGCGCCCCGCGGGCCCTCGCCGCGATCGTCGCTGCTCCGCCCGTCACGCGCACGTTCAGCCGGGCGCTCGACCTCGGCTGAGCAGCGCTCCGCGTGAGCGTCGCTCGACTCGGCTGCGCGCCGCTCCGCGGCGACCGCAGGAGCTCCGCGCACCTGATCCGTCATCCCTGGTCGCCGAGCCCGAACAACCGCCGCGCGTTGCCCGACGCGAACGCCTCCCGCGCCGCGTCGTCGGGGAGCTCCGCCAGGAACCCGTCGACCTGCTCGCGGGTCGGTGACTGGAACGGGTGGTCGGTCGAGAACACGAGCCGGTCGACCGACGTGACGGCGAGTGCGTGCCGCAGCAGCGCCGGGTCGAGCATGCCCGACGCGGTGATCCAGACGTTCTCGCGCAGGTAGTCCGTGACCGACCGGTCGAGCCCCGCCGTCCGTGCAATGCCGTCGGCCCGACCGTGCCAGAAGAGCAGCAGTTCACCCCAGTGCCCGAGCACGAGCTGCAGGTCGGGGTGCCGGTCGAGGGCACCGCTCGCCATCAGCCGGAGTGCGGCCGTCCCCGCCTCGAGGTGCCAGCCCCACCCGAACGTCGCGAGGGCGAGGTCCACCGGTTCGCCGAGCCCCGAGTACGCGGCTCGGCGGACGGCGCCGGGCGGCACCTGCGGGTGGATGAAGACCGGCTGGTGCAGGCGCGACGCCACCGCCCACAGGTCGTCGTACCGCGGGTCGTCGGGCGTCACGTCGCCGACCCGGCCGTAGGTCATCACGCCCGTCAGCCCGAGCGCGACGGCTCGCTCGAGCTCGGCCGCGGCGGCTGCCGGGTCCGCGAGCGGGAGCGTCGCCATGGCCCGGAACCGACCGGGGTGCGCACGGATCGCCTCGACGACCTCGTCGTTCGCGTCGCGGGCGAGCGCCACGGCGTCGGCGGTGCTCGGGACCTGTGCGCCGGGCGGGGCCAGCGAGAGCACCTGGACGTCGACGCCCTGCTCGTCCATCGCGGCGAGCCGCCGCTCCGCCAGGTCGGTCAACCGTGCACGGACGTCGCCGTGGTCGTTGAGCACGAGGCTGGCGTCGCGGTCGTCACCGGTCATGCCCCGGAGCGCTCGGTCGACCGGTTCCGAGATCCAGTGCTCCTCGATGCCGATCAGTCGCGCCGTGACCAGCCCGTCCGTTCCCGCGTCCCCGGACATCCCGTGTCTCCTGTCCGACGCGCGGCCGCCGCGCGCCACGACGGACGGTACGCCGGAGGCGACGACGCGGTCGGGCCGGGCCGGTCCGGGTCAGATCGGGTCGGTCGGTCAGCGCGAGCGGTGCCGGACGGGAGGCGCGTGGCGGGCCCGCCCCGCGCCTCCCGTCCGTCACGTCGTCACGTCGTCACGTCGTCGGCGCGACCACCTCGTGCTCCGTGGCGTCCCGTCCGACGGCGAACGCCGTCGACGCGCCCCGCGCGTCCGCCCGGTAGTCCCCGCGGAACCCGCGCACCCGCACCTGCCCGCGCTCGTCCGTGCGGAGCACGGTCGGCCCGGTCCACCACTCCTCCTTGACGAGCCGGCGCACCGCCTCGTAGGACGGCTTCGGCGTCCCGTCCTCGCGCACCAGCCCGATCGGCGCGCCCAGCCAGGCGCCCGCGTCGGTGATGCCCCAGTAGGTCACCGCCTCGACCGCGGGGGGCCCGACCAGGCTCCGGTAGTGCCGCTCGACCTCGTCGGCCTGCCGCGCCTCACCCTCGGGCGTCGACGGCCACGAGTCCACCCGGTGGTCGTTCAGGTCGACGACGTGCGCGGGCATGAGGTCGCCCGACACGAGCGAGGTCTCGGTCAGGTGCAGCGGCAGGCCGTACCGAGCGAACCGGTCGACCATCGCGAGCATCGTCTCCTCGCCCCAGTAGCCCTGGTGCATGTGGGTCTGCAGCCCGATGGCGTCGATCTGCACCCCGGCCTCGAGCACGCCCTCGATCAGGCACTCGTACGCGCTCGACAGGTCGAAGTCGTTGAGCAGCAGGGTCGCGTGCGGGTTGGTGGCGCGGGCCTCCTCGAACGCCATCTGGATCGTCGGGATGCGGCCCTTCGCCCGGGCGAGCGGGGTGATCGCGTTGTCGCCGTTGTCGAACACGGGCATGATGACGACCTCGTTGATCGCGTCCCACGTGTCGACCAGCCCGGCGAGGTCGGAGACCTCGCGGCGGATGCGCTCGCGCTGCAGCCGTTCGACCTCGTCGAGGGGCAGCCCGAGCAGCCAGTCCGGCTGCACGGTGTGCCAGACGAGCGGGTGGCCCTTGCGCGCGATCCCCCGCTCGCGGAACCACTCGGCGGTGCGGCGGAGCCGGGCGGTGTCGGGTCGTCCGCGCTCGGGCTCGAAGGTGCCCCAGTAGAACGGGAGCGTCGCGGTGGTGAACACGTCGGTGTACAGGTCGGCGAGCCGTTCGAGGTGCTCCCGTTCGTCGCCGTCGACCTCGTCGTTCGCGAGCGCGACGAAGTCGAAGCCGATGTTGCCGAAGCCGAACGCGTGCCGGGTCTGCTCGACCGTGACCCCGACGTCCGGCAGCGGCGTGCCGTGGTGGTCGACGACCGTCAGGACCGTCGTGCCCGTGCGGTGGGCGATCGACTGCTGGGTGTCCGACTGCTGAGAGTCCGACTGCTGGGTGTCCATGGCTGCTCCCCGGCACCCGTCGACGTCGATGTCGATGGGATTTGTTGTGCGGCCGAACATAGCAGGACGGTGTCCCGGTGTCAGGAGCGCGCTGTCCCGTCTGTCCGTCGAGCGCTGCTGCCGACCGCGCCCGCCACCACCGCAGCGAGCGACAGCACCACGGCGAGCGCCGACGACCCCCCGAACACTACCGACCGGCATCCTGGTACCGCTCCTGAACGAACCGGAGTCCTGGGGACCGGCTGCCCCAGGCTCCTTCATCGACTCCGGCGCGATCTTCAGCGCATGGACTCGACTCACCCCGCCCCGACGTCGGGCGACCGCGCCACCGCACGCCCTGCTCGGTGGTGGCACCAGACCGTCGCCCAGCGGGCGACCCTCGTCGCGATCGTCGTGCTCGGCGCCGTCCTGTCGAGCTGGAACCTCGCCCGCGGCGGCGACTCGTCGTTCTACGCCGCCGCAGCACGCTCGATGTCCGAGTCGCTGCCCGCGTTCCTGTCCGGCTCGTTCGACCCCGGTGCGACGGTGACCCTCGACAAGCTCGCCGGCTTCGCGGTGCCCCAGGCGATCAGCATCCACCTGTTCGGCATGTCCACGGCGTCGCTCGCGCTGCCCCAGGTGATCGAGGGCGTGGTCACGACGCTCGCCGTCTCCGTGGTCGCGCTCCGCTGGCTCGGCGCCCGAGCCGGCCTGGTCGCCGCCGCCCTCGCCGCGAGCACCCCGATCTTCGTGTCGATGTTCGGCCACCCGATGGAGGACGGCCTCCTCACCATGTCGCTCGCCGTCGCGCTGGTCTGGTGGCAGCGCGCCGCGCTCACCCGGACGTGGTGGCCGCTGCTGCTCGCCGGGCTGTTCGTCGGCGTCGGCTTCCAGGCGAAGATGCTGCAGGCCTGGTTGGTGCTGCCCGCCCTCGTGCTCGCCACGGTGGTCGCCACCGCCGGCTCGGGACGGCGATGGCGCCGCGCCGCGGGACACGTGGCCGCGCTGGTCGGTGCCGCGGTCGTCGCGAGCCTCTCCTGGTCGGTGGTGCTCGGGCTGCTGCCGACGGGCGACCACCCCTACTTCGACGGGTCGACCGACGACAGCGTCTTCGCGATGGTCTTCGGCTACAACGGCGTCGACCGGTTCCTCCCCGGACTGTGGCCCGGAGCGGTCGGCGCGCTCGGCGCCGCCGTCGGACACGCCGGCACGCACGTCGCGGACGCGTGGCGCACGGCGACCGCCGGCCGGGGCGGTGGCGACCACTCGCTGCTCCAGCTCTTCTCGCCGCGGTACGCGTCACAGGTCGGCTGGTCGTGGCCCGCAGCGCTCACCGGCATCGGCATCGGCGCGGCCCGGTGGTGGCGTCGTCGGCCCGGCCGGGAGGCACTGCTCCCCGCCGCCACGCTCGTCGCCCTGGTCGTCTGGCTGGTGACCGCGGTGGCGGTGCTGTCCGTCCTGCGACTCCCGCACACCGCGTACGTCGCCGGGATCGGCGCGCAGCTCGCGGCCCTCGGCGCGCTCGGCTGGTGGGGCGCAGCCGGGTTCGTGGACGCGGCCGACCGCCGGCTGCGGCTCGTGCCCGTCGGCCTGCTCGTGGTCCAGGGCGCCTGGTGGGCGTGGCTGGCGCGGGCCTCGTCCGAGCCGGCGCTCCTCGGCACGATCGCCGTCGGCGTGACCGTCGTGGCGCTCGTGGTGCTCGTCGTCCGCTGGCGTCGGAGCGACCCGACGGCGCCGTCGACCCGCTGGCGTCGGACGGCGGCCGGCGTACTCGTGGCCGCGGTGGTGCTCGGGCCGGCGTGCTTCTCGCTGCAGGTCCTCGACGCGGCGCGGGACGGCAGCGGCGGCGACGCGTCGGTCGGCGTCGGGCAGGGTGCCTTCGCCCGCGGCGGTGGCACCCCGGACCGGGCGTTCGCGCTCGGCCGCGGCGGCACCGGCGGCTGGTCGGCCGGAGGTCGGTCGTCCGGCCCTGCGCCGTTCACGATCTCCGCACCGGACGTCGTCGGTGGCCACACCCGCCTGCCGTCGGACGAGGCAGCCCTCGTCGATGCCGCCGAGCGCGCAGGCGGCGGTCAGGACGGGGCACCGCTGTTCCTCACCGACTCGTGGCGGATCGCCGCCGACGTCATCGGCGACACCGGCGACGAGGTCCTGACCGACGGCGGGTTCTCCGGCCGGGTCCCGGTGTTCACCGCCGCCCAGGTCGAGTCGATCGTCCGCTCGGGCAGGACGCACCTGCTCGTCGTCGCGTCGGGCACGGCCGCTACCGACCCGGTCCGCCGTGCCGGTGCCGACCTCGGTTGCCGGGTGGTGCAGCGCTGGGGCTCGACGTTCGCCGACGCGGCGTCCGGCAGGTCCTTCGGCGGTGGCACCACGTCCTTCGCACTCGAGCGCTGCTCCTGAGACGACGCGGGTAGGGCAGGATCGAGCGATGGAGATCCGCGTGGCCGACCTTGACGACGCCGAGGCAGTCGCGGCCTTTCAGGTCCGGGCATGGGAGCAGACGTACCGGGGGCTCGTCCCCGACGCGTTCCTCGACGCCGCAAGGTCGCGCGACCGACGTGCGCGGTGGACCGAACGGATCCGCCGCGGCGAGCGTCGCGTCGTGCTCGTGCGTGCCGAGGACGTCGTGGTCGGGGTGTCGAGCACAGCGCCGTCGGCGGAGCCCGGTCTGCCCGCGACCGAGCTCTGCACGCTCTACCTCGATGCGGCCGTGCAGGGCACCGGGGTGTCGGACCAGCTGCTCGAGGCTGCTCTCGGGCGGGCGGCTGCCCACCTGCTCGTCTTCTCGGTGAACGGACGAGCCAAGCGCTTCTACGCCCGCCACGGCTTCGCACCACAGGGTTCACCGCAGGTCGACCCCGGCACGGGACTCGACGAGGAACGCTGGGTGCGCGGCGGCAGCGGAGCGGTGCGGAGCGTTCCCGCATGACCGTCCCGGGAGTCGTGCCGCACGACGCCGTGCTGCTCGCCGGGGGCCGAGCGTCACGGATGGGTGGGATCGACAAGACGGCCCTCATCGCCGACGGCCTGGCGCTGTCGGACCACGCCGTCGCCGCGGCGGCCCGCGCCCGCATCGTCGTGCTCGTCGGGCTCCGGGACGGCCGGACCGCACCGGACGGGGTCGTCGTCACACGTGAGGACCCGCCGTTCGGCGGACCGGTGGCCGGCATCGCCGCAGGGCTCGCGGCGGTCGCCGCGCCAGCGCCGTGGACGCTCGTGCTCGCGTGCGACCTCGTGCGCCCCGAGCGGGCGGTCGACGCGCTGCTCGGGGCGGCGGACGACGAGGCCGACGTCGACGGCTTCATCGCCGTCGACGAGGACGGACGTCGTCAACCCCTGCTCGCGCTCTACCGCTCGGACGCCCTGCGTGCCGCGGTCCGGGAGCTCGGTGACCCCACCGGCGCAGCGGTCCGACGGCTCACGGCCGGCCTGCGGCTCGTCGAGGTCCCACTGCCCGCCGATCTCTGTGCGGACGTGGACGAACCGGCGGACGCCACGCGGGCCACGGCGACCGCCCGACTGCTTGACTGACCGCATGACCACTGACGACGTCCTCGCCGCTTGGACCGCCGAGCTCGCCGAGGCGCTCGGGTTCCCCGAGGACTTCACGCTCGACCGCGACGTCGTGCTCGACCTCGCCCGCGACGCCGCCCACGGGGTGGCCCGGCCGGCCGCCCCGCTCACGACCTTCCTGGTCGGGTACGCAGCAGGGCTCCGCGGCGGGTCGAGCGCCGACCTGGCCGATGCCGCCGCGACCGCGACCCGGCTCGCGCTGGCACACGGGGCCGCAGCGGACTCCGCGGACGCTGACGGCTCCACCGGGCCCGACGCCCGGTGACGCTGGTCCTGCCGTCCTGGTCCGAGGCCCGACGCGCGGCACACGAGCAGGGCGCCCGTCTGGCCGCCGACACCGCGGGCGCCGACCCCGGGTCGGGAGCGGTCCGACTCGACCTGGCATCGGCGCTCGGACGGACGCTCGCCGCTGACCTGCTCGCCCGTGCCGACGTGCCCGGCCACGACGGCGCCGCGATGGACGGGTGGGCCGTCGCAGGGCCTGGGCCGTGGGTGCTCGGCGCACCGATCGTCGCGGGCGCGGTCCCCGCTGACGAGCCGCTCGCCGTCGGGCACGCCCGTCCGGTCACGACCGGGGCGCCGGTACCACCCGGCACGGAGGCCGTGGTGCGTTCCGAGGACGCCTCCGTCGACGACGACGGCCGCCTGGTCCGCCACACGTCGTCCGCGCGTCGTCACGTCCGACCGGCCGGCGAGGAGGTCTCCCGCGACCAGGTGCTGTTCCCCGCCGGCTCCGTGCTGACCCCGCCGCGTGCAGCGCTGGCCGCGGCGTCCGGCGTCGACGACGTGCTCGTCGCGCCCGTCCCGACCGCGCGGGTCGCGGTGCTCGGTGACGAGATCGTCGCCGCGGGCATCCCGCGACCCGGACAGGTGCGCGACGTCTTCACCCACACCCTGCCGTCCGTGCTCCGCACCTTCGGGGCCGACCCGGTCGCCACCGAGCGCGTGGCCGACGACGCCGACGGCACCGCCCGGGTGCTCGACGCCGCGCAGGAGCGGATCGTCGTCACGACCGGTGGCACCGCCGGCTCCTCGACTGACCACGTCCGCGGCGCGCTCGCCCGCATCGGCGCCGAGCTGCTCGTCGACCGCGTCGACGTCCGGCCCGGGCGCCCGATGCTGCTCGCCCGCCGGGGCACCACCGTGTACCTCTGCCTGCCCGGCAACCCGATGGCCGCGATGGTGGGCCTCGTGCTGCTCGGCGGACCGCTCGTCGCCGGTCTGCTCGGGCGACCGCTCGAACCGACGGGGTCGGTCCGGCTCGCCGTGGACGTGCCGAACGACCGACCGGGCGCACTGGTGCTCGCCCACCGGACGACACCCGAGGGTGCCATGCCGGCGTCCCACCAGTCGTCGGCCATGCTGCGGGGGCTGGCAGACGCGGACGGACTGATGATCGTGCCGGCCGGGGGCGGCGTGGCGGGCGAGGACGTGCCTCCCGTCCGGCTGCCGTGGGTCTGACGGTTGCGGACCCGGCGGTCTGAGGACCGGCTCAGCCGCGCTGGCGGGAACCGCACCGCCCTGGCGGGTGCCGGGCAGGGGTGGTAGACCCGGAGCATGAGCCGGATCACGGCGCGGAAGCGCGTCACCCGCATCACCGTCGCGACGTCCCGGTCGGTGCGTGACGACCTGCTCGCCGTCGAGGAGCCGCTCGAGATCCGCGTCGGCGGGAACTCGCTCGCGATCACGATGCGGACACCCGGCAACGACGTCGACCTCGCCGCCGGGTTCCTGGTGTCCGAGGGCGTGATCGCCCGCGGTGACGACTTCGCCGCCGCCCGGTACTGCGCGGGTGCGACGGACGAGGGGCTGAACACCTACAACGTGCTCGACGTGACGCTCGCCCTCGGTGTTCCTGCACCGGATCCGAGCCTGGAGCGGGCGTTCTACACGACCAGTTCGTGCGGCCTGTGCGGCAAGGCGAGCATCGACGCGGTGCGGACGACCTCGCAGCACGCCGTGCACCACGACGACCTCGTGCTCGACCCGGCACTGCTCGCGACGTTCCCCGATCGCCTGCGCGAGGCCCAGGACGTGTTCGAGAAGACCGGCGGGCTGCACGCGGCGGCGCTGTTCGACGGCACGACCGGAGAGATGCTCGTGCTCCGCGAGGACGTGGGCCGGCACAACGCCGTCGACAAGGTCGTCGGGTGGGCCGTGAAGGAGGGGCGCCTGCCCCTGAGCGGCACCGTCCTCATGGTCTCCGGTCGGGCGAGCTTCGAGCTGACCCAGAAGGCGTCGATGGCGGGCATCCCGGTGCTCGCCGCCGTGTCCGCCCCGTCCTCACTCGCCGTCGACCTGGCGAAGGAGGTCGGCATCACCATCGTCGGCTTCCTGCGCGGCCAGAGCATGGTCGTCTACAGCCGCCCCGAACGCATCACCGAACCAGCACCCGCCCCTCGAGAGACCGTGAGCGCACCGTGACCGAACAGCCCCCGAAGGACGACGTGACCGACGCCGAGATGACCGTCGGCGAACCGAAGGACTGGGCCGCCGGCGTCCCCGGGGTCCTGCACTCGATGGGTCCCGCGCTCGAACAGCTCGGCGCCGCCCGCACCGCCAAGCTCATGCTGTCGCTCAACCAGAAGGGCGGCTTCGACTGCATGAGCTGCGCCTGGCCGGACCCGGACAAGCGGAAGACCGCCGAGTTCTGCGAGAACGGCGGCAAGGCGGTCGTGTGGGAGGCGACGCCCGTCCTGGTGCCCCGCACCTTCTGGTCCGAGCACTCGATCCACGACCTGGCGGACAAGACCGAGTACTGGCTCGGGCAGCAGGGACGCCTGACCGAACCCGTGTGGAAGCCCGCGGGCAAGGACCACTACGAGCCGGTCAGCTGGGAGCGGGCCTTCCGGATCATCGCCGACAAGCTCAACGGGCTCGACTCCCCCGACCAGGCGTCGTTCTACACCTCCGGGCGCACCTCGAACGAGGCCGCCTTCGTGTACCAGCTGTTCGTCCGGGCGTTCGGCACGAACAACCTGCCCGACTGCTCGAACATGTGCCACGAGTCGACGAGCCTGGCGATGGCCGAGGTCGTCGGCATCGGCAAGTCGACCATCGCCTACGACGACTTCGAGCACACCGAGCTCATCATCGTCATGGGGCAGAACCCCGGAACGAACCACCCGCGCATGCTCACCGCGCTCGAGGACGCCAAGAAGAACGGCGCCGAGATCGTCGCGGTGAACCCGCTGCCCGAGGCCGGCCTCCGCCGCTACAAGAACCCGCAGCGCGTCCGCGGCGTCATCGGGCACGGCACCCAGATCGCCGACCAGTTCCTGCAGATCCGGCTCGGCGGCGACATGGCGCTGCTGCAGGCGCTCGCGAAGCGCGTCGTGCTCGCCGAGCAGAAGACACCCGGAGTGGTGGACCACGCGTTCATCGAGGCGCACACGAGCGGGTACGAGGCGTTCGTCGAGCACATCCTGCAGGTCGACGACGACGAGGTCGTCCGCGCCACCGGGCTCACCATCGAGGAGATCGACGAGCTCGCCGAGCGCTACCTGCACTCCGAGCGGACGATCATCACCTGGGCGATGGGCATCACCCAGCACACGAAGGCCGTCGACACGATCAAGGAGATCATCAACCTCCTGCTGCTCCGCGGGAACATCGGCCGCCCGGGCGCCGGTGCGTCGCCGATCCGCGGGCACAGCAACGTGCAGGGCGACCGGACCATGGGCATCTGGGAGCAGATGCCCGACAGCTTCCTCGACGCCCTGGCGGAGGAGTTCCACTTCGAGCCGCCGCGGGAGCACGGCGTCGACGCGCTCAAGGGCATCGAGGCCATGCAGCGCGGGGACATCAAGTTCTGGATGGGGATGGGCGGCAACCTCGTCGCCGCGATCTCGGACAGCCAGCTCGCAGAGGCCGCGTTCCGCGGGACCGAGATGACCGTCCAGGTGTCGACGAAGCTGAACCGGTCGCACGCCGTCGTGGGCGAGGAGGCCCTGATCCTGCCGACGATGGGCCGCACCGAGATCGACGTGCAGGCCGCCGGCCCGCAGTTCGTCTCCGTCGAGGACACCGTCTGCTCCGTGCACGGCAGCCACGGGCAGGTCCCGCCGGTCGCGCCCGGCCTGCTGTCCGAGGTCGCGATCGTGTGCGAGCTCGCGAAGGCCACCCTCGGTGACCGCGTGCCCGTCGACTGGCAGGCCATGCGCGACGACTACGACGTGATCCGCGACCACATCAGCCACGTCGTGCCGGGCTTCGACGACTACTCCCGCCGCGCCGGCAGCAAGGAGGGCTTCGTCCTGCCGAACGGACCCCGCGACTCGCGGACCTTCGCGACGGAGACCGGCAAGGCGATGATCACCGTGAACGAGCTCGAACACGTCGATCGCCCCGAGGGCACCCTGCTGCTGCAGACCCTGCGCTCGCACGACCAGTACAACACGACGATCTACAGCCTGAACGACCGGTACCGCGGCATCAAGAAGGGCCGACACGTCGTCTTCGTGAACCCGGACGACCTGGTCGAGCTCGGGCTGGCGGACGGGGACACCGTCGACATCGAGACGGTGTGGCACGACGACGTCGAGCGGGTGCTCCGGGACTACCGGGTCGTCGCCTACCCGAGCGCTCGCGGGTGCGCGGCGGCGTACTTCCCCGAGGCGAACGTGCTCGTGCCGCTCGACAGTGCGGCGAAGGGCAGCAACACCCCCGTGTCGAAGGCCGTGCCGGTGCGGCTGACGCGGGTGGCGGTGCCCGCCGGCGTGTGAGGCGCGGGCGGTCGGCGGCGCGGGTACTGCGACAAGACGGCTGTCGTTCGACAACGGTCTTGTCGCCTCATGCACACGCACACGATGCGTGCGCACCCTGCGACATGACGGCTGTCGTTCGACAGCCGCAACGTCGCGGAACGTACGTCGAGACGGACGGGAGGCGCGGTGCCAGCGGGCGCCTCGCCTCCCGTCCGTCGCGGTGCCGGTGAGCCGGCCGTGGTCGGCTCTGCAGAGGCGCTCGCGAGCGCGACGGCGTCAGCGAGGGTCGGCGACCTCGTGCGGCTCCGTGATCCGCTCCCCGGTCTGCGGGTCCCAGCCGATGGTCCTCGGCTCCTGCACGCGCGGGCGTCGCTCGGTGCGGGGGAACCAGGGACGTGCCGACGGCAGCCAGAGCAGCACGGCGGCGGCGATCACGGCGACCGCCTCGAGCGTCAGCCAGCTCGCGTTCCCGGTGAGCGTCACCACGACCACGTTCACCACGGCGAAGGCTCCCATGACCCCGAGCCAGACGCGCGCGGTGCCGGAGCCGCGCCACACGAGCAGCGTGGCCCAGGCGAGGAGCGCGCAGATGCCCAGGCCGAGCACGCCGCCGAAGAGTGCCGCGGGCAGCGCACCGGGTTCACTGAGGGCCAGGTGCACCGCACCGATCGCGACGGTGACGACCCGCACGACGAGCACGACCGCCCAGATCGCCACTGCCGCGGTGACCACCGGCGGTCGCCGCGTCGGCCGGCCGGTCTCCTGCGCACGCTCGTCCGTCGTCACGGTGCCCCCTCTGGTCGATCGCAGACCCCACGGTCCGCGTACCGCGACCGTAGCGGAGCCGGGACGCCGTCGGCCAGCCCCCGTGCCGAGCCCGTCCGCCGACGCCGGGCCACCACGGCGGTGAGCACCGTCAGGACCGCGGGGCGCCGAGGTCGACGAGGTTCGGCCCGACCGTCGACGACGCCAGGTCCACCTGGGCGAGCGGGGTGCCGCTGCCCGCTCCGAGCACTCCGATGCGGATCGCCGTCACGGAAAAGCTGCCCGTCCGGGCGTACCGACCGTCTCGGGATCCCGGGACGTCGCGCTGCACGTTGACCTGCACGGACAGCAGCGCAGGGAGTGCCCGGAGTACCGGGGTCACACCGGCCACGAGGGTTCCTGCGATGTTCACGAGCGTGGTCCCGAGCGGAGCGGCCACCGCGACGAGGGTCCTCGCTGCGGAGCTCACGACGTCGCGGAGCTGCGCCGTCAGCGCGTCGAGCACGCCGGGGAGCAGGGAGATGCCGATCAATCGCGGCGTGACCGTCAACGGTGCAGTACCCGACAGCACTGCCCCGAGCGACGCGTCCAGGCGCAGCTCCAGCTTGAGCGCCTGGATCCCCAACACCTTCACCGACCCGACGTCGAGCTGCACCTGGACCCGTGCCGACGCCAGGAGTGACGTCACCTGCTCGATGACGCGCTTCGTCCAGCCGTCCAGCAGCGTGCCGACCCGACCCGACAGGTCGCCGACCATCCGGTCGTCGAGCACGAGCTCGGTGTTCGGTGGCAGGCCGTTGAGCCCGGAGCCCGGGCTCCCCGCGAGGTGTGCGAGGTCGACTCGGACCTGCCCGGAACCGAGGTCGACCGTCACGACGCCGTCGGTCAGCGTCTCGCGGAGGACCGGTGCGAGCACCGTAGCGAGGTCGGGGGCAGTGATCGACGCCGTCCCCTCGACCAGACCGATGCGGACGATCCCCGCGAGGCCGACCTCGACCTCGTCGGTCAGGAGACCGGCGAGACCGCGGCTCTGTTCTGCGACGGCGGCATCGAGCGTCCGGACCGTGGCGTCCACTGACGACGTCAGCGATCGCACGAGCGGGCTGTCGATGCGCAGGTCGAGGCTTGCGATCCCGTAGTCACGTGTCACCCGCTGTGACTCACGGTCAGCAGCAGCAGCAGTCGTGGTGGTCCCCGTCGCCGCGAGCAGTGCGGGTCGGACAGTGGGCGCGTCGGGAGCGGTACCGCTCGCGGTCCCCCACACCTCGTCCTCGAGCAGGTCGCAGCCGTCGAGCTGCGCCGACGAGCCGACTGCCCCGACCTCGAGTCCGGCGTCCGAGATGTTCTGCAGGTCGGCGACCCCGGCCAGGGCCTGCCCGAGGTCGAGCGTCGCCGGTTCCGGCAGCGCCTCGGTCGGTGTGGTGTCGGTGACGAGCACGCCCCCGGAGTCGCTGACGAGCCCGGACGCGGCCACCGACCTCCCCGTGGCGACGGACGTCGCGACCTGGTTCACGGCTCCGGCCGATCCTCCGGGCAGCCCGGTGCCGAGTCCGGTCAGGTCGAGACCGGCGACGCTGCCGAGCACGCCGACGTCGAGCGGGTTGCCGTACGCGGCGGTGGTCTCGGTCCGGGTGATCTCGGGCGCGGTCGCCGGGCTGACGGCGACGCCCTGCGTGCCGGTCTTCGTGACGTCGAGTCCGCGCAGGTCCGCGACCGCCCCGAGGTCCTGCCCCGCCACGCTCCCGCCGAGGAACCGGCTGGAGGAGTTCGCCGTGTAGCCGACGTCCTCGCCGCACGAGAACGACGAGGTCCCGATCGCACCGTCGCCGTGCACCCACTCGGCGTCCTGCCACGAGGCGGTCGTCGACGTGGGGGCCGGGATCACCACGGCGGCGGTCGCCCCGACCACCGCCAGGATCGCCACCAGCACGGCGCCAGGACCACGGCGCAGGTCACGCAGCACCGCTGGACGCCGAGGGGCACGGTGGCGAGGGCTACGGCGGCGCGCCCCGCGTGCTCGTTGGGGCCTCATCGCACGCCCCCGTCGCCGGATGCCGCCGTCCGCCGCAGCCGGACCGCCACTCCGACGAGCACGAGTGCCGCCGCGACGAACAGCGGCGCCGCAAAGGCCGCACCGGTGAACGCCAGCGAGGTGAGCGACGCCGATGACGTCGACGCCGTCGATCGTCCTGGCCGCCCTGCGTCGCGCCCGTCGATCGACGACGAGCCGGCGACGGGGTCCTCCGCACTCGCGGTCACCCCGAGCCCGACGGACGCCTCGAGCCCCATCAGTGCGTCGTCGGCCGATGCGCCCACGGTTCCGGCGACGGCGAGCTCGACGAGCAACCAGGTCGATCCGTCACCGTCGGGGTCGGAGACCGGCACACGGAGCGAGTCGGGCTCCCCGGGCTCGATCGACAGGACCCGCTGTCCGTCGTCGCAGACCGGCGCGGCGTCGAGTCCGCGCCACGGCCGCTCGCACGCCGTCACGGTGACCCGCAGCCCGTCCGGGTGCTCCACGAGGGCACCCTCCCGACGGAGCTCGACCTCGGTGCTGATCGGTCCGGCCCGGTCGACCCGGGTGTGCACCTGCCAGAACGCCGGTCGTCCGGGTCGCAGATCGGGTGCGTGCAGCGGGTACGGCGAGGCCTCGAGCACGAGTCCGCCGGGCTCACCGGTCTCGGGGACCGCCTGCCAGCCCGCCGCGACGGCAGCACCGCCGCTGCCGAGTCCGAGGACGGCGCAGAGGACCGCGCCGGCAGCCGCAGCACCGGCACGGGAGCCCGGCCGCGGACTCATCCCCGCGCTCCACGCTCGTCGTCACCGGGACCGTCACCGGGACCATCACCACCACCGGCTGCGCGTCGCGCCGGCCAGAACGACCAGACGATGAGCAGGCCGACGGTCGCCACCGCGAGCCCACGGGCAGCGGGTGTCGAGGACCACTGCAGCACGTGCCCGAGCACGGGAGCGGAGGCGATGGTGCGTCGGGCCTCCCGGACGACCGACGGATCGCGGTCGACGGTGTCGTTCGCGTCACCCCGTGTCGTCAGCGAGCGCGCGGCGGTGTCCCCCGGCACCCGGTCGACGGCGACCACGCGGTGGGTCACGGGCAGCGGCGACCCCGGCCGCGGCACGGTGACGACCTGCCCCGGACGGACGTCCGCCGCCGCGACCCGTTCGGTCACCACGACCGCCCCTGCGGGGATGGTCGGGCTCATCGACCCCGTGGTGACGACCACGAATGACAGTCCCGTGGTCGCCGCGACCGCCCACCACCCGACGCAGAGGAAACCGACGATGCCCGCCACCGCGACGACGACGGCGCGCACCCGGTGCAACAGCGTCGGCCGCTCGCGCGGAGGAGTGTCCCTCGACGCTCCCGCTGCGCTGACTGTTGCTGCCCGGGTCATTCGGACTCGGCGGAGAACTCCCACGCGGGCGTCACCGCGAGGCCCTGCAACGCCTCCACCGGCACGCCGGTTGGCATACGCGGTGTCTGCGGCAGTGAGATCTCGAAGCAGTACCGCTGCGGCGACGTGTTGGCGGCTCCGAGCCGCTGCGCGGTCGAAGCGACCGACGTGGCGAGCGGCCCGTCCGCCACGACGGTGGCGGTCGCGAAGGTCGAAGCCGCGCAGGCGGTCTGCGGAGCGGTGGCAGCGACCCGAACGTCGAGTGCCTCCCAGAGGAGTCCGGCATTCGCCGGGCCGCTGGCGACCGGCATCGACCGGACCGCCGAGAGTCGCACCGTGCCCGCGATCGAATCCTGCGTCGTCCGCAGCACCACCGAAGCGTAGGTGGTGTCGCCCGGCGAGAGCGCGATCGCGTCCGGTGTGAACGTCATCTCCTGCCCGGGAGCGGTCTCCGCCTGCGTCCAACCCGTATCGAGCGCACCCGTGACGTTCTGCTCGACCTCGAAGGTGGAGGTCGCGATCCCCGGTCCTCCGGTCCCGTTGCCGCCGAACACCCACTCGGTGTCCGTCCACGACGCGAGCGTGTACCCGACCCCGCCGACGACGAGGGCGCCGCCGGCGACGAGCGCCGCGACCTTCGTGCGCCGTGAAGCGGGCGCGCTGGACTGTCCTGACATCGTTGCTCCTGATCCGTGCGTGCGGACGCCGGTGGTGGGCCGGTCCGACACGGCGGGAGCTGGTGAGGTCCCCCGTCGGCGGCTGTCCGCTCTTCTGGGGACATGCTGGCGGACCGCCGCTAGGAAGACAAGCAGTCCACGAGGATTGCTCCGGAAACGATGCGCACGCACGCACCCGACGGACGGGAGGCGCGGCACCTGCTGGCACCGCGCCTCCCGTCCGTCAGCCGCTCACCGCGCGGCGGCCCCGTCCGCTCAGACGGACGCCTCCGTCCCGCGGACCCTCCCCACCACGACATCGACGATCCCGGCGACGAGCGCCGCTGCCACGAACACCAGTGAGACCCCGAGCCCGAGCGGGAGCCCCTGCGAGTAGTCGCCCTTCGTGCTCGCGAGCGACGAGTAGAACACGCTGCCCACGGCGGCGATGCCGATCGCTGAGCCGACCCGCGCGCCGACCTGGATGAGGCCGCCCGCGGAACCGCCCTGCTGGACGGGGACCTCGGAGAGCGTGAGGGTCTGGTTCGGCGAGATGGTCAGGCCGGACCCGATGCCGGCGACCAGGAGCGGCAGCACGAGCCACCAGCCGAGGTCCGGCCCGTAGTGGTCCGCGACGACCCAGATGACCGCGCCGAGCCCGATGAGGACGAGCACCGTGCCGACCACGATGAGCTGCCGCCCGAAGCGGTGCACGATCCGACCGCCGATCGTCGACGCGATGCCGGAGCCGATCGCGAACGGCACCGACGCGACACCGGCGAGCAGCGCGGAGTACTGCAGGCCCGACTGCAGCGCGAGGGTCAGGACGAAGAAGAGCGGGGTGAAGCCGGCGAAGTAGACCGTGGCCAGGCCGACGCCGAGCGAGAACGACCGGCGACGGAACAGGCCGAGGTCGATGACGGGCTCGTGCTCCCGGCCGTAGCGGCGCTCCCAGAGCACGAACAGGACCGCGAACACCACCGCGGCGACGACGAGCCACCACTTGGCGTTGCTCTTCCACTGCTCGGACTGCACGAACGGCAGCAGCAGCGCGACGACCGCGGCACCGAGCAGCAGGATGCCGACCGGGTCGAAGTCGTGCTTCCGCCCTCGTTCGGCCTTCGGGGTGGTGGGCAGGTACCGGAAGGCGAGCAGGATCGTGACGAGCCCGACGGGCAGGTTCACGAAGAAGACGAAGCGCCACCCGTTCTCGGTACCGAACGCCGTGATGAGCAGGCCGCCCACGAGCGGGCCGATCGCGGTGGCGATGCCGACGGTCGCACCGAACAGACCGAAGGCCGTGCCGCGTTCCTTGCCGCGGAACAGCTGCTGGATGAGCGCGGTGACCTGCGGGGTGAGCAGACCGCCGGCCAGACCCTGCACGAGTCGTGCGATGACGAGCACGAGCCCGTTCGGGGCGAAGCCGCAGAGCGCGCTCGCGAGGGTGAACAGCGCGACACCGGCGACGAACATGCGTCGGCGGCCGACCGCGTCACCCAGACGACCACCGGGGACGAGCAGCAGTCCGAAGGCCAGGGCGTAGCCGGACAGGATCCACTGGACGGCCTCGGGGGTCGCGCCGCTCAGGCCGCTCGAGATGGACTGCAGCGCGACGTTGACGATCGACACGTCGAGCAGGACGATGCCACCGCCGAGCAGGCAGATGACGAGCGCCTTCCAGCGGTTCGGGTCCGGGGCGTCGCCCTGTCGACCCTGGTCCTGCTGCTCGGGGTCCTGCTGCTGGCGGGAGTCCTGCGGCGCCGACGGGTGCTCGGCTGTCGCGGCGTGGTGCGCGGTGTGGTGCGCGACGGTGGGAGCCGCATCGGGCTCGACGGGTTTGCGGTGTTCGGCTGCCATGACGATCCCACGCTAGGCCGCGCCCCGAGCCCGATCCGCAGGCTGTGCGGTTCTTGTCCCCCGGTCCGGGACCACAGCCCACCGGTGCGGTCCGGACCGGTGAGGTGGTCAGCGGTTCGCGCGCTGCAGACCGTCCGCGGCCTTCCCGAGCAGCCAGTTCACCGCCCATCCGAGCACGCCGACGACCGGCACGAGGACGATGACGAGCGTCCAGACGATCTTCACCGCGTCGCTCCGGCGTCGGTCGCGCCAGACCTGCACCAGCGCCAGCACGTCGAGGGCCAGCAGCAGCGCGATCAGCAGCAGGTGGGCACCTGCGAAGTTCTCGAACACGTGGTCCTCCTCCGTCGTCGAGCACCCCACGCTAGGACCGGCACCGTCACCCCGCGTCCACCGAGCGGACGACATCGCGTCGTCCGTCAGACTGGGGCGATGGAGTCGTGCACGTTCTGCAGCATCATCGCCGACCGGAGACCGGCCACCTGGGTGGAGCGCGAGGAGCACGCCGTCGCCTTCGCCCCGCTCCCGGGGTCGGCCCTCGCTCCCGGGCACACGCTGGTCGTCCCGGTCGCGCACACCGCGGACCTGCTCAGCGCCGACCCCACCTCGCTCGCGGCCTGCACGGCACTGGCGCGGCGGGTCGGCCTCGCCATGCGCGGGGCCCTCGGCGCGACCGGGACCGTCCTGCTGCAGGCCTCCGGAGCCGACGCCGGGCAGAGCGTGCCGCACCTGCACTTCCACGTCGTGCCCTGCTGGCCGGACGACGGCACGACGCACTGGCCGGAACCGCCGTCGGCGCACGTTCACGAGGGCGACCCGCACGCCGACCTCCGGGCGATGTTCGAGTAGGCGCAGTGCCGGATGTCATCCCGGAGGAGCACGTCGGTCCTCCGCTGTGCCGATCCCTGCGGATGGTGGATGCGCTGTGATCGGGTCAGACACGAAAGGCTCGACATGCTCCGCTCCACGATCACCACGCCCCTGGCCCTCGGTGTGCTCGCCCTCGGCGCGCTGACACTCTCCGGCTGCTCCGCCCTGGGCGACGTCGCCCACGACCGGGTGACCTCCGAGGCCGCGACCCGCGCCGACCTCGACGCGGCGCCGGACTGGCTGCCCGCTGACGCCCGCGACATCACCTCCGTCGCCGGCACCGGCGGCAAGGCCTCCGACACGACCCCGACCACGCTGGTCTTCACGAGCACCGACGGTGTCACCGACGACGCCTGCAGCACCGCCCCGCGGCAGTCCGCACCGACGATGGACGTCGAGGACGCGCCGGACGTGTACGGAGCGACCGAGGTGCTGCGCTGCGGCCCGTGGTCGATGACGTCGACGGGCGACCGGTGGATCGCCTGGACGCCGAACCCGGGCGACGGCGGGTCCTGACGTGTCTCGCCCGCGCGGCCGCCACCGAGCGGTAGACGGTCGACCTGCGGCGACGGAGCGGGGCCGCCGTGCACCCGGACACGCACCCGGGCGCGGGGAGCACCGGGCGACCGTCGGCGTCGCGGCCCTCTCCGCCGGTCTCGGCGCCGTCGTCGTCACCGGCGCCGAGGCCGCTCACCGCATCGTCGAGCTCGGCGCGCGCACGGGGTCGAGCGCCACGGTGGCCGCGATCCTGCCCGTCGTGGCGTGGGTGTTCATCGGCATCGCGCTCTACGTCAGCTCGGTCGTCGCGTCGAACACGTGCGCGACGGTCATCGCCGGCCGCACGCGCGCACTCGGGCTGCAGCGCGTCCTCGGCGCCACCGGGCAGCACCTCCGCTGGCAGGTCACCCGGACCGGAGCAGCCTGCGGTCTCGTCGGCGCCGCCCTCGGCACGGTCGTCGGGACCGCGGCCGCCGACGCCGGGCTGGCGGTCGCCGCGGTCTCCGGCACGCTCCCGCCGCTCGGGGTCGTGGCCCCGCCCTCGCTCGTCCCGATCGGACTCCTGGTCGCGGGCATCACGACGGTCGCGTTCCGCATCGGCTCCCGCGCCGTGCTCACGATCTCCCCGCTCCGTGCGCTCGAGGCCGAGGTCGAGGCCCCCGCCGGCGCCACCCGCTCGGTCGGGCGCACGGTGACCGCGGGCTCGCTCGTCCTGCTCGGCACGGTCGGGCTCGGCGGCGCGGTGGTCCTCGGCGCGACGACCGTCGACTCCCTGCTCCTCGCGGTGGCGTGCGGGGCGGTGTCGTTCACGGGCGTCGTCGTCGCGGCGCCGGTGCTGCTGCCCGCCGTGCTGCGTCTCGCGGCGGCTGCCGCGAGCCGGTCGGTCGTGCCGGCGATGGCCGCGAGGAACGCGCTCCGGGCACCCCGACGAACCGCCCGGGCGACGGTCGGACTGCTCATCGCGGTGACGCTCATGGCGACGTTCTCCGTCGGGTTCTCGACCTACGCGGTGATGCTCCAGGGGCAGGCCGCGGACGACCCCGAGTACTACCGCGGCATCCAGGAGCAGTTCGACCAGCTCGCGGTCATGTTCACCGGCCTCGTCGGTGCCGCCGGGGTCATCGCCGCTGCCGGGGTCGTCGTCGTCACGGCCCTGACGATCGCGCAGCGCGGGCGCGAGCTCGGACTGCTGCGGGTCGTCGGTGCGACGAGGCAGCAGGTCCGTGCACTCGTCCTCGCGGAGACCACGATCACCGTCGCGGTCGCGGTCGTGCTCGGCGGGCTGCTCGGCACCGCGTACGGCTGGGCCGGCGCGTACACGCTGCTCGGCGCGACGAAGGGCGCGGAGCTCATCGCCCCGGTCGTGCCGGCCTGGCTCGTGGTCGTCGTCGTGGTGGGCGCCGCCGGCACCGGGCTCGCCGCGGCACTCGGGCCGGCGGCACGCGCCGTCCGCGCAGCCCCGGTCACCGCGCTCCGCTACGAGTGACGGCCGGCGGGGTCAGCGCGCACGGCTGCAGCAGCGGGCGCCGCTGCACCGCCGGGCGCAGGGGCGTCAGCCGGCAGCCCGGCGCACCAGCTCGCGGAGCCGCTGCTCGACCTCGTCGGTCCACTCGACGACGGCGAACGAGGTCGCCCACATCGGCCCGTCGTCGAGCCTGGCGTCCTCCTGGAAGCCGACCGTGGCGTACCGCGCACCGAACTTCGACGCCGGCTGCACGAACGTGACGACCTTGCCGTCCCGTGCATAGGACGGGAACCCGTACCAGGTCTTGGGGTCGAGCTCCGGGGCGACCTCGGTCACGAGGACGTGGTACCGCGACGCCAGCGTCTGGTCGAAGCCCTCGAGCGCCTCGATGGCCGCGGTGCAGGCCTCGCGCTCGGCCTCGCGCTTCGCAGCGCCCTTCAGCCCGCGCGTCGCCTTCCGTTCCTCCGCCGCCTGCTGCATCGCGGCGCGCTCCGCGTCGCTGAACACTCCGGCCATGTCCGTCTCCCTCGCCGATCCCGTCCCGAGCGCCGGTCGGGGGGACCGGTGCTGACGGAATCCTGGCACCGCGGGTACGCCGAGCACCACCCACCGGACGGGAGGCTCGGTGCCGGCCCGCCACCAGCCTCCCGCCCGGCGCACGGTCACGGCCTGCACGGCGCCGCCCGCCGCCAGCCTCTCGTCCGGCGTACGGTCGCGGACCGCGACCGGAGCAGGCCACAGAACGAGCCGCGTCGATGATGACCCTTCCTCGGGGGCCAACGAACCCCTATGGTCTACAGCGTTGTAGAACGGGGGCGTCGATCGGGCGGTCCCGCTGGTACCGGCCGGAGCACGGCCCGATGGACGACGACGTCCACGAGGAGCACACACTTGCGACCACTCTCCCTGCGACCCCGAGGGCGGCGGCGTGCGCTGTCCTCGGCCGTCGTCGCCGCGACCGCACTGGGCATGCTCGGCATCGCGACCCTGCCCGCCACCGCGGACCCCGCAGCCGCACGCACCGTCGTCTCCGGGCAGGCCCGGTTCGAAGTGCTCTCCCCCACCCTGATCCGCACCGAGTACGCCGGGGACTCCCGCTTCACCGACGGCAGCACCTTCAACGTCGTCGGTCGCGACGACTTCGCGCCCACGCGGTTCACGAAGACCGAGCAGGACGGGTGGCTGACCATCGACACCGGATCGATGGTGGTCCGCTACCGGGAGGGCTCCGGGCCCTTCACGCAGGACACTCTGCAGACGAGCCTCACCCTGCCCACCGGCCAGCACGTCACCGGCACACCCTGGGTGACCACCCCGAGTCCGTCGTGCGCGGTCGGCGCGCTCTGCGAGGCCGAGTCGCTCGGGCTCAGCGGCCTGTCGCTGGCCACGGACCACGGCGACTACACCGGCGCCGGCTTCGCAGCGGGCTTCGAGTCCGTCGGCAACGCGCTGACCTTCCGCACCACCACGGCGACGGCGGGGCCGGTCGACCTGCTGCTCCGCTACGCGAACAACCAGGGCGGCGATGGCAGGGTCACGACCCGGACGCTCACCGTCACGGTCGACGGCCGAGCGGCGCAGACGATCAGCCTCGCCCCGGGTGCGAACTGGGACGACTGGCGCACGACGACCGCGACATCGCTCGACCTCGGTGCCGGCGAGCACACCGTGCGCATCGAGCGGACCGCGGACGACTCCGGTCAGGTGAACGTCGACAGCCTCGCCCTGGTGCCGACCGGTGCTGCCTACCCCGCTCCCACGGCCACGGCCGTCGGCGAGGACTGCGCCTTCGGCGTGGTGTGCCAGGCGGAGGACGCGGCCCTCGACGCTCCCGCCACCGTGGCCACGGACCACAACGGCTTCGCCGGAACCGGGTTCGTCGCCGGGTTCGAACGCGCCGACGCCCGCGCCACCGCGCACGTCACGGGTGTCCCGGCCGCCGGCGACTACGCCCTGCAGGTGCGCTACGCCAACGGTTCACGGAAGATCCCGACGCTGACGGTCGCGCCGACCGGACGCACGGCCACGACAGCCGACCTCCCGACCACGAGCAGCTGGGACTCCTGGACCACCGTCAGCATCCCGGTGCACCTCGCCGCGGGGACGAACGACGTCGTGCTCGGCTGCCCGACGACGGCGGGCAACTGCAACGTGAACCTGGACACGGTCGCGGTGGTCGCCGCCGACGCGCCCCTGCTCGCCGCGCACGCTCCACTCGGCGGCTACCGGCGTGACCTCGACACCGCGAATGGCCTGGTGAAGACGAACCCCGGGCTGCTCTACCAGGACGGCTGGTCGCTGCTCGACGACAGCGCCTCGGCCGGGTACGACCAGGCGGCCGGCGACGTCGCCCCCGCGAGCGACCACGGCGGCGAGCCGTACCAGGACGGCTACGTCTTCGGCTACGGCACCGACTTCCGGCACGCACTCCGGGAGCTCGCGGTCCTGACCGGCCCGACGAAGCTGCTCCCCCGGTGGGCGTACGGCGTCTGGTACTCGGAGTACTACGACCGCTCGCAGGCCGACTACGAGGCGATCGCGAAGCGGTTCGCGGACGAGCGGGTGCCCGTCGACGTCATGGCGATCGACACCGACTACAAGACCGGCAGCACCACGAACCAGGACGACAGCAAGTGGGACGGCTGGTCGGTCGACCCGGCCAGAATCCCCGACATGACGCAGTTGCTCAGCGACTGGCACGCCGAGGGCATCCACAACACCCTCAACATCCACCCGACGATCTCGAGCCAGGACCCGGAGTTCGCCCGGGCCCAGGCCACCGCGAAGGGGAAGCTCACCAAGGGCGACGGGGACCGGTACCTGTTCGACTGGTCCGATCCCGACCAGTTGCGCGCGTACTTCGAGCTGCACGAGTCGCTGCAGCCCGAGGGCGTCGACACGTGGTGGCTCGACTGGTGCTGCAGCGAACGCTCGCGGTACTCGGCGAACGGCGTCACCCCGGACGCGTTCATCAACGAGCAGTACGCCCGGCACGTGGACGAGGCCCTGGACGGGCGCGGCTTCGCGTTCTCGCGGGCGTACGGCTCGCTGACCGCGGGCGGCTACGGCAACCCGCAGGCGGTCCCGACCGGTCCGTGGGCGGACAAGCGCACGACGGTGCACTTCACCGGGGACACGACCTCGTCGTGGGACATGCTGCTGGCCGAGGTCGGGTACACGCCCGGTGAGTCCGCGGCGACAGGGCTGGCCGCGATCAGCCACGACATCGGCGGCCACAACGGCGCGCAGTACGGCATCGCGGGAGCGGAGCCGGGCACGACCCAGCTGCCCGAGGACCTCTACGCTCGATGGGTGCAGCTCGGGACGTTCCAGCCGATCGACCGCCTGCACAGCAACCACAGCGACCGGCTGCCCTGGCAGTACCCGGCGGCGGCGAACGCGTCGGCGAAGCAGTTCCTGGACCTCCGCGAGGACCTGCTCCCGCTGACGTACACGCTCGCCGCCCGGGCCACCGCGACGGGCGAGCCGATCGTGCAGCCCCTGTACCTGCAGTACCCGGAGGCGCAGGAGTCCTACGCCGAGGCCGGGTCGGAGTACCTGTACGGGCCGGACGTGCTCGTCGCCCCGGTAACGACCGCGAACGACGCCTCCGGGACCGCCACCCGCTCCGTGTGGTTCCCCGCCGGCAGCTCCTGGACCGACTGGTTCACCGGGCGGACGTACGCCGGCGGCACCTCCGCCGACGTGACGACGGGTCTCGACGCCATGCCGGTGTTCGTCCGGAGCGGCGGCATCGTGCCGACGCGATCCCACTACGTGCGGAACGACGCGGCGCCGCTCGACGCGGTCACGCTGACCGTGGCGTCGGGTGCGGACGGGTCCTTCGACCTGTACGAGGACACCGGGGCCGACGCAGCCCCCACCGTCCGGGCGTCCGCAGCTGCGGCGGCGGACAGCGCTTCGACCGCCGTCCGGTACACGCAGCAGTCGACCGGCGGGACGCTCGACATCGCCCCGGCAGACGGGTCCTTCACGGGACAGGTCCGGGACCGGTCGTGGACGGCGACGTTCACGGACACCGACCTGCCGCGCTCGGTCACCGTCGACGAACGGGCCGTCCCGGCCTCGGGCTGGTCGTACGACGCTGACACGCGGACGCTCTCCGTGCCCGTCGACGAGCGCCCCGTCACCCAGCGCACGGTCGTGCGCTTCAGCAGCGTGGCCGTGACGGTCCCGCCGACGACGGGACCGACGCCCGGCGACGGCACCCCCGGTGGTGCCGGCCCCGTCGCCGATCCGGGCGCGGGCACCCCGAGCACCGTGCCCGGTGCCGGCGGGACCGTCGCCGACGGAGCCGGCGGCGCTCCGACCACCGGTGCGACGTCGGACCGCCGCGGCGGACCGCTCGCCTGGACCGGTGCGGACGTCGTGCCGCTCGGCCTGCTGGCGGCGGCACTGCTCACGACCGGTGTCCTGCTGACGCTGCGGCACCGCCGGCGCCGGTCGCTGGACTGACGCCTGGCACACGACAGGAGCGCGCCGGTCCGAGGACCGACGCGCTCCCGTCAGCGCTGGACGGGGTGGGTCAGCGCGCGGTGCGACCGGCGCGGGGCAGGAGCACACCGAGCAGGATCATCGCGACGGCGAGCAGCGCGTGCAGCACGTTGTCGGCGCTGTTCAGCGGGACGAAGTTCGCCGCGCCCGCCATGTTCGCGACGAAGAGGCCGAACACGAACAGCACGGCGTAGATGATGCCGCCGACGAGCAGGTACGAGCGCGAACCCGCGGCCGAACGGGCGGCGAGCAGGCCGACGATGCCGAACAGCAGGTGCACGATGTTGTGGAGCACCGACACCTGGAACAGGCCGAGGAGCATGGCCATCGAGCTGTTGCCCGCGAAGGACAGCGTGCCCATGTCCATGGTCAGGCCGGGGATGAAGCCGGCGATGCCGACGATGAGGAAGACGATCCCGAAGAGCAGTGCGCCCTTCTGGACGAGGGTCGAAGCGAAACCGGTACGGGGTGATGCTGCGCTGGACATGTGGTCTCTCCTTGTGTGCGAGGACCGGGTCGTGGTTCCGGTCGATGCGGTGACGGGTGTCACGCGCGGTTGCGCTTCACGGTAGACATGCAGCCCGCTCTCGGTTTCCCCCCGTCCGGGGGGACGCGTCGAACGGACAGACGCGTCGTACGGTGACAGGGTGCGCGAACTCGACTGGGACGGCTACCGGAACGTGCGCGACCTCGGTGGGCTCCCGACGCCGCTGTCGCCGACGGGCGCGACGCAGTTCGGCCGGGTGGCCCGCGGTCCGCGCCGCGAAATGCTGACCGATCGCGGATGGCAGGATGCCTGCGCCTGGGGTCTCCGCTCCGTCGTCGACCTGCGGTGCGCCGACGAGGTGGGCCGGCGCGACGGCGATCCGCTCGTCGCTCCGGACGCCCTGGCCGGGATCACCGTCGTCTCGGCCCCGACCGAGGACCAGGACGACCCGGACTTCCGCGAGGTCTGCTTCCCGATCCTCGACTCCCCCGAGTACTGGCGGCACAACTGGCGGATCCTGCCCGACCTCGTGCTCGGCGCCCTGCGTGCGATCGCGGACGCGCCGGCCGGCGTGCTCGTGCACTGCAGCGCGGGACGCGACCGCACGGGCATGGTCAGCACGCTGCTGCTCGCGGACGCCGGGGTGTCACCGACGGTGGTCGCTGAGGACTACGCGGTCTCCGTCCGGGCGATGGCGGGCACCGGGACACACGCGCCGGGCGACCGGCAGGCGTCGTGGGACGCCGAGCGGGTGACCGACTGGCTCGCCACGGTGGTGAAGATCGTCGAGGACGTCGCCGCCGACGTGGACGCGGCGTTCACCGCGGTCGGTGCGGACGACGACCTGCGCGCGCGGTTGCGCGCACGACTCACCACGCCCTGATCGAGCGGGTGGCGGCGGTCAGGCGGGTGGCGGCGGTCAGGCGGGTGCCATCGGACGGGAGGCTCGGTGCCGGCCCGCGCCGCGCCTCCCGTCCGTCGGCGGCTCAGGCCGGGCGTGTGGTCACGGCCCGGGGACGGTGACGCGGACCGCGCTGATCCGGCCGGCGCGCGTGCGCGCCGTGGTGGCCGGGTCGTAGCTGTCGGCGGTGGCCAGGTAGAGGGTGCGGCCGTCCTCGCCGCCGAGCGCGCAGTCGATCGCGCACAGGCCGGGGGCGTCGACGCGGTCCGTGACCGCGCCGCCCTCGACGATCCGGAGGAACTCCCCCGTGTCCACCGAGCAGACCCAGATCGCGCCCTCGGCGTCGACCGTGCTGCCGTCCGGCGTGACACCGTCGGGCAGCGCTGCCCACTCGCGGCGGCGCGTGAGCGAGCCGTCCGGTTCGATGTCGAACGCCGTCAGGCGGCCGCCCCACGTCTCGCTGACCACCAGGGTCCGGGTGCCGGGGAGCACGTTCGCGCTGTTCGGGAACACCAGGCCGTCGGCGGCGAGCCGGGCCGTTCCGTCCTGCTCGACGACGTAGAGCGGGCCGGGGCCGAGTTCCTCGCCGCCGTACAGGTCGTAGCCGAACGCGCCGACGTACGTCCGACCGGTCGCCGCGTCGACGACCAGGTCGTTGAGGAGCGAGGGCTCGATCGACGACAGGTCGGCGAAGGGCTCGTTCGACCCGTCGGGACGGACGACCTGGATCGTCCGCGCGTTCATGGCACTGACGATCAGCCGGCCGTCGGCGAGCCACCCGAGGCCCGACGACTGCCCGTCGATGGTCGTCTCGAGGTGCGGCTCCGCGTCCGGAGCACCGGGGTCGACCGAGAACACCTCGCCCGTGTGCATGTCGGAGTACCAGAGCCGGCCGTCGTGCCAGCGGTTGCCCTCGGGGAAGCGGATGCCGGAGACGACCTCGGTCGCGGAGTCGATGGTGGTGTGCACCCGTCCAACCTGCCAGCCGGGACTGGCCGGGCCCTGGTGGTCGACGGCACTGGCGGTCAGCGGTCGCCGGCGCTGGCGGTCCGCGGTCGCCGGCGCTGGCGGTCCGCGGTCGCCGGCGCTGGCGGTCAGCGGTCGCCGGCGGCCGGCGTCCAGCCGAGCTCGGGACCCAGCCGCGCGGCCATGTCCTCGATGATCTGGGCGTAGTCGTCGGGCGCGAACGAGAACGGCAGCGCGAAGGCCACCTCCGTCGCCACCTGGTACCCGGCGTCCGCGCGGAGTCGGTCGGCGATCTCGGCCGAGCTCCCGACGAGGTCGGCGGCGAACAGCAGCTTCCCGGGCCCCTGCGGCACCCCGACCCGGCCGGCCCTGGCCTCGGCGTAGGCCCGGTAGCGCGCGACCTGCTCCGACGTTGCCGAGTCGGTCGGGATGACGACGAGGCCCTGCGACACCCGCGCCGCAGCGGGGTCCGGGTGCGCGTCGAGGTAGGCCTCGACCTGGGCGCGCTGGTTCGTGGCGAAGTCCGCGCCGACCTCGCTCCGGGTCACGCTCGAGGTGAGCAGGTGGAAGCCGTTCTCGGCCGCCCAGACCGCGGACCTCGTGCTGCCGGTCCCGTACCAGAGCCGGTCGGCGAGCCCGGGGCTCTGCGGCTGCACGGTCGTGGCGAACTCCTCGATCCCCCGGTGTTCGGCGACCGCGGTCACGGCGTCGCCGCGCACGAGGTCGCGGAAGCGCAGCAGCCGGTCGTTGCCGAGGTCCTCGTGCTCGGCGGTGTCCGGGTGGATCGCGTCGCGGTACAGGTCGTAGTGCATGGGCGTCCCGACCGAGAACCCGGGCTGCAGCCGGCCGCCGAGCAGCACGTCGACGGTGCCGAGGTCCTCGGCGAGGCGGAACGGGTTCTCGGCACCGATCGGGGTGACCGCGGTGCCGAGGGCGATCCGCGACGTGCGCTGCGAGGCGGCGGCCAGGATCGCCACGGGTGACGAGATGCCGTGCTGCAGGTGGCGGTGCCGGAGCCAGGCGCTGTCGAAGCCGAGGGTCTCGGCGCGCTCGATCACGCGGAGCGTCTCCTCGTGGCCGACGGCGGGACGCGCGGGGTCGAACGAGCCGATGGTCAGGAAGCCGAGGCGCGCGAGGGGACGGTCGTCGGAGGGCATGACCCGATGGTGGCAGACCGGGGCGCGGGGCGTCGGTGGTCCCGACGTATCCTGGCCGCATGAGCATGGAGGGCGCGGCCTGGAGCTCGCTGTACAAGATCTCGTCAGCGAAGGACGCCGGGCGGGGCTTCTCGCGCGAGTCCCTCCGTCGGATCATGACCTTCGCGGTGCCGTACCGGGCGCAGCTCGTGGTGTTCATCGCGCTGTCGGTCGTCGGGGCGTTCCTCGCCGTCGCGACCCCGGTGCTCGCCGGCCAGGTCGTCGACGTCATCGCCGCCCGTGGCGCCGTGTCGACGATCGTCTGGCTCGCCGTGGTCATCGCGCTCGTGGCCGTCGCCGACGCCGCGTCGTCGCTGCTGACCCGCTGGTACTCGGCGCGCATCGGCGAGGGCGTGATCCTCGACCTCCGGACAGCGGTGTTCAACCACGTGCAGAAGATGCCGATCGCGTTCTTCACGCGGACCCGCACCGGCGCCCTGGTCAGCCGGCTCAACAACGACGTGATCGGCGCGCAGCAGGCCTTCAGCGGCACGCTCTCGGGCGTCGTCACGAACATCGTCGCGCTCGTGCTGACGCTGGTCGTCATGCTCAGCACCTCGTGGCTGGTGACGGTCATCGCCGTCGTCATGCTGCCGGTCTTCCTCGTCCCCGCGCGCCGGATGGGCAGCCGTCTCGCCGCCCTCCGCCGCGAGGCCGCCGACCACAACTCCGCGATGAGCACGCAGATGACCGAGCGGTTCTCCGCGCCGGGCGCCACGCTCGTCAAGCTGTTCGGCCGCCCCGACGACGAGGCCGAGGAGTTCCGGATCCGCGCCGCCCGCGTGCGTGACATCGGCGTCCGCACGGCGATGCTGCAGTTCGTCTTCGTCACCGCGCTCATGCTCGTCTCGGCGCTCGCCCTCGCACTCGTCTACGGCCTCGGCGGCACGCTCGCCCTCGGCGGGCAGCTGAACACCGGTGACGTCGTGACCCTCGCGCTCCTGCTCACCCGCCTCTACGCGCCGCTCACCAGCCTGGCGAACGCCCGGGTGGAGATCATGAGCGCCGTCGTGAGCTTCGAGCGCGTCTTCGAGGTGCTCGACCTGCGACCGCTCATCCAGGAGAAGCCGGACGCGGTCACCCTGCCCGACGGCCCCGTCGCGGTCGAGTTCGACGACGTCCGGTTCGCGTACCCGTCCGCCGACAAGGTCTCGCTGGCCTCGTTGGAAGAGGTCTCCACGCTCGACACCCGCGGTGGCGACGAGGTGCTGCACGGTGTCTCGTTCCGGATCGAGCCCGGGCAGACCGTGGCCCTGGTCGGGTCCTCCGGCGCCGGCAAGTCCACGATCGCGCAGCTGCTCTCCCGCCTGTACGACGTCGACAGCGGTGCGGTCCGTCTCGCGGGCACGGACGTCCGCGACGTCACCTTCGAGTCGCTCCGGCACACGATGGGCATGGTCACCCAGGACGGGCACCTGTTCCACGAGACGATCGGCGCCAACCTGCGCCTGGCACGGCCCGAGGCCACCGACGACGAGGTCTGGGACGCCGTGCGCCGTGCTCGCCTCGAGCCGCTCATCCGGTCGCTGCCCGACCAGCTCGACACCATGGTCGGTGAGCGCGGCTACCGGCTGTCCGGCGGCGAGCGCCAGCGCATGACGATCGCGCGGCTCCTGCTCGCGCAGCCCCGGGTCGTGATCCTCGACGAGGCGACCGCGGCGCTCGACTCGACGTCCGAGGCCGCCGTGCAGGCCGCGCTGAGCGAGGCGCTCGACGGGCGGACGGCGATGGTGATCGCGCACCGGCTCTCGACCATCCGGAGCGCGGACCTCATCCTGGTGGTCGAGGACGGCTCGGTCGTCGAGCGCGGCACGCACGAGGAGCTCCTCACGGCCGGCGGTCGCTACGAGGAGCTGCACCGGACCCAGTTCGCGGTGCAGGCGGACCAGGCACCCGACCCCGCGCCCCTGCACGGGAGCAGCGTCCCCTCCTGACAGCACTCCGGACACCTGCACGAGGCCTCAGTCGATCCGCCGGACCACCGGAGCGACATCGGAGCACCGTGGGCAGCACCGGACCCACAGGAGGAACCATGCTGCTCGAGGGCAAGACCATCGTCGTCACCGGCGGGAACAGCGGGATCGGTGAGCAGATCTGCCTCGCCGCGGCCGCCGAGGGCGCGAACATCGTCATCGACTACGTCGCGCACCCCAAGGCGACGGACCGGCTGATCCACCGCATCGAGGAGGCCGGCGGGCACGCGGTCGGGGTCGACGCCGACATCACCAGCGCGTCCGACCTGCACGCGATGGTGCAGAAGGCCGTCGACGCGTTCGGCTCGCTCGACGTCCTCGTCAACAACGCCGGGATCGAGGACCGCAAGTCGCTGCTCGAGGAGACCGAGGACGGCTACGACGAGGTCATGGCCGTGAACGTGAAGAGCGCGTTCTTCGGTACCCAGGCGGCAGCGAAGCAGTTCATCGCGCAGGGGAACGGCGGCCTGGTGCTCAACATCTCGAGCGTGCACGAGGACTGGCCGATGCCCGGCAACCTGGCCTACTGCGTCTCGAAGGGCGGGATGCGGATGCTCGCCCGGAGCGGCGGCGTGGAGCTCGGGCCGCACGGGGTCCGGATCGTGAACATCGCTCCCGGCGCGGTCGACACCCCGATCAACACGGCGACGACCTCGGACCCCGACAAGCTGCGACAGCTCGACGACGCGATCCCGCTCGGCCGCCCGGCGAAGCCGCACGAGATCGCCGAGGTCGTCGTGTTCCTGGCGTCGGGCAAGGCCGCCTACATGACGAGCACCACCGTCACGATCGACGGCGGGATCTCGCAGGGCAGCGTCGGGCTCTGAGCCCGGACGTCGATCAGTCCCCGTCGATGTCGTCGTAGCGCTTCGACGGGTCCCAGAAGCGACGCTCGAGGCGTCCGTCCTGTGCTTCGGACGGATGCCGGTAGGCGATCTCGTCGATGAACTCGTCGAGCCCGCCGAGCGGATCCCCGTTCTCGGTGAACCGCCGTCGGACGTCCGCGACGGTCATGCGACACCGCTCGCCGGTGCAGGAGTCGACGACCTCCGCTGCCCGACCGGTCCGGAGGATCCGGAGCGCCTGCGCATCGCCACGGTCGACCGCCACCCAGTGCGTGTCGCGCGGGTCCACGAGACGTCCGAACGCGGGGTGCGGCAGGAGCCCCTGCACCTCGATGGCGTCGAGCACCCGCGCCGCGTCCTGCTGTCGCAGGTGCGTGAACTCGATCTGCCACTCGGGCTCGTCGTCGACCGCCGTCGGCCGGAAGTTCGTTGCTCGCCCGACCCACTCGGGGAACGCGGCCACGAGTGCCGGCGCCCGGTCGGGCGTCGTCCGCACGTGCGCGCCGTCCTCGTCCGCCGTGTAGACCCAGGACGCGCTCTCGGGGAAGACCGTGAAGGACGCCCGGTCGTCCACGGACAACGGGATGACGGCAGCCAGGGCCGGATCGTCGACCGACAGCTCGGTCACGAACGTGTGCTGGAAGTGGGGTTCCTCATCCGGTCCGGCCCAGGTGTCGTCGGGCTCCGAGTGCCACAGCGTCGCCGGGAGGTACCGCTCGACCCACGGGTCGCGCGGCGCCGGAGTCGGCCCCTCCGACCACGACATCGTCGCGACGAACACCCGCTCGGACGGGGTGCTCGCGCTCAGGGCGCGCAGGAGGTGCAGCGCTCGGAAGACGTGCTCCGCGTACTCCACAGCCAGCTCCGCGTGCCGGTGCAGACCAGGAAGGCGCTCGAACTCGAGCAGGACACCAGCACCGAACTCGTGGCTGTCCCGTGCCCCCGGGAGCGCGGGCGTCACAGGGCCTCCCACGCAGCGGCGACGGTTCGGAGGGTCTCGGAGGACGGGCGCTCGGTCACGTGGTCAGCCTAGGAGACCACTCGTCCGGAGATCGCGTCCGTGTCGATCCCGGTACGCGTTCCTCGGCATCAGCGCACCAGGATCGTCATCACGGCGCCGAGACGCGGCCTTTGGCAGACGGGCGCCTGCACAGGGTCGCCTACGAACCGTCGCCAGCACACGGTCGCCGGGATGCGGCCACCGGAGTGCAGGCGACGGTCGGGAGGGGCTCCCGGCTCGCTCGGGGCGACCAGGCGCAGGATGGCGCGGTGTTCATCTCCACGCGCGACGCCGGCCTCGACGCCCTCCACGAGTTCGTGCCGCACGCCGGCGCGGACTACCGGCGCGACCGCAACCACGACCAGGGACCGTCGCGGACGAACGTCTCCGGCCTGTCCCCGTACATCCGGCACCGGCTGGTGACCGAGCAGGAGGTCGTCGACGCCGTCCTCCAGCGCCACAGCCTGCACGCCGCCGAGAAGTTCGTGCAGGAGGTGTTCTGGCGGACCTACTGGAAGGGGTGGCTCGAGCAGCAGCCCGAGGTGTGGCGGCGGTACCGACACGAGGTGCGCGAGATGTTCGCCGGCGACCTGCCCGCCGGGTACACCGACGCGGTCTCCGGCCGGAGCGGCATCGAGGCGATGGACGCCTGGGCCCGGGAGCTGGTCGAGACCGGGTACCTGCACAACCACGTGCGGATGTGGTTCGCGAGCATCTGGGTGTTCACGCTCGGCCTCCCGTGGCAGCTCGGCGCGGACTTCTTCCACCGGCACCTGCTCGACGGGGACGCGGCGTCGAACACCCTGTCCTGGCGGTGGGTCGCCGGGCTGCAGACTCGGGGCAAGACCTACCTGGCGACGACCGAGAACATCGCGCGGTACACGGACGGGCGGTTCGCGCCGACGGGGCTCGCCACGACGGCGCGGGCACTCGACGAGGAGCCGTTCCCGCCTGCGACCCCCGTCGCCCCCGCCGACGACGTCGCCGCTGCGGTCGGGTCCCGCGTAGGACTGCTGCTGCACGAGGAGGACCTCGAGCCGGTGTCGCTGCTCGCGCCGCTCGGTGGAACGATCCCGGCGCTCGTGGCGACCGCGGTGAGCGCCGACGCGGAGTCGCGCTCCCCCGGGGCGGTGTCCCCGCTCGTCGAGGACTTCACCGCCGGAGCCGCGGCGGACGCTGCCGCACGGACGGTCGACGCCGACGGTCGCGCCGCGACGCTGCTCGGCGGCGATCGCGCAGCCGTCGTCGACTGGGCGCTCGGTGAGCGGCTCGACACCGTCCTCGTGCCGGTCGCCCCGGTCGGCCCCGTGCAGGAGCGGCTCGACGCACTCCGGCCTGTGCTCGCCGAGCACGACGTCGCACTGGTGGCTGTCCGACGTCCGTGGGAGAGCAGGGCGTGGCCGCACGCATCGCGCGGGTTCTTCCCGTTCCGGGAGAAGATCCCGCGGCTGCTGCGCGCGCGCTGAGCCCACAGCGGCCGCGGCGGCAGCGACCGCCGAGCCGGGACCACGAGCACGTCAGGACCACGGGACGGACGGGAGGCGCGGCACCAGCCGGCACCGCGCCTCCCGTCCGTCCCGTGGCCGCGTCTACCGGACGGCCACCACCCGCACGTCCCAGGCCCCGAGCGACAGCTGGGATCCCGCCGTGAGCGCCGTGCCGTCGAGGACGTCGTCCGCGTCGACCGGCAGCGTGAACGTGCTGGGTGTCCACGACCAGTTGTGGACGACGTGCACGGTCTCGCCCCGGGCGTTGTCGGCGGTCTGGACCGACTGCGTCTCCGTCTGCGGCAGCCAGGCCGTCGTGCCGTTCCCGTGCTCGACCGCCCAGGTCACGACTGCGGCGGCGAGCGTCGGGTCCGGCACCGTCCCGACGTAGGTCACCCGTCCGGCACCGTGCGCACGGGTGGTCACGGCGGCGAACCGGCCGTGGTGCGGGTGGTCGTAGCCGACGAGCACGTCGGCGTCGTCGACGAGCAGCCCGTCCGCCCAGCGCGTCGCCGTCGCTCCGGTCGGCACCGTGAAGCCGTGGTCAGCGGCGGCGGCACCCGCGGACACCGGCACACGCCGGCCGAGGTTGCTGAACTCGTCGTAGTGCACCCCGGCGGCGATGTCGAGGAAGGCCGGCTTGCGCTCGAGCCGGGCGCGGGCCTCCTCGTCCTCGTACCCGGTGCGGATGCCGACGACGAGGTGTCCGCCGGCCTCGGCGTAGTCCGCGAGCCACCGCAGCTGGGCGTCCGTCGCGATGGTGAACGCCGCTGCCACGAGCACCGGGCGCTCCGCGGCGACCGTGGCGGGATCGCGGTGGAACACCTGCGACGGGTGCACGGTGTTCGCCTGCAGACCGGCCTCGAACACGCCGCGGGCGAACGCGTCGTACACGGTCTGCCACGAGCGGCGGTCGGGCTCCGCACCGTCGCCGAGCGCGGGGTGCTCGTTCAGCGCCCACTTGGACTCGTTCGAGAACAGCAGGGCGACGTCGGCGTGCGGCCGGAGCCCGGCGACCCGGTCTCCAGCGTGCCGGAACTCGGCGCCGATGCGGGCGATCTCCTCGTAGGTGCGCCCCGGCTGCTGCGAGTGCGGCAGGATCCCGCCCCAGTAGGTCTCGACGCCGAAGTGCAGCGTGTGCCAGTGCCAGTACTCGATCATCGATGCGCCGCGTGAGACCAGCGCCCAGGCCGCCTGCCGCCACTGGCCCTCGTAGGCGGGTTCGTTCATCCACGAGAAGCCGATCGCCTGCGCGTTCGTCTCGGTCACCAGGAAGGGGGCCTGCTTCGACCCGTACATCCGGTCACCGGTCGCGACGACCGACCACGCGCCGGAGGACGTCCAGTACTGCGGCGCCTCGTCGGTGTTCGGCAGCTCGAGGGCGTCCTGCATCCGGTAGTACGGGTTGCCCGCCGTGACGTCGAGTGCCCGGGTGAGAGCGTCGTCCTCGACGGTCGGTCGCTCGTACGAGATACAGGTGGTGACGAACTGGTCCTCACGGGCGTACTCGCGCACGATCTCCGCCTGCCACGCGATGAAGTCGGTGGTGAGCGAGGCCTGGAACCGACGCCAGGCCAGGTCGTACTGCGGTTGCACGTTGCCGTCCGGCGTCCAGAGGTCCGCCCAGGTCGACAGGCGGTGGGACCAGTAGGTCAGCCCCCACTCCTCGTTGATCCGCTCGACGCTGCCGTAGGTGTGGCGGAGGTGGTCGACGAAGCGCTGGAACACCTCGGGGTTGGCGATGAGCTCGTTGCCGGGCTCGTTGTCGACCTGGTACCCGATGACGGCCGGGTGCTCGGCGTACCGGGCGGCGATCTTCCGGATGACCCGCTCGGCGTGGAACAGGAAGGCGGGGTGGGCGTGGTCGATCTCCTGGCGAGCGCCCCAACCCATCGGCTCCCCCGCGGTCCGGCGTCGCACGTTCACCTCGGGCACGATGCGGGCGAGCCACATCGGCAGCGCGTAGGTCGGCGTGCCGAGGATCACGCCGATGCCGTGTTCGTGGGCCGCGTCGAGCACGGGCGCGAGCCACTCGAGCTCGAACCGGCCGTTCTCCGGCTCCCAGGTGCTCCAGACGGACTCGCCCACCCGGATCACCGTGAAGCCGGCCTCCTGCATGAGGCGCATGTCCTCGTCGAGCCGAGGGGTGGGCTGGTACTCCTGGTAGTACGCGGCGCCGAAGAGGACGCGGTCGTGCTGCATGGTGCGAGGTGCTCCGTTCGTGGTGGTCGTGCGGTCGGTGGCGGTGCCGTGATCGATCCGTCCGGGCTCGGAGCCGCTCATCCCTTGACCGCCCCCGCGGTCAGGCCGTCGAGCAGCTGCTTCCGGAGGAGCAGGAACACGAGGATGGTCGGCACGCTCGCCAGCACGGCACCGGCGAGCACGAGGTCGTACGACCGGTTCTCGGATGCGAAGATCGCGTTCAGCCCGAGCGGCAGCGTGTACTGGTCGGAGTTCGAGACGAGCACGAGCGGCCAGAGGAACGAGTTGTAGCTCTGCAGGAAGCTCCAGACTGCGAGCGCCCCGAGCGACGGCCGGAGCAGCGGGAGCACCACGCGGCGGAAGGTCCCGAACTCCGAGTTGCCGTCGATGCGGGCGGCCTCGATGATCTCGTCGGGGATCGACTGGGTGATGAACTGCTGCATCATGAAGATCCCGAACGCCGGCGCGACCCACGGCACGATCAGCGAGAACCAGGGGTTCGCGAGCCCCGACTTCACCACGAGGATGAAGAGCGGCACGAGGATGACCGCGAACGGGACCGACAGCGACGAGAACATCACCGCGAACAGGACCCGCTTGCCGCGGAACCGGAACTTCGCGAACCCGTACCCGGCCATCGCGCACACGAAGACCGACACGACGGTGGCGATCACGGCGGTACCGACGCTGATGCCGAACCAGGCCCAGAACGGCTGTGTGGTGAGCAGGTTGACGTAGTTCTCGCCGGTCGCCGGGCTCGGGATGAGCGTGGGCGGTGTCGAGAAGATGTCGCCGCGGCGCTTGAACGAGCCGGACAGCGCCCAGAGCAGCGGGAACACGAACACGAGCAGCAGCACGACGAGCGTGGCGTAGAGCAGGCCGCGGCGGGCGATCCACCCGGGCGTGCGCGGCGGGCCGGACCGGGGGCGTCGTGCGCTGCCCCTGGTGGTCACGGCCTCGGTGACGGTGGCGTTCATGCGTCCCTCCCGATGGCGAGTGCGCGGTTGAGGATCTGGCTGACGCCGAAGACGACGACGAACAGGACGACGCCGGCCGCGGCCGCGTAGCCGAACTGCTGCCGCTCGAATGCGGCGCGGTAGATGAACATGGCGACGGAGAGCGTCGCTTCGCCCGGGCCGCCCTTCGTGAGCAGGTAGGGCTCGTCGAACAGCTGCGCGGCACTGATGAACGACGTCACGACGACGAACGCGGTGACCGGGCGGATCGCCGGCAGGGTGACGTTCGTGAACTTCCGGACGGTGCCGGCCCCGTCGAGCGAGGCAGCCTCGTACTGCTCCGGCGAGACGTTCTGCAGCGCGGCGAGGAAGAAGATCGTCAGGTACCCGACGGTGCGCCAGAGGAGCACGAAGCCGATAGCGACCTTGGCGAGCACGGGGTCGCCCAGCCAATCGGTGTCGGGCAGCCCGAACAGCGCCTTGAGCGTGGCGTTCAGCAGGCCGTAGTTCGTGTCGAACACCAGGCTGTAGATGAGCGCGATGACGATCGGCGACAGCACCATCGGGATGAAGAACGTCACGCGGAACAGGTCACGCGCTCGGAGCCCCTTGGCGTTGAGCGCCTGCGCGACGAGCAGCGAGACGGGCACGATGACGAACACGGCGACGAGCGTGTAGATCAGCGAGTTCACCAGAGCCGTGCCGAAGCTCGTGTCCCGGAACAGGTTCGCGTAGTTCCGGAACCCGATCCAGTTCGGCGTCCCGAGGCCCACCCACTCGGTGAGCGACAGGTACACGGCAGCGAGGACCGGCACGATCATGAACAGGGCGTACAGCACGTAGAACGGCGCGATGAACAGGTACGGGGCACTGCCGCCGTTCGTGTTGAGGCGGCGCCGCCTGCCCGGTGGGTCGGCTGCTGCGGGCGAGGCGGACACCGGGATACCGGTGGCGGTGGATGTGGACAAGGTCGTCCTCCTCAGGCGCGGGTCTGACCGCGGAAGTCGGCCGCAGCGGCGTCGAGCGCCTGCTTCGGGGAGATCTGGCCCTTGTAGGCCTTGATGAGGTAGCCGCTCAGCACGGTCTGCAGGATCGCGGCGTTCGCGCTCTGGTGCTGCGAGGGCACCTCGTCGACGACCGACTTGTAGACGCCGAACAGCTGCTGCCCGCCGAAGTACGGGTCGCTCAGTGCCGCGAGCCTCGGGTCGTCGTACACGGAGCGGAGCGTCGGCAGGTACCCGAGGTCCTCGTACCGCTTCACCTGCTGGTCGGGGTCGAGGTAGGCGGCGAGCACGAGGTCGATGCCGGCCTGCGTGAGGGGCTTGTCGCGGAGCACCGCGAAGCCGGTCCCGCCGCCGACGCTCGTCGTGCTCCCGCCGCCGGCGAACCGCGGCAGGTTGCGGACCCGCCACTTCCCCGCTTGCTCGGGCACGTTCGGCTTGATGCCGTAGCTCGCGTACCAGGAGGGCATGTCGACGGCCAGGATCGTCCCGCCCTTGAGCCCGGACTGCAGGCTCGGCCCGTACATGTCGGCGACCGTGGCGATCGCTCCGGACTGCACGCCGTCGACCAGGAACTGCAGGGTGCGCTCGGCCTCGGGCGTCTGGATCGCGATGTCGCCGGACTCGTCGTACAGGTCGCCGCCGCGCTGGAGCAGCAGGATCTGGTAGCTCTGCAGCGTGCCGCCGGGGTCGGTGACGGCGACCGCGTGCAGCGAGACGCCCTTGCTCTCGTGCAGCTTCGCACCGACCGACATCGTCTCCTCCCACGTCGCAAGGTCGTCGGGGATCCCGAGCTCGCGGAAGCGGTCGGCGCGGTGGTAGTAGACGCACAGCGGGGTGTCCGAGTCGAGTGCGTACAGCCGCCCGTCCTTCGAGAACGGCGTCAGACGGGCGCTGATCAGGTCGTTCCGCTTCGACGCGACCGAGGACGACAGGTCGCTCAGGAGCTCCTTCGCAATGTCGCCGCGGAGCATGCGGCAGAACGCGCCGATCTCGAGGCCGGCCACGTCCGGCGTCCCCGTCCCCGCGACCGCCTGCGCGATGAGCTTCGTCGGGATGTCCGCCGCCGCGATGGTGGTGATGTCGAGGGCGTAGTCAAAGCGGGACCTCCGGTCGGCGACCGGGAGCGCCTGGGTGAAGAACTTCTCGTAGCCGGGGTCGTGGGTCCAGAAGGACAGGTCGGCCCGGCCCGAGCGGACCGCGGCGGTGGACTGCGGTGAGCAGGCGGCGAGCAGCCCGCTCAGTGCGAAGGCACCGCCGGCGGCTGCACCCCAGCGGAGCAGGTCGCGTCGGCTGGGTGCTCGGTGGCCGCCACGGCCGGGAGGCACGGCCTCCGCCGTTCCGGGAGGTCGCGTTGGTACTGGGGTCACGTGTTGACTCCTGACGTCGTCGTCGGGTGGCCGGTGGGTGGGTGGCGAGCGCGTGTGAGCGCTCACGCACGGGACGGACGCGAGCCGCGCCTCCCGTCCGGGGTCAGTCGGTGGGGCGGAGGTGACGCCGCATCGGAGACGGCGGCGCGCTGGTGGCGCGCGTGATCAGCTGTCCCGGGAGCATCCGGTGCCGCTCGGCGGGCGGGTGGCCGTCGAGGGTGCGGAAGAGGCGGTGCATCGCGAGTCGGGTCGACTCGGCGAAGTCCTGACGGATGGTGGTCAGCGGCGTCGGGAGGAACGCGGCGATCGGCATGTCGTCGAAGCCGACGATGCTGACGTCCTGCGGCACCGAGAGACCAGCCTGCTGGATGGCGTGCATCGCGCCGACCGCCATCTGGTCGTTCGCGACGAAGACCGCGGTGACGTCCGGGCGGGTGAGCAGCGCACGCATCGCGTCGTGGCCGCTCTGCGGCGACCAGTCCCCCTCGACGGGCGCGTGCTCGGCGACCCCGGCGTCCCGCAGGGCGGCGCGCCAGCCCTGCTCCCGGCGGACACTCGAGGTCCAGTTCGCCGGGCCGGCGATGTGCCACACGGTCTCGTGCCCGAGCGCCAGCAGGTGGTCCGTCGCGGCGAACGCGGCCCCGCTCTCGTCGAGCCCGACGGCCAGGGTGTTCTCGCGGTCGGCGACGTCGGGCGGGCCGAGCGTCAGGATCGTGGCACCCGGGGGCATCCGGAGCTGGTCCATCTGGTTCTCCACCGGCTCGGAGAGCACGATCGCCTCGACGCCCTGCTCGACGAGGGAGTCGACCGCGGGCTGGAGCTCGGCTGCGGACGCCGTCACCGTGCGCACGATCGACAGGGCGTAGCCGTTCGAGCGGCAGGCGTGCTCGACGCCGGTCAGCATCGCCGTCGGGCCGTAGAGGTCGGTGCCGATCGTGATGAGGCCGACGCGGCGGGAGCGCTGGGACTTCAGTGACCGTGCGGCGGCGTTCGGGCGGAAGCCGAGCTCGGCGATGGCGGCCTCGACCCTGGTGCGGACGGCGTCGGTGACGTGGGGTTCGCCGTTGACCACGCGGGAGACGGTCTTCTGCGAGACGCCGGCGAGGGCAGCGACGTCGGTCATCGACGCGGGGCGGAGGCGGCGCACGGGGGCGGTGTCACTCATGCGCCAGCTCCTTCGCTGCGTCGGGTCGGCACCCGTCGAGCGGGTGTGGGAGCAAGACAACCACGATCGTGACTACGTAGTCAAGAGGCGCTCTGCCTCCGTGCTCGGGGGCACGGCCGGCCGCGGTACGCTCGGCCGACGGGTGACGAACCGAGGACGGAGACCGATCCGATGCGCACGCTCCACGTGGTGAGCACCGCTCTGTTGGCTGGTGGCTTCGTGCTCCTCGTCGTGGGGTCGCACCAGCTGCTCGAGCCGACGCCGGGCGACTTCGACTTCGGCGCCGCAGGGGCGTTCGTCCTCGGGCAGCTGCTCGGGGCCGCGGGGGTGGTGCTGGGCGCGATCGCGTTGGTCGGCCACGTAGTGCGGCGGCGACGACGGTCGAGCCGAGGGGCGCGCTGACCACGCCGGCCGCGCGGGTTCAGCCCAGCGGCTCGACCCCGTAGCTGACGACGACCGCCCGCAACTCCTCCAGGTACGTCTGCGCCTGCTCGGTCAGGGGCACCGACGAATGCGCGATCCACCCGATCTCGATCTGCTCGTCGACGTCGAGCGGGATGGCGACGATCTCCGGGTCGAGGTCGTCGCTGATGAGCCCGGTCGAGATCGTGTACCCGCCCAGACCGATCATCAGGTTGAAGATCGTCGCCCGGTCCGACACCCGGATCTCCCGCTTGCTCGACATCGTCGACAGGATCTCCTCGGCCAGGTAGAAGGAGTTGTTCGCGCCCTGGTCGAACGTCAGCCGCGGCAGCTCGGCGAGGTCGTCGAGCGTCGCCCGATCCTGGGAGGCCAGCGGGTTCCGCCGGGCGACGAAGACGTGCGGCTGCGCGACGAACAGCGGCGTGAACACCACTCCGGCGTCCCGCATCAGCTTGCCGAGGACCTGTCGGTTGAAGTCGTTGCGGTACAGGATCCCGAGCTCGCTCCGCAGCGTCCGGACGTCCTCGATGATGTCCCACGTGCGGGTCTCGCGGAGTGAGAACTCGTACTGGTCGGCGTCGGCGCCCTCGACCATCCGGACGAAGGCCTCGACCGCGAACGAGTAGTGCTGCGCGGACACCCCGAGCAGCCGACGCGACGCCTGCCGTCCGACGTACCGCTGCTCCAACAGCGAGACCTGTTCGACGACCTGCCGGGCGTACCCGAGGAACTCGACCCCGTCGACGGTGAGCACGACCCCACGCGCCGAGCGGGTGAAGAGGGGCCGGCCGATGCGTGCCTCCAGGTCCTTCATCGCGGCCGACATGGTCGGCTGCGAGACGTAGAGCAGATCCGCCGCCGCGCTGATCGACCCTTCGGAGGCGACCTCGATGAAGTACCGCAGCTGCTGCAGGGTGATGTCGTTCGCGACGCGAGCCATAGGTACAGGCTATGCAACTGCATAGCGTCTCGGTATTACCTGATGACCCGCGCCTCCCGTCATGATCGGAGGACTCTTCCCACAGTGCCCGCGGGCGCTCGACGACCGGACTGCGGACCATGGCGAACGACATCACCTTCAGCATCAGCAGGACGCGCTTCGACGAGGACTACTCCCCCGCCGAGAGCTCCCGCCTGACGACGAACTTCGCGAACCTGGCGCGTGGTGAGCACCGCCAGCAGAACCTCCGGAACGCCCTTGCGCTGATCGACGGCCGCTGCAACGACCTCGCCGGAGACCCGGACGGTGACCGCTGGCGGGTCGAGCTCGACATCGTGTCGGTCACGATGCAGTTCGAGGACGGCGGACGGGTCGAGCGCTTCCCGCTGATCGAGGTCCTCGACGTCACGATCGTCGATCAGCACTCCGGCGAGCGCCACCAGGGCATCGTCGGCAACAACTTCTCGTCGTACCTCCGCGACCACGACTTCGCCGTCCGGCTGCCGTCGGCACCCTCGCTCCCCGCTGACTTCGGGGAATTGCACGGGCAGCTCTTCCAGCACTTCCTGCGGTCCGACGCCTTCCGGGCGCAGTTCGACGCGGAACCCGTCGTCTGCATCAGCGTCTCGACGAGCCAGACCTACCGGCAGACCGGCTTCGTCCACCCCGTCCTCGGCGCGGAGTACGCGCACGAGCACTCCTCGCTCACCGACGACTACTTCGGCCGGATGGGCATGCAGGTCCGGTACTTCATGCCGCTCGGGTCGAAGGCACCCCTCGCCTTCTACTCGCGAGGCGACGTCGTGAACGACTACTCGGACCTCCAGCTGGTCGGCACGATCAGCACGATGGAGACGTTCCAGAAGATCTACCGCCCGGAGATCTACAACGCGGACGCGACCGCGTCGAGCACGTTCCGCCCGACGCTCGAGCACGACGACTGGTCGTCGACCGGCATCGCCTACGACCGCGAGGAGCGCAGCCGTCTCGGCGTGACGCAGGGCCGCTGGACCGAGGAGCACCTCGTCACACCGCACCGCGACTTCCTCGACCGCTGGCTCGCCGAGCAGACTGCCTTCGCCGACCAGGCCGCACCCGCCGCCCTCACCCACTGACCGACTGGACCTCCACGCACATGAGCACGCTCCTCCCCACCTCGATCGTCGGCAGCCTGCCGAAGCCCTCCTGGCTCGCCGAGCCCGAGCGACTCTGGTCGCCGTGGCTGCTCGAGGGTGACGCGCTGGTCGAGGGCAAGCAGGACGCCCTCCGCTCCGCCGTCCACGAGCAGGAGCGCCACGGCATCGACATCGTGAGCGACGGCGAGCAGACCCGCCAGCACTTCGTCACGACCTTCATCGAGCACCTCGACGGCATCGACCAGGAGCGCAAGGAGACCGTGCGCATCCGCGACCGCTACGACGCCGCGGTCCCGACCGTCGTCGGCGCGGTGAGCCGCCCGAGGTCGGTGTTCGTCGAGGACGCGAAGTTCCTCCGTGCCCAGACCGATCGGCCGATCAAGTGGGCGCTCCCTGGCCCGATGACCATGATCGACACCCTGTCCGACCAGCACTACAAGAGCCGCGAGAAGCTGGCGTGGGAGTTCGCCACGATCCTCAACCAGGAGGCCCTCGAGCTGCAGGACGCCGGCGTCGACGTCATCCAGTTCGACGAGCCCGCGTTCACCGTCTTCCACGACGAGGTGCAGGACTGGGGCGTCGCCGCACTCGAGCGCGCTGCCGAGGGCCTGCGCGCCGAGACCGTCGTGCACATCTGCTACGGCTACGGCATCGAGGCGAACAACAGGTGGAAGGAGACCCTCGGCGCCGAGTGGCGGCAGTACGAGCAGTCCTTCCCACTCCTGCAGCAGTCGTCGATCGACATCGTCTCCCTCGAGTGCATCCACTCCCACGTGCCGCTCGAGCTCGTCGAGCTCATCCGCGGCAAGAAGGTCATGCTCGGGGCGATCGACGTCGCAACCGAGCAGGTCGAGACGCCGGAGGAGGTCGCCGAGGTGCTGCGCCGGGCGCTCGAGCACGTCGATGCGGACAAGCTCATCCCGAGCACGAACTGCGGCATGGCGCCGCTGGCGCGCGGGGCGGCCCTGCAGAAGCTCGGCGCGCTGTCCGCCGGAGCGGACATCGTGCGGGCCGAGCTCGCGCACGTCGCGGTGCCGGCAGCGCGGTAGACCCCCGCCACGACGGACGGCTCGCCTCGGCCACGGGGCGCGCCGTCCGTCCGGTGCTCATCTCGGTCCGGCCTGGAGGCGCGGGTCGATCCCGGCGATCAGGTCGCCAAAGTCATTCCTGGCCCTCGAGGCTCATCTTGTCGAAGGCACCCGGGACGCACAGCGAGCTGCCGTCGATCGTGTAGCCGCGAGGATCGGCGCGGAAGTCGGACGACTCCACCGGGCCGCCCCTGCCCCGAACGCCGAGGATCGGGTCCTCGCCGCCGGTCTGGTACCGCTCGGTCGTCACCCCGAGGTCTTTCCAGTGCCGCTCCACCACCGCGACGTCGGCCTTTGGATCAGCGCTTGCAGAGCGGACCTTCGCGTAGACGTACTGCACGCCCCCTTGTCCCAGGCCGACTCCGCACTTCCCGAGCCGAGGGCCCTCACCGATCTCCCAGCCGTCCCCCACCACGTCGGTCGACCCCTCGACGAACGTCACGACGGACTGCTTCGCCTGCTCCGGGCTCTTCCCGATGCCGCCACTGCAGCCGGTGAGGACGGCCACAGCGAACAACACCGCTCCTGCCGACCGCAGGACGGTGACGACCTTCCGCCGAGCGAGTCCCATGCGACAGTCCCCCAGATCGATGTCCCGCGACCACCTTCCCACGATCGTCGCTCTCGTGCAGCGCTCCAGAGCGGGGCGTTGACTGCACCCATGATCACCAAGAACAAGATCCACGAGGTCGAGAACGCGACCGTCAAGGACCGCGACGGCGCTACCGCCGGCAAGGTCGCGCAGGTGTTCCCCTCCGCCGAGGACGGCAGTGCTGCGTTCGTCAGCGTCGCGACAGGGCTCCTCGGCAGTCACACCGCGCTCGTTCCGGTCGAGGACGCCACCTTCGACGGCACCGACCTGCACGTCGGCTACACGAAGAGCGCGATCAAGGCGGCGCCCTCCCCCGCCGCGGCGGGGAACTCCTTGACCGCCACCGAGGCGAACGCCGTCCGCAAGCACTTCGGATTGTCACCTGCGGGCAAGGTGACCGGCGACATGGGCGACCCGCACGAGAACCTCGACCAGGCCGGTACCGGCCCTGCCGGTGCGGACGACACCGAGGGCGCGGGAACGACGCCGCCGGCGTGAGCAGCGCCAGGATGTTGTCCTGAGCGACGACCGAGACATCTTCGCGCCGCAGGTGCGCGGCACCTTCTTCCGCGCGGTGGACCCACGCTTCCGCGCGTTCGCCATCACAGGATCACGAGCCGCAGGCCAGTACTCACGCGCGGATGAGCCCACGCTGTACCTCAGCTCGTCCGTCGAAGGCGTGGAGGCAGCGCTGGTGGCGCACTCGGACACGCGCTCAACGGAGCCGGTGATCGTCGAGGTCGACGTAGTGACTTCTCGGATCTTCGGCCTTCGTGACGCGGCCGCTCGTTCGGCGGCCGGGGTCGACCTCGAGGACGCGACGGGCCCCCTGGCAGCAGGTCGTCGCCGACGGCAGTGTGCCGACCTCGTGGCTCGTTCGAGACCGCCTCGTGGCGCTCGGCGCCGACGGACTGATCGACCCGTCGAGGAAGCGCCCGGGCCTCTGGCACCTCGTGCTGTTCCGTTGGAACACCGCGGACGTGCCCCACGGGAACCTCCGTACGGCGGTCAGCTGAGGCCGTTGACGCGTTCGACGTCACGCTCCTGATTCATGACAGATGTCCGGTATACCACGTTTGATCTTCAGAGCCCGGTCGGGCACGCTGATCAGACCTCGGCGAGGGGCGCCGAGGACGAAAGGCAAGACAGTGACGACCTTCACCAACAAGACCACCATCACGCTCTCCCTCACGCTGACGATCGCGGCAGGGCTGTGCGCGACCATGCTCGCTGCGCCTCCGGCGAACGCTACGGAAAAGAGCACGGTCTCGGGAGCAATCACCCGCACGCAGGAACTCGACATCCAGGCAGCCGACCTCGAGCAAGGCCTCGCCCTGATCGAGCAGATCCCAGATTCCGTCCTTGCCGCAGGGGACGCGGCGACCCACGAGTGGCTCCGCGAGAACCACCCCGAACTACTCTCCGGCAGTCGTGCGGACATCCTCGGCTGCGCCGGAGCCATCGCGTGGCTGATCGCGTCGACTGCGATCCCCGCGGCCAAGATCCTCAAGATCAAGCGACTGATCAACAGCCTCGGCGGCGTCTCCAAGGCAGTGCAGTTGTTCTGGGGAGCAACCTTCAAGTGGGAGAAGATCCAGGCACTCGGAGGTGCCGCGGCTGCACTCGGAGCCGAGCTCCTCGGAATCGCCGCTGTGAAGCAGAAGTGCTTCTCATGACGACGAGGACCCGCGCTCTCGTGACCGTCGCAGGAGTACTTGCGGCACTGGGTGCCTTCGCGATGTTCGGCGTCGCCACAGCTGGAATGCTGGCGCTTGCAACTTTGTGGTTCGCAGCGTCCGGTCCCAGCACCCTCGGCGCCGTCTCCGTCGACCTCCGCGGCGTTGACCTCGATGCGCGCGACGTTCGTCGGTATCGCGAGGACCACCCGGGTGCGACCATCATCGAGGGCGCGTCGGCAGTCGCTCGGCGCTGATGATCTGATGGTTCGGTGGCTCCGGCGGCGGAGTCACCGAACCACCCTTGGCTCCCCGATGCGTGTCCGACCACCAAGGGTGTCGGTACGGTCGAACGATGCTGTGCACGTGGGTGTCCCATCCCGAGGTGACCGTCGAACCGGCCGTCCGCATCCAGGACTGGGGTCTGTCGGCGGTCGGACGTGGCCGTGCGGCTCGCATCGCGGCGCTGCTCCCCCAGCCCCTCCGCGTCGTCAGCAGCAGCGAGCGGAAGGCCCTGGACACCGCGGAGGTCATCGCCGGGCAGTGGAGCACGGCGTACGAGGTCGACGAGGACCTCGGCGAGATGGACCGCAGCGCGACCGGCTACCTCGACCCGAGCGAGTTCGAACCGACCGTCGATGCGTTCTTCGCCGAACCGCATCGGTCGATCCGTGGCTGGGAACGAGCGGTCGATGCCCAGAGCCGCGTCGAGCGCGCGGTCCGACGCATCGCGGCAGAGACCCCCGATCGGAGCGTCGCGTTCATCGCCCACGGCGGGGTCGGCGCCCTCCTGCTGGCGAGCCTCCAAGGCGAGCGCATCAGCCGCGCACTCGATCAACCCGCGATGGGGAGTTCCTTCACCTTCGACCCACAGGACTGGACGGCGCTGTCGTCGTGGGAGCACGTCCGCTGAAGCGAGCGCTCGATGGAGCAGCACGGACCGGACAGTGGTTCGTCCGCTCGGCGACGGTAGCCTGATCTGCAGGGGGAACCAGATGAGCGACGACGTTCGGGAACGATCGACGGCTTGGCAGCTGGGGTGGCTCGCCGTGTCCGGACCAGCCACGATCGTCGTCAGCGTGGCCCTGTACGTCCTGCTGCAGGCCGCTTTCATGGCGTACGTGGCGCTGATGCTGCAGCTATGGGTCCTCGCCGCCGTCGTCTTCGCCATCTGCGCCGTCGTCACCGGCGTCCGTGACCGGAAGCGACAGCGGCGGGATGCCACGAGCGGTGCCGCGATAGGCATCGCCGGTGCCGTCCTGAGCGTCGCCGAACTCGTCGCCTTCGGCTCCCTCGTCGCCCTCCTCACCGGGCAGTACTGACCGAGGACATCCATGGACGACCAGCGCACCATCGCCCAGATGAACAGCCCCCGGAAGGCCTTCCGCATCGTCGCGAGGACCGGCTTCGTCGTCGCACCGGCGATGTTCCTCCTCTCGCTTGCCGAAGCACTGCTCGTCGGAGGGTGGAACTTCCTCCCGATCGTCAGCATGACGGCAGCATGGGCCGTGCTGGTGTCTGCGTCGTCGTTCGCCGCGATGGCAGCCACGAAGCCGGGCGGACACCCCTGGGTGCACCAGCTGTGGGCTGTCCCCGTCGCGATCATCGCGATGGTCCCCGGCGCCGTGATCGCACTCCTGCTGTACGGGTGGCTCGCGTCGGCGGCCCACCACGCGACCACCTGACGGGCGGGCGCCGTCGCGCCCGCGGGATGCGCGCCTCCAGACCCGGAGTGGAGGCGCGGCCGCCGCCCGTCCCACCGCTCGCGTCGTCGCGGGGTCACCCCGGTACATCGGCCGGACTGTGGGACAGACTTCCGTCCCACGTCGACCACGCCTCCTCCCCGGCTCTCGACGGCGGCAGCGATCCTCGCGGTCGTCGGGGTCGTGGGCGCCTGGGCACTCGTCAACACGGTCTACGCCTTCGAGTACGCGCGGATGTACTACCTCGACGACCGGCACCGTTTCGACTTCGACCAGGACGAGGACCCCGCGTCCAGCGACTTCGCGTTCACGGCCTTCTCCATCGGGATGTCCTACAGCGCGAGCAGCATCACGAAGTCTTCGACCCCCTCGCGTCGCGTCGCGATGGGGCACGCGCTGCTGTCCTACTTCTTCGGCACCTTCGTGGTCGCGGTGGCCATCAACCTGGTCACGAGCCTGACCCAGTGCGGGTGAGGCTCCAGGAGCAACCGGGGACGCGCGCCACAGCCGTCGTTCGGTCTGCACGGGGCAACGCGAAGGCGACGATCGCGGAGCTGATCCGAGCGCGGGCGGCCGAGCTCGCTCCGCGCGGCATCCGGAGGAGGTCGCCGTAACGGTGCTCTTCCTCGTGCCCGACCAGAGCTCGGGGATGACCGGCAGCGAGCTCCTCGTCGACGGCGGCAGCATCGTCTGATCCACGCGTCGGCCTGGCTTGGTGTCGACGGTCAGGACGACGACGGATTCGCCACGTCTTCGGTCAGTCCGATGTACTCGACGGCGATTCGCTCGATCGCTCGACGAAACGACGGACCGACCGCGATGTGTCGATGGTCGAGCTCGTCGAGCTCGTCGAGCTCGTCGTCGACCAGTGCGAGCTGTTGTGCCGCCTCAGGCCCTTCGTGGCCGATCTCGCGGTGCACCCAGGACGAGAAGGTGCGGAGCGTCCAGTACCCGAGGAGGAAGCGGTGACACGCGACACGCAGCGCGAGGAGCGGCACCTCGTTACCCGTGAGGCCCACTGGCCGCACACCGGCTTCGACGAGTGCCGCCCGACCGAGGTCGAGGGCGTCGGCAGTGGCGGCCCCGGAGTACAGGGAAGCGAGTGCGACGAGCGACTCACCGTCGTGTCCCGCTGCCAGGAGCTCGGCCGCGAGTGCACTCACCTCGTCGGTCGAGACCATCCCGAACGCGAGGGCTGCACTCGCTTCCCGCAGGCTCGAGATCGTCGGACGGAAGAACCCGCCGGTGCTCGACGCCACGGACCCTCCCCGATCGACCGGCGGTCCGTCGCTCAGAGAGGTCCGCGCGGACGCTGACCGAGGCTCGACCAGTGCGCGAGGGACCCGCGCGAAGCAGACCGTCGCACCCGGGGGCGTCTGCCCGTGGTCGTGCTCGTACGCGCACTCGCTGCACATCGTCAGCGATTCGTCCGGGTCGATCGAGTGTTCGGACCACGGGTGCCCGCACTCCGGACAGGTCGTGGTCCGCAGCCGCTCGACGACGGCCCGGTGGTCGAGGACCACCGGTGCGCCCGTCTCCCAGGACCGCCAGCGCCCCCAGCGACGCACCGCGATCGGTGTCGACCCCACCTCGAGCAGCGCCTGGCTCTGCACCGACGTCGTCACGACGACCCGGGCGGGGACGACGCCGACGAGCGTCACGGTCGTCGGGGTCACCTCGACGCGGTCGAGCACGAGGTCCCCGGTGCCGCCCGCGAGGTCCACGGTGACGTCGACCGCGTCGGGGACCGTGAGCGTGACGGGCAGACGGGCCGTCCCGACGCTCGTGCCGCGTTCGACCACCGACCCGTGCAGGACGACGCACCCGTCGGTCACCCGCACGTCGGAGATGTCGAACGTCGCGTCGTCGAGCATCGCGAGATCACGGAGGGGCACGGCGCGATCCTCCCATCCCGGAGCCGGTCTCAACAGGCCGATGACGCGTACGCCTCCAGCCGGCGGCTACGGTGTGCGCATGGTGTTCCGGCCGCACAAGGAGTCCCCGCCTCCGCTGCCGACGCGCGTCGAAGCGGGTCTCTACCTGCTGCACCTGCCGGATCACCCGGGCGATCTCGCGGGGTACCTGTCCGTCCGCCCCGACCACGCGTACGACGTGGAGGGGCCGTGGTGGAACCAGCGCTGGGTCCGTCCCCGTCTCGTCGGCGAGTGGCACGTCGACTTCTGGGACTTCGACACGCTGCGGGCCTGGCCCGACGGCTCGCTCTCGTACGGCATCAGCGACGGGATGCCGTTCGGAGCCGAGACGTTCGACGAGCTCACGGCGGGGACGTTCCTGCTGCACGGGGTCGTGTTCGCCGTCGAGCGGGTCGACCCGACGGATCGTCCGAACGAGTTCGGCGCGCACTTCCACTTCCTGGACGGAGCGGCTTGGAGGCGCAGCAGGAGCCGCAGGTAGTCGTCTGACCCGCTCACCCGCTCGGAGCCGGGGCACCGGCGGGGGCGACACGACGTGCTCGATCCGGCGGCACGGGACGCGACCTCAGGAACGACGGGAGCCGTCGAACCCGCGGGTTGCGAGCCTCCAGGCCGGTCTGGAGGCGCGGCAGCGGCCCGCCCCGCAGCCAGCGGTGGCGCGGTCCTCACCGCCGGCCGGTCAGCGCTCCCCACGCACGAGCAAACGCGTTCTTCCGACGCTGCCAGCCGTGATCGGCGAGGACCCGCTTCATCGGGTCGGCCACCCATGAGGAACGGAACGTGGCGTAGCCACCACCTTCCGGCCAGTTCTTCGAACTCATCGACGCCTTGTACAGGCCTCCGTCGAGGAGCGTGACGTGCCAGTTCCAGGTCGCGTTGCCGAGGAGGGTGATGCCGCCGTCGCCGGTGGGTTGCCCGGACAGGTTCATCGACCAGGTACCGGTGATGCGGTCGCCCTCTGCGGTGACGACGATGGGGTGCTCCCCCTTCCCGGTCAGGTCGAGGAGCGCTGCGGTGACGACGGCTTTCGGCGTGGGCTGCACGGAGCCCAATCTGCTCGCGCCCACCAGCAGAGCCTAGGATTGACACATGCTCACCAGGGTCGGGAAGCTCGCGATCGCGGCGGCGCTCGGCGTCGGGGCCTCAGTGCTCGCGGGCTGCTCGATCACGCCGGACTCGGTCTGCGCTGACTACGACCAGCCGAACGCCGTCTCGATCCACGTCCCGGAGTCGTCCGGCGAGGTGCACGCCGTCGCACTGTGCTCGGGGGTTGCATGCACCCCAACGTTCGGCGCATCGACGAGGACGCGGAGCGGTGATTCCTGGGTGGCGGAACTCGACGGCACACCCGACGGTCCGGGACGGGTCGCGCTGTTCGACGCAGCCGGGATCCGGCTGCACGAAGAACCCGTCGACCTGCAGTGGACCGACGTCCGCTTCGGAGCCGATCTGCAGTGCCGGTCCGGAGGGCGTGCGGACGTGTGGGTGGAGGGCTGACCCCTGCGACACGGCAGCGCCCGCGAGCAGGGCGCTGGCCGAGCGTGCGGTCAAGGCTCCGGCTAGGGCTTCGCCCCGTTCCCGAACGACCCGTGCAGCGTCGTCTCGGCGAACGCGGTCTCGTCGATCACACCGTGCACCCGCGCGAGCGTGGCGCCGTCCGCCGGGGAGACCCCGATCGTCAGCGAGCCGTAGTCGACGCGCATCGTCTGCGGGATGCTCGCCTCGAGTCCGGTGACGCCCGGCGTGGCGGCGAGCGTGGCCAGTCCGGACGCGACACCGAGGGCGGTCTCGTCAGGGATCCACTGGTCGAAGGTGCCCGAGTAGGTGACGGTGGAGCGGACATGTTCCGGCCCCGCCGGCACCTGCAGCGTGAGGGTGACCCCGGTCCAGGCGATCTGCTCCGCCATCGCGACCGGGACGGCCGCCGCTTCTGACGGGGTTGCGTCCGCGTCCATCATGACCACGAAGGCGCTCGAGAACGAGTGTGACTCGGTCGCGCCGGCCGGCGGTGCGGGACGAGCCGAGGGCGTGGGCATCGGAGGGACCGCGGGGTCGTCCGGAGAGACAGCGCCGATCGGGGGCGGCGCGGCCGGCCCGGCGTCGCGGTTGTTCCACGCGTCGAGCCCAGGGGGTGTGACGTCCGTCCCGTCCAGGGCGGTGTAGCGCTGGTGCAGCTCGATCCGGTTCGTCGCGCTCGCGACACCGGGGCTCGCCCGCACGATGCGGAGCGCGTCGTCGAGCGTGGACGCGACCTGCGGGTCCAGCTGCGGGACCGCCGCCGTATCGGCGGAGGAGGCTGCGCCTCCCGGCCCGGCCGCACACCCGGTGACCGAGACGAGCGTGATCAGGAGGGCCGCGGTGACGACGGCGGTTCGCTGGAGCATCTCCCGACCGTACGGGGCGACGACGTTCCGGTGCATCGACCGTTCGGCACAGTCCCGCGAGGCCATGCCTGACGACCACGCATCGCCTTGATCGACGATCGGCTACCGGGACGGCGTCGATGGGCGCCTCGAAGTACTCAGCGCGACGCTCACCGCCAGTCGCGCTCCGTCGGGCACGAGATGTACCCCGTCGAGGGCGGTGACGGCGACCCAGCTGGGGTCGTACTCGTTGGAGTCCGATGCCCGGTGGAGCCGTCGACGAACGAGAACGCCCCGCGGGCCGGAGCCAGCGGGGCGTTCCCGTGAGTCAGACCAGGATCAGAAGTCCCAGTCCTCGTCCTCCGTCACGACGGCCTTGCCGATGACGTACGACGAGCCCGACCCCGAGAAGAAGTCGTGGTTCTCGTCCGCGTTCGGCGACAGTGCCGACAGGATCGCCGGGTTCACGTCCGTCGTCTCCTTGGGGAACATGGGCTCGTAGCCCAGGTTCATCAGCGCCTTGTTGGCGTTGTAGTGCAGGAACTTCTTGACGTCCTCGGTCAGCCCGACACCGTCGTAGAGGTCCTGCGTGTACTGCACCTCGTTCTCGTAGAGCTCGAACAGGAGCGAGAACGTGTAGTCCTTGATCTCCTGCTTGCGCTCCTCGGAAGCGCCCTCGAGGCCCTTCTGGAACTTGTAGCCGATGTAGTACCCGTGGACGGCTTCGTCGCGGATGATCAGACGGATCAGGTCGGCGGTGTTGGTGAGCTTGGCGCGCGAGGACCAGTACATCGGCAGGTAGAAGCCGGAGTAGAACAGGAACGACTCGAGCAGCGTCGAGGCAACCTTGCGCTTCAGGGGGTCGTCACCCGTGTAGTAGTCGAGGACGATCTGAGCCTTCTTCTGCAGGTTCGGGTTCTCCGTGGACCAGCGGAAGGCGTCGTCGATCTCGGGCGTCGAGGCGAGCGTCGAGAAGATCGACGAGTAGCTCTTCGCGTGCACCGACTCCATGAACGCGATGTTCGTGTAGACGGCCTCTTCGTGCGGGGTGATCGCGTCGGGGATCAGGCTGATCGCGCCGACGGTGCCCTGGATGGTGTCGAGCAGCGTCAGGCCGGTGAACACCCGCATGGTGAGCTGCTGCTCCTCCGGCGTCAGCGTGTTCCACGACTGCACGTCGTTCGACAGCGGCACCTTCTCGGGCAGCCAGAAGTTGTTGACCAGACGGTTCCAGACCTCGACGTCCTTGTCGTCCTGGATGCGGTTCCAGTTGATGGCACTGACCGCGCTGATCAGCGGGATGGACTTGCCCGTGGCGTGGACCGGGTCGGTGAGGGTCATGGCTTTCTTCCGGGTGGTGGTGGTGGACAGGACGATCGATCGGACTGGAGGCGCGGGGCGGGGTTCGCCCCGCGCCTCCAGGAAGCGAGCAGCAGCTCTACAGCATGCAGCTGACGCAGCCCTCGACCTCGGTGCCCTCGAGGGCGAGCTGGCGCAGACGGATGTAGTAGATCGTCTTGATGCCCTTGCGCCATGCGTAGATCTGAGCCTTGTTGATGTCGCGCGTGGTCGCGGTGTCCTTGAAGAACAGCGTGAGCGACAGACCCTGGTCGACGTGCTGCGTGGCCGCGGCGTAGGTGTCGATGATCTTCTCGGCACCGACCTCGTACGCGTCCTGGTAGTAGTCCAGGTTGTCGTTCGTCATGAACGGCGCCGGGTAGTAGACGCGGCCGAGCTTGCCTTCCTTGCGGATCTCGATCTTCGACGCGATCGGGTGGATCGACGACGTCGAGTGGTTGATGTACGAGATAGATCCGGTCGGCGGGACGGCCTGCAGGTTCTGGTTGTAGATGCCGTACTGCTGGATGGACGCCTTCAGCGCCTTCCAGTCGTCCTGCGTCGGGATCGCGATGTTCGCGTCGGCGAACAGCTGCGCGACGCGGGCGGTCGCCGGTACCCAGGCCTGGTCGGTGTACTTGTCGAAGAACTCGCCCGACGCGTACTTCGAGTCACGGAAGCCGTCGAACGTCTCCCCCGTCTCGATCGCGATGGTGTTCGAGGCGCGCAGGGCGTGGAACAGCACCGTGTAGAAGTAGATGTTCGTGAAGTCGATGCCCTCTTCGGAGCCGTAGAAGACGCGCTCACGAGCGAGGTACCCGTGCAGGTTCATCTGGCCGAGACCGATGGCGTGCGACTTGTCGTTGCCGTCCTCGACCGAGCGGACCGACGAGATGTGCGACATCTGCGAGACCGAGGTCAGGCCGCGGATCGCGGTCTCGATGGTCTTGCCGAAGTCCGGCGAGTCCATCGTCAGCGCGATGTTCAGCGAGCCGAGGTTGCAGGAGATGTCCTTGCCGATCTCCTTGTAGGACAGGTCCTCGTTGAAGGTCGTCGGGGTGTTGACCTGCAGGATCTCCGAGCACAGGTTGGACATGTTGATCCGACCCTTGATCGGGTTGGCCTTGTTCACCGTGTCCTCGAACACGATGTACGGGTAGCCCGACTCGAACTGGATCTCGGCGATGGTCGTGAAGAAGTCACGCGCCTTGATCTTCGTCTTCTTGATGCGCGAGTCGTCGACCATCGCGCGGTAGTTCTCGGAGATCGGCACGTCGCCGAAGGGCATCCCGTAGACCTTCTCGACGTCGTACGGCGAGAACAGGTACATGTCCTCGTTGTTCTTCGCGAGCTCGAACGTGATGTCCGGCACGACGACGCCGAGCGACAGCGTCTTGATGCGGATCTTCTCGTCGGCGTTCTCGCGCTTGGTGTCGAGGAACTTCATGATGTCGGGGTGGTGGGCCGACAGGTAGACGGCACCTGCACCCTGACGCGCGCCGAGCTGGTTCGCGTACGAGAAGGAGTCCTCCAGCAGCTTCATCACGGGGATGATGCCCGAGGACTGGTTCTCGATCTGCTTGATCGGGGCGCCGGCCTCGCGGATGTTGGAGAGCAGCAGGGCCACGCCGCCGCCGCGCTTCGAGAGCTGCAGCGAGGAGTTGATGCCGCGCGAGATCGACTCCATGTTGTCCTCGATGCGGAGGAGGAAGCAGGAGACGAGCTCGCCGCGCTGGGCCTTCGCGGTGTTGAGGAACGTCGGGGTCGCGGGCTGGAAGCGGCCGGCGATGATCTCCTCGACGAGGTCGATCGCGAGCTGCTCGTTGCCCTGCGCCAGGCCGAGGGCGGTCATCACGACGCGGTCCTCGAAGCGCTCGAGGTAGCGCTTGCCGTCGAACGTCTTGAGCGTGTAGCTCGTGTAGTACTTGAACGCACCGAGGAACGTCTGGAACCGGAACTTCTTCGAGTACGCCAGGTCGTTGAGCCGCTGGATGAACTCGAGCGAGTACTGCTCGATCGTCGCAGCCTCGTAGTACTCGTTCTCGACCAGGTAGTCGAGCCGCTCCTTGAGGTTGTGGAAGAAGACGGTGTTCTGGTTGACGTGCTGCAGGAAGAACTGCTTCGCGGCCTCACGATCCTTGTCGAACTGGATGTTCCCGTCCGCGTCGTAGAGGTTGAGCATCGCGTTGAGGGAGTGGTAGTCCATCCCCGTCTGCGGCGACGTCAGATCGACGTCTGCAACTGCTGCGTCCAAAATGCATCCAATCCTGAGTTGACCGCCTGCACGTCGTCAGGCGTTCCGAAGAGTTCGAAGCGGTACAAGAGCGGGACGCCGCACTTCTGCGCGATGACGTCCCCGGCGAGCCCGTAGGCCTCGCCGAAGTTCGTGTTCCCCCCGACGATCACGCCGCGGATGAGCGAGCGGTTGCGTTCGTCGTTGAGGAACTTGATGACCTGCTTGGGCACCGCGCCCTGGCCGTTGCCGCCACCGTAGGTGGGCAGCACGAGCACGTACGGCTCGTCCACGTGGAGGAACGGGTCGTTCGGGAAGAGCGGGATGCGGTCCGCGTCACGGCCGAGCTTCTCGATGAAGCGGGCCGTGTAGCCGGACACGCTCGAGAAGTAGACGAGGCGACTCATGTGCGCGCTCCTTGTGAGAGGTGCGGACAGCAGATCGGGAGTGGCCCGACGGAGGCTGTGTGCCTCCGGGCCGGCGGAGGCGCGGGTCCCGGTGACGGGACCCGCGCGGCTCACGCGAGTTCGGCGCTGAGCGTCGCGATCTTGTCGGGACGGAAGCCCGACCAGTGGTCGTCGTCGGTCACGACGACGGGAGCCTGCATGTAGCCGAGCGACTTGACGTGCTCGAGCGCTGCTTCGTCGGCGGAGACGTCGAGCACCTCGTACTGGATGCCCTTGTTGTCGAGCGCGCGGTACGTCGCGGTGCACTGGACGCAGGACGGCTTGGTGTAGACGGTGACGGCCATGATCTCCCCTGGTTCTTGCTGGTGTCGTGCTTGCTGTGGAGTGGTGCTGGTGCCAGGTGTTGCGGGTGGTGCAAGTGGCTCCGCAGACGTGTCCGGGAAGGGGCCGCTGCGATGTCTCCACACTACATCTAGTGGCTGACTGCCGCACCGACCACTAGAGGAAGTGTTACAGCCGTGTAGTTCTCCACAGGGCCCTCCACAGTGTGAACAGTTCGGCGAAGCCCGTGATTCCGCCAGTGTGCGCCCCACCACCGACACTTCCCCACACCCGTGGACAGCCCCGATCCACATGTGTGGAATCGGCGCGTCGGCGTGTCGCGGAACCGTCCACAGGGCACCGCGAGCAGCCACTCCGTCCACAGCACCCCCGGACGGGTGACGGCACGATCCGTCCGGTCGGTACGCTCGATCCGTGAGCGCCTACGGACCCCTGCTGAAGACCCCCGGAGTCGGTCGCGTCATCGCAGCGCAGCTCACCGCACGCTTCCCGTTCGGCATGCTCTCGCTCGCCTACCTGCTGCACGTCGAGCACGTGTTCCACTCGTACGGCGCCGCCGGACTCGTCCTCGCGACGACGAGCATCGGCCAGGCGATCGCCGGACCGCTCACCAGCCGGTGGATGGGCAGCTGGGGCATGCGACCGGTGCTCATCCTGACGAGCGCGGTCGCCCTGACGAGCATGGTCGTGATCGCGTTCGCCACGATGCCGCTCTGGGGCTACGTCGCCGTCGGGTTCCTCGGCGGCCTGGCGGTCCCGCCGGTGCAGCCGGCGGTGCGCACCATCTACCCCAAGATGGTGACCTCGTCGCAGCTCACCCCGCTGTTCTCGCTCGACGCCAGCGCGCAGGAGCTCATCTGGGTCGCCGGCCCGGTCATCACCACGTTCGTCGCGACGCAGGTCGGCACCGTCCAGGCGATCGTCGTCGCCATGGTGTTCCTGGTGGTGGGCGGCGTGTGGTTCATCGCCTCCCCCGAGCTCGGCCGCGTCCGCATCCCCCGCTCGAAGCGCGCGTTCGGCGTCGTCCTGAAGCGCCCGTCGGTGATCGTCGCCACGCTGACCGGCCTGCTGCTCATCGGCGCGTGCTCCGCGGTCGAGGCCAGCGTCACGAGCGTGTTCGGCGAGGGCAGCCCGAACGCCGGCATCGTCCTCGCGGTGTTCGCGATCGGATCACTGGCGGGCGGTCTCGTGCTCGGGCACCGGCCGATCTCGAGGAACACGCTCTGGGCCCGCATGTCGATCGTCTTCGTCGGCCTCGCACTGGCGGTCGGCGGCACCGACTTCTGGTGGCTCTGCCTGGCGCTCGTGATCGCCGGCGCAGGCATCGCACCCGCCCTCGCGGTCATGTTCGGCTCGGTGTCGGCGACGGTGAAGTTCTCCGACACAGCCGAGGCGTACGGCTGGATGGGCACCGGTCAGCTCATCGGTGCCGCCGGTGGTTCGGCCGTCGCCGGGTTCCTCATCGACGCGAACGGCCCGACCGGCGGCATGACCGTCGGTGCGGTGATGGCAGCGGCGGGGGTCGTCCTGCCGCTCGTGACGAAGCGCTGGCTGCCCGACCTGCGAGGCCGCGACGCGAGCCCGCTTCCCGACACCGAGCCGGTGACACTCCCCAGCTGACACGCGAGCGGGGTGGGACCGACCGTCCCCACCCCGCTCACGCGCCGCAGCGGCCTCAGACGCGGACCGCGTACCAGCCGAAGTCGTTCACGCTCGCCGCGGTCGGCACCACGTTCGCGCCGAGCTTGCGTCCGAACTGCAGGGTGTAGTCCTGCACGTCGAAGTCGCCGCGGCTCGGGATGCGGATCTCGAACTCCCCGTTCGCGTCGACGGCAGCGATCGTCCTGTACCCGTTCCCGGCGGCGGCGCGGACGCCGTTGACGAGCGGCAGGCCGGTCAGCTTGCCCGCGACGACGATCTCGTCGCCCTCGACGACGCTCTTGGTGATCGACACACCGCGCCACGACGTCGTCGGCCCGACGGGGGCGATGGACTGCGAGGCAGTGGTGGACGCGTCGGTCGTCGGCGTGACGGCGTTCGCGGGCACGGCCGCGAGCAGCGTGCCACCCAGCGCGAGCGCGATGCCGGCGGCGGTCGCGATCCCGGTCGTCTTCTTCATGGGGTCTCCTTCGTTCCGACCCGGCGTCCGCCGGGCGGCGACCATCGTCTGCCAGCCCCTCTGTGAACATCTGATGTGACATGCGAAGGTTCGGCCTGGAGGCGCGACACACCGCCGCCGCGCTGGGCAGGATGGGTACATGGTCACCTCGATCCCCCTCCGCGACGGCAACGCGATCCCCGCCGTCGGTCTCGGCGTCTACAAGGTCGACGACACGGCGGCCGAGGCCGCCGTCGCCGTCGCCCTCGATGCCGGGTACCGCCACGTCGACACGGCCGAGATGTACGGCAACGAACGCGGCGTCGGGAAGGCGATCCGTGCCTCCCGGCTGGACCGCGACGACGTCTTCGTGACCACGAAGGTGTGGAACGAGCACCAGGGTCGCGATGCGACCCTGCGCGCGTTCGACGCGAGTCTCGAACGGCTCGGGCTCGACGCGGTCGACCTCTACCTGATCCACTGGCCGGCGGCGGCGAACGATCGCTACGTCGAGACGTGGCGGACGCTCGTCGAGCTCCGCGAGCAGGGCCGCGCGCGGAGCGTGGGCGTCTCGAACTTCCAGGTGCCGCACCTGCAGCGGCTGCTCGACGAGACGGGCGAGGTGCCGGCCGTCAACCAGGTCGAGCGACACCCGTGGCTGCCGCAGCGCGAGCTGATCGCGTTCCACGAGCAGCACGACATCGTGACCGAGGCCTGGTCGCCGCTCGGCCGCGGTCGCCTGGTCGACGAGCCGGTGCTCACCCGCATCGCGGCGTCGCACGGCGTGAGCGTCGCCCAGGTGCTCGTGCGGTGGAACGTGCAGCAGGGGGTCGTCGTGCTGCCGAAGTCCGTGACACCCTCGCGCATCCGGTCCAACCTCGACGTGGAGGGCTTCGCGCTGACGGACGACGATCTCGCGGCGATCGCCAGGCTCGAGACCGGCGAACGGACCGGGTCGCACCCCGACCGCGTGTCCTGACGACCGCCCGTACTCGCCGACGATCGCCTACCACATAGAATCAATTCAGGATACGGAATATCGCAGCGTCATGCTTGTCGTCGCGGTCCACCAGGGGCCGCGGACAAGGAGAACAACGTGGTGGACAAGCAGCGCCGACGACGCGGCGCAGCCAAGCTCGTGCTCGGGTCGGCACTCGTCGGTACCGCGGTGCTCGCGTCGTGCAACGTCGCGAACGCATCGCTCTGGTACCCGCACGACCCGTACATCTACACGGCGAACAACAGCACCCTCGCGTACAGCGAAGGTGGGACGGACTACTTCCAGGTCGACGAGTGGAACGTGTCCTTCTCGGTCAACACCGATCCGGGTGACCTGCGCATCCTCGACGCCGAGACCCACGAGGTCCTGTGCGAGGTGCCGGCGTACGTCTTCGCGGACAGCGGCGGGTGCAACGCCTGGCTGGCGCCGGGCGAGCACCGCGTCGTCGCGTCGGTGACCTCGGACGGCGAGACGAAGACCTCGGCACCGGCCGTGGTGCAGTCGTTCGCCGAGGAGGACCCGGACGACGGCAAGGCCCCGCAGCCGCTGACCGTGGCCGACACCGCCCCGGGTGCGCGGCACAACCGCACCGCGGTGACCTTCGCCGGGCAGCCGGGCGACCGGTACGTGCTGCGCAACGCGAAGAACCAGGTCGACTGGTCGGGCACGGTCCCGGAGTCGGGTCGCTTCACGCACGAGCTCCGCACGGGCTACGACACGATTTCCGAGCAGGTGCAGACCGAGCGATCCGGCAAGCGGACCGTGGAGACGCTGCAGATCGTCGGCAACCCGCGTCCGCCGGTGGACGCGAAGCCGCTCGAGCTCGTCTCGTCGAAGAAGGTCGGCGACGGCTTCGACTACGTGGTGCGGGGGACCCCGGACGCGTCCTACTCGCTCGAGGGCAACAACTACCAGGACGACATCAAGGGCGACGTCCCGGCCGACGGGCTCATCCGCGGGCACGTTCGCTCGCTGTTCGACCGACAGACGGTGTACTGGACGACCGACGGCGACGGGGAACACGGCATCCACGGCTCCTTCGTCCTGACCGACCAGGCGACCGACCCGGAGGAGCCGGGCAACCCCGACGAGCCCGGCGACCCGGGCGAGCCGGGTGAGCCCGGCGACCCGGGCGACCCGGGTGAGCCCGGCGACCCGGGCGACCCCGGCGACGAGACGGCGGAGCCCGTCGTGGCGAACCCGAACCCCGGCGAGACCGACCCCGGCTTCACCGGCCCGGCACCGCAGCCCATCGTCGCCAACCCGAACCCCGGCGAGACCGACCCCGGCTTCACCGGCCCGGCACCCCAGCCCATCGTCGCCAACCCGAACCCCGGACTCGTCGACCCGGGCTTCGGGGTGCAGCAGCCGGTGCGGGTCGTCGAGACCACCCCGGGCCGCTCCGCAGGCACGACCGTCGTGACGCTTGCCGGCACCCCCGGCCTGACCTGGTCGCTGGGCGCCGAGGACGGCAGCTTCGGGGCGCACGGGCGCTTCGACGACGCCGGCCGCTCCACCTTCGAGGTCCACGACCTGCAGGAGGGCGAGGAGCGCGCCGCCCAGGTGCGCGTCTTCGACGGTCTGCGGGAGCAGACCTCGACCGTCACGGTCACGGGCAACCCGCGCAAGGCGATCGTGGCGGAGGACATCGAGCTCGTCGACGCGAAGACCGACGCGTCGGGCACCGAGGTCACGGTGAAGGGCACCCCGGGTGCGTTCTACAGCCTGCACCAGCACAACTCGCTCCACCAGACCTCGGGGACCGTCCCCGACGACGGCCTGGTGCACTGGAAGCTCCAGCCGGTGTCCTCCGGTCAGGCTCCGGCGTTCTCGTGGCAGACGCGTGGTGACGACTTCAACACGCTCTTCGGCAACATCACCGTCCAGCAGCCGGTCGTCGCGAACCCCAACCCCGGCGAGACCGACCCCGGCTTCACCGGCCCAGCACCC